>NZ_CGIH01000020.1 GCF_000983115.1 Syntrophomonas zehnderi OL-4
AAGCAAATCTCTTTTTTCAATTGATCAACCAGCTTTACGGGCAGACCTCCATTATCATCACATCCAACAAAGGCCCGGAAGAATGGGGTGATATTCTGGGTGATCCGGCCATTACAACCGCTATTTTGGATCGTTTAATCCACAAAAGCGAGGTTATTCATCTAACTGGCGACAGCTATCGTCTGAAGCATCGTCAAACCATTTTTGGTAACAATTAGGTGTCCAAAATTATTTAACGTTTTTTGTTCAAAACTACTTGACGGTTACAGCATCCGCATTCAGGCCAAACTAACAGCCCTGGCGGTAAACTTAAAGCGGATAGCCAAACTGGTATCCGCTTCAAAAGGGTTATCTTCGTTTATTTTGAGGTTTTTATCCTGCCGGTTACAGATTAACCTACCTGATGGGCTGTGGGTAGCCGCCAGGGCGGCTTAAAAGGGTTGCTTTTTCAGTGATCTCGGACGGTTCTTTTGACACTCTGGGTGACAAAAGAACCGTCCCCCTGACACTAGAAAAATAATACTTGACTGCCATTTTCTTTATCTTGTATACTAATATCAATTTCCAATATCGAAAACCAATATCGGAAGAGATAAATATGATTAAGAATATGCTTTCAGGTTTCGTTCGTCTTCATATTCTGCATCATGCTTCTTTGGAACCTATTTATGGAGTTGAGATGATTGAGGAGTTAAGAAGGCATGGTTACAGAGTAGGAGCTGGTACCGTATATCCGGTTTTACACCAGATGGAGGAAGACGGATTATTAATCTCGGAAAAAGTAAATGTAGAAGGTAGAATTCGCATTTATTATCAAATCACCGAAAAGGGTCGTCAGGTTCTAAACGAAAGCAAGAAGTGGCTGGGTGAATTAGTCAAAGAAGTCCTGGAAGAGGACGATAGAACATGAACCCGGCCATAGAATTAAACGGAGGAGGGAAGAAGGCAACTCGTTTACATATTGGGCAGATTTTTCTCTTTCTTTCATCCCGGACTACACTGTTTGCTAATACCAGATATTTTGATCCGTTTTGCTAAGCAGATTCCCTATGCGTTTTTTTCTAGATTACCTCTATCTTTTTTTAAAGAGGCTGACCCTTAAATAGTTGCAATGAAACGGGTATGCTTCAATTCTAATTACAACGGTATCCCTTGAATGCAGGAATTGTTAATTCGTTCTTATGAAATGGAGATGACAAATATTGAAGACGTTAGTGGTTATGAAACGGGAACTACAGGAGAACTTGCGTAATTATAAAACGATTTTTTTGCTGATGTTTATCTTTGGGGCGATATTAATGGCTCTTTATACGGAAGTTGGGCCTACCGCAAATTCCAAGAATGTGTTGGATCCCTTCTTCGAATTGTTTGCGGTTCTATGCCCAATGATAGGCATTCTTACTGCCATGGACGCCGTTGTGGGCGAAAAAGAAAAAGGCACGATGGAACTTGTTCTCTCCAAACCATTACCTCGCCGTTCATTGTTATTAGGCAAATACATGGCTTTTGTCGTAATGGTTGTGCCATTGCTGGTTGTTGAATTGATTGTAGCTTATTTCTGGGCACAGTTTTCAGGAATATCTCAGTACCGTTGGCAGCTTCCCATGCCTGCTTTCAGCCAATGGATGACGTTTGTAGCCATTGTCACCTGTGTGTCGCTATTATTCATAGCCATCACCACATTTATATCTATGTTTGCACCGACAACGGCCACCACCGCACTTTGCGCATTAATATTTATGGCTCCTGCGCATCCTCTGGGGGGAGAATTCCTCAGACAAGTCGGACTGCTATTGAATATTGACAGCTTTGTCGGACTGCCTATTGTTATAAAATTCTTTTTAAGTGTTTTCTCTAAATACCAAAAATTCGCACTCTCCTTCCCTGCTGATGCCCTGCTTACCTGTGTATCCCTGCTGATTATGACTTTTATAGTGCTATTTGTCGCTAGTATTATTTTTGAACGGCAAAACGTTGCCTTTAAGAATTAGGAGGAAGCGTTATGAATGAATTCGCAGTTGATGCTAAAGGATTAACGAAATGTTACGGCGACCTTAAAGCAGTAGACAATGTGAGTTTTCAGGTTAAAAAGGGCAGTTCTTTTGGCTTGCTGGGACTAAACGGGGCAGGCAAAACCACAACATTTAAAATGATGGTCAGTCTAATCCGTCCAGACAGCGGAACTGCCATAGTATCTGGATATGATGTGGTTAAAGATCCCATGATGGTGCGATCACACATAGGCTATGTAGCAGAAAATCCATCTTTCTATACCAGGATGACCACATTGGAAACCCTACGTTATATATCCCGTCTGTTGGATGTTCCTATTAACGACCAGAACCGGCGCATTGACTATGTGTTAGGGCTCGTGGGGCTATTAAATAAAAAGAATGCCCTGGTGGGAGGTTATTCGAGAGGAATGCGGCATCGTCTAGGTCTCGCCCAGGCGTTGCTTTCAGAACCCCAAGTTCTTTTTTTGGATGAGCCTACCCTGGGGTTAGATCCACTTGGTGCTAAGAATATGAGGGAATTGATTCTGAGGTTGCGTCAAGAACAGGAAGTAACAGTGCTAATGTCATCCCACGTTCTGCCGGAAGTTGAAGCGATTTGCGATCAAGTAGGGATTTTCGATCACGGTCATTTGGTAGCTATGGATACTATTGAACATTTACGCAGTACTGCAAGCGATAGCATTAATATCGAGCTTACCTTGGCTGAAACAGATCCACAGGTAGTTGAAAATTTGCGAAAGCTTCCCGGGATTAATCATATAGAAGCGAAAGGAGACAGGCTGTATATTAATGCTATTAAGAGTGAAGAACAACGGCCTCGCATTCTGCAGGAGGCCTTAGCAAGTAATGCGAAAGTATTATCCTTTGGTATACAGGAGAGCAGTTTAGAGGACATCCTGTTGCGGTTAGTCAACAATGACGTTAGTGATGCGCCAGAACAACATTCGGGATTTATTTCTTCATTTTTTCGTTTGAGTCGAAAAAAGCGTAGCTAACTAACCTTTGATATTCTCTGATCCTGATTTAATAACGGTATTAGGAGAAATATTGTTATGCATGCCCCTTGAAAAAACGCACATACCGTCTTGCGCTTGTATCATTTTATAGTAGATTAGCTATAATCTATGAATTAGAAAACCCTTGCGATATCCGTAAGAATGCGGTTTTGCAGGGGTTTAGAATTTTTAGCCGCCTCGTTAAGCAAAACGGCCGTCCCTTCTTTTCCTCAGCATTGGAGGACTTATCTAGCGGATAAACCGATCTGCTGCCCTAACACCTGAAGTTGCGGGTACTATGAATCATGGGATGTCAGAGGTACATGGTTGTTGGCATCCTGGAATACTCAAACGTTATTTTTCTTGAACGGGGGACGATAATTCGGCTTTTTCTAAATAATCTGCACCGAAGCCGTGCATCATCTCTAATATGGGGATAATTTTCCTGCCTAATTCGGTTAATCCATACTCAACTTTTGGAGGAGTTACTGGATATATGTTTCGATATATCAAGCCATCTGCCTCTAAGCTCCTTAATTGTTGCGTGAGCATTTTTTGAGTTACATCGGGCAGTTTTTTTCTAAGTTCATTAAATCTTAATGTCTCGTAATTTAAGTACCATAAAATCAATATTTTTCTCTTGCCGGAGAGAAGATTTTGAACCAAAACCATTGGGCAGGTTTCATACTTCAAACATTTTTCTTTCATAAAGCATGTTTCATGTATTTCTTTATTACTTGTCATTATATCGCCTCATTTTAAGTACCCTTTTAGATACTACGGCACAAAATTGCACCTACTTACCTAAATGATACTGTAATGCTTGTATTTTATCACAATATCGCAGTTATTCATACAACTAATCGGAGAATATGTTGAATTCCTAAGTGGAAACAGCTTAAAGGGGAACAGGAACATAGATTTGTTGTTATTTAAAAATCCCCAGCAAATTTTGCTATTTCCCAGTGTACTAAGGACTACAATGCTATTTGTTGATTTTTTTAGTTCTTACAGTATCTTTTTAGAAACTACAGCACTAAATAGTACCTACTTGCTCAATAGATACTGCAATGTTAGCATTTTATCATAAATGAAATTAGAAAGGGGCAGATACAATTGAGTACAGTACTCTATATCAAAGCCAACCCAAAACCTCAAGGAACATCAAAAACCTTAAGAATATCGGATAAGTTTATTGAAGTCTATAGGGAGCATAACCCTGATGATTTAATTATCACCCTGGATTTATATAAGGAAGGTATTGGTTTTCTAACAGAAGAAGGAGTCATGATGCATTGGGTAGAGCCAGGCGAAGGAAGAAACCATCCCGTCCTCAAATATGCCTACCAGTTTGTGGAGGCAGATAAATATGTATTTGCGGAGCCAATATGGAATCTGGGAATTCCTGCAATATTGAAGGCTTATATCGATTACATAAGTGTTGCCAATATTACCTTTAAATACACAGCCGAAGGGCCGGTAGGGCTGTGTAATGGTAAAAAAGCAGTGAATATTACCTCAAGAGGCGGAAATTTTTCCGAAGGCGAACTTGTTGCCTGGGAAATGGGGGATAGATATCTAAGAGCGATCTTAAATTTTTTGGGAATAACAGATATAACTACCATAGCCGCAGACAACATGGATGTGGCGGGGCAGGATCATGAAGCTATAATTGCCAGCATAATGACTAAGGCCCAGGAAATTGCCAAGAGTTTCTGATTCTATGAGGGGGCCATCAACTAATCAGAAATCAGCAACGGCGTTTCGGTATCGGTTTTGATAGATGCAATAAATTAAAAAACATACCAACCTGATGCTAAATAGCTTCGGATACCGTAAGCCATACATAAGCCTTGGCCCATTTTTTTAACCCGTATGATCAACCGGAACTCATGTCCCAGCCAGACAGAGTCAATAAAACTGACAGGGGGTTTCAGCCTAGCGCTTAAGCCTCCTGTTAGTTTTCAAGTTGTCAATGCAATGTCAAGGGGATTGCATTTGGCGCGAAAAAAGTTTATGAGCCAATAATCTGCAATCCATTTACGCAAACCGCCTGAGCGGGCAGTAGTCTTCGAATGTAAGGATGAACGAACAAAATAAAAAGGTCAAGATAGGCATTAAATAAGTCCCAACCCCAGTCAGGTTAGATTTTTGCAAAAAAAATTATTATATTTTTTACCGTCCGCTTTTATAACCTGGGAACAAAAACAATACCGTCCAAAGGCTAAAAGAAGTGAAGAATTATATTTTGCTGAGCTGATAGAGGTTAGGGGGTGCGGTACGCACCCCCTGCAGGCAAGCTACCTTATATTGAAGGGAAGTGATTCAGTTTCGGGTTAACTATGCCACTGTTCCTCAAGCTTGGGTTGGCGACTCAGAATGAAATAGAACAATCCAAGTGCGACCAAGGCTACTGCCATAAAGCCATACCAGACCGGAACCATAGTGCCGAATTTGTCATATACAGCACCGGTTATGGGCATGGCAAACGCCAGTCCCAAAGTAATAAAGATATTCATGATTCCATAAATGGTGCCATAATCAAGGTTGCCAAACAGGTGTCCGATTACGTAGGAGGGATATACGGTAGTAATAGGAGAACCGAAGGCAAAGGCCAGTACAAATAGTCCTACCATGATCAGGGGCTGCCCGTTGATAAAGAAGAACAGTGCAGCGATCATTAATGCCAGACAGAAGGTTACTCCAACTTTAGGTCCGAATTTATCCAGGAATGTTCCCAGGAACATCTTACCTATTACCAGGAGTCCCATATAGACTGCCATGACGGAAGCTGCAAATGTGGCAGAGTGGCCTAGATCCTGCATGAAGATAGGAATGTTGTTTTGTATACCGACCTGAAGTAGCAAGACGGTAAAGAAGGCGAACCCAAGCAGCCAGAACAAAGCATTTGAGGAGGCCTCCTTAGTGGTTAGCCCCTGCACTGAAGCTGCCTGATCGTCTTCAGACCCAGTTGAACCGAGGGGCGCAAGTCCTTTAAGCGAGGGAAACAGTTTAATAACGAATAAGGCAAATGGTAATGTAACCGCCAGGAATATTATCCCCAGAACTACATAAGACATTTGCCAGCTATAATTGTTTATTACATATTGTGCTAACGGATTACAAACCATACCGCCTATGCCACTGCCGGTAAAAGCAATGCCCATGGCCAAACCGCGTTTTTCATTGAACCAGTTGGTAAGCAACATGGACGCCGGCAATGTCGAAGTTCCTGCCCCAAACAAGCCTACAATTATTGCAATTAAATAAAAGTGCCACAATTGGGTTGCTTGAGAGAAGGCCATAAATCCAAGCCCCGATACTATCAGACAGACAGTAATTACAACCTGGGCATTGTATTTGACAAGAATTTTTCCCAGGATTGGCGATGCGACCATTAGGGCTAGGGCCATCAAGGTGAAATACAGTCCCAAACCGCCACGTGAAAATCCCATGTCGGAAATGATGGCACCGAACAATACCCCATAAGTATTGATCAGAATACCAACGCCAGCAAACATGAGAAAGAAAGATGCGACTACAATCCACCAGCCATAAAACAGTTTGCCCTTCTCTTCCATCTAATCATCCTCCTTTTACTTCAACTACTAGTGCGAACTAAGCATGAAAAAAGGTTGGTGATACGACAAGAACTACCATAATCCCTCCTTTTTGTATATTTGAAACACTTACCCTGAGTATATCAATTAACCAAATATTATTCCAGCTTATCATACATATATGGATATTTTATTTATGGATGATTTTTGCTTAAAATTGCGGCGATTTAGCCGTTTCAATATTTCAATAATTTAAATATGTCTTGCCGGCCGTTATAACAGACGGTAATTGCTAATTCAATATGGCTATAATTAAGGTGCCTTGCATAGCTATAGTAAATAACTATGGTAAGACATATAAAACACATATTATGCTATGGCTAAGATGTCATGGTATATTGTTGCCATTATAATTGGAAGGTGAAAGCTATCATGAGAACGTCAGTTATTGGTTACCCGAGGGTAGGAAATTCGCGGGAATTAAAATTCGCAACCGAGAAGTATTTTGAAGGGGTTTTATCGGCAGCGCAGCTTCAAGAAACGGCTACCCTACTTAGAAATGCACATTGGCAAGCTCAGTTTGAAAATGGGATTGATTTCATACCGTCCAACGATTTTTCTTTTTACGACAATATGCTGGATACCGCGGTTCTGCTTAATGTAGTTCCCAAACGGTACCGCGATTTACGGCTTGAACCTCTAACTGAGTATTTTGCCATGGCGAGAGGTTATCAAGGTGTAAACGGAGACGTAAAGGCTTTGGCCATGAAAAAGTGGTTTAATACAAATTACCATTATATAGTGCCGGAGATTGAGGATGATACGGAAATTACGTTGGCGGGAACGAAGCCGTTTGATGAATTCCTGGAAGCGAAGAATCTGGGGATTGTGACCAAACCGGTTATGATCGGAGCTTTTAGCTTTATAAAACTCACAAAATTCACCGGCCGTAAAACATTGGCTGATTTCATTACAGATATTATCGAAGCATACTCAAAGATTCTTATAAAATTTAATGATTTAGGTGTGGAATGGATACAATTTGACGAACCCGCGCTGGTTATGGACTTGACCGCGGATGACATTGCTCTGTTAATTAGAGTTTACAGTGAAATCCTTTTGGCAAAAGGCGGTAGCAAGGTGCTTTTGCAAACCTATTTCGGCGATATACGCGACTGTTACCAGGAGGTTATCGCTCTGCCTTTTGATGGTATAGGATTAGATTTTATTGAAGGTAAAAAAACCCTGGAATTGGTTCAACGCTTTGGGTTTCCTGCCGACAAAACCCTTTTTGCCGGTTTGGTCAATGGCAAAAATATCTGGCGAAACCACTATGAGCATACGTTGCATATCCTCGCAGAATTGGGTAAATCTGTCCCTGATATTGTTTTGGGTACCTCCTGTTCGCTGCTGCACGTACCGTATACTTTAAAAAATGAAAGTTCCCTGTCTGATGAATATAAAAAATATTTTTCCTTTGCGGAGGAAAAATTGACTGAACTGGCTGAGCTAAAAAGGATAAGCTCAAGCGAAGTCCCGGTCAAGGTTTCTGAATATATTGAAAACAGCAGGCTCTTTCAGGCCAGCAGGTTCTGTCCAAACGCCTCTGTGCAATCTGCAGTTTCCTCACTTTCCCCGGATGATTTCATCAGACAGCCTGCATTTAATGAACGTGAGAAAATCCAGCAGGCGATGCTTGATCTTCCCTTGCTGCCAACTACAACCATCGGTTCATTCCCGCAGACGGCAGAGGTCAAAGCGAACCGTGCAAATTTTAAAAACGGCAAAATTAATTTAACTCAGTACATTAAATTTAACAAAGAAAAAATAGCCGAATGTGTTGCACTGCAGGAGAAAATCGGACTTGACGTGCTTGTTCATGGTGAATTTGAGCGTAACGACATGGTTGAGTATTTCGGCGAATGCCTTGCGGGATTCCTTTTTACAGAAAAAGCCTGGGTGCAATCTTACGGAACCAGGTGTGTTAAACCGCCAATTATATGGGGGGATATTTCCCGCTCCCAACCCATGACGGTTGATTATAGCGTATATGCTCAATCGCTTACCACGAAACACATGAAGGGTATGCTTACCGGACCCGTCACGATTTTAAACTGGTCGTTCCCCCGTGAGGACATTTCTTTGCAAGATTGCGCCTTTCAGATCGCACTTGCTCTTCGGGACGAGGTGCTTGATCTTGAAGCCAACGGCATTAAAATAATCCAAATTGACGAGGCAGCACTTCGGGAAAAGCTTCCGCTGCGAAAAAGTGATTGGCATCGTGAATACCTGGACTGGGCAATTCCTGCATTCAGGCTTGTTCACAGTGGTGTTAAGGCACAGACTCAAATTCATACCCATATGTGCTACAGCGAATTCAGCGATATTATCAGGGATATTGATAATATGGACGCTGATGTTATCACCTTCGAGGCTTCCCGTTCAGATCTAGCAATTATTGATGTATTGAATCAGTGCGCCTTTAAAACCAAGGTGGGGCCGGGTGTCTATGATATCCATTCGCCGAGGATTCCCAGTACCGAAGAAATCAAGGCAGCACTTTCAAGGATGCTTGAAAAAATCCCCCAGGAAAATCTCTGGGTAAATCCGGACTGCGGGCTAAAAACGAGAGGAAATGCGGAAACGGTTGCGAGCCTGAATAACCTCGTGGCTGCTGCCCAAGAAATCAGGAGGAGTTTGCACAATGAAAACATCTGCAATCTTTAAATACAAAAAAGTGCTGTCGCTGGAAATTTTTCCGCCCAAGCGAACAGCCCCTATTGACACGATTTACCATACCCTCGATGAGTTAAAAGGCTTAAATCCAGAATTCATCAGTGTTACTTATGGAGCAGGCGGAAGTGAAAATAACGATGCAACCCTGGAAATCGCATCAGCTATTAAAAACCATTACGGTATCGAGAGTGTTGCGCATCTTCCCTGCATCAATCTCACAAAAAGTGAAGTGCTGTTTATGCTGGAAGGCTTAAAAAAAGCAGGCATCGAGAATATTTTGGCCCTGCGCGGTGATGTGAGCTCCGAATTTCCCCCCAAGCAGGATTTCAGGTATGCCAGCGACTTAATTTCATTCATCAAGCAAAACGGTGACTTTAATATAATCGGCGCGTGTTATCCAGAGGGGCACAGTGAATGTCCCAGTCTTATTGATGACATACGCAATCTAAAAACGAAGGTGGATGCCGGAACCGATCAGCTGATTACCCAGCTTTTTTTCGACAACAGCTACTTTTATGCATTTCGGGAACGGGCCAGTATCGCAGGTATAAACGTACCGATTCAAGCGGGAATTATGCCGGTCGTAAACAAAAAACAAATTGAAAGGATGGTATCGCTGTGCGGCGTAAAGCTACCTAAAAAGTTTATAACCATGATGGAGAAATATGAGAACAATCCTGTAGCCATGCGTGATGCGGGAATTGCCTATGCGGTTGATCAAATTGTTGACCTGATAGCCCAGGACGTGGATGGAATACATTTATATACGATGAACAATCCCTATATTGCCCAGAGAATTTACGCAGCCATTAGCACTCTGCTGGCAGCGTAACCTAAGGGGCCTTTCCTATTCGGGCAGGCTTATGACAAGACAGTGTAACCGTATTCAAAAATCAAGCGCTTCAACTCTACAATATAATCCGAGGCAATCGCACTTAAATGGGCTTTCTCATTTGCTATCCAGCCCACCAGCATTTTTTCTTCCGTCTCCAAAGGCACGGAAATTATGTTGTCGCCGTTTAAATCGCTGTTTAGAACACCAGTGCAAATCGTATATCCATTCAGGCCGATCAGCAGATTAAAAAGCGTTGCGCGATCGCTGACATAAATGGTTTTCTTGTGGGGAGCGGTACTTAAAATCTCCTCTGAAAAGTAAAACGAGTTATTTTCGCCTTGCTCAAATGCCAGGAAAGGAAAACCGTCCAAATCTTCCAGAGTCACTGATTTTTCCCTAGCCAGCGGATGAGCCGAACTGATAAAAACATGTGGATCAGCTTCAAAAAGAGGGTTAAAGTGTAGATGATTTTCCTTTAAGAGCTTATTTAGCACTTGTTTATTAAAATCACTGAAGTAAATAATGCCTATCTCGCTCCGAAGATTCTTAACGTCTTCAATTATTTCAAAGGTTCTAGTCTCCCGAAGCGTAAATGTGTACTCATCCACATCCAATGCCTTAAGGAGATTGACAAAGGCGTTGACAGCGAAAGCGTAATGTTGCGTTGAAACCGAGCAGAGCTGTTTGGTAGGCTTTTTACCCAGATAGCGCTGTTCCAGAAGTTCAACCTGTTCTATAACCTGGCGCGCATAGGATAGAAATTCCGTTCCATCCACAGATAAAGAAATCCCTTTGGGGGTTCGGTAAAATATCTCCAGGCCCAGTTCGGCTTCCAACTCTTTGACGGCATTTGAAAGGCTTGGCTGGGAGATAAAAAGCTGTTTGGCGGCTTCGGAAATTGAACCGCATTCAACTATTTTTATAATGTATCTTAATTGTTGAAGTGTCATCGTTCATCCTACTTACTATCATTTTTTATCACAGATGTTAAACAGTGAAAATACCATATACACATTATATATAAAAATTCTATTTTCTGCTTAATTACCCTGTCTTCATACCTAACTGAATCATATATTTTGTCATCCACTGTGAAATTCCCCCAAAAGGCATCTAATAAATTAGTTAAAACTCAAGTACCTGCGTCCTCTTTGCTTTATTCAAATGTATGTATCTGGAAAAATACTGGTTTAAGTACTAATCTCTAAAAAACTGGAGGAATCGTTTCCAAACAGACTAGAAAAGGTCATGAGAACCCTGAAAGGCAAACAGACTTATTCATTTGCAGGAAATATTATTTACGTGTCGAATACTTGCAGTTAATTTGACTAAACAATTATAACTTCGAGCCTGCACGCCTAAAGTTTATATCAGGGTTAGTGTACGCCGAGAAACGGGCGAGCCTCCTGATGTGGAAAGGAGTAAAAAAAAGGCATATTAAAGCCCGGCTAATACTTTTTGCCGGGTATTATTTTGGCCTTTAATAAGGTGAGGGGGATAGTAAAGATTAAATTACCTTATCCATAATTCAGGCAAGAATAGCTCCGGTAGCATTATTATTAGGGGGAGATTTGGAATTGACAGGATGCAAAATTAAAAACATTTTTAGAAAAACGTTGATTACTACACTGGTGTTTTTATGCTCTGTTATCCTGGCCATCCCAGTACTAGCAGGGCAGGGTGATGGCAGCGGAGGAGGTAAAAACGAGTTCTTAGCTCTGGTTAGCTCAAATCCGCTTGATGGCCAAAAAGATGTAGCTTTGCCAGTGAAGATAAAAATGACTTTCAGCAAGAACGTGGTTTATATGACGGTTCGGGATAATAACAGTAAATGTTTTACCATGTATTCTCAAAATGGCAAACAAGTACCTATCGAAGTACTAATGGCAGATGATCAGATAGAATTTGATAAAAGACGGGACATAGAAGTTAAGCCTCTACAGGAACTGAAAACAGGTACTAGATATACGGTAAAGGTAGCCCCCCAGTTGGAATCAAAAAGCGGAGTAAAATTGGGGAAAGAGACTACGTTAAGTTTTACTACTGAAGGTGTTCTAGCAACTGAGGAAAACTTGCCAGCATTCACCAGTAAAGATACGGTTACAAAAAGTACTACTGGCGATTCATATGAACCGAAAGCCCCGGACAGCGAGCTAGCAAGGAATGAGAAGCCGGGCAAAAACCCGGAACAGGTAGCAGAATCGAAAGCAAAAGATAGTGAAAAAAACGCAACTAAGCTGACAGGAAGCATTACCAGTTCAAAAGAAATCAGCAATAGGGGTATTATAGGAATTGTCGCAGCTATTATTATTGCTCTCGCACTGGTTTATGTAATTTATAGAAAAAATGGTAAGCAGTAAAGGCATGATAAAATATAGCAGTTTCATTTTACAACTGGTTAGCTTTATACCCATACACAGGTGTTTCCTATGAACGGCAATTATCTAGAGGATAATACACATAAAAGGAGATTAACCTACCTGTTGTTGGTAGTTGCGCCCCTGGCCTTTATTTTTGTATCCCTTTTTTTGGGCCGGTATCCGGTATCAATCTCCGATGTTATCTACATATTGTGGTGCAAAATATCCGGGACTCCCTGCAGCCTGCCTGAAATATGTCAGACCATAGTATGGGACATCCGCTTGCCCCGTGCTATTCTAGGGGCTATGGTGGGCGGTTGCTTGGCTGTAAGCGGTGCTGCTTTCCAGGGAATATTTCGTAATCCCCTGGTAAATTCAGGTATTTTGGGGGTCAGTTCCGGGGCAGGATTCGGTGCAGCTTTGGCCATCATATTATTTAACGCTACTGCCCCCACCTATATTTTTGCCTTTGCTTTCGGTATCCTGGCGGTGGTATTAAGTTATCTTATTGCCCAGGTATATAATGCTACTCCTACTATTATGCTGGTTCTGGGCGGGGTTATTGTATCGTCGGTTTTTTCTGCGCTCATATCCCTAACCAAATATGTTGCTGATCCTATGGATCAGTTACCGGCCATTGTCTTTTGGCTTATGGGCAGTTTGGCATCGGCCCGATATCAGGATATTTCCATAGCCGGAATTCCGATGTTAATTGGCATTTCGGGATTACTGGCCATTAGATGGAGAATTAATGTAATGTCCATGGGGGATAAAGAAGCCCAATCCCTGGGCATCAACCCGGTTATTAATAAAGGTATTGTTATTGCCTGTGCTACCCTGGCAACCGCCGGAGCTGTTTGCGTAAGCGGTATCATCGGCTGGGTAGGGTTGGTCATGCCTCATATAGGTCGTATGCTAGTGGGTAATGACAACCGGATATTGATACCTACCAGTTTATCCCTGGGGGCCTGTTTTCTTATCCTAGTAGATAATCTGGGACGAATGCTGACCGGCTCGGAAATACCATTGGGGATTCTTACTGCCTTGGTAGGAGCGCCCTTTTTTGTCTATCTCTTGAAAATAACTAAAGGGGGAGGATGGTAGGCCATGGCTTTAATTGAGGCTCGGGGAGTTGAATTTGGCTATAATGGCATTCCCCTTTTCCAGAATATTAATTTCAGTATTGAGTCTGGTGAACTTTTTTGTCTGTTAGGTCCTAATGGTTGTGGCAAAACCACACTCCTGGATTGTATCCTGGGTCATTTAAAACCACTGAAGGGGGAAATATTACTAAATGACAGTAATATCAGCCGAATTCGCCCGGAGCAGATTGCCCGGCAGGTAGCTTATGTACCTCAAAACCATGAAAAAACCTTTCCTTATCGGGTGTTGGATGTGGTACTTATGGGACGGGCAGCTTATATCGGCATGTTTGATCGACCGGGGGAAGAAGATTTGGCTATTGCCGAAGAAGCATTGGCAACGGTAGGTATAACCCACTTGAAAGATCGCCGTTATACCCAGTTAAGTGGCGGGGAAGTACAACTGGTAATGGTAGCCCGGGCTCTGGCACAGAGAACTCCGGTTATTGTTATGGATGAACCTACAGCCCATTTAGATTTCAAACATGAATTGGTGATTATGGAAAAGGTAGTGGAGCTGGTACGGGAACAGGGTTTGACAATCCTGATGGCCACACATTTCCCTAACCATTGCTTTTATTTTGAAAATAGTGGACTTATAACCAGGGTAGCTTTGATGAGCAATATGAACTTTCTGGCGCTGGGAAGTCCCAGCGAAGTCCTCTCTGAAGAGAACCTAAAGCAGTTGTATTATGTTAATACCCGGGTGGTATCGTTTCCGGTGGATGTAAACCAGGAAATCAAACAGATTATTGCTATTAGTACGACTGATTCCAGGCATGAAGATAAACAGGGAAGGAGTGTATTATGAAAACACAACGGAAAAATATCTCATTAATCATTATTTTAAATTTACTTTTAGCCCTAAGCGGCTTAACAGCCGGGTGCAGTAATGAGCATAAAGCGGATCAACCAGCTAAAGTGAGTGAACCTAGCAAAACTATTACCATTACAGATTGTATCGGTAGAAATGTCACCATTCCCGCCCATCCGCAGCGGATTGCCTGTCTCTGCCCGGAATCTGGCCACGCCCTGGCTCTGTTCGGACAGGGAGATAAAATCGTAGCTGGAGTAGGAGGTATGCAGAGGGATTTACTGCTGGTGGAGATGTACCCGCATATCAAAAAAGTTCCCGTACCTAAAAACAGTGGGGTCATCAACATTGAAGAACTGGCCAAATGTGAACCGGATATAGCTTTCGTAAAGAGTGATACCGCCCACAACCAGGCTGAAGTAGACAAAATGAATAAAAGTGGTATTCCATTCCTGGTTATTGAGTTTAATAATATGAAAGAACAACAAGCGGCTATGACTATGATTGCTAAGGCATTGGGTACCGCCAACCAGGCCCAGAAGTATAATCAATATTACCAGCGGTGCCTGGAGCGGGTAGAAGAAAAAATAGCAGCTATACCTGAAAAAGATCGCATTCGGGTTTACCATTCGGTCAATGAAGCTACCCGCACTGTTACCCGGGGAACATTGCCGGCCGATTGGATACAGGCAGCCGGAGCTAAAAACGTAGCCTTAGACCAGGAACTGAAACTATTTGAAGGTAAATACTATGCCAGTCTGGAACAGATATTGCTCTGGGATCCGGAATATATTTTAGTTAACGATCCTAATGTAGTGGAATATATTATGAACCACGAGCACTGGCGGTCTCTGCAGGCAGTTAAAAGTATGCGGGTTCTGGCCCTGCCTAATGGTATTTCCCGATGGGGTCATTTTTCTTCTCTAGAGACTCCACTGGCGGTAATTTGGACAGCCCAAACCCTGTATCCTGATAAATTTACCGATATCGATATGGTGGTTGAGACTAAATACTTTTATAAGGAATTCTTTCGCCTGGATTTAAACGATGCAACCGTACAAAAAATACTGAGTAGCGAAGGTATGAGAGTATCGAAAAACTGATAATGGATTAGTTAGAAAATAGATTCACAGATCAGACAGATTACATGGAACGATATCTGGACGTTTTGAATCACGTAACCATTTGCATAGGCGGTTGTGTCCTGCGGGCATGAGGGTAGTTTGGAAATAAATGCGATTCACACGGTTTTTTAATATTATTAGCGGTAACCTTTTTTATTAAACGAAGCTTATAACAGTAGTTCTCGAAGAGATTTTTCATCGATTGCTTAAGGGTTCTTACTTAACTACATTTCAGGGAGGTAACCAAAATGAAAATACTTGTTTCCATTGACGATACCGATAACATTGACGTTAAATGGGGAACAGGGGAACTGGCTTCTATGTTGGCCGAGGACATTAAAAAAAGGGGTTGGGGTAAGAGCGAACCGGTTACCCGGCATCAATTATTGGTACACCCGGATGTTCCCTATACTTCCCATAACAGTTCGATGTGTTTTGCGGCTGATATTGATCCCGCCAGGTTGAGGCAGCTCATCGAATATGCTAGTTATTTCCTGGAGAAGGAAAGAGCCCCGGGTTCCGATCCCGGACTCTGTGTAGTGGAAATTGACCGCCTGATCCGCCCCGGCTGGCTCATTGCTTTTGGTTATTCTGCCAAACAAGAAGTGCTTACCAAGGATTACGCTTATGAATTGGCAGAGGAACTTAACATCCACTTATCTGAACATGGCGGTACCGGAGATGGCATTATCGGAGCACTGGCTGGTGCCGGTCTAAGACTCAGCGGTAATGATGGCCGTTTCCGAGGTAAACTTAAAATAAAACCTGAAAACGAAGTGGCCAGTGTGAGTGAAATCTTGACCAAATCTCAGACAAGTATCCGGGTGGATTTAGTTAAAAGTTTGGAAACAGGCCATATCCTCAAGAAAAAAGAAATGGTACGGCTTGGCGAAACGGTAAAGCCCGTTCTTCTGGGTGGTAAATCAGTTTTATTGGTTACTCCTGCAGTAGTTGACCAGGAGGCTGCCTGGATTACCTTATCCAAGACTCAATTAAAGGAGTATTAATTGGCGGCGGCTTAAGTTATATATAATTCAAAATATTCAGAAATGATTTCCTATATTGCACCTATTTTCATATAGGAGTATAATTTTACAAAATAGAATAATAAATATAAATATTTTTTCCGAACTTAAGGGCCTAAAGTATAATTCCATGGTTCTAAAGTCATTGGGTACGTTAGGAAACTAGCATGCCTCCCATTGTGGAAAGGAGAAGCCATACCAAAGGATGCTATTAAGAGGCAAGTCTACTTCCCTAGGCTTGTCTCTATTACTTACCCGACGTTCTTTTCGCCGGGTTTTTTCTTTCCCAGTGATAAATTCGGAAATAGACGCGGAGATGCTATTATAAATGCCGCAGATACAGAACATGCAGGGGTTTTGGCTGGATCTAATGATGGGACAATAGAAAATTGTTTGGTGGAAAATGCTGTTATTAATGGTAAAACAAATGTTGGAGGGTTAGTAGGAACTAATACTGGCAATATTTCATTTGTTGCTGTAAGCGGAAATATTATGGGGAAAAGCCAAGTAGGCGGGATTGTAGGACAGATGACAAATGGTACATTAGATAGGGCAGCAGCAGCTGCTACTGTAACTGCGCAAAATGAGACCAGTGCAGAAAGTAGAGTTGGAGGAGTTATTGGATATTTAAAAAGAGGAGAAATTAGTAATAGTTTTTCTTTAGGTGGACCTATTACTGGTGCTAGCTCGACAGGCGGTTTTGTAGGTGAAGTAGATCAAAATGCTGCTATTATTACTAGCTATACTGCCAGCAGACCATACGGTGTAGAAGAAGCTGCTAACCGAGGTGCTTTTGTAGGTTTAGATAAAGGCGGAAATTATTCTAATTGTTACTATATCAGTTCGTTTGTAGAACGAGGTCGAACAGGAGTTACTAATATAGAATATGATGAAAAAAATAGAGCTAATCTGGTGGAACCTAATGGCGTAAATAATGTAAGAAAAAATTCTTCTATGGATATAAAAAACCGTGATTCTTATGAAGGCTTTGATTTTGATAAGATATGGACAATAGAAAGTGAATATGCCTCAGGTTACCCAGTAATAAGCGGAATGAGTGCCCATGGAACTTGTGTCGAAAACCCTATAGAAATAAATACCTTAGAACAATTAAAAGCTATTCCTCATGTATCAGCATTACATTATAAGCTAATGGATTCTTTTGATTTAACTGATGCAGATTGGAGCCCTATTTACTACTTTGTAGGCAATTTTAATGGAAATGGGAAAACACTATCTAATATTACTGTTCAAGATGGTATTAGGGGTGGAGCTTTTAGCCTTATTACTAGTGGACGCATAACAGATTTAATAGTAGATGGAGCCCAACTGGAAAAGCCTTCTGATTTTGGCGATAGATCATTGTCGGGAATTGGGGTATTTGGGTCTCTATACTATTCTTCTGCTGAGAATTGTATAGTTAAAAATATTACCTCATATGGTAGGCAATGTACGGCCGCCATGTTTGGAATAAGTGAAGTATCAAAAATAAAAAATTGTCATGTTTTAGATTCAAAAGTATATGGTGTGTATAAGGAGGATCCTAATTATATCGCCCATCCTATAGCAATAGGGGGATTAGTAGGACAAGTATTTGATAATAACGAAATTAAAGGTTGTAGTGTAACGAATACCGAAATTATATGCGATATTTATCAAGATGGACGCAAAAAAGCTGATGAAATAGGTGGATTAATTGGAAGCATTTATCTGGCGTCAACTGTTGAAAATTGTCATGTTTATGGTGGTCAAGTAAAAGGTAATGTTGCAGTTGGAGGATTTCTTGGCGGTGCAGCCGGTAATGGTCCTACTATGATATCCAATTGTAGCAGTTCTGCATCAGTTGAAGGTTTTAGTAATACAGGAGGATTTGTTGGTGTTAGTGGAGGGACAAAAAATACATATAATATTAAATATACAAATTGCTTTGCTACAGGGGATGCAACTGCTCAATATATAGTAGGCGGTTTTACGGGGCTAGCAAGCGGAGGAGCTTATATATCTAATTGCTACGCTACAGGTAATGTCGAGGGTACTGGTTACTGGCCCAACAATGGAACTAGTGCAGCAGGTGGTTTTGTAGGTGAAGCATACATAGCAGCTTCCGTTACTGACTGTTATGCTACTGGCAATGTAGTTGCCCGTAAAGGCGGCGGTGGTTTTGTAGGTTCAAATGCAAATATTAGCTGTATGATTGAATCAGAAAAAGAACCTATGATTAAAAGATGCTATGCTACCGGTAATGTAATGGCTACTGATTTATTTGGTGATAGTAAATCAGGTGGTTTTGTAGGTCATAATGGATTTGACAGTTCGACTATTATGGATTGTTATGCTACTGGTGATGTTAGCGGGTTCCAGTATGTGGGTGGATTTGCTGGGGAAATGGATTCAGCTAATGCGATTAATTGTTACACTACTAGTAAAGTAAGTACTTCTATAGAAGGGACTGCTGGTGGTTTTGCTGGAATCGCCCGCAGAAGTTATTATAGCCCTATTCGCTTTTTGAATTGTATTTTTGATAAAGATACAGCCGGAGTAGATATTGCTATTGCGAAAATTGACTCTAACGTTAAATTACCTAAGAATAGCGAATTTGCTTGGCCTGATCCAAATTGGCCTGTTGATAACATTAAAGCATTTACATCTGAGCAAATGAATAATAAGGCATTATATAAAACTGAAGGACCATACCAATATAAATCACCTATTACAAAAGAAATAGTAACTATACCTGTAGAATGGGATTTTGAAAGAGTATGGGCTATGGAAGACGAAGCTTCTCCCCCTTACTTGCAAGCACTTGGAAATGTTCATCTAATATCATTAAATGCAAATAAGAAAGTCATTGATATAGATGAAACCGCAGTAATTACTTTGACTGGACATGACTTAGCAGCAAAGGTGACTTGGGAAGTTACAGGCACAGGTAGCATCGAAAGTGAAACAAACAATTCTGTAACTATTAAAGCAACTGATAACGGAGTAATAACTGTAAGCGTATTAATTGATGGCATTAAGAAGAAGGATATTGAAATTGTAGCAGGAACCGGTGGAGAACAGGGAATTTCAGCAATATTTGTCACACCAGCACCCCTTGCTGATGGGATGGCATATAACATCGATACAAAACCAACCCTTATTATTAAGTTTACTGAACCTATCGATGTTATATCCTTTAATAAACTAACTGATCCGGTTAAATTAACAGGCTTTGCTAATAAAAAGATTGATGTGACTACAAGTTTTTCACAAAACAATACTTTACTGACAATCAAACCAAAAGATAAATTACTAGACGGAACTGAACATATTATTTCCGTAGCTAAAGAGGTTAAAGGAACTAGTGGTAAAAATTTAAAGGGAATTACCGCTATGAGTTTTCTAACTAATAGTTTTGATGTCCCGATTGTTAGTGTGATGAAAGACGGTAAAAAAGCAAGTGAGTTAAAAGCTGGGCAAACGTATAATTTAAATGCAGAGTTTATTAATAATATTCCTAATTTCGAGGAACATGATATTTACGAAACTGCCAATATTTATATTGTAGTAAGGCATGGTATGGGTGCAAGGGCAACCTACGGTGGAGACATATTAACAAGTGTGGAAAAACCGCTTTCACTCTTAAATAAAGATGGTGCTGTAGCCGCTGTTGGTAGTGTCTCTACAGAATTTACACTTCCTGATGATGCAGCAGGTATTTTATATGTAGATATATATACCTGGGATAAAGAAAAAAAATTTGCTAAAGCATTACCTACTCATATCACTTATCAAATAGAAAAATAAGCAGCAAAATCGTGGAGGTATGAGAAATGATTAATATTATTAGTGGCCAAAAAAAATGGGGCTTTTTATTTGCGATAGTTATATCCATTGCTCTTAGTTTGGGAACTCTAAGTCCAGCATTTGCTGCGGTTGATGTCACTTTTACCACAAACGGAGCTAAGGGAAATTATATCCCTGGCTCCTCCTTAATGGTTTTTGGAAAGGTTGATAACCAAGGGATTGGGGTGCCTGCTACAAGCACCTTCATTGAAGCTGATATTAATGGCAGAAATATTTTTTATGGCCCCGTAAAAACTGATGGTAATGGGTATTTTAAGACGGGATTTAATATACCCATTTCCTCTGTAGTAGGACAAACATTGACTATAACTATTAACAATAACCAAAAACAACAATATGTAATTAAGGATCGCAATCAAATAATAAATGATGAAAGTAAGAATCCTTTTGATCTGGTGGGTTTTACTGCAGTTGGATATCTGGAGGGACAAGCGGCAAAGGAGATTCTTTCTAGTACAAGCGAATTAGGGCTTGTATTTACAAAGAACGTAAACTATTTTAAAAATAGCAGTGCAGCTGAGGAATTGCAATATATAGGTGCTATTGATAAAAATGCAGATTGTTTTACATTGTATGAAGCAGGGCAAAGAGTGCCTATCTATGTTGATTTGTTAAATAGTGGTGGGGATGAGGTAATACCATATACTAATAGGGTCAACGGTAATCCTCAGTATACTGAGGCCAAAAGATTAATTAAGATAAAGCCCGTTAATGGGTTAAAGCCTGATACAGAATATAAACTTTATATTAGAAAAGATTTAGTAAGCAATAGTAGTGTTCCGCTAGAAAAGGATATTGTTGTAAATTACAAAACTGCAAGTGCGGAAAAAGAAAAAATAGTTGGCGGAGGTGGTGCTAAGATTCCAGTAGCTGATGAAACTATTTCTACTAGCGGTGGAAGGATAAGTGAAACAGGTGTTACTATTATTATTCCTGCAAATGCTACCAAAGATAAAATTAAAGTTACTATAGAAAAACTGCTTGAACCTGAAACCTTACCTATTGCTCAAGGTAGCAAATTAGTCAGTGATGTATTCGAAATCTTAAAAGACAAGTCGGGAGATTTTAGTAAACCAGTAACAATATCGTTGAATTTCGATAAATCAAAGGTAGATATCACTAAACACGATTTGACTATTTGTTATATTGGCGAAGCAGATAATAATTGGATTCCATTAGATAATATCAAAATTGATTGGGATAAAAGTGTAGTGAGTGGTGAAGTTTCTCATTTTACTAAGTTTGCGGTTATAGTTACTGAAAAAGGAGAATTAGGGGATAAAGGTGAACAAATAAATCTTAGCGACATTAGGGATCACTGGGCAGAGAAAAATATCGCCGAATTAGTAGCTACTGGAGCAATCGCAGGATATCCGGACGGTACCTTTAAACCGGACAACACCATCACCCGAGCAGAATTTTCTTCTATCCTTGTTAAGGCATTTAAGCTGGAGACTAAGAGCGGTAAAGTGTTTAACGATACTATCGGACACTGGGGCAAGGATTATATAAGTACCGCAGCAGCTCACGGAATAGTTAGCGGCTACAGTGACAACGCCTTTGGCCCGGATGATTCTATTACCCGGGAACAGATGGCAGTGATGATAGTTAAGGCTGCCAAACTGTCAGATACCCTGGAAGGAAAAACTTTTGCAGATGGTAATAAGGTTTCCGCTTGGGCCCAAAATGCAGTGGTTACGACCCACGAAAAGAATATTATCAGCGGCTATCCCGACAACACCTTCCAGCCTAAAAAAAATGCTACCAGAGCCGAAGCCGCTACGGTGATTATTAAAAGCCTGAAACATGTGTTTTGATTCGGAGGAATATTAACCTAATAAAATAATTGTAATTCAGGAGGCCTATCCTATATACTATGGGTTAGGCTTCTTTTTTAGCTGTATTAATATTGTGGACAATAGTCCAAGGGAGTTTTTTATTTATATGGATCGTTCAGAGCAGATGCTTGAACAAAGCGTAGGTAAATTGTTATGGAGTTTTTCCTTGCCGACTATAGTCGGCATGCTGGTCAATTCACTATATAATGTTATAGCCCGGATATTTGTAGGCCGGGGGATAGGATTCCTGGCCATAGCCGCGACTACGGTTGCCTTTCCCATTATGATTTTATTAATGGCGGTGTCTCTATTAATCGGGGTGGGTGCTACCGCTTTGATTTCGATTAAGTTAGGCGAGCAAAAGAAAGATGAGGCGGAGAAGGTAGCAGGAAATGCTATGACCATGTTAATCCTTTTGCCCGCAATCTTATCAGTATTATTCCTGTTGTTTACCGAACCGATTTTGATTATTTTTGGAGCCAGTGCAGAAGTACTTCCTTTTGCTCGTGATTTTACGCAAATAATCATGCTGGGGTCGGTATTTGGCTCAGTTAGCATGGGTATGAACAACTTCATCAGGGCTGAAGGTAATCCCAAAATGTCCATGTATACTCAGATATTGGGGGCAGTAGTTAGTATAGCATTAAACTATGTATTCATTTTTAAATTCCACTGGGGGATCAAAGGATCAGCACTGGCTATTATATTGGCTCAATTAGTTTCGGCTATCTGGGTATTAAGCTATTTCTTTACCGGTCGAAGCTTGATTAAAATCCGTTGGCAAAACCTAAAGCCAAGTCGTCCCGTATTGGGCAGTATAATGGCGATTGGTTTCGCCCCTTTTGCCATGCAATTGGCTTCCAGTATCCAGCAGCTCATACTAAACAAGACCTTGATGTTTTATGGGGGAGACACGGCTCTGGCGGCCATCGGCATCTTAATGAGTATATCCACCTTGCTGTTTATGCCGGTATTGGGTCTTAGTCAGGGTGCGCAACCTATTATTGGTTTTAATTATGGAGCCGGCCAATATAAACGGGTGCGTGAAACCTGGAAAATAGCGGTTTTGGCTGGTACGGGCATTGCGCTAGCGGGATTCCTGGCTATTAATATTTGGCCGGTTCAGTTGGTAGAGTTGTTTAGTAAAGGTGATACTGCACTTACTGCCATGACCGTTCATGCCATGATAATCTTTTTTGCCCTCTTGCCGGTGCTGGGTTTTCAGATTACCAGCTCTATTTACTTTCAGGCCGTAGGCAAGGCCAAACAGGCCGCAGTTCTTAGCCTATCCCGCCAGTTCTTGATTTTTATTCCTCTGCTGCTGATATTGCCGCATTTTTGGGGAGTTGACGGGGTATGGAGGACAGCGCCTATTTCAGACGGTTTGTCGGCGTTGTTAACCGCTGCCTTTATATATGTGGAAATGAAAAGACTGAGTTTGACAAATTCCGAGCAAGGCTGCGAGGATGGAGAGGAAGAAAGCGGTTCAAGGGAGAATTCGCCCGTATCAAGGCAAAAGGCGTGGTAGAAGTATATTTACAATTATGTTATATTGTCCGCAAGGCTTGGATATTGAATCAAGAATGGTCGCAGCTACTGAAGAAAATAGGCTGGCATTCTAAGATGCCGCAGGCGATGAAGGATCTTTTTAGAAAAGCGGTAATATATCATACGCCCCTCAAAATTTCCCTGCGGTCGCAATTAAGGCAGCACCCTTCGGGCACAACGGATGCTCCCTGCGGTCGCAATTAAGGCAGCCATGAATGTCGGGAACACTTTTTCATTAGCTACGGGCCGTTTCCCTACCTCTAATATGCATGGAACTGACAGGAGGAACAATCATGAAAAAGTTTATTTCCGTATTAATAATGAGTTGTTTTCTATTAACCATATCTCCCATATCTGCCTTGGCGGGATATGGGGAAGTGGTAAGCCTGGGCAACGATTTGACTACGAGCCAGCAAAATCAGGTATTGCAGTTGTTCGGGGTCGATGCAGACAAGGCCAAGATTATAAAGGTAACCAACCAGGAGATGCGCCAATATTTAGAAGGTGTAGCCACTGAAAAGCAATTAGGTACAAAAGCTATTTCTTCAGCATATATTAAGCCAGCAGATAAAGGGGAAGGCATAAGTGTAACCACATATAATATTTATTGGGTAACTGAGGAGATGTATAAAAATGCTCTGGTAACTGCGGGCATAGAAGATGCCGAGGTTATCGTGGCAGCACCTTTTCAAGTATCAGGGGCTTCGGCACTTACCGGTATTATGAAAGCCTTTGAAACTGCCACCGGTAAAAAACTTAATGAAAGTGCGAAAAAGGCAGCTAATGAAGAATTAGTAGTTACGGGCGAATTAGGCAATGAAATCGGTTCCGATGAAGCGGCTGAGCTCATTAATAATGTTAAAAAAGAAGTAGTTAAACAAAAAATAAAAGATCCGGAAGATATTTTGGAATTGATCAAGCGGATTGCCCAGGAACAAGGAATAGAACTTACTGATCAACAGGTTCAGCGGATAGCAGAACTTATGCAAAAAATAAGTCAACTCGATTTGAAGAAGCTAAGTAAACAACTAGATCAGATAAATCTGAACCTGGACGATATTAAAAAAGCCGTTGATGAAAATCAGGCAACAACCAATAAAATATTAAGTGCCCTAAATGAATTTTTCGACTGGATAAAGGATAAAATCAACGCCTTATTCTAGTCCAAAATAGATTTTTAGTAGATACAGACCACACGCAGCTGCCTTGATATCGACCCGCTACACAGCCGGGAACTAACCCGCTCAAGGTCGGGGCGAGTGCCGGGCGCTGCAGACGTTACCTTGTGGAAACTATTTGGGTTGTGGCCCCCGGCCTGGGGGGTAACAAAATTATCTATTAATGCTGCAGATTAACTGATTCTAAAATAAAGACCGACTTTACCTGGAGTAAAAAAAGTTTATCTGGTATAATAAAGACAAATATAAAAGGCCTTCCAAAACTGGAGCCTTACCTAACGGCAAATATTTTCCAAGCGCAAATATTTGCCCCAAGGACGGATTGTGCGGGTTGGTATTCCGGGCCACGATATGATTGTACGATTAGTTTTAAACAAAAAATGGTTATGGTCTAAGAAAACGTCACCCTCCGGGTGCTAATGAAAGGGGAGATGTTCATGAAAACCATGACTGCTTTTGAAAAACAGCTTCAAATTGAAAAGAAAAACCGAATTGCTAAAACACATTGTAAAATTTGCAAAAACTTAATCGGTAATAAACCCTATGTCGTATTTGAAGAGAGGTATTTTCATGCTATCTGTCTAAATAGTAAACCAAACATAAAAATCAATTCCTAAAATGGCAATATGCAAAAGCATAACCCAACCCAACTTTTACTATCGTGGCCCGTCCGCCGCCTGAATAAAGTCATAGGAATAGTTGACAACACCTCCAATCTGGAGTAAATCGGATTGGAGGTGTTTTTATATCAAATCCTCTCCCAGCCA
This sequence comes from Syntrophomonas zehnderi OL-4, assembly GCF_000983115.1. GTDB lineage: Bacteria > Bacillota > Syntrophomonadia > Syntrophomonadales > Syntrophomonadaceae > Syntrophomonas_B > Syntrophomonas_B zehnderi. The sequence goes on from NZ_CGIH01000020.1 coordinate 25,787, forward strand.
CACCCAAGGAACCTCCCCCATCCATTTGACCTCTAAAAACCGAAATTACTTTCTATTTTGACTATTTTTACTTATTGTGATAAATAATAAATATCCATGGCTGCGGCATTTTTTAACAAAAAAAATCTATGTTTTTTCTGTCTGCTGTCCTGGATTTGATTGTGTGGCTGATGGGAATTTTAGGTGCGGTAGACATATGGTGCGCTCCCCCAAAAAGTATAGATAATTGAGATAACCCTATAAATAATAGGGGCTGTGTAGTTCAGTCCCTATTATTTTTGGGTGGTTTTAAAATGAGTCATATTCTTCGGGCTGAAGCTATTATTTAGACAGAACTCATAATTATTCTGGGCGATGATAGTGGCGGATAATTCCCCACTTGCGATAATTCATTTAGAAAGAAGGTTTTTTCATGAAATCCAGTCCTAGCGATAAGGAATCCTTCGCTATCACTGAACGCGCCGCCCAGTCTAAATATCTGCGAGCGTCAAACAGTATACGACAAACACCTGCTGACTTATTAGAATTTGCCAAGAAGGCGGGTATCGATTACGTAGGAATACATTCACCCGGTATGCAGGAGGTTTTCGAGCAATCATCCCGGTTTCACCAAGACCGCTCTATACCGGTTTTAATTGAAGGTGAAACCGGGACTGGCAAAGAGATTATTGCCCGCTACATTCACTACGGCAAAAACCCTGTTGAAAGACCGTTTATTGCGATTAACTGTGCGGCCCTTGCTCCAATTGTTTTTGAGAGCGAATTGTTTGGCTATGAGGCAGGGACTTTTACTGGAGGTTTAAAGGACGGCAAACCCGGCAAGCTGGACCTGGCTGAGGGGGGAACCCTTTTCTTGGACGAGATTTGTGAACTTTCCTTGGAACTTCAGGCCAAACTGCTCCGATTGATCCAGGAAAAAGAGTACTATCGGGTAGGGGGTCTTAATATAATCAAAAGCGATGTCCGCTTCATATGTTCGAGCAATCAGGACATGGAAGAAATAGTAGCCAAGGGCTATTTCCGCAAAGATTTATACTATAGGTTGGCCGTAGGCAGGATATTAATTCCTCCCTTACGGGAAAGACAAGAAGAAATACTGCCTATGGCGGAAGCCTTTTTATCCCAGATAAGTAGGTCTAAAGGAAAACAATATAGAGGTTTTTCCGATGAGGCTGCCGCCTTTATGCTGCAATATTCCTGGTCGGGCAACGTTCGCCAGCTGCGCAACGAAATTGAACGCCTGGTACTCTTTCATGATGATCCCGTCATAAAACCCGAACACTTAACGATTAAGAAAAATGATGGAAAGCTGCTTGCACAGCCCCAGGAAGGAGTCAGTTACCTGCTTAAACCAGGAGAGATAGCGCTTCCCCGGTATCCTTTTTCGCTGGATGAGTTAAACAATGAGATAATGTTAAAAGCACTGCAAATGCATAATGACAATAAAACTTCGACAGCCCAATATCTTGGCATATCACGCAGCGCCCTGCTATATCGCCTAAAAAAAATAGGCCATTACTAAAGCTAAGAAAGCTAAAAGTCATAGCAGAAAACCTTGCGGATATAATACCCCCCCGCCATTTTTAAATCAAAACAGACACCTGGGTTTAAAAACGTGTTTGCAAACAGACACGTTTTTAAACCCAGTAATCTTCAACCCGCCCCTATGGCCCTATCCCGAATTGGCATGTATTTTGCATACATTTAGGACTATTGTCTTTATATAAACACAATTATGCAAAGGATGTGAAACAATGGGTAAAAGGGAAACCCAGATAGTGGTGTTTTCATTAAGCCATGCCGAAGAAAAAATTGAATTAGGGGTTCCAGTTGAAAAGGTGCGGGAAATTAACCGACTGCTGGAAATTACCCACGTCCCGGAAATGCCGGAATTTGTAGAGGGAGTGGTGTGCCTGCGCGGTCAGGTAATTCCTGTTATGGATCTTAGAAAAAGATTGGGCTTAAAGGGAAATGAGCATACAGAAAAATCTCGCATAATCTTATTTGATATTGGGGGCCATCCGGTTGGAGCCATCGTGGACGAAGTCAGTGAAGTACTGCGCATCTATGAAATATCCCCGCCCCCCGCAGGTATTAGTAGTTTAAGCTCCCGCTATTTAGAAGGAATAGCTCAACTCGGGCAGCGGCTGATCCTGCTCATGGCTCTGGAGGAAGTATTTACTACTGAAGAAAAACAACGGTTGTCAACGACAATAACAGCATAGTGATGAGGGGAGAGAATATTTTTGAAGTGGTTTGATAATTTGCGTTTAAAAACAAAGCTCATGTTGGGATTTGGTTTGGTGTCCCTTTTTTTGATTATTATAGGTATCATAGGTGTTACCAGTACTCAGAAGATAGGTAATGCCATAGATGATATGTATAACCAAAGTGTGGTGCCGTTAGGCCTGCTAACAAACCTGACCGATGAAATCATGTCAGCTAGAGGTGATCTCTGGCAAGCCTTGGCTGATCCAAATGAAGCGCAGGAAGCCATGCAAAAGATGCAGGAACGTTTTACTGCCGCAGATAAAAATCTTAAATCCCTGGAAGGTCAAAAAATGACGCCCCGGGAAAAAGAACTTTTTGGCACCTTTAAAAAAGAATACTCTGAATATGTAGCTTGGTGTACGGAGATAGAAGGGTTAATCACTGCCCAAAGATTTGAAGAAGCTGAAGAACTGGTGATTGCCGGTGATTTGGAACAAGGCAAGGCTATCCGCAGTACCCTGCGGGAATTTGTGCAGGAACAAACCACTGCCAGTAATACCCTAAAGGATCATAATCTGCAGTTGGCTAAAAAATCCACCATTCAAATAAGTGTAATAGCTATAATAGCTTTGTTGTTATCCATTTTATGCGGATTATTTATTGCCAGCATGGTTACCAAAGCTATTTCCCTGGTAGTGCTGCGGGCCGAAACTATGGCGAACGGGGATTTTTCGACTGAGCTGCGCCATGATTTTCTAGAGCGTCGTGATGAGATGGGGGATCTAGGCAGGGCGTTTAGTGATATGTTGCATAAAGTGAGTGATATGATCAGAAGCGTACAGGTCGCTTCCAGTGAAGTAGCCTCTGCTAGTGAAGAATTACACGCTGCCGGTCAGAATATTGCTGCTTCGGTACAGGAAATCTCTGCATCTACTGAGGAAATATCCGCAGGGATGCAGGAGGTATCCTCGTCAACTGAAGAAGTAAACGCCTCAGCTGAAGAAATAAGCTCGGCTCTGACTGAAGTAAACGATGAAGCCCAAAACGGTCTCAGCAATGCCCGCGAAGTTGAAAAACAGGCCTTAGGGGTACAGAAAAGGGCAGAACAGGCTCAGCAAACTACCATTGGCATGTATGAAGATATTAAGCAAAAGCTGGTTCAAGCTATAGAGGACGCTCGGGTTGTGGATAAGATATCCGGGTTAGCCCTAGATATTGCCGGTATCGCTGATCAGACTAATCTGCTGGCCTTAAACGCCGCCATCGAAGCAGCCCGGGCAGGTGAACAAGGGCGCGGCTTTGCCGTAGTCGCTGAGGAAGTGCGTAAATTAGCGGAAGACTCATCTGCGACGGTGGAAGAGATACAAGATTTAACCAAGCAGGTTCATGATTCTATTGGGGTACTTATTACTCAATCTAATGGTCTTTTGGATTTTATTAATCAGGATGTAGTAAACGGTTATAGCCTAATGGTGGAAATGGGCAAGGAATACAAGGAAAGCAGTGATACCACCGCTGAACAGTCTGCCCAAATCAGCCAACACGTTAAACAAATAATGGATTCCATGAACCAGATCAGCCGTGCCATAGAAGCTACGGCTGCGACTATGGAACAGTCAGCGGCTGGAACCCAGGAGATTGCCCGGGGAAGCCAGATAGCGGCTCAAATAGCCGAGGAAATTAACGATGCCTCCCGGCAACTGGCTGAAAACGCGGAAAAACTTAACCTCCAGATTAAACAGTTTAAGGTTTAAATATGCGTTGGTAGCCAAGGGGACGTTTAAGAACTAACCAGTTATATATTTGGGAAGGGGTAAAAAAAAACATTTTTATCTATAGCCTATATTAAGGTTTTTAATAACTGCCATACGTAATTAAAACGTAGTAAACTAGTACTATAATTTAATTCTCTAGGAGGAAGGGTTATGTCAAGTGAAGCTAAAGATATTGCTATATTGGAGGATTTAAGCCAGGAAGAACTTACGCGTTTTATTATGGATATGGTTCATCGAATGACAGTCCATCATACCTTGTGGTTTAGAGAGGTGGAACATCAATTAGGTATGAACCGGGCTCTTGATATACTGGAAGAGACGTCCAAGAAATCGCAAGATATAAGTATTAAAAGATTAGGGGAGACACTTGGTTTTACGGTAACCGAAGGAATACCACAACCTTTATTAGATTTGCCCCGGGAAAAACTCTTGGAGCTTAGCGGGGATATAGGCAAGAATTGGCTGGCTATGGACGGGCTATGGTTCCAGGCGGTAGAAAAAACCTATGGCATGAATGATGCTAAAAGATGTAATGACTCTTGCTGGCATAGATTTTCTCAGGTAGAAGCCCGTATGATTAAAAATTTTTTAGGTTTACCCGCCCAAGCCGGATTGTCAGGCTTAAAACAGGCTTTAGGATTTAGAATGTATGCCAGAATTAATGAACAATCAATTATTGAAGAAAGTCCCACCAGTATAGTGTTTCAAATGAATGATTGCCGGGTACAATCTGCCCGTAAGCGCAAAGGTATGGCAGATTATCCGTGTAAATCAGCAGGTCTGGTAGAATACAGCCGTTTTGCCTGGGGAATCGATGAGCGTATCCGTACAGAGTGTATAGGCTGCCCACCCGATGAACATCCTGCCGAATGGTTTTGTGCCTGGCGTTTTATCTTAGAGGCTTAGCCCGAAAAAACCGCATCGCCGGGGGGACGGTTCTTGTGGCTGGATGGAGCCAAGAAGAAAAGAGGCGTAAAAAGGCTGCTGGCAAATTTAGTTGTCAGCAGCCTTGGGTTTTTATCGAGTTTTAATTATTTTTCAGGCAAGGTATCGTTTTGCACTTGAATTATATTTAATAAGTCTCGGCAAAAACCTCGAAATGATCGCGGGGGTGAAGGCAAGCCGGGCAGATCTGGGGAGCTTCTTCCCCTTCGTGGACGTATCCGCAATTACCGCATTTCCACTGGGTCTTCGTGTCTTTCTTAAATACCCGGTCATTTTCAATATTGGCTGCTAATTTCTTAAACCTCGTTTCATGGCGGGTTTCAGCCGCTGCTATCATTTTAAAAGCAGCGGCAATCTTCGGAAAACCTTCCTGTTCTGCGATTTTCGCAAATTCCGGATAAAGATCGTGCCACTCTTCATATTCACCGTCAGCAGCAGCTTTGAGATTGTAAAGGGTGTTTCCCTGAGCTACCGGGTAACTGGCATCAATTTCAATAAAAGCGGGCAGATCGCCTTCAAAACCCTCAAGCAGTAATTTATAGAAACGTTTGGCATGTTCTTTTTCGTTGTCAGCGGTTTCTATAAATATATTTTTGATCTGTTTGTAGCCTTCTTTGTCAGCAATGGATGCATAATAGGTGTAACGGTTTCGGGCCTGTGATTCTCCCGCAAACGCTTTCAGAAGATTTTCCGCTGTTTTCGTGCCTTTTAAACTATTCATAAAGTATGCCTCCTTAATTTTCAACTTACACTATCCTATATTTTCTACTTTTTCACCAAGGTAATGTCTTAGTAAAGCCTAAACTAAACGTAGGTATTGCCTTTGCGATGATATTTTCCTTAAAGACCGCAAATGGAGCCGAAATAATCATTATCCAATTCAGGTAATATCCCGCCTGCTTCTCCGCCATTATGTGGATAAAGTATGTTGGATACCTGAGTGGCATTGTTAAAGATAGCCCTAAGGAAAAATTTCCTCCAGATTCATATTCTCATATTAGCTTCCTGAAATCAACTTGTTAAGATTATTGCAACTGCTTGATGATTATATTGGGTAGGCGAAATAAATTATCGTGATGGGAATTATTTTGGTTAAGAATCCGTACTTAAAACCCCTGCGTGATAAAAACCAGTTATCGTTAGCGCATGAAATAATTACTATGGCATCAGGTTTTCCTGTAGGTATGGGCGGGATTTATTACTTAGAAGTCTGTATGTTAATGTTTTATAGTTAATACCTCGTATCTAGTTTTTTCGATTAAATTTGCCCTTTTAGAATTGTTTGTTACGATAACTAGGTAAGACAACCTTTCCTGACCTTCTCTGCTCTTTATTGCATTGTTTAACCGCCAAAAGGTATTAAGGTTGAGTTTCGACAAGTTAAGCGTTAATCTGATATGATTATTAATATGGAATAATATGAACGCTTAATTCTCTTATGGAGAAGCGGGGGAAACGAACTATAACTATAGGGGTGAAACGATTTAAGTCGGGTTACCTTACGATCCGAACCCAACAACTAACCTCGTAAGCGTAGTAAGGATGTTAGGAAATACACATCCCACCTGCGCATTTTTACTTCCCTTTCTATTAACCATAACCTTCTGTTGTACTTTCCATTTTAGGATGGTGTTTTTTTATGTGCATATATGGTGTAGCCGGTAACAGCTTTGTCGGTTACGTAACCGCTAATAGCGGCAAAATTCTACAACTCAGTCTAGAGCATTGTCTTCTGGTAGTAGTAGCCGTGCTCATAGCAATCGTGGTGGGAATATCCCTGGGGATACTTATAAGTTATTACGATGTTTTGGCTCCAGCTATATTATATGTTTGTCAGATTATCATGACCATCCCCAGCCTGGCTTTGTTTGGGTTGTTTTTACCTCTTTTCGGTATCGGTTTTAAGACCGGGGTTATTACCTTAGTCCTTTATTGCCTTTTACCGGTGGTAAGAAATACGTACGTAGGTATTGCCGAAATTGATCCATCTATCATTGAAGCCGCCCGTGGTATGGGTATGAATGAAGCAAGCATTATGACTAAAATCAAGCTGCCTTTGGCCTGGCCTATCATTATGGCAGGCATTCGTACGGCTGTGGTTATGGTGGTAGGAATCGCTGCCATTGCTTCGGTAGTTGGGGCTGGAGGTTTGGGAGTGTTTATATTCCGCGGGATTTCTCAGTGGAACATAAATGCCGTTCTGGTGGGAGCAATCTTTGTTTCGCTCCTAGCTATTGTATTTGATCAGGTTCTAAAATTAGTCGAAAACAGATCCCAGGTTTAGGAAGAGGAGGCATCACTCATGATTCATCTGAATGGTGTTACGAAAATATATAAAAACAATGAAAGCCCGGCTGTGGATAATTTAGACCTTCATATTACCCGGGGTGAAACATGTATTCTGGTAGGTCCCTCCGGGTGCGGAAAAACCACTACCATGAAAATGATTAATCGACTGGTCACTCCCACCCAGGGAACTATTTTAATAAATGGTCAGGATAATCGGGAAATGAATCCAGTAGAGATGCGCCAGAACATCGGTTATGTCATCCAGGAAATAGGTTTATTCCCGCATATGACTATTGCTGATAACGTGGCAACAGTACCCCGGGAAAAGAAATGGCCCGAAAAGAAAATTCAAACCCGGGTAGATGAATTACTGCATCTGGTAGGTCTGGATCCTGCTGAATACAGAAATCGTAAACCCGCTAGTTTAAGCGGAGGCCAAAGACAGCGAGTAGGAGTAGCCAGAGCTCTGGCGGCTGATCCTGACATTCTATTGATGGATGAGCCTTTCGGGGCCGTAGATCCAATTACTCGTACCCACCTGCAGAATCAGTTTTTGCGCCTGCAGGAAGAGCTCAAGAAAACAGTGGTTTTTGTAACCCATGACATTGACGAAGCAATTAAAATGGGAGATACCATCGCAGTAATGCGTGAAGGCCATCTGATTCAGCTGGATAGCCCTGATCAAATACTCAGTGAACCAAAGGATGATTTTGTGTCAGCGTTAATCGGCGGGAATCGTGCTATTAAACGATTGAATCTGGTTAAAACCCGTGAAGTTATTGATAATATGCCCATACAAACTTTAAGGACTAATAGTCCGGTTGATACCGCCCGAAAGCTTCTGATCACATCACAGCTTCCTGCTATGCCTGTTGTAGATGAAAACAATCGTTTAATCGGGGTGGTACAAAAACACATTTTATCTGCTCTTAAAGAGCAGGCAGAAATTGCTGATATTATGGAAAAAAATGGCTGCGTGGTGGATAAGGGAGCCACGCTGGGAGATGCTTTATCCACTATGCTTAATTACGGAGAACGCTATGTCATCATAGTCGATGAAAATTATTCACCCTGTGGAATCATATCGTTCACCTATCTACTGGAGTTGATGAAGAACGATGTTGCTTAAAAGAATGATGCGCGATTGGGGCCCCGTGTTTCTCTTTATTGCAATTGGAATCTTTGCCACGGTTTATTTTGTAAAAAACCCAGGAGGCGGAATGGCTGCCCGCCTGTTAAGTTATGAGAATATTGGTTTGTTGACCAAACAGCATATTATCATGGTGTTGATCTCATCGATTGCGGCTATCCTTACTGCTGTTCCTCTGGGAATACTGATAAGTCGAGAGCGATTTGCAAGGGTAGGCGCAATTATAGAAAACATAGTTAATGTTGCCCAGACCGTTCCCAGTATAGCTATTTTAGCCTTATTTTTTACCATTTTAGGTCTGGGATTTAATACGGCTGTATTTGCCTTGTGGCTATATTCTCTATTACCAATATTACGAAATACCTACGCCGGTATCACCGGGGTCAGCAAAGGAGTAGTGGAAGCGGCTCAAGGAATGGGTATGCCGCCTTTACGCATATTAACCCTTATCGAATTACCGCTGGCTTCACCGGTTATCATTGCCGGAATTCGAACCGCGGTAGTAGTAAATGTGGGTACTGCTACCCTGGCTACGTTTGTAGGAGCCGGGGGCTATGGTGATCTGATTGTTACAGGAATCGCTATTCAAAGGTTGCCGCTGCTTTTAACCGGCTGTATCCTTAGTGCACTTTTGGCCATCATATGTGATCATATATTGGCTGTAGTAGAAAAAAATAGAGTTGTTGAGTACCAGGAAGTGAAGTATTAAAAATAATGGAGGGATTTTTTTGTTTAATCACAGGTTTACAAAAGTACTAACATTACTTGTTTTATTTAGTATGATGTCTGTGTTTGTAGTTGGTTGCGGAGGAAACCAGGCATCTAAAGAAGGTACTGCTAACACCATTGATAGCTGGGTGCTGGGCACCGATCATGAGTTCTCAGTCCGGCCCGACGGCTATCTTGAACTTCAGCAGGTATATGATTTCAAATTTGATAATGTACAGGTTATGGACTTAGGTGTAACCTATGGTGCTTTGCAAAACGGTAAGGTACCGGTAGCGATGGGTTTTGCTACCGATGGACGAATTGCTGCTTTGGGTCTGGTTAGTCTTGAGGATGATAAAGGCTTCTTTCCCGTTTATAATCCCGCTCCAGTCGTGAGACAGGAAGTGTTGAAAGCATATCCTGAATTGGAGGAAATCCTGGCACCCATCAGTGAGAAACTTGATACAGAATCCATGATTGATCTTAATAAACAGGTTGATGTAGATAATAAGACTCCGGAAGAAGCAGCCAAAGACTGGCTTCTAAAAGAAAACCTTATTGATGAAAAAAGCCCTAAAGTAAAAAAAGGTAAGATAACAGTCGGATCGAAAGAATTTACCGAACAGCTTATTTTAGGGCAGATCACCATTCAACTGCTTGAAAACAAAGGTTTTGAGGTGGAAGACCAAACAGGACTTAATGGTAGTGCGGTAGTAAGAGCGGCCCTGGAAGGTAAAGAGGTCGACCTTTACTGGGAGTATACCGGAACAGCCTGGCTCACCTATATGGAAAATGAAGAACCCATTACTGATTCTGAAGAATGCTACGAGAAGGTTAAGGAAGCAGACGCTGCCAATGGTCTGGTATGGCTGGATTATGCACCCTTTGATAACACCTATACTTTAATGATGCGTAAGGCGGATGCAGATGCATACGGTATCAAGACCATCAGTGATCTGGCTGAAGTAGTAAAATCTAATCAAAAACTGTAGGATAGGACTAAAAAGGGTGGAGCTGTATATGGCTCCTCCCTTTTTTTAATTAGGAAGGAGACCACTTTATTGTGAGTGCAATATCAGGGATCTATAGATCAAGTATTAATGAAGTCCACAAACAGATGGCGAATAAACTTAATCATCGCGGCAAGGGCCATTTCTATTGGAGAAATGAGTCCGCTACCATAAGTCTTGCCGGTAACACTTCATCTCACAGCGGATTTTTCACCGATGGGGATATGGTTTTGGCTGTAGATGGTAAGATTCAAAATTATAGCGCCGATGATTATTTATACCCTGCTGATATAGCTGCACTGTTTAATGCTAAAGGAGAAGCTTTTCTGCAGGATCTACAGGGTTCTTTTGCTTTGTTGCTTGCCGATGATAACGACAATTTACTTGCCGCCCGTGATAATCATGGTATTAAACCGTTATACTGGGGGCGTTATAAGGAATCACTTTGCTTTGCTTCCGAAGCCAAGGCCTTAAGCGGCTTATGCCAGAACATCGAGGCCTTTCCCCCCGGACATTGTTATTATAAGGGGAAGCTGTACCGTTTCCATAAGCTTCCCCAAAAACCATCACCAGTAGAAACTCTGGATCTCCCAAGCACGGCGGAGCAAATAAAAGATATTTTATTTGATGCAGTAGCCATTCACTGCAATGGTGCAGCCAACATGGGCGTTTTTCTCAGTGGCGGATTGGATAGCAGTATTCTGGCCGCACTATCCTGCAGACAGGATACTGAGGTTCATACCTTTACGGTAGGGTTTTCACAAAGCCAGGATCAATTTTATGCCCGTGAGGTAGCTGACTATCTGGGCACCCACCATCACGAATATATTTCAGATCTAACGGAAATCTATGAGATTCTCCCCTCCGTGATTTATCACCTGGAATCTTTTGATGTATCTTTGGTGCGCAGTGCAGTAGCCAATTATCTAGCTTCCCAGCAGGCTGCTGAATCAGGTGTTGATATCATCCTAATGGGAGAAGGAGCCGATGAGCTTTTTGGTGGCTATAATTACCTAAAAAATAAAAATCCGGTTGAGCAGAGCTTAGAACTTAATAAGCTTCTGGCAGAATCACACAGTATGAGCTTGCAACGGGTAGATCGCATGACGTCTGCATACGGTCTGGATGTTGGCTTACCCTTCATGGATTCCCGTCTTATTAAGCTGGCAGAACAAATACCAATAAACTATAAGATTACAGCCGACAAGACTGAAAAGTGGATCTTGCGTACTGCTTTTACCGGTGATTTACCGGAGAATATAATCTGGAGACCTAAAGTAGAGTTCAGTCAAGGTTCAGGCACCGCTGATGTTCTCAGTCAGAGCATTCAAAGCAGAATAAGTGACTCAGAGTTTGCTGCCCAAAAAAAGATTTCGGACAAACTGATTTTAAATTCGAAAGAAGAATTATATTACTATCGGATTTTCCATCAATACTTTCCTGAAAGAGAACTGGCTGAAAACACCTGCCGCTGGCAGCCCTGGTAAGACAAAGCGAGTATGGATGGGCTGCTCATCATACTGCGAAAAAGCAATATAGTATCTCCGGGTAAACCTTTGTAAAGAGTTACCGGGTATGGACAGAGCCACCAAATCAATACCCCCAACAGCTCTGCTTAGAGAAGTTATTTTTTAAGCAGTTACAGAATAACCGGTCTTGAATGCAGTGGAAAGGGAAAATACCAGCCACAAGAACCGTCTCCCTGGCTGGTTCAACAGACCGGCTGGTTGTGTAATTTATTTAAAGTAGTTTACACCTGCGGTAAACAGACGCTGGTCTTTTTCGTGGGGGATATTGATATAAAGGTGGCTGCCGATTCTCTCGGAATGGGCCATTTTGCCTAATACCCTGCCATCGGGGCTGGTAATGGCTTCGATGGCATAAAAAGATCCGTTGGGGTTAAACCGGATGTCATAGGTAGGTTGCCCCTGTTCATCGACATATTGGGCGGCAATTTGCCCGTTTTCGGCCATTCGTTGTATATCTTCCTCACTGGCAACAAAGCGGCCTTCGCCATGGGATACAGCGATTTGATGAATATCCCCGACCTCTACATTGGCAAACCAGGGCGATAAAACCGAAGCGATCCTGGTTTTTACCATCCTGGACATATGACGGCCAATCCAGTTGTAGGTTAGAGTAGGCTGGTTTGCTTCGATGTCCCGAATCTCACCATAGGGAAGCAGTCCCAGCTTAATTAGGGCCTGAAAACCGTTGCATATACCGAGTATTAAACCATCCCGGTTCTTTAGAAGTTCCATTACTGTGTCGCAGACGCGCGGGTTGCGAAAAACGGCGGCAATAAATTTGCCGGATCCATCTGGCTCATCACCGGCACTAAAGCCGCCTGGAAGCATAATGATTTGAGCTTTGCTAATCCGGGCAGCCATGACCTGGATGGACTCCTCAATCGCCGTAGGACTAAGGTTATTGAAGATAAATAAATCAGTCTGGGCTCCGGCCATTGCAAACCTTTTTTGGGTGTCATATTCACAATTGGTGCCCGGGAATACGGGGATGAATACCCGGGGTTTAGCCAAGGTTACTCTAGAATGGGCCGAACTGCGCCGGTGCAAGGAGAGGGCTGGAGGCGGGGCATTTTCAATCTTTGCTGTTCTAGTCGGAAATACTTTTTCCAGGGGGGTTTCCCAGGCTGTCTGGGCTTCCTGCAGGCTAAGGTTCATGCTGCCGATTTCAATGGCTGCCTTTGCTTGGGTCTGGCCCAGTATCCTGTAAGGAAGAGAGCCCAGGGCCTGCTGGACATCTGCATTTTCCGGCATTTCCACAACCAAACTGCCATACTCCGGGGAAAACAGCAGGTTTTTTAAGGCATGGGGGGTTAATCCCGGGTCGGCCAGGGTAAATCCGATCTGGTTGCCAAAAGACATTTTGCTGATTGCTTCGGCAATACCGCCCTCGCGTACCGGATAGGCAGCCAGTATTTGGCCGTCCTGAATCAATTGATAAATGCGCTGATAGGTTTCCTTCAGCAAGGCAAAATCAGGTATTTCATATGTGTCCCTGACCACGGGGATAAATACTACCTGGCTGTTGGTTTCTTTATATTCCGGGGAAATGATTTGCCTGACATCTACCGGGTTAACTGCAAAAGCCACCAGGGTAGGCGGGACATTAAGATCGAGGAAGGTACCGGACATGCTGTCTTTGCCGCCGATAGCAGGGATCCCCAACTCTATCTGGGCCTGGTAAGCTCCCAGCAAAGCCGCCAAGGGCTTGCCCCATTTACGGCTGTCTGTGCCCAGTTTTTCAAAATATTCCTGCAGGCTTAAGCGTATGGTTTGATAATTACCCCCCATGGCAACGATTTTGGAGACGGCTTCGATGATGGCGTAAATAGCGCCATGAAAAGGACTCCATTTAGCTATTTGGGGATTATAGCCAAAGGTCATAAGGGTACCGGTGGTGGTGTCCCCGGATTCCACCGGCAATTTAGCGGCCATCCCTACAGCAGGGGTTGCCTGGTATTTGCCGCCCAAAGGCATTAACACCGTAGCGGCTCCGATGGAACTGTCAAAAAGCTCTATCAGTCCTCGCTGGGAGCAGACATTTAAATCCTGCAAGTTATTCAGCCAGGCCTCTTTTAGATCCAGGGGAAGCTTGGCTGCCCGGGTAGTAAAATAATTATCTTCAGTGGCCGGTTCCTGCACTGTGACATTGGTATGCTGTTTCACTCCGTTGGTGTCTAAAAAGTCGCGGGCAATATCCACGATGGTACTGCCCCGCCAGAGCATCTTAAGCCGGCGCTCCGCGGTTACTTCGGCTACTGCAACGGCGTCAAGATTTTCAGAGGCGGCCAGGTCAATAAATAATGCTGCTTTTTCCCGCTCTACAACGACCGCCATTCTTTCCTGGGATTCAGAAATGGCCAACTCGGTTCCATCCAAGCCTTCGTATTTTTTGGGAACTTTATCCAGATTAATCAGCAGGCCGTCCGTTAACTCACCTATAGCAACAGATACGCCTCCGGCTCCAAAGTCGTTGCATTTTTTGATAAGTTTGCTGGCCTGGGGATTTCTAAACAGCCGTTGGATTTTTCTTTCGGTAGGGGGGTTGCCTTTTTGCACTTCAGCTCCACAGTTAAAGATTGATTCCCGGGTGTGTTCCACAGAAGATCCGGTTGCTCCTCCACAGCCATCACGGCCGGTTAGGCCGCCTAGAAGGATTACGATATCACCAGCGGTTGGAGTTGCCCGGGTCACGTTGGCTTTAGGCGCTGCTCCTATGACCGCTCCTACTTCCATGCGTTTGGCGATAAAACCGTCATCATATACTTCGGCTACATGCCCGGTGGCCAGTCCAATCTGATTGCCGTAGGAACTGTACCCGGCTGCCGCGCCGGTGGTGATTTTCCTCTGGGAAAGCTTGCCCGGCAAGGTCTTATCAATACTGGTTCGGGGATCGCCGCAACCGGTTACCCGCATGGCCTGGTAAACATAGACCCGACCTGACAGGGGATCTCTGATGGCACCTCCCAGACACGTGGCCGCCCCGCCAAAAGGTTCTATTTCAGTAGGATGGTTATGGGTTTCGTTTTTAAACATTATCAACCATTCTTCTTTTTTACCGTTGACATCCGCCTCAACCACAATGCTGCAGGCATTGACCTCATCAGAAATATCCAGATCCGGTAGCCGACCTTCTTGTCTTAGCTTTTTCATTCCCAGCAAAGCCAGATCCATAAGGCAAAGATCCTGGATTTTAGAGCCATACACCTGATTGCGATCTTTAAGAGAGGTTTCATAGGCTTTTTTTATGGGCCAAGCTAACCCGCCATCAGCAATAGATATCTTGTCAAGGCTGGTTAAAAAGGTAGTATGACGGCAATGATCCGACCAATAGGTATCGATTACCTTTAGCTCAGTCAGGGTGGGGTTTCTTTTTTCGTTGTCCCGGAAGTAACCCTGACAAAATTTTAGATCCGCCAGGCTCATAACCAGGCCCAGAGTCGTCAGCCAGGAAGCCAGTTCGGATTCCTCCATTTGTATAAAACCATCTAAAATAGCTATATCCTGCGGTATAATTGTTTCCATTTCCAGGGTAAGGGGTTTTTCCAGGGGGGCCTCCCGGGAATCCACGGGATTAATACAATAGTTTTTAATCTTTGCATAATCGTTTGCGGATATATCTCCGTAAAGCAGGATCAGCTTGGAGGAAAGCACCGAGGGCGGTTCTCCCTGGGTTAAGATCTGAATACACTGGGCAGCGGAATCGGCCCGCTGGTCGTACTGGCCGGGCAGATATTCCACAGCAAAGTGTTTAAGGTTTGGATCCAGATCGATTTTTTCATCATGGACAAAATCCACATTAGGTTCAGAAAAAATGGTATTTTTGGCCCGTTCATAATCCTGGTCGGATAGTCCGGATATGTCATAGCGGTTGATTATTCTGACCCTTTCCAGCTTGGATATCCCCAGGTTTTCCTTTAAATCAAGGTATAAATGGCGAGCCTCAACATCAAAGCCCGGTTTTTTTTCAACCAATATGCGCTTAACAGTATTTTGCAATTAACTCAGCCTCATTCCTTTGGTCGCTGGTTTTATGAGGAAAACTTTGGTTACTCATGTTTACTAATTTACTATGAATACCTTAAATTACTTTAAAAACTTAACAAAAACCCAGCTGCTATTTTCAGCGGTGCTTGTATCCTTGGTTTTTACAGAAAAAACAGTATAGTTATTATAATACGATTTGTTTTTAATTTAAAAGCAAAAAAACGTGCGGATCAATTCTGTCTGTAAGTCAAGTATAATAAATCCATGTTTTTAAAATCCTGGTCGAGTTAAGTGATAGTTTTTTTCCAGCGGGGAAATTGCACCTGGGATATGATCATCCCGGACAGCATCAGCAGGCATCCCCAAATTTCAATAGGCTGCAGTATCTCCTGCAACAACAGCAATCCGCCGATGGCAGCGAATACCGTTTCCATGCTTAGTATGATCGCGGTATGGGTGGCGGGGGCGTACCTCTGCCCTAGTGCCTGGAGGGTATAGGCAATCCCGACCGAGCAAATGCCTCCGTATAACAAGGGCGCTGCTGCGGCCCGGATATCCTGGATTGCGAATGTTTCGGTCATTAAAGCGACCAGAAAGCTTAACAGGGCGCAGGTTAAAAACTGAATGGCGGAGAGTTTTAGCACATCAACCCGGGTGGAATAGTAGCCGATAATAAGGATATGAACTGCCCAGAAAAATGCGCCGATTAATTCCAGCAAGTCACCATACATAAGGGCAGAGGATTCCTTGACACACAAGAAATAGATTCCGGTAATAGCCAGCAGGCAGCCTGTCCAGGTCTCAACCCCGGTCTTGTGGTGCAGGAAAAGACCTAAAACCGGTACCAGAACCACATAAAGACCGGTTATAAATGCTGCTTTGCCGGCAGTGGTATAAACAAGGCCTATCTGCTGGAAGGATGCTCCGCAAAATAATACTGTTCCCGCTATCAAACCGGGAACTAATATATTATTCCATTTAGATTCGACCGTGGGGGAATCATTTTTCAAAAAGAAAAGCAGCGGCATAAGTGACAGGCTGCCCAGCAGAAATCGTATTCCGTTAAAATAAAAAGGCCCCAGATAATCCATGCCCACCCTTTGGGCTACAAAGGCAAGCCCCCAGATCGCCGCAACCAGCAGGAGCAGGAGGTTGGATTTCATGACTTTCATAAGGTATTCTCCCCAGCTACTTCGAAAATTAGGTTATAGGTTGTACCAGGATTAAGGATACCTCAAACAGGCCCAATTAAAAAGCCTGTTTCTGATGCAGGGGTAAGGAGCAAGGGCTGCGGATAGCGCAGATGCGCTGATTTACACGGCTTTTTAAAAAACGGGTGATAAACTGGGCACAATAAATTCTTGCCCACCCAACATTATAAGATCTATACAAATACCGAAGCTGGCTGAACTCAAACTGGCAGAGAACAGCTCGGGCAAAACAGGTGCCAACGGGTAGAAATGACTGAGACAGGGCCTATTCTTATTTCATTATAGGCCATGCTGAAAGAACCGATAAGTTCGGTTACTTTACCCCAAAACCTGGTGTGGGGGAGTACCAAATCCCTTACACCACAGGCCAGGGAAAATTATGCTTCTCTGACGATTAAGCTGTATATGACCGGGACGATCACCATTGTCAATACAGTTGCTACAAACAGGCCCGACATGAGGGCAATTGCCATAGGTACAAAAAGAGGATTGCGGGACAGGGCCAGATCCAAAAGACCCATAATGGCGGTAATGGCTGTTAAAAGGATGGGGCGCAGGCGCAGTTCCACAGCATATTTGCAGGCTTCTTCAACTTTCATGCCATCACTGCGGGCGGAGTTGATATACTCGATTAGTAAAATTGCGTTTCTGACCACCAAACCGATCAGACTGATCATGCCCAGCAGGGCAGTAAAAGACATAGGTTGACGGAAAATAAGCAACCCGGCTATAGAACCGATTAGGGCCAAGGGTATGGTAATAAAGATTATAAAAGGCTGACCAAAGGATTTAAACTGCAGCATCAGAATCAGATATATTATAAAAATGGCAAAGATGGCTGATCTCCCCAAATTTCCAAAGTTATCGATAATCCGAGTTCGCTCTCCTTCATAGATTAGCTCCACTCCTGCCAGATCCAATGAGGCCACTTTTTCCCGGAATTTATTCTCGATGCTAACGGCATTATATCCCGCTTTTACATCACCGCTGACCGTTATGGTTCTAATCCCATTATACTTTCTGATGGTGGGAATCGCTTTTACCTGGGTGATATCTGCTATCTGCTGTAGCTGCAGGGTTTGATTCGTTACGGGTGATTTAATCGGCAGGATTTTCAAATCTTTTAAGGACGCAATATTTGAGCGCAGGATAATCTTATAATCCTGCTTAAGGCTTCTTAAAACGGATACCTGCGCACCGCTTAAGGCAATGTTTATTTGCCTTTGCACATCGTAATTGCTGATACCTAATGCGGCAGCCTGATCAATACTTATCTTGACTTGGAATTCATTTACCGGTTCATCAAGATCATAGGCTACATTTAAACTGCCTTTAATATCGGACAAGGTTTTTTTGACCTTGGCTGAAGTCTCAGCCAGCCGGGCGGCATTTTTGCTCCGTACCCGAATCTGCAGAGGCTGGCCGGGATATGCTTTCGCAAGCATATTGACGCGTATTCGGCCCGCTAGTAATTGCTGGTTAATTTGTTGCTGCAGATAATCGGCTAATTCCTCATTACTGTCAAAACGGTTATTTTTGCGGGGATCAACCTGCAGCATGATCTGGGCAATTTGAGGGGATTTAGGCAGTGCGGGCAGGGTAATATAGAATTTGGGCAGACCACTGCCAATACTGCTGGTGACACCAACAATTTCGGGCTGCTTTTTAAGCCAGGTCTCAACCTGGCCAGTTAGTTGGGCGGTTTTTTCAAGACTGGATGATGGCGGCGCGGTTATATCTACATAAAGGATATTCTTATTCGCTTTGGGGAAAAACTGCAGATCCAGGAATGTAATACCGTAGAGTGCCAGCAAAAAGACCAGCAGGGTAGCTAAAAGACTGCCACGTTTTCTGCGCATGCTCAAATCCAGAAATTTAGTAAAAAAATTGCGTATCCGGCTGCGGTGATTATGGGAAGGCGCTTTTTTGAAAAACAGGTAAGCCAGGGTGGGGGTAAGCAGCATGGCGATGATAAATGATGCCAGGAGCGCAGTCATGATTACCTGGGGGATACTTCTTAAAAATTCGCCGGCCGGGCCGGGCACAAACAAGAGCGGGGCAAATGCGGCCATGGTGGTAAGCGTAGAGGTGAGGATCGGCACTGCCGCATTTTTAAGACCTGCTGCGCAAGCCGCCATCTTTTCCAAACCCTGATCGAGCTGCACCTGAATGGCATCCGTCATTACAATGGCATCGTCAACCAAAATCCCCAAGACCATAATAAGGGCTGCAATGGATATCTCATGTACCTTTATACCCAGAGGCACCATGGCAATAAACGTTATCAGGATCGACAAGGGAATGGCGGTGGAGGCAATCAAGGCATTTCTAAACCCCATACCTAAGAGTACGACTGTGATTACAAGTATCAGGCCGATTAAAAGATCTTGGATAAAGGTTGAAATTGAACGGCTTACATCCTTAGGTTGATATAATATTTCTTTAATTTGCAGCCCCGCAGGAGCTTTCTTTTTCAATTTATCCAGTTCTTTTCTTAAATTATTCCCGACCTCCAATACATTCCGGTCAGGCTGAAAATAGCCGGTTAAAAGCACCGCGCTGTGACCCTGGTTGCGGATGCGCGGAGCATTTTCATCCGGGGAGAGGCCGACCGCGGCTATATCTTTTAACCGCAGGGGAATGCCCGTGACCGGCGAAACACCCAAAAGCGTGTTTTCAACAGCGCTGATTGACTGAAAGGCGCCCGGTATGCGGACATTAAATATAAAATCCTGCTGTTTTACGGAACCGGGGGGGATTTGAATGTTCTGGGCTTTAAGGATATTAAATAATTGCTCCCAGGAAAGGCCGCTGTTGGTTATTTTAGTCTTGTCGACCTTTATGAGCAGAATATCCTGTTTTTCTCCCTGGATATCAAACCTGGCTATGCCATCAACCTGAAGCAGTTTATTTTTATATTTTTGGGCCAGGCTGCTCAATTCTTCCTGGGGTAATGAATCATTGGACAGGCTTATTATGATTCCAGCTGTTTCGGCCAGGTTGGTGTTGATTTCAATGGGGCGGGCTTCATCGGGCAATAGACGCTGAACATCATTCATGCGCCGGGATAAATCAGCCCAGGCTTTTTCTACATCGGCATTGTTCTCTAAATAGAGAATAACGCTGGACACACTGTTTTGAGAAAACGATTCGCAATAATCATAGCCGCTAACCTGGGGAAGATCTTCTTCAATGGGACGGGTAACCAGCCGTTCTACATCTTCGGGTGAAGCTCCCGGATAGACGGTGGTAATAACCGCCAATGGCGCCGCTACTTCAGGGCTTTCCTGTTTGGGTAGAATGATATAACAATACAGGCCAAACAGGGCCAACAATACTGTAAAAAATATCGTAAAACGGCTGTTTTTTATACAGGTAATTATAATATTCATTCCATACCTCAATTAATAAGAAAATAGAAGCCGGTCACTTGGTCTTAATAGACACAGACCCAGATAAGACAGCTTTACAAAGCGACCTTAATTGCGACCGTCAGGGAGCATCGGTTGTCCCCGCAGGGGGCGACCTTAATTGCGACCGTCAGGGAGCATCGGTTGTCCCCGCAGGAATTTTATCTTTAACCATCCGCACCCCAAAGCCTGGTAATTTTTGAATAAGGGGTTTTACCGAAATAGCCGCAGCGGATGTTTAGCTTTCGGGGGGTAGCAATCTGCGTCTATTAGCTTACTATTCCCTTAACAGTCCTTTACTATCCATCCTGCCAGGTTCTACATTAATCCGAGGATTTTAAACTGGCAATAAGTACCGCTTAAGATTTGCCTTGCTATACTTGTATAATTTAAACAAGCTCAGACAAGATGTCCGGCTTTTTTATTACCTGCATCGCAGCAATATACATTGAAAAAAGGAGAAACATTATGCTTAAAAAAACACATCCCCAGATAGCGGCTGTGACATTGATTTTTTTATGTTTAGCCGTGGTCTTGCCGCTATTGGCTCCATTTCCGGCAGCAGCCAGTTCAAACTATTCGCTGATAAGAACCGAAACAGTATCAGCCATAAATACATATCTTACTTACCCAATTATTCAGATTGATATTCCCAATACAGAGGCTTTGTCGCCAAATGACCTTTTAACCATAGCTTTGCCGGCGGGTTTGGAAATGGATAATACGCCGGACTTATCCGCCGGGGTATGGGACTCTGCGCGCGTAACCTATAGTTCTGCTGCGACTGAGAATAAAAACGCGGTTGGTTTTGAAGTGGCGGCTGACTCAGCCGGGCATCATTCTTCCCTAGAAGGTGTAACCTATAACGCGGCCGGGATTGCGCCCCGTCATAAAGCTAATGTAAAGGTGTATGCTCCTGAAACGGCCGGATGCGTCAGCAATGCTTTGAATGTCG
This sequence comes from Syntrophomonas zehnderi OL-4, assembly GCF_000983115.1. Classification (GTDB taxonomy): domain Bacteria; phylum Bacillota; class Syntrophomonadia; order Syntrophomonadales; family Syntrophomonadaceae; genus Syntrophomonas_B; species Syntrophomonas_B zehnderi. Next base: position 46,964 of record NZ_CGIH01000020.1, read on the forward strand.
ATAACAGTACGACTAATGCGTGGCAGGCCTGCGCAGTCGGCAAATCCTTTATAGAAATAAAGGTGCTAAATCCTGCCCTGTTTAAAGCCGGAACGACTGCCGGGCGATTATATGTCGGCCTGCAATCAGTTAAGGTAACTAAAACGTTTGACTCCGACATAAATGTTACCGTTACTACACCCTCTAATACCGGCTTTAGCAGCGGAAGTCTTGCCGTGGCCCGGTGGATAAATACCGGCAAGGGATGTATGGCCTGGGCCAACAGTGTTGCTACCATGGGAACATTACCGACGGTTTTGGATACCATAGTTATCCAGGAAGCAACCAGGAACAGCCTGACTAACGGTGAAACCATCAGACTTAGGCTGCCGGAAGGATTTGAATGGAATGCTGCCGGTTTTATTACCGCATCCTGGGGATTTAATGGCATGAAATTTACATCCTCCCTCGATAGTGCTGATAGAAGTGGCCGAACCCTGATAATAACATGTCCGGCCCAAGGTCTGGGTAACCTGCCCTCCGAGGGAAGGATCTACCTTAATGATACCGTGATAAGGGTTGCGGATGAAACGATTGCCCGTAGGGGCGATGTTGCCATAACTATCAGTGGTCCTGAGGTGACGCCGGCCAAGATCGTTATAGCCAATTATGCCGATTATGGTGTAGCCGTTTCCGCCCAAACCGAAGTGGAGGTAGTGGCCGGCCGGGATAATACTAAACTGGGGTCTTTTAGTATTATTGAAAACGTGGCCGGTTCATTGATTCCCAATCGCACCGTGACATTTGCCCTGCCCGCGGGGGTGCGCTGGGATGATACTAATTTCGCAGTCGGTCCGACTGGTAACCAGACCACGGTTTTTCAGACCAGGGTTAACAGCGGAGGGGACTGGGCCAAATCGAAAAATGCCCGGGTCTCGCTGGATGGCAGTCAAAGGGTATTAAAGATCGTTTTGCCGGAGGATGGTTTTCCCAAGAGCAGCCTTGATATCAAAGACCTGCAAGTTAAAATCAGCCCTGATTACAGTGGTGATATTACCGTTGCCGTCGGTGGCAGTGCCGGAGCTAATGGTCAGGTCAGGGTAGCCACGGTCAAACCTCCCTTAAGCCTGGCGGCTGTAAATCCTTCCCGGTTAACACCAGGCATACAGGCGCAGGCGATCGGGGATATGGAAATGACTGAGAGCCGGGCAGGGACGATTAAGGCTGCCCCTGAAATAATACAGTTGGATCTCCCTGTGGGGGTTACCTTTGCGGAAAAGCCAACGGCTGTGGTTACGGCTGGGGATATTCAAATAAATCAGGTTTTTACTGTTGCCGGCGGACAGTCTGTGCAGATCAGCTTTAAAAACACCAGCACCCAACCAGCCCGAATAAAACTGTCCAACCTAAAACTAACCCTTAACCGGGCCGTTCCGGAAGGAGATATAAAGCTGAGGGTTAATGCCAAGGCTTCCGGTGCCCTGACCAACCAGGCAGGCATATTTAACGTTGCTACGCTTGCCGAAGCAGTTATAGGCCAATGCGCTCCACCTGCAGGCGTTGTAGTCGGGAGGTTTAAAATAGATTCCAATATCTATGAAGTAAACGGCATGGCTCGGGTTATGGATACGACCCCTTATATAATAGATGGGCGCAGCTATGTACCGGTACGTTATCTGGGGCATATGTTAGGGGTTGCCGATAGTAATATTACTTGGAATGAAGCCGCACGGAAAGTTACTTTGGTAAAAGGCGGAAACCGAGTGGAAATGACTATCGGTAGTACGGTCATGTTTATTAATGGTCAGCCGCAAACGATCGATACATCTCCCCGGATCAGCCAGGGTCGTACTATGCTGCCGGCACGCTACGCAGCCGAAAATCTGGGATATAATGTCACTTGGGATGAAGCTACCAGATCAGTATTTATCTCTACGGCATTATAGAACTGATGCCGACGGTTGGGCGGCCCCAGGGGGGCCGCGGCATAAATCAGTGTGTCCTTAAACTCTATTTGCTCATTAAAAAGTGCTCCAGGCGATTCATACCCTCTTTAATATTATCCAGGGAATTGGCATAGGAAAAACGAATATAACCTTCGCAATTGGCTCCGAAATCAATGCCCGGAGTCACAGCCACCTTGGCTTGTTCCAGGATTTCAAAAGCAAACTGGTAGGAGTTATTCGTATATCGCTTGACATTGCCCAGTGCATAGAAGGCCCCGCTGGGGTCATGGCTAGTAGCAATCCCCATCTCTTTTAAGCGCCCTAACAAGTAGCGGCGGCGCTCATTATAAATATTGACCATGGACTTGACATCCTTTTCACAGTCACGCAGCGCGGCGATACCACCTTCTTGGGCAAAGGAGGAAGCACAGATAAAGAAATTCTGCTGCATGATCTGCATGGCCCGAATGTATTCCCGGGGAGCGATAACATACCCCAAGCGCCAGCCGGTCATGGCAAAAAGCTTGGAGAAGCCATTGATCACAAAGGCCCGGTCGGTAAATTCCAGGATGGTATGTTCCTCGCCTTCATAAATCAGGCCATTGTATATTTCATCGGCAATAATAATTTGACCTAAATCGGCCAAATCTTTAAGTTCGCTGGCACTGCATACGCTTCCGGTCGGATTGCTGGGGGAGTTGACCATTATAGCCCGGGTCAGCGGACTTAAATGTTGTTTTATATCCTCAGGACTGTATTTGAAGCCGCCTGCTTCACTTACCGGGACGCATACCGGGTTGCCATTTACAAAGCGGATAAAATTCGGATAACAGGCATAATAGGGATCAGGCAGGATAATTTCTTCTCCTTTCTCCAGAAGAACTGAGAAAACCAACAACATGCCCGGAGAGGTTCCCGAAGTGACCAGCACCTGTTCAGGGGATATTTCCACCCCATATTTTCTAAAATAGTAATGGGCGATTTCTTCCCGCAGGCTAAGTTTGCCTAGACTATGGGTGTAGTGGGTATCATTGTTTTGAATAGCCCGCAGGGCAGCTTCTTTAACCGGTGTGGGAGTGGCAAAATCCGGCTCGCCTACTTCCAGGTGAATAATATCCTCTCCCTGGGCTTTCATGGATTGGGCTTTTTCCAGTACTTCCATGACGATAAAAGGTGACAGTTGTTCGGCTCGGGTTGACGCTAAAGAAATGTTCATAATAATAAATCCTCGATATTACTTTTCTTTCTATTCTAATAGATGCTTTCCGGCAAAGTCCACCACCTGACCTTCCCATGAATCGACAGGTTTTTGCGGGGAGTCGATTCAAGTAACCGAATGCAGGCAAAACTGCCCCATAAAAGGCGGTTGTTGTTAAGTGTGTGCGAAAACAAAAAGAAATTGGTGTATAATCAAAAAGTAGAATTAATGAGTCGTTTAAAAATAAGGTGGGGGAATAAAGATGAAGAGGTTTTTAGTAGGTTTGCTTATTATCGTTTTTGGTTTCACAATGGCTGGTTGCAGTTCGGGCCAGAATGACGCCGCACCGGATAAAAATGAAAAAACTATTCGTATCGGGGTTATGCCCGATGTAGAATCAATTCCTTTTATCATTGCGGATAAAAATGGCTATTTTGCCCAAGAGGGTGTCAAGGTTAAGATTGAGCATTTCAAAAGTGCCCAAGATCGTGACAGTGCCCTGCAAACCGGGGAACTGGATGGGGTTGTAACCGATGTTTTAGCAGTTGTCTTCGCTAATGAGGGAGGCTTTAATCTTAAGATGATCTCCTCCAACGATGGCAATATCGAACTCATGGCCGGAAAAGAATCGGGTATCATGTCTATGCAGGATCTGCCAGGAAAAAGCATCGGTTTGTCAACCAACACGATTATGGAATATACCACCGACCAAATGTTGGCAGCCGCGGGGCTTAAACCCGAAGATATAAATAAAATCGCCATTGCCCCCCTGCCTACCCGGATGGAAATGCTACAGGGAGGCAAGATAGACGCAGGTATCCTGCCGGAACCATTAGCCGGCCTGGCGGTAAAAAACGGTGCCAAGGTATTGCAAAGTACCGATCGGATGGCCAACAAGGCCGGGGCCATTGCTTTTACGCAAAAGAGTCTTAAGGAGAGTCCCCAAGAGGTAAAGGCGGTTATAAGGGCGTATAATCAAGCGGTAGACTATCTTGATAAAGAACCCCTGGACAGCTTCAGCGATTACGTAATCAAGACACAGGGTTTCCCTCCGGTCATCAAGGATTCCTTGCAGCTTCCCCAATACCGTAAGATGGCACTGCCGGATGAAAATATCGTGGCTGATGTTGTCGAGTGGATGCGGACTAAAAACCTTATCAAAGGAAATTACGAGTATGCTGACCTGGTAGACAAGAATATCTTGAGGTAAATATCCAAGTGATAGAGATTAAAGACTTGACAGTTAAATATCTGCGCCAGGACGATTTCGTCCTGGCTTTGGAGCGGATCAATATAGAAATTCCGGCCGGGCAAATATATACCTTTATCGGACCGTCCGGATGCGGGAAATCAACGTTGTTATATGTTTTATCAGGAATTATCAAGGATTATACGGGAAGGGTATTGATTAATAGTCAGCCTGTCGATCCTAAAAAACAACGTATCGGAATGATCATGCAAAATTATGGGTTGATGCCCTGGAGAAATGTCTATCAAAATGTTGTTTTAGGAACAAAGATCAAGGACGGACAGCGGCGGTTGGATGAATACGGCCAATATATCCTGGAGCAGCTAGGTATTGACCATCTTTTGGACCGATACCCGAAGGAATTAAGCGGGGGCCAGCAGCAAAGGGTAGCAATAGCCAGATCTTTCATATTAAAACCTGATCTGTTGCTGATGGACGAGCCGTTTTCAGCCTTGGATGCGATCAGTCGAGAAGAGATGCAGGAGCTTTTCCTGGATACCTGGAAACAACACAATGTAACCACGGCTTTTATAACCCACAGCGTTGATGAGGCCCTGTATCTGGGCAGTAAAATTGTGGTTTTATCGCCTGCGCCGGGGACGATACTGGAAGTAATAGATAACCCTTGTTTTAAGATGGAGGATATGCGTCTCCAGGATGATTATTACGATATGTCCGCTCGGATTAGAAAAGTATTGGATAAAGGAAGATAAAGGTGTCATCAAACGGAAAATGGCAAGGAGCACTGTATGGTTTTGGTCTGGTTATTATTCTGTGGCAGGCAGTCGCCTGGCTGCTCAAGATTCCCATTATCCCAACACCAGGAGCAGTCTTCGTAAATATAGCAGATATATTTGCCAATCAAATGCAGGTACATGTCGTATCTAGTTTGGGCAGGATCTTAAAGGGGATTTTTATTGCCATTGGTTTAGGGGTACCGCTGGGTTTTTTAATGGGTTATTTTGAAAAGCTGGATAAAATATTTTCCCCCTTAGTCTACTTTACGTATCCTATTCCCAAAATCGCCTTGCTACCAATTGTTATGCTGTTATTCGGTTTAGGCGAAGCCTCCAAGCTGATTATGATCGTACTAATCGTTATTTTTCAAATAATAATAACCTCTCGGGATGCCGTTAAAAATATTCCCGCCCAGGTATTTCGCTCACTTCAATCCCTGGGTGCCGGGCGTTGGCAGATGTTTAGGGAAATCATCATTCCCGCTTCCCTGGCTGAGGTTTTAACCGCCACCCGTTTGGCCTTGGGCACGGCCGTATCCGTACTATTCTTTACCGAGACATTTGGAACCGAGTACGGAATGGGCTATTTTATTATGGATGCCTGGATGCGGGTTAATTACTTGGATATGTATGCCGGTATCGTGGTTTTAAGTTTTATGGGTTTTTGCCTTTTTATTGTCGTTGATATCGCTGAGAAATATTATTGTTCCTGGCGTTAATAGGAGTTTAAACGCTTCCGGTGCGGTAACCCCATTTATCAGGTACGCAATAAAACAAGATTATCCGCCGGGTAGCGGAAGCTTTAGCTTCCGGTGTGGGATACCATTTATCAGGTACGCAATAAAACAAGATTATCCGCCAGGTAGCGGAAGCTTTAGCTTCCGGTGTGGGAACCCATTTATCAGGTACGCAATAAAACAAGATTATCCGCCGGGTAGCGGAAGCTTTAGCTTCCGGTGCGGGAACCCATTTATCAGGTACGCAATAAAACAAGATTATCCGCCGGGTAGCGGAAGCTTTAGCTTCCGGTGCGGTAAACCCATTTATCAGGTACGCAATAAGACAAGATTATCCGCCAGGTAGCGGAAGCTTTAGCTTCCGGTGTGGGAATCCATTTATCAGGTACGCAATAAAACAAGATTATCCGCCGGGTAGCGGAAGCTTTAGCTTCCGGTGCGGGAACCCATTTATCAGGTACGCAATAAAACAAGATTATCCGCCAGGTAGCGGAAGCTTTAGCTTCCGGTGGGAAGCATGTATCACGCAACCATTTTCATGAGTGCTTGCACCTTTCGGATTCTACATATGTGAGGACCAAAGGGGGCGGGGTTACAAAAACAAACCCCGCCCCCTGTTTTAACAGCATTATTTTGACTCGGGAAAAACCGTGTTAATTATTGATTTAATGGTATCATCCGGTATGGGATACAGCATAGCCGTGGGATCACCTTTTATCGCCCCCAACATTATCTCTTTTCCTTGGGCGTCCAGAGGTTGTTCAAATTGCGGTTTAAACCCGCATTCCTTCATTAGTTGCAAGACCCTTTCCCGAATCAGAGCCACCAGCTCCACCGAATCATTACTGCTGGTTTTTACTCCAAAAGCATCGGCTAATTCCTGGGCTTTGGGCATGTAATGCCAGGGCATATGTTCCATGCAGGCAGACATACCTACGCCTACGGCCTGACCATGGGGGATACGCAACTGACCGCCGGCCGCATGGGCGACATTATGAATCGGAAACATCATTCCGCCCATGGCAAAACCCATGATAGACATATTGCTGGCGGCCAGCATCTTGGTGCGGGCTTCCAGGTTTTTGCCATCGTTGACGGCTATAGGGAGGTATTCAACGATTAATTTTATAGCCTGAATGCTTAGGGCATCAGCCATACAATTGGCCTCCGGCGAAGTAAGTCCTTCCACCGCATGCCCCAAGGCGTCCAGCCCGGTGGCGGCTGTCATTGCCGGGGGCAGACCTACGGTCAGATCAGGATCTAAAAGGGCTATATCCGCAGCTATATAGGGGTGCATAACATCCCCTTTCACCTTGTCATCTTCATTGTATATAACTGCCAGGGGTGATACCTCGGATCCGGTGCCGGCAGTTGTAGGTATGAACACACTCGGTACCCCTAAGGGCTGCCCCAGGGGACGAATATAAGGGCCCAGATTACCGGGCATCAGTTTTTTTATGTCGGTTTCGCCCATGCCTAAGAGCATTTTAACTCCTTTGGCGGAATCCATTACACTGCCGCCCCCCAAAACCAGCATGCCATCAAGTGCATTTTCCCGATACCAGCGAGCGCAATCGTTAATTAGGCGCATACCGGCATCCTGCTCAATTTTATCGTAGATGCCGACCAGTTTGACACCGCCCTGCATTACAAAAATATCTTTAACCATGTCGACGATGCCAGCCTGAACCAACCCCTGATCGGTAATTATGCCAACCCGTTTACAACCCATTTCCATAAAACGCTGGGCCGTAAAGGTGCGACAACCCGAGCCTACTTCCACCAGGGTTTTATATTCCCATACAAAATATTTCGGTATTGCCATTTTCAAATACCTCCTTATCTAGCGGTTAAATCCAAATAAAGAATAAACAAAGTGGCTGTTCACATCCGGACTGAGATCCTGACAGATATGTTTCACTTCACTGTAAGCCATCAAGGCATGGTAACAGTTTTCCCGGCCGTAGCCGCTTTCTTTATAACCGCCAAAAGGAACATCAGGACGCAGTATGTGCCAGGTATTGATCCACACACTGCCGGTACGCATACGCTTGGCCACCTGCTGCGCCCGGGTGGCATTGGTGCTGCATACTCCTCCGCCCAGGCCATAAGGACTGTCATTAGCGATAGCAATGGCTTCATCCAGATCATCATACGGCAGGACACATTGTACCGGACCAAATATTTCTTCGCGCACATGCTGCATGGAATTGTCGCAGTCAATAAATATAGTAGGTTCGTGGAAGAAACCATCATCATAGATGCCGCCGGACATACGGCTACCGCCGTAGGCGATCTGGGCTCCGGCGTCTTTGCCGATTTGAATATAATTCATGATAGTATTTAATTGTTCCTGAGAAGCAATCGGCCCCATATCAGTTGCCAGATCCATCTGATCGCCTATATTTAATTTTTTTATCTTTTCAATCATCTTATCGACCAATTGATCCTGCATTTTACGGGGGACTAGCAAACGGGTGCCGGATTCACAGACCTGACCGCTGTGGGTTAGAAAAGCCAGCAGGGTCATACTGGCAGCCATATCAATATCGGCATCATCCAGGACAATAAGAGGTGATTTGCCCCCTAACTCCAGGGTTACCCGCTTGATACCGTCAGCCGCCAGATGGGCAATCTGTCTGCCTACTTCGGTGGAGCCGGTAAAGCCGATCTTATCTACCTGAGGGTGTGCTGCCAGGTAATTGCCGATTGAGGAGCCGGGACCGGAGATAACGTTGAATACCCCTGGTGGTATGCCTGCATCTGTTAAGATTTTAGCTAACTCCAGGGTTGTTACCGGTGTGATGCTGGCCGGTTTCATAACGATGCTGTTGCCCATAGCCAAAGCTGGGGCAAATTTATAAGCCGCTAAGATCATGGGGAAATTCCAGGGGGTAATTCCGGCGCAGACTCCAATCGGCTCTCGTATTACATAACTGTGCATAGGGGCTACCCAGGGGGGACAGATGGCATGTTCGACTGCAGGCATTTGTTTTAGGATAGCTGCTGACATGGCCAGGGAACCAGCCACAGACATAACATCCACAAAACCGGTTCGGCGCATGGTGGCTCCCGAAGTTAAAGATTCCAGGTAAGCCAGCCGGTCCTTGTTGGCGATAACAGCCATGGTAGCATTAGTAAGAACTGCGACTTTTTCATCAATGGATTTGTTCGCCCATATGCCGGATTCAAAAGCTCTTCGAGCCGAATGCAATGCCTTATCTACATCGCCAGGGGTAGCCCTGGGAACTTGGGCCACCACTTCCCGGTTAGCAGGATTGATAACGTCCATCATCTCACCTGACTCACCGGGTGTCCATTGACCATCAATGAACAATTGGTATTTAAGCACTTCCTTACTCAAAAGCAAAACCTCCCTCACTCAAATCTATCCCATCGGTCGACTGACCGAATGAGAATCCCCCAAATCAGGTCTTGTCCAGGCATGAATCTAATACTATTAATGCCTGAGCTAGAAGTTCGGTCATATATCGTTTACTGGTATGGCTGCAGGATCCAGGCGCCCTGAGATGATCAAATTATCCGGTCAACCAACCAGCAAGCGGGATAAACTAAAATCCTTTCCGGAGACTGGGACTACCATGTTTTAGCAGTCTCCGGTCGGAAAAGTTCTGCTCCCTGACAGATTTTAAAAGTCAATGTCGGTAGTTTTGGTTGTATCATGAATAAAATCGACTGGAGGTGAATTTTTATATTGCTTAGTTGCCTAAACAAATGTTTAAACATAGTAATAGACCGAAAAAGCTATACCGGAATTCGGTCAAGGTACTAAACTTTTGTTTATATCCCCCTGTTTTTTGTTTAGAACACTGCTCAGGTGCTTAGAAGCTTGTTTAGAAGATCGGTTGAATCCGGAATTTATTATTAGCAGGATGGAGATTCACTATAGTTGTTACCTGGTTTTTAACAAAGCCAACAGGTGTTCTTTTTTATTAAGAGTAGGATTTTCCACTACTTTATCCAGCAGGTATTCCAGGGCTTCGCCTATTTCCTTGCCGGTAGGGTACAGGGGCATTAGATCATAACCGCTGATATCCAGATCATGAGTGGTCAGCGGTTCCTTTCGGGAGATAACTTCCCAGCAGCGGTTTCTGACAGATGTAATTCGGGCCACATCCCGGCCGGATAGTTCAGAACCTTTGATATCAGCCAGCTGCAACTCAAAAAGGTTATCCACATTGCTCGGTCCAACCCGGCGGATAAGGCGTTTAATACTTAGTTCGGTTACGTTTTCATAACTGTTCATGTGTTCTCTTATCAGCACACATACGGCACTTATCGTTTTTGAATCAAAGTTCAGCCGGGTCAGCACTTCCCGGGCAGTTTTGCTGCCGCCGACCGCATGTCCATAACAATGTCCTTCACCGAACTCATCAATCGTCAGACAACCAGGTTTGTCGATATCATGGAAGAGAGCCGCCAACCTGAGGGTCAGGTTGGGTTTACAGTGATCCAAAACGACCAGGGTGTGTTCGAATACATCTTTGTCATGAAAAGAACTGTGGGTATCAAAACCGATTGCCGGTATGAGTTCAGGTATAATTTGCTCCAAAAGCCCCAGCTCCAGCATCCTCCGAATAGCGAGGGAGGGTCTATCGGTAAGCAGGATTTGGGTTAACTCATTGCTGACCTTTTCGGAATTTTTAAATGCTTCCGGATCATTAAAGGAGCGAATGGCTTCGATCAGTTCGTCATCCATGGTAAATCCAAATTGGGATTCGAATCTGATGGCCCGCAGAATCCTTACGGTATCTTCTTTAATGCTGTGAGCCGGATCCCGGGCGCACTTGATAAGTTTGTTTTCAATATCGTTAACACCGTTTAAAAGGTCTACTAACCCGGCTTGGTCGTTATATGCAAGTGTGTTCATGGTGAAATCGTTTTGTCTTACTTCTTCGGCGATATCATTGGAGAAGCGATGCTCGGTGCCAGTTCGAAACGTACTGACGTTATAGCTTTCCCCCTGATAGATAAGGGATACCGTACTGTAATCGCGGATAGCCGGAATGGCTGAGAAGCCCTGGTGATCATCAAAGAGGGCAACAATATCCGATGGGAGGGCATTGGTCGTAATGTCCCATTTTATGGGTTTCAATCCCAGAAGGGTATCCCTGATACAGGCGCCATAGATAAATGCTTGATATCCTTCCGTTTGCAGTGTATCCATTATTAGTTTGACATTTATCGGTATCTCTATTTGCATACGGCACTCCTCCAATCATTGGCGAAACTACGAACAGATGCAAGAATATAACTAAGCTATATCACATAATTTTTGTCCTGGCCCAGGATATGTTCACTTATCCAATTGACGATAAAATCAAGCACCTCTATTAAATATTTTTCGGGATCAGCATCTATCTTGCGAAGATCAGTATTATTAATTTTTTCAATGAAATCATCATGCATCACCTTATGCGATAGTAATTTTCTGTAACCGATACTCTGCATATATTGTTCTTCTGTCTGAAAATGATAAATCGCATAATCCTTAAGTTCTTCCAGGATAGTCACGATATTATCGTATTTATCCACGGAAAACTGATCCTTTAAAAGGGCATAGGCTTGACCGGCTATCTCAAAAAGTTTGCGGTGCTGTTCATCGATATTGTCTATCCCCAAGCGATACTCATCTTTCCATTCAATCATCAAAGATCCCTCCAATTAAGTAAAATTCAGGAACGTATATATTAATTGTAGCACGCTGACATAAGTATACGAACAATAATTTTAGTTTTAAACGAAAATAGATCGCCGGGAGAGAATGGATTCAGGAAAATGATTATAATTTACAAGCTGAAGAAAATGACCTTTGGTGTAGGCAAATATTTATATTGAAGATGTATAACAAAGCCATAATCTTGTCTATAATCCTAAAACATAGTACAATCATATTATCCTATTAGCAGCTAAACTAACACAACGCTTAAGCCCATTTTTAAACACTGTTAGCGCAGTGTTTATTCATTTTATATAAGTTGTGCACAAGAGGAGATGATGGTAATGGGAAAAATCAGAATCTATGCTGATAATGCCTGTGATCTGGATAAAGATATTCTGGATGAATACGGTATCAAACTTATGTACATAACGGTAACCGTAAAGGGCAAAACCTATCGGGATCGCCTGGATCTTGAGCCGTCCCGATTTTACGAAATGCTCGAGGAACCCGGTGTTATGCCCACCACTGCTCAGATCAATCCCGCTGAGTTCCAGGCGGAATTTGAAAAGGTGTTAAAGGAAAGTGATGATGAAATAATATACATAGCATTTTCCTCCGGGTTGAGCGGCACCTATCAATCAGCCTGCATCGCCCGGGATATGCTTGACCCTAATCGCTTAACCGTGATCGATTCCAAAAGTGCTTCGGTAGGCTACGGTCTGACCGTTCTGCGTGCGGCTAAGGCAGTCCAGGCTGGTATGAGCAAAGCCGAGGTCATAAAGGAAATAGAAGATAATATCAAGAGGATTCAACATATTTTTATTGTGGGCAATTTTGATATGCTCAAACGCGGCGGACGCGTTAGCGCAACCTCCGCTGCTATAGGCAACCTGCTTAATATCAAATTGATCCTGCACTTTGTGGATGGGAAAATTATTCCGCTGGAAAAAGCGCATGGTTTAAAGAAAGCCAAAAAACGAATGCTGGAGATAATGGATGAAAGAGGCTATGAGCTGAAAAATCAAGTAATTGGGATAAATCACTCCAATGATCTGGAAGGTGCCCTGATTATAAAAGAACTGATCGAGGAGAAATTCGGCTGCAGCCAGTTTGTAATCTCCGAGATCGGAGCCAGCATTGGCTCGCACGTAGGAGCAGGTACCTATTCAGTATTCTTTTTAACTCCCCCTTAAAAAAGAGTGCCCGGCACTCAATTGTTGAAAAGGGAGCAGGCCAAGAAAGTGAAAACGGAGTCGTGTTTAGCCATATTACGTTTCTGGCTGTTCAACACATTGAGTGCCGGGTGTGAGTGCTTAGGAAATACAGGACAATTCCCTTTGTTTCTCCTCCTCTTTGAGAATTTTACGGGCGACCTTGCCGGTAGGCCCTTTAGGCAAGCTATCCCGGAATTCTATGATGCGGGGGTATTTGTAGGGAGCCATCTGCCCTCTAGCCCATTCGATCAATTCCTTTTCCGTAATTTTGCCGTCCCATTCCGGTCTTAGAACTACAAAGGCTTTCACCAGCTCACCCTTGACTTCATGAGGTACGCCGATAACACAACACTCTAGTATGGCCGGATGGCCGTACATGTATTCTTCTACTTCGGCCGGGAAGATGCTGTAGGCCGACGACTTGATCATTTCCTTTAATCGTCCGCAAATATATAGATACCCGTCTTCATCCATTTTTACTATATCTCCGGTTCGAACCCAGCCATCTCCCAGAAAGGTTTCAGCAGTGCCTGCGGGGTTGTTCCAATACCCGATTCCGCAGCTGGGTCCCTTAACCCACAGTTCTCCTTCTTCGCCTATAGGCACGTCTTTGCTTAAGTCATCTATATCAACTATGCGCAGATCAATTTGCGGCATGGGCAGTCCAATACTGCCTAGTTTAGCGGCCTCAATGGGATTAAAGGATACGGTGGCAGTCGTTTCGCTCATACCGTAACCTTCACACAGCGTAATACCCATTTCCAGATATTTGTTAAATACGGCCTGGGGTAACGTAGCTCCGCCAATGCCAAAATTATATAAACTGGAAATATCATATTCACTGAAACTGGGGTGGCTGGCAAGGTAGATTACCATAGGGGTGGCCAGTACACTGTAGTTAGCCTGATATTTTTCAACAATTTGCAGAAATGCAACGGGGTCAAAACGAGTAATAATGCATAAGGTGCTGCCAAGAAAAGCTGTCGTTAAGAGGTGGTCGTTCATACCGGTAATGTGAAACATCGGTAACATACCTACCTGAACGGTATCTACTGTATTTGCTGTATGAGCCGTATTTATAAATGCCCCGTTTAATAGATTCATATGGGTAAGCATAGCTCCTTTGGGTTTTCCGGTGGTACCTGAAGTATATTGGAGTAAAGCTACATCGTTAATATCTACGTCAGCCATTTCCTGCAGTGGTTCACTGGCCATGAATTCCTGCCAACTAATGGTGCCCGGATATTTAATGCCCTTGGACATCAAGTCGGCGGGAAAAGCCGGATATGGATCTGACGGCAGGTATTCATCCAGTGAAGTAACGATCACATTTTCGACCGCCGGAATCTGATCCTTGATCTCATTAAGTACCGGCACTACCGATTCCTCAATAATAAGCACCTTGGCTCCGCTATCATTTAGTATGTAACGTACCTCTCCGGCCTTATAGGCAGGGCTGATGGCTGTAACAATAGCGCCCAGGCAATGAGCTGCGAAAAATGAAATTACGAATTGGGGACAATTCTGCATCCCCAGGTAAACCCGATCCCCTTTTTCGACTCCCAGCTTTTGCAGCCCTCCCGCAGCTCGCATTAATAAGTCTCTCAGTTCATCCCAGGTAATTATCTGACCATAGAAGACAATGGCCGGTCGCTGACGGTGACGAATAGTATTGGTGTACAGATGATGAAACAAAGGATCTCGGCCGTGCTGATAGCCTTCCTTGACCCAGCTGATAGTCCAGCTTTTCTCCCAGATTCGATCCATTGGTTCGATTTCCATAAACAACAACCCCCTTTGTAAGTAATTTTCCGACAATTAATTTGTATTTATAATAATTATAGCAATATTACAAATAATAATTAATTATAACATTGTGATATATAATCTAAATTTTCAACCAATTTCGACAATTATTTAACATAAAAACATATGACGGAGGTTTTCCAGCGCCTGTTACCATCTGTGTCTCACAAATCTTGGGGTTTAGACATTACTAAAAGCTTAAAAGATATATTAATAAAAATATACAATGTCAAATTAAAATATTATTGAAATAAATAGAGGATTTTTTAGCTTTTGATAGAATACTTTGACGTAATAGTGCGAAGAGTGATAGAGCACTATGTAATTGGAAATAATGTATAAAAAATGAGGAGGGAAATTATTCTTGAGTACTTACATGGAGGAATACAAACGAAAATTAATCACTGCTGAGCAAGCCGCTAAATTGGTACAATCCGGTGATTTAGTCGACTATGGGGTTTTCAATTCCAAACCAGTCGATTTTGACATTGCCTTGGCAGAACGGGTCGGAGAGCTGGAAAATGTGGGTATCCGCGGGACTGCGAGTGTACCCCCAATTCCCCAGGTAGCTGTAAAGGATCCTACCCATAAATCATTTTATTATTATAGCTGGTATTTTACAGCTTTAGATCGTGCCTTGGCCCCCCACCAACTGGTAAACCACGTGCCGGCCAACTTTAGTGAAGGCTATATACTGCTTTCCAGACCAATGGAGCGTTATCTTCCTTATTGGCCCGAAGTTTGGGTTGCCCAGACCTGCCCCATGGACGAACACGGTAATTTTAATTTCGGAATCGGCAACGCTCATAATAGAGCCTTAGCCCTGCAGAGCAAACGGGTCGCAATCGTAGAAGTCAACGAAAATATGCCGCGCTGTCTCGGTGGTGAAGGTGAATATGTCAATATAAGCGAAATTGATTATATCATTGAAGGAACGAATCAGCCGTTATTCTGTACCCCCCCTGATGCACCGGCTACTCCGGCTGAAGAGAAAATTGCCGAACTGGTGATGGAAGAAATCCATGATGGTTGTTTGATTCAGTTGGGAATAGGTTCGCTGCCCAACTATCTGGGTAATATGATTGCCAAATCCGGACTTAAGGATCTGGGTGTACAAACTGAAATGTTTACTTCGGCTTACATAGAGATGTATAAAAACGGCTGTATAACCAACCGTAAGAAGGCTTATGACCGGGATAAATCCACATATACATTCTGTTATGGAACTCAGGAAACGTATGATTTCTTGGATAATAATCCCCAGTGTGGCTCCTGCACATCCATCTATACCAATCTGCCTTTCCGTATATCTATGCATGACAATGTTATCTCCTTAAATAATATTGTCGAGGTAGACTTGATGGGGCAGGTATGTTCCGAGTCATCAGGACTGCGTCAGATTTCCGGAGCCGGCGGACAGCTGGACTGGACTCAGGGAGCTTTCCACTCCATGGGCGGTAAGGGCTTCCTGGCTTTTACATCTACTTATACTGACAAGGAAGGCAATGTAAAATCCCGCATCAATCCTATGCTTACTCCGGGATCCATCGTTACCGTCCCCCGTCATGTGGTTCACCATCTGGTAACTGAAAACGGAATAATCTGCATGAAGGGCAGATCTATTTGGGGTATGACCGAAGGCCTCATCAGCCTGGCTGATGAGAGATTCCGCGATGAACTGGTCAAAGAAGCCCATAAGATGGGCATTTGGTCACGTACCAATAAGACCTTCTTATAGAAAAGACCGGCGCACAACGGATATGGATATAAAAAGAGGTATACCCGAATACTTTCGGGTATACCTCTTTTGTAGCAAAAAAAATCCTCTTCAGCCTTGGGCTGGGGAGGATTTTTAGATTATATGCAGGTGGCGGAGACGGGCATCGACATCACTTAACAAAAAAACTATACCTCTCTATATAAATACTACACTCAATGAACCAACCGCCTATTACAATTCGCTATAGAATCAGGATAACTAAAAGCTTTACTTTCTTTTAAAGATAACATAATAGTGGACGAAACAAGAAACCTCTATTTTTAAAAGGTACTATAATCTCCGCCACCTTGCTTAAATTATAAAATATTAAAAGTGATTTTTCAAGATTAAAACGGGGTTTAAATAGGTCAAAACCTGGTGGCAAGGAGTCTTTCGAGTCAGAGAATATTATTATACTGGACAAAAATATCGTTGCAAAAAGTATTTGTATATATTAGTATTTTAACTTTAGAATTGTACTAAGGGGCAGTTTCAAGTAAAATCATGCCAAGAGGATTATTAACGAGAAGGAGGAAGTAAAGTGGAAAAGATCATGAAGGCCCTAGTCTACCATGGCCCCCACAAACTGAGCCTGGATGATGTTCCGGTACCAACGATTCAAGCCCCAGAAGATGTGATATTAAAAGTAACCCTGGCCACCCCGTGTACTTCCGACGTGCATATAGCAGAAGGCCATATCCCGTTTGTCCCTTACCCAATTATATTAGGACACGAATTCTGCGGCGAAATCGTGGAAATGGGTTCTGCAGTGACTGGATTTAAGGTGGGGGATCGGGTTCACTGCCTGCCTGGAGTAATCTGCAACCAGTGTGCCATGTGTAAAATCGGTTACCCCAGTTTCTGTCAGAACGGAGGATGTTACGGTAATTTTGAAGGACTGAACGGAGCTTTGGCTGAATATGTGCGTATTCCCTATGCAATGAATTCCATGATTCATATTCCTGAGGGACTGGTGGAAGAGGATGTAATCCTGCTGGGAGATATGCTGGGAACTGCCAGATTCGGGGTAGAGAATGCCGAAGTTAAAAAGGGCGATACGGTTGCTGTTTTTGGAGTTGGCCCGGTCGGTTTGTGCGCCTGCCTATTGGCTAAAAACGTATATGAAGCAAAAACCGTTATAGCGGTGGATATTGTTCAGGATAGATTGGATGCTGCCCTTAAAGAGGGAATTGTTGATTATGCCTTTAATCCCAATGATGTAGATGTAGTCAGAAAGATCAAGGAAATTACGGAGCGGCGTGGGGTAAACGCGGCCATAGAAACAGCTGGCGTACAAAGCACCATCAATATGGCGGCCCGTTCAGTGGGGGTCGGTGGAATTGTGTCCACCATTTCACTTTTCGCCAAGCCGCTGGAACTGCCTTTGGATCTGATGCCTAATCGCAATATTCAGCTTAAAACAGGTATTCAGCAGTGCGAAGGCGTTGACAGTATGTTGGAGGAAATCCAGGCTGGGAGGATAAATACCCGGTTTATGCTGACCCATCGCTCGCCTTTAAACGATATTATGAAAGCCATGGATATATTTGGCGGAAACAAGGAAGGGTGTATAAAGTACCTAATTACGCCTTATGAAAGGTAAATACTAACCAATGAGCCGGCAAAAGGAAATGCTTTTGTCGGCTTAAACTTTTTCTGATTAAGATATAGTTTCATATCTTCCTTTAATAAGGTAAAATATATGAATTAACGGTTTAAGTGCACTGAACTAATGAGAAAGGTGTTTTTAAATGAAAAAACGGGTAGTTATAATGGGTTTGGTCCTCATCATGTTAGGCTGGATTACCCCGGCATTTGCCCGGGAGCCGATAAACTCCTCCGGAAAACTTACGGTGTTGGTTATTGACAAACTAGCTGTGGAGGATTTAAATCCTGCTGTAACGCCCAGTTTGTGTAGGCTGATAGATAAAGGATCGCTGGGTCTTTGCAGCAACCGAACCCTGGGCAAAGGGGGCAGTGAAGATGGTTACCTGACCATGGGAGCGGGCAATTTAGCTGGAGGCGCGGCTATCTGCGGGTTTAACCATGATGAGCGAACCGGCAAGGGAATCCAAACCGGTGCCCAGTTTTTTGAAAACCTAATGGGTGTAGATCCAGGCAGCCATGAAGTCTTGTTGTTGAATTTGCCGGAAATACAGACGGCAATGATGAAAGACAAGGTAACGACCAGACCGGGGATGTTAGGGGATACCCTGAGCAAGAACAACGTAGACGTACATGTTTTAGGCAACGCTGATATAAATGGTTTTAATTATCGCCCTGCGGTGGCTTTAGCCATGGATTTTTACGGCCGGGTAGCTCATGGTGATGTGGGTATTGCAACGTGTGAAGAGGTAGAAGATAGTTTCATAACTACCCGTACTAATTACGGCTATTTGTTGGAACAATTAAAGCACCTGCAAAACAGCCCAGGAATTAGGATTGTTGATTTATCGGATTTGGCCAGAATGGATAAAGCCGGTGTGGCCAGCCCGGAAATGCAGATTAGGGAACGGGAAAGGGTACTAAAGGATATCGATCAGTTCGTGGCCAAAGTGGCCGGAGATATGGATTTTAGCCAGGATATGCTCATGGTTGCGGTTCCCTCAGCAGCCATGGTCAAGGTACAGGAGAAAAGCACCTTCACCCCTTTGATTATTGTTGGGCCAGAATTTAAGCAGGGGGTACTCAGCTCATCTACCACCCGGAGGGACTATATAGTAGCCAATACGGATGTTGCCATTACCATTTTGGACTATTTTAATATTGAACCTCCTCAGGAAGTAGTAATTGGGCAGCCGATAAGATCCTCTGCGGACAACCAAGACCGCCTGGAGACAGCACAGCAGTTAACCCAAAAAACAGCTATGATCAACCGGGTTCGGGTTACTTTGGTTAAGGGCTACGTTTTGCTGCAAATTATTTTTATTTGTTTTGCTTTATTTTGTATATTGTTTAAACCCAGATTTAAAGAAACCGCTTCCCGACTCCTATTAGCGATGGTAGTGATCCCCTTTGTTTTTTTGATAATGGGGGCCATCCCCGCGGTCAGTGACGGGCAGTATATGCTGATTGCCGTACTGGCTACAATAATCCTTAATATTGCAACCAGAAAGCTGTTTAAGGGTAATTACTTCAAAGGACTCCTTGCAATTTCAGCCTTGACGTTAATCATCCTTAATATTGATATTATAAACAACAGTAGCCTTATCAAGAATTCGGTGCTGGGTTACGACCCTATGTCAGGAGCTCGCTACTATGGTATTGGAAATGAATATGTGGGTGTGTTGATGGGGACTTCGATTCTTTTAGCGGCTGCCCTCACTCAAAAAATCAAACGTCCCTATATTTTGGGCTTGATTACTCTGCTCTTCATAAGTCAGACCTACATGCTGGCAGCTCCCTCCCTGGGTGCCCAATCGGATGGCATGATAACGGCTCCGATTGCTTTTATCGTCACCTTAATATTATTAAGCGGTCATAATTTAAATCCCAAGCTGGTTTTTTCACTTTTGGGAGCGGTAGTGGCCAGTGTTCTGGCTTTTACGATATTTGACATGACCCGGCCCGCGGAAATGCAGACACATATTGGCAGAGCGGCGCACCAGATTTATCAAGGGGGTTGGCAGGAGGCCCTGCTGATTATGGCGCGAAAAGCAGCTATGAATATGAAACTTATCCGTTATACGATCTGGACCCGGGTGTTTATCGCCATCCTGTTAGCATTGGCGGTATTGGTCTATCGCCCGGTAGGAGCCATGAAAATGATCCGGGACAAGTATCCGCCTTTGTTTAAAGGTTTTGCTGGGATCCTGCTGGCAGCGATAATAGGTGGGCTGATTAATGATTCCGGGATCGTATGTGCAGCTACTACCAGTATCTACCTTATAACGCCATTGTTAATGTTGATTCTGCATAATCATAATGAGGTTACCGAAAAATAAGTAAAGGACTTTTCCCGGCCAAGGATTTTCCTCTGCCGGGAAAAAGTCTTAAGCTAAATAGACTCTGTTTTAAGACCGGTTTTTTACTTCATAGCCCTGGTCTTCTATTGTGTCCTGAATGGTTTTGATGTCTACCTTGTCAGGGTCATAGTCGATCGTTACCTGACCGCTGCTAAGTTCAACCTCTACCTTTTTAACACCTGCTAACGAGCCAAGAGCGGTTTTTACACTTTGTTCACAATGACTACAGGACATTCCGCCAACCTTAATAGTAATGCCAGCCATACAATCCACCATCCTTTTTTATTATTTATAATAGACGCAAAAACGCGGATTTACGCGAATTTCGCGGCTGCGTCATACGCTTCTATTTTACCTGCTGAGGGTTAAACCTTTTCAAGCTTAGTGAGTTGGTTACTACCGAGACCGAGCTAAATGCCATAGCGCCGCCGGCAATTACCGGACTTAAGAGTCCCAGGGCGGCAAAGGGAATGCCTATAATGTTATAAATAAAAGCCCAAAATAGGTTTTGCCTGATTTTAGTCATGGTTTGACGGGAAAGCCTTATGGCGGCGGATATAGCCCTTAAATCACCCCGCATCAAAGTTATATCGGCAGCTTCCATAGCTATGTCGGTGCCGGTTCCTACCGCCATGCCTATATCCGCTGCTGCTAAAGCGGGAGCATCATTAATGCCATCGCCCACCATTGCCACAATTTTACCTGCCTGTTGCAGCTTTTGTATCTCCTTAGCTTTATGTTCCGGCAAGACCTCTGCCAGAACATTTTTTATGCCTAGCTGATCGGCAATCGCTGCAGCAGTCCTTTGGTTATCGCCGGTAATCATATAGACTTCAAGGCCCATCCGGTTAAAATCGGCTATGGCCTCCCGGGAATGACCTTTCACCGTATCGGCTACCGCCAGGATTCCCGCCAGGGAATGGTCGACAGTCATCAACATGGCAGTTTTCCCTTCATCCTCCAGGCGGGTGATAATTGTTTCATGGTCACCTAAGCCGATGCCTTGTTCCTGCATAAGTTTCCTGGTACCAACCAATATTTTCCGACCCTCTCCCGTGGCTATAATTCCTTTGCCGGGTATGGCTTCAAAGTCTTCTGGATCAGGTACCTGTCCAACACTTTTCAAACCATGTTTATATATCGCTGCTGCCAGCGGGTGCTCGGAATTTTTTTCGGCTATAGCCGCCCAACGCAGGATTTCCTGGGGGGACAGGCTGCCAGTAGATATTATGTCGGTTACTTCCGGTTCTCCATTGGTTATAGTTCCGGTTTTGTCCAATACTATCGTATTTAATTTATAAGCCGTTTCCAGGTGCTCACCGCTTTTTATCA
Source organism: Syntrophomonas zehnderi OL-4 (assembly GCF_000983115.1). GTDB lineage: Bacteria > Bacillota > Syntrophomonadia > Syntrophomonadales > Syntrophomonadaceae > Syntrophomonas_B > Syntrophomonas_B zehnderi. Next base: position 68,569 of record NZ_CGIH01000020.1, read on the forward strand.
GGATGCCGTTTTCGGCACCTAAACCCGTACCTACCATTATGGCAGTAGGGGTTGCCAGACCCAACGCACAGGGACAGGCAATGACCAGAACAGCTACGGCACTGATTATGGCCTGGTTGATATCACCGCTGTTAAGATACCAGATTCCCAGGGTGAGTAAAGCAACGGTGATTACGGCTGGTACGAAAATCCCCGCTACCTGGTCGGCCACCTTTTGAATGGGCGCTTTAAAGCCCTGTGCATCTTCGACCATTTTAATTATCTGGGCCAGAACCGTATCCTGGCCGACTTGGGTGGCTTCAAACTTAAAAGCCCCATATTTGTTGATGGTTGCCCCGATAACATGATCTCCGGTAGTTTTTTCTACCGGCAGACTTTCGCCGGTCAGCATGGATTCATCCAGGGATGAACTGCCGGCTACTATTTTGCCGTCTACCGGCACCTTTTCACCCGGTTTAACAATTATTAGGTCACCGGGCTGTACTTCTTCTATGGGCAGTTCTTTTTCCTCACCATTTCTGACCACGTGAGCCGTCTGGGGACTTAGTCCCATCAGTTTTTTAATTGCCTCGGAAGTTTTGCCCTTGGCAACGGCTTCCAGGTATTTACCCAATAACACCAGGGTAATTACTACCGCACTGGCCTCAAAATAAAGGTCCTTCATGGTTCCCGGGGGAACCGTTTGGAAAAAAACATTATAGAGGCTCAAAAAATAAGCGGCTGTAGTGCCCATGGCGATTAAAACATCCATATTGGCACTGCCTGAACGCAGTGCAAAATAAGCATTTTTATAAAACCGATAGCCTATTATGAATTGCACCGGGGTTGCGACTATCAATTGAAAGAACTGATTGTGCAGAAAGGCAATATCAATTCCAAATAAAGTAAATATCATAGCCAGGAGCAAGGGTGAACTCAATATGGCAGATGTTATCAATTCGGACTTTAAACTACTTATTTCCTGATCGCGAGTCTCTTTTTCCCGGTCGCGGCTAATCCGGCTAATGAGTTCGGCCTTATAGCCCAGTTTTTCTATGATTTGAATCAGTGCTGGCAGGCTGGTTTTATTTTCATCAAAGTCGATCTGGGCTTTCTCCGTATTCAAGTTGACCATAACCCGGGACACGCCTTCGGTCTGGGCCAGTTTCTTTTCTATGCGGGCGGCACAGGCAGCACAGGACATCCCGGATATATGCAAGGTAGTGCCGGTAGCAGCTGGTTTATCTTCAATTACTTCATAGCCTAGTTTCTTTACAGCCGCGGCTAACTGTTCGCGTCCGGTGATGCTGTCATCAAAGTCAACCGTGGCTTTCTGTAAGGCAAGGTTAACGTTTGCCTGCTTGACCCCTTCCATTTTAGCCAAGCCTTTTTCGATGCGTACCGCACAGGCAGCACAGGACATACCGCTAATTTTAAGTGATTCTTGGCGTTCCATATCATACTACTCCCCGGATATAAAAGCTATAATAATATTATTATAGCTTTTATTTGCAAATACTAGCCCAATAAATGGCGATATACGAATAAAAGGGGTAGATCATTCTGAATCAATTTCTAAGAACGGAACTCCTTATAGGAACGGAGGCTTTACAAAAACTGGCCTTAAGCCGGGTAGCGGTTTTTGGGGTGGGAGGGGTAGGCAGCTATGTGGTCGAGGGTCTGGTGAGAACCGGTGTGGGTAAACTGGTTCTGGTTGACAATGACTGCGTTAGTATGACTAATCTTAACCGACAGCTGCATGCGACCCATAAAACCCTGGGCAGGCCCAAGGTTGAAGTAATGCGGGATAGAATACTGGAGATAAACCCGCTGGCCCAAGTGGAAATATACCAAAAATTTTATATGCCGCAGCTTGCCGAAGAATTGATCCGCTTAGATTATGATTATATCGTGGATGCAATTGATACGGTAACCGCCAAAATTGATCTGGTGGTTCAGGCGCAAAGGATGGGGATTCCCATAATAAGCAGTATGGGAGCCGGGAATAAGCTTGACCCCACCCGTTTCGAGGTCAGCGATATATATGCCACTTCGGTATGTCCCCTGGCTAAAGTAATGCGTAAAGAACTTCGCTTAAAGGGGGTAGATTCCTTAAAGGTAGTATATTCCCGGGAAAAACCTGTAACTCCAAAGGCAGTTTTAAAAACCGATTTTGAAAATGATTGTCCCAATAGCCGCCGACCGGTTACGGGAAGCATTGCCTTTGTCCCATCGGTGGCTGGTTTAATAATAGCCGGTGAAGTTATAAAAGATTTAGCCGGTCTGTAGGCCGTAATAGACCCTTTTACCCAGCTTAATAGTGGTGCTTTAATGATAGAGTTGCCTTAACCAGCTTAAAAACTTGTAAAGCGCTGTTAATCGTATTATGGCGAGGCATGGTGATAAATGTTTATTTAGTACATATGGAAAGGTGGATTATTATGAGCAGAATTGCGGGAAGTCTTATTGAATTAATCGGAAATACTCCAATGTTGGAACTGGTTAACTACAACCGTCTAAATCAGGTAAAAGCCAGAATAATTGCTAAATTAGAGTATTTCAATCCGGGAGGCAGCAGCAAGGATAGGATAGGTTATGCCATGATAAAGGATGCCGAAGACAGGGGCATATTAAAAGAAGGTTCGGTTATCATTGAACCTACCAGCGGCAATACGGGTGTTGGTCTGGCTTTAGTGGCAGCTTCCCGGGGATATCGACTCATCTTAACCATGCCTGAGACCATGAGCCTGGAGCGGCGGAAGCTTTTGCAGGCTCTGGGAGCTGAACTGGTTCTGACCCCAGGGGAGGCCGGAATGAATGGAGCCGTTATAAAAGCCGAGCAACTAGCAGCCGATATACCGGATTCTTTTATACCCCAACAGTTTAAAAATCCAGCCAATCCAGCTATCCATCGGCAGACAACGGCCGAGGAAATATGGCGGGATACGGACGGACGGGTGGATATTTTCATCGCCGGGGTGGGGTCTGCCGGAACTATAAGCGGAGTAGGTGAGGCTCTCAAGGCTAAAAATCCAGAGATTCAGATAGTTGCTATGGAACCTTTTGATTCGCCGGTTTTATCGGGCGGCCAGGCGGGAGCGCACGGTATTCAGGGTATAGGCACCAACTTCGTTCCGGCTATTTATAATGCTCAGGTGGTCGATGAAATATTTAAGGTCAAAACCGATGCAGCCTATAAGACTGCCCAGGCCCTGGCTAAGACGGAGGGATTGCTGGTGGGCATATCTTCCGGAGCCGCAGCATTTGCTGCCACCGAAATTGCCCGCCGCCCGGAAAATGAAGGGAAAAACATAGTGGTTCTGCTTCCAGATTCCGGTGAACGTTATCTGTCCACCCCGCTTTTCCAGGGGTAGCAAACCCCCGGCTATGTTTTAATATCATCGGAGGCGGCTGAGGTTGGTGCGGACATTTGTTGCGATTCATATACAAGATCCTCCAATGTATAGGAATCCAGGACAGCAGCGATGGCGTCCCTAACTTTGATCCAGATCGGGCGGGTAACACAGCCCGCAGATCTTTTACAGTCCTCAGGGTTTAACTCGTTAACGCAGTCTACCGGGGCCAGAGGCCCCTCCAAAACCCTGATGATTTCCCCTACCGATATGTCCCGGGGGGATCTTCCCAGCACATAACCGCCCTGCGAACCGCGAATACTTTTTATCAGACCAGCCTGTTTTAAAGGTATTAACAGCTGTTCCAGATAACGTTCCGATATATCCTGTCGCTGGGCAATGGTATGACTGGCTATGGGACCGTTTCCTTCACTCAGAGCCATATCCAGCATGGCTCTGAGTCCATATCTTCCCTTGGTGGATAACTTCATAAACCCCACCCCTTTGCATTTGATAACTTATATATGATTTAGGAGGTATAAGCAATCATTTTTTCCAGGGCTTGTGCCGCCGGGAGCCGGATGTTCTCGGGTACTTTAATCACCGTCTCCCTGTTTTTAAGCGAGTCGTAAATCTTTTGCAGGGTTATGCTTTTCATATCGGGACAGATCATGTTTTCCGAGGCCATGATTAGTTTTTTATCTGGGTTGGCTTGGCGGATGGGATAGGTGACCCCGGATTCGGTTGCAATGATAAAGGTATCCTGGTCACAATTGTTTACATAATTGATAATTCCGGAGGTACTGCCAACGTAATCAGCCATTTTTACGACATCCGGGATACATTCTGGATGTACTAAAACCTTGGCATCAGGATACTTTTCTTTGAGCTTTTCGATGTCGGTCTTTTTCAGTGCAGCGTGCACCGGACAATCAGAATCATAAATATTGACGTTCCGGCTCAGGTTGCTGGCGGTATTAAGCGCCAGGTTTTGATCGGGGATAAAGAATATGTGAGCATCGTCCGGTAATTTTTTCAATATGGTAGCCGCATTGGAAGAGGTACAGCATATATCGCTGACAGCCTTAATCTCAGCCGGGGTATTTACATAGCTCATCACTATGCTGTTAGGGTACTTTTCCTTGAACTTTAAAACCTCATCTACGGATATGCTGTTGGCCATAGGACAAGTCGCCTTGGGTTCAGGAGTTAAAACAGTTTTATCGGGACAGAGTATGGCTGCTGATTCAGCCATAAAATCCACGCCGGCCACCAGGATCGTATCCTGGGGGGACTTTTGAGCGGCCACTGCCATGGCGTAGGAATCTCCTATAAAATCAGCAATATCCTGAATGTCTTCCTGCTGGTAATAATGGGCAATGATGTAAATGGATTTTTCTTCTTTAAGTTTAAGGATTTTTTCCGTTAATGACCTGTCATTAGTAGCAATCATTAATTATACCCCCTTGCAAATTAGTAGGCGCAGATTTACACGTTTTTTTCAGGCACTGCAAAACTATCAATAACACTTAAGTTATTTTAATTAATATTTAGTAAAGTATACCTGAGCTTGCCTAGAAACAATCTTATTCCGTAATATCATTTATAACGGAAATATTCGCTAAAACGTTACTTTGGGTTTTTAGTAAGAAGAACATAATTTTTATAGAGATTATAGTGTATTGGCAGACGATAAGCAACCCGGATCTTAATATAATGAACAAAGTAAAGCACCCTCTTTAGGTTGAGGGTGCTGGGGAAGCTAAAGCTTCCGCCACGATGGTTGATTACCGTCTATCGAAAAGAGACTGCCGTAATGTTTAAGGGCAGATGATTCCGCTGCGGTAGTTGGATACCGTTAACCGCAGCGATTATCTTTTATTTGCGTATTACTTCGTATAGTTTATAGCCGCCGCTGATATTTTTGACTTTAAAGTTGTTTTGCTTCAGGATGCGGGTGGTGATATAACTGCGCAGACCTACCTGGCAATAAACCAGTATATCTCGGTCTTTAGGAATCTCCGCCAGGCGGTTGCGGATTTCGTCTACCGGAATATTCGTGGCTCCTTCTACGGCTCCATATTTGAATTCCTCGGGAGTGCGGGCATCTATTAAGAAGGCACCCCGGCTGACCTCTTGGGCAACATCCGTCCAATAGGTCACTTCGATATCTCCGTTTAGCATATTTCCGGCGACGTAGGCTAACATATTGACGGGGTCTTTGGCTGAAGAGTAAGGGGGGGCGTAGGCCAGTTCCAGTTCTTGCAGGTCAAATACATTCATGCCCGCGCGAATGGCCGTAGCCAGCACGTCAATCCGTTTGTCCACCCCGTCTGAGCCAACAATCTGCGCCCCCAAAATCTTCCCGTTGTCAGGGGTAAATAATAATTTGGCCGTCATCTGAGTTGCTCCGGGATAGTAAGTTGCATGTGAATTGGGATGGATATGGCAGGTCAGGTATTTTATGCCCGCGCGGTTTAATTCGTATTCATTCTTGCCGGTAGCAGCTATGGTCATATTTCGGAATTTCAAAATGGCGCTGCCCTGCGCTCCCTTGTAGGGAAGGCTGCGTCCGCAGATATTGTTGGCAATCAGCCAGCCCTGGCGGTTTGCCGGTCCGGCCAAGGGGACATAGCTGTCTTCACCGGTGATAAAGTCTTTTACCTGAACAGCGTCACCGCCGGCATATATAAATGGGTCAGAAGTTCTCAAATATTCATCCACCCAAATGGCTCCGGTTGACCCTATTTTTAAACCGGCTTCCTTTGCCAATCCTGCTGCTGGTTTGACCCCCAGTCCGAGAACAACCAGATCGGACGGTATGAGACTACCATCAGCCAGGCGTATCGCCATAACCCGGTCTTCCCCTTCAAAGGCTGTAGCTTGGGAAGAGAGCCGTAAATCCAACCCATTGAATTTAAGATAAGAGTGCAGTATGTCGGCCATCTCCGGATCCAGGGCGCGCATTACCTGGGGGGCCATTTCCAGTAGACTGACTTTTAACCCTGCATCCATCAGCATCTCAGCCATTTCCAAGCCAATAAAACCTCCGCCGATCACAACTGCCGTACGGGGGTTTTCCGTCATGATATAGTTTTTTATGGCATCACTGTCAGGGACATTACGTACAATAAAGACATTGGTTTTATCAATTCCAGGCAGAGGCGGGATTAAGGGCTCTGCACCCGGAGCTAAAATCAAGTAATCATAAGTTTCCCGATAACTCTCATCGGTCATGCGATTACAAACCTCTACTTTTTTTTCGGCCGGAATTATCTGAGTTACTTCATTCATTACCCGGACATCGATATTAAAACGCCGTTTCATATCCCGGGGCGTCTGCAGCAAAAGATTATTTCTTTCTGTGATAACTCCGCCTACATAGTAAGGCAAACCGCAGTTGGCAAATGAAATATAAGGGCCTTTTTCAAACATAATTATTTCAGCATCTTCATCCAGACGTCTAAGCCTGGCGGCAGCACTGGCCCCCGCAGCCACGCCCCCCACTACAAGTACTTTTTTAGCCATCATTGTTGCCCGGTTATTAAATCTTGGTTGGGGATTATGGTGTATAAGATATAAACCGGGTCATTCACCTGCCTTTCCATCAGTTAATATAGTCTATACATCATAGGGACAGTATAACAGCTATTTTTTCCATCCACCACTTTAAAGAATTATTAATAAATAAGTACATGATAGCCATTTAACGAAAAATGCCAGCCGATTAATGAGTCAGCTGGCAGATAATTTTATCCTATTCTTTAAACTCTGGGTACCTGCTGTCCCAGGTTTTGGAGAAACTGGGAAACTTAAGCAGCAAAGCCTGGTAGGCCACCGCCTGGTAGATATCGTCCAAGGCAGTAAAAACATCGTTTGTGTTGGCATAATTGGCACTGTCATAGAGATTAGCGGCCAGTTTTATCAAAGCGCGGCTACTGGCATCACTGCCTAAGTCTTTCAGTAACGCCTCAAAATCAACCCTATCGGGAAAAAAGTATCTCTCAATCGTTGCAATGGCTCCTTCATTTTCCTCCATGATACCGACTGAGGCCAGTATATATGAACTAGGGCTGCACTCTTTTTTATCAGATCCGACTATTTCAAGCAGGCGCAAATAATTGGATTTGTGGTATTTGTTGATGAAATATACCGGTCTTCTCAGAGTAATTACCTCCTTTAAACATAATGAGTAATCTAATCTGATAATAGCATATATTAATACAGATTAGATAATTTTAACCAAAACATATTTTAGCCTTTTTCCCGGGCAGGATGAGCAGGAAGGAATCTGATCGACCGGGTTAGAATTATTACAGCATAATATTTGAAAGCGAGGCATAAAATTATGGATAATCATGGGACATCAAAAAAGCTAGATATTTCAGACCAGAATAATATAGATTGGGGTCCTGTTCCCCATTGTTTTACTTTTATGCAGGGGCGAATAATTGATTATGTGGCCGGACAAAGCTTAACGGTTGCTTTTCCAGTTCTGCCCATCTATCTAAACCCGGCCCGTACCATGCAGGGTGGTTTTATTACAGCTGCATTTGATAATGTGTTCGGTCCTTTGTGTTATTCAGCTACCGGTACTCCTAAAACGACTACGGTTGATATAACTACCAGCTATCACCGGCCAATATCGGAAGGTGATGAACTAATCATTACAGCTATGGTAAAAGCCCAGGGCAAAACCAAAATCCATATGGCCGCCGAAGCTTATAACCGGAATAAACAGTTAATTGCTACTGCCGCCACCAACTATATACACATTAAATGACACCCTGACTAACCCGCGCATATTTTAAGCACCTCAAGGTATTAATAAAAATAATAATCATGTTTATTAACGACCTTTTTCCTGCCGAGCAATCATATAAAGACGGCCAACAGGCTATTTATAATCGAGACTTTTGCATATTAGGTAAGCCCGAAAATATTAGGATTTTATTCATACAGAAAAAGGACTTCACCCCCCATTTTGTCGAATAAATAAGTGACCAAACAAATCATCCGAAGGAGGCGAAGTCACTTATGAATATTCGACAGAGATGCATTTTCTCCTTTGAAGATGCAATGAAAATGCAACCAAAATCCAGGATCGAGAAAATAATTGATACCCTTGATTTCAAACCAGTTATTGCCAAATTACATCAACCTGATGGTAATAAACGTGGACCTAAGCCATACCCAACCTGCGCTATGTTAAATGCCTTGATTGCTATGCGGCTAGAGAATATGAATACTTTTACCCAACTGGTTGAACGGCTTACTTATGATCCCCATCTGAGGTATATTTGCGG
>NZ_CGIH01000021.1 GCF_000983115.1 Syntrophomonas zehnderi OL-4
ATATCAGCAGCCTTTTTTATTTTTAAATATTATTTAAGTTATGCAAGGGTTTCGCTTTAGGCTCTGGCGGCCAGTGTTTCTGCCAGGGCCTGAAGTTTCATATTGTTTCTTTCGGCATCGTAGAATGTTTCGTCTACGAGATCTCCTTCAATAATAGTCACCGGTACATCCAACTGCTTTTGAACATGTTCCGCGATGTAGCGCATCGTGATGGAAAAGGGCTTGCAACTTTGGGCATAGGCAAATATCCCGCCTTCCAGTTCGTAATCCCGGAAGATCTTTTCGGTTGCTTTTGCTTTGTAGCTGGGATTATGATTTAAGATCATCGTGGCCACTCCTTCCGCCACACTATCCAAAGGTCGCTGGGCATCGAGGCGGTCAAAAGAAAACATATCAAAATAGCCGCTGGTTACTAGGCACAGCCCCAGGCTTTCCAATTTTTCCGACAGTTGCCGGATGGCAAACCAGTACGGGATACCATCCCAATAAATGCGATATTGTATGTTGGACATCGGAACGATCTTATCAGCGATGCGCTGATTTAATTCTTCAGTCATCAAACGATAATGCTCAGCCGCTTCAGGCAGGTAGCGCAGAGCTAAATTAGGAAAATTATGCCCCATGATATCGAAAAACGTAGCCGGTACAGGATTATGCTTGTTGGCTTCTAGCATAGCCATATAATATTGAGAACTGCGTTGGCCATTGGCGACTATTTCCTGCAAACGATCATAATCAAACTTCTTGCCGGTGAATTCTTCCAGATAAGTTATCAGATCCAAACACTGGCGCTTAACATTTTCTGTAAGGTCCTTTTCGTTGTAGGCGGGAATTACCAAGGGACAATCTATCGTGAATAGAGGAATTTGCCAAAGATGGCTGAGATGTTCCCACCATTTTGTTACCATAATGCAACTGCCGTTGGAAACCAAAAGAAAATCCGGCCTAGCCAGTTCTGTGTAGGTTGACATCCCTTCCAACTGAGCAATGGAAGCCCCCAGACTGTTGCGGCAGTATGTGCACAGATGATGTTCATAACCGCGTGTTTCAGTTATTTCACAGTGTCCATGGGCTATATGTCTGGCACCGCAGGTGGCGGCATAAGCCTCGGGGAATTGTACGCAAAAGTCCATTGCCCATAGAATCTCGGCCGGGGTTCCGGCCGATACCCAGGCAATCGGTTGGGATTTGGTTTTTTCTATCTCGAGTGCGCCTCCGTAATGAGCCGCTATCAATCCTGCCAGACGTTTCTGGCCTTCCAATCTTCGAACCAATTGGTATCCTGATTCTGCCATGCTTCTTGCCTCCTAACTTTTCATTACCTAAAAAACCTTAAGGCTTGCTGTCATGCTTATATTAAAAAATAATTGTCAATCTTGCAGTTTTCTGGCCAAAAGGGCTGCGCCCAGGGCCGTTACAATCTGGGGGTCATCTGGGACTGATATCGGGCGTCCCAGCATACGTTCCAATAATTGCACAATGGCCGCATTTTTAGCCACCCCTCCAGTCAAAACGACTTCAGCTTGCGGGTCGGGATTCACAGAGCTGATTAGTCCATATACACGGCTGACGATCGATTCATGCAGTCCGGCCGCGATGTCTTCCTTGTCGGTCTGGCGCGCAATCAAGGATACGATTTCAGTTTGGGCGAAAACCGTACAAATACTGCTTATGGTTACTTTGTTCTTTGATTGCATCGATATATCGCCTATTTCACTTACCGGCACGCCCAAAGTCTGGGCGGCTACTTCAAGAAACTTGCCGGTTCCGGCTGCACATTTATCATTCATGGCAAACTGCATAACCCGACCTTGGTCGTCTATTTTTATGACTTTGCTGTCCTGCCCTCCAATATCTACCACCAATGAGGCGTTGGGAAACAAATGATGAACCCCCGCAGCATTACATGTAATCTCGGTTATGGTAGTTGTTGCAAAAGGGATGCTGATCCGCCCATAGCCGGTTGCAACGATGCGGTCAAGATCTTCAATTTTCAAACCGGCTTTATCACATGCTTCCTTTAGAACCTGTCGGCTTATCGCGTTTATCTCAATCCCGGTAGACTGCAGGGCGTAAGAATAACTGTCTGTATCTCCTAGTATAACGGCTTTTGTTGTAGTAGAACCAATATCAATACCGGCAGTAATCATACTTGTCTCCTCCGTTACTTGTCTCCTTCGCTAAATAAAACGTAAGCTTTCTTCAAAAGCCTGAACTCTGGTGCGGATCGCTTCCAGAGGGCCAGAGCCATGTTCGGTAATTATTGATACGTAAGGGATCGCTTCTTCTTCAAAACGTTTTTTCATCAAAACGAATTCCATATCGTAAGGGTCGCAGTACATCTCTTTTAATACTACTATGCCTTTCGCCTGCCCCTGCCTCATTAAATCGATAACGTAATCGGCATAGGGCGAGAAACTCTTGCCAGTTTCAAGCCAGTTTTCAGGAAAGTGGTAGGTTGTACAAGGGATTGCGTTCATATAAAAATCAATAAACGCATCTATGGGGTCTCCGCTGGCCGAAACGTCTTTACTAAAATACCTGCCGCCGGTAAAGAAATCGTCATCAACCACAACCATGCCGTTAGCCTCGATCAAATCCAGGACTTCTGTTTCCGGCATTGAACAGGGATGTCCGATGGTAATGACCCGCAAGCTTTGGCTTGCCGCTGCATCGGACTGCTCTATCTGGGCTAACAGTTGTCCTAATAATTCGTTATGTTCCTCTCTGGGGATAAACATACTAGCCGCAACGATGCGCGCCATATCGGAAGCACTTACGATTCCCGGACGCGCTTTTCTTAAATCGTTTAATTTACGCATCATGGCCCGGGAATCATTATATACCTTAATACTTGCTCGCAGTTTTTCGTCAGTGATTTTATTCCCGGTGAATTCTTCCAGACTGGAAATCAGCCTTTCGAGTTCACTGCGGAAAAACACCTGGGTGGACTTGTCCAGTTTATAGGGACGCCACATCTGATGAAAGAATTCGACCGGGTAATCCAACTGCCAGACTTCCAAATAGAATCTTACCTGATCACATACATAGATCGCCGCTATCCCATCGAGAAAATCGTATTTTCCTTTTAATAGGCTGTCAAAAGAACTGCGTACCTGATCACACGCATTGGTCATCATATGACCATCTCCAAGGGTAATTGGTTCATCACTGCCGAATAAGGTTACCGGCAGTGCGCCAGCCGCATGGATAATCTCTTCCGGAAAATACATCGGCAGACATCCGATAATTTTTATGTTGCGGGTTGCTTTTAGTTGTGCAGCCCTTTCATAGGGGCGCTCACAATAGTCTTTAAACTTAGTGAGTATATCCTCCATCTTCATCCCTCCAAATTGGCATGTTCACGTTCAATGAATCGTTTTATCGCTGTAGGATTGCAATAACTTATTACTTACTTGCCCTATTGTCCAGCTACCTAAATGCTAGGTATTTGGGGTTGGGTTTATCTATACAAACCATAAAATCATTATACATCATTACTGATACCAACTACATCCCCTAAAGATTAATAATTTTCAGACAGCCTTGGGGGCGTTTGGCTGCCTCCAGCCGCCATGGTGTGAATCTGAAAAAGAAGATATAGGTGGTTTCCTATACTCCTCTTTATTTCAAGGTTCTATATTTTAGCATTATTTTTTCGGCTGTTTTAATACCATCGACTGCGGACGACATAATACCCCCGGCATAACCTGCTCCTTCCCCCAGCGGATATAAGCCTTGGATATTGGCTTGCGCATTTTCATATCGGTTTATTCTTACCGGGGCAGAACTTCTGGTTTCCACGCCGGTCAAAATACTATCCGGTATAGCAAAGCCTTTGATTCTGGTATCAAAATAGACCAGCGCTTCTTGTAGGGTTTCAACAACATAATGAGGCAGGCAATTTTTAAGTGGGGCGAATACCACTCCCGGTTGGTAGGTAGGCTCTACCCTACCCCACCGGGTACTGGGCAGATCAGCCAAAAAATCTCCGGTTAGTTGAGCCGGAGCCCGATAGCTTTCTCCGGCTATTTGATATGCCAGCCTTTCCCATTTCCTTTGAAATTCAATACCTGCCAGGGGATGGGGGCTATTAAAATCTGCCGGTTTTACACCTACCAGTATAGCTGCGTTAGCATTTTTCCCATCTCTTTTCGACTCGCTCATGCCATTGGTAACCACTCCTTGTTCTTCCGAAGCCGCAGCTACCACATAGCCACCGGGACACATACAAAAAGTATACGCTGATCTTCCCCTGGGAGAATGATAGACTAGCTTGTAATCAGCGGCTCCCAGGGCAGGATGTCCGGCCGCATCACCGTATTGGGCTTGGTCAATGAGTTTTTGGGGGTGCTCTATTCTAACCCCAATAGAAAAAGGTTTTGGGCTCATAGCAACGCCCCGGCGCAGAAGTACCTCGTAAGTATCGCGGGCACTGTGACCTATTGCCAGTAAGACAACCTGGCTGTAAAGTTCCTCACTGTCATTAATGATTAAGCCTTTTATATTTCCATCCTGTATGATAAAATCGGTTACTTTGGCTTTGAACCTCACTTCTCCGCCATGAGCCATAATCTCATGCCTTATGTTTTTAACTACTGTCTTGAGTATATCTGTTCCGACATGAGGTTTGCTTTTATATAATATTTCTGCCGGTGCGCCGGCTTTAATGAACTCCTCTAATACAGTACGACATCTTTTATCATTTATTAATGTGGTAAGTTTGCCGTCAGAAAATGTGCCCGCTCCACCTTCGCCAAACTGCACGTTGCTTTCAGGATCAAGCTCTCCTCTATGCCAGAAATTATTAACCTTTTTAGTTCTGGTTGCTACATCCTCGCCCCTATCGAGGATGATGGGATAATAACCATTCCTGGCCAGGAGCAGCCCGGCAAAAAGACCTGCCGGCCCCATACCTACAACCACTGGTCGAAAAGCCATATCTTCTGTTCCCACTGGCACACCTTTATAAGACAGATCAGGAGTCGAGATTATTCCTGAGGAACTATGTTTTCCCAGGATTCGCTTTTCATTGTAAACCTCTACATCTACCGTATATACGAAAAGTATCTTATCTTTTTTTCTGGCATCAATCGATTTTTTAAAAATATTAAAATCAATCAGTTCCTTAGGACTGATTTTGAGTTGGATTAATATTTCATTTCGTAAAGCCTGTCTTTCAGTTTCAGCATCGGCAGCTTTATCTATTCCTATCTTCAGATCAGAAAGCCTGAGCATGTTTCTACCTCCTGTTTATGCAACCTGTTTGCGAAACATCATAGAGCCGCACATTGTCCCGCTATATATCCGGACGACCAGGCCCATTGCAGATTAAAACCACCGCACTGCCCGTCAATATCTATAATCTCACCGGCAAAAAACAAGCCTTTAACCAATTTGGATTCCATAGTATCTTGATTAATTTCCCTGGTATCCACACCACCTGCGGTTACCTGGGCACTAGGCCAACTCTTGGTTCCTCTGATCCTAAACCGCCAATCGATCAAAAGATCGATTATCCTTTCCTGCTCTTTAGCTGATAAATTAGCCACCGGTCGCCCGACATCACTAATACCCGCTTCCATCAGCACCACCGGAATCAACCTTTTATTAATAAAACCCACCAGGCTAAAGTCGAGCGGTTTTGAGGAACTTATTTGCCAGCGTTTTTTTAATAATTTTCTTAACTCATCCTTGGACATCGTATCCATTATAGTTATTTTTAAAAACGGTTCCTGACCTGCCTTTAATAGTTCTCCCGCTTTCCGGCTGATCTGTAAAATAGGTGGACCAGATATTCCATAATCAGTGAACAGAATATCTCCCCGGTCTTTAGCCACAGATTTATTATTATGAATAATTTCAGCAGTCCCTACAAATTTAACTCCATCCAGGCGTTTTAAAAACGGACTTTCTAATTTTAATTGCACTAACGCCGGAAAAATGTCTACAATGGTATGCCCCAGCCGAGCCGCTAAATCATAGCCACTGCCATCGGAGCCGCTGGCAGGCATAGCTTTGCCGCCGGTAGTAATGATGACCCGATCCCCTTTGTATATTTTCCCACCTACCAAAGCGACTGAGAATTTATCGTTTTTTCTGATATCCTTTACTTGGGCATCACAAACAATATTAACCCCCAGTTCATTTAGTTCATACAAAAAAACGTCCAGAATACTTGAAGCCTGGTCAGACATAGGAAAGACCTTCCCAAATTCCTCTACTTTATGGGCAATACCTAATTTTTCAAAAAATAAAATAGTATCATCTGCGGTAAATTGTGATAAGGCACTGTATGTAAACTTAGGGTTGTTGCCATGATAATACCCTGCATCCGCATTTATATTGGTGAAATTGCAACGGCCATTTCCGGTAGCCAGGATTTTTTTGCCTATCCGTGGGTTTTTTTCCAGTATGGTAACATCAGCGCCCTGTCTGCGGGCGGATATAGCGGCTATCATACCTGCCGCTCCTCCGCCTACAACTATGACCTGCTTGTTTTTCTTCATAAATGTTTACTCCTGCACATTATTCAATCATCTTAACATCAGTTTACTCAAAAAGCCTGCAGTTGATAAGCAGATCGTGGTAGACCCAATGCAAAATAGTAGACCGGGAAAACCAATGGTATTCCCGGCCTATATGTATTTAATATATACAAGCATACCTGCTTCCTTAACCCAACCTGCTAGTTAAAGGTCAAATGTTAATTTCCCCTCTGCGTGGGGGGCGGGGTCCATAAAATTGGTAATAGTTGCACTGTATTCGGCCATTATACAGTTTACGCCGTCGGTCTGCCGGACGTCCCAACAGATTCTCGAATTTCTGATGGGCTGTAAGCACATAAATAGACCAGCTATCCAAATCTTTTATGACTTCGCCCATTTCCCGGTATATTTTTTCAACACTAATCTTATCCTCTAAGCGTTGACCATAAGGAGGATTGCAGATAATGCAGCCATATTTATCACTGCTGCGCAGATTCACAATAGGTGCCTGCTGAAAATGTATATGTTCGGCCACCCCTGCCTGGCGGGCATGATAACGAGCCAGGCTTAAAACCTCTTGGTCGATATCTGTGCCACGGATGCGCAGTTTTTGATCCCTTTTTATCAATTCCCGGGCTTCATCCCGCGCTGCTGACCATAGCCGGGAAGAAATTACAGGCCATTTTTCCGCGGCGAATTGGCGATTTATGCCCGGAGCCATATTAAGTCCAATCATGGCAGCTTCAATGGGAATAGTACCTGAACCGCAAAACGGGTCTATGAGAATCCTCTCACTATCCCAATAACTTAGTTCTATCAAGGCAGCCGCCAGGGTTTCCTTTAATGGAGCCGGAGCACTTAATTTTCGGTATCCTCGTTTATGCAGACCAGCACCGCTGGTGTCAATAGTCAGGGTAGCTATATCCTTAAGTAAGGCTACTTCTATTGTGTAACGGGAACCATTTTCAGGAAACCATTGTAGATGATATTCCTCCTTCATTTTCTCCACTATGGCCTTCTTAACGATAGCCTGGCAGTCAGATACGCTGAAGAGTTGTGATTGCACTGATTTACCTTCAACCGGAAAATTGGCATCCCGCGGTATCCAATCGGCCCAGGGCAAAGCGCGGGTTCCCTGAAATAATTCCTCAAAAGAGCGCGCCTCAAATTCACCTATCTTTAAAAGCAAACGGTCTGCGCACCTTAACCACAGGTTCAACCGCGGGATAGCTGCCAGGTCAGCCTTAAAGGTTACCTTGCCGTTTTCTACCGTGATATCATCATAACCCAGGCCTTTGATCTCCCGGGCAACGATAGCCTCCAGCCCAAAACCTGCCGTGGCAATAAGCTCAATTTCTTTTTGCATTCAATTCACCTGTCAAAATAAAATCAGTTTTATAACGTTAATTATAGCCAACGTTCTGCCGGTCGTTTATTTTGCAAATCATACCTGTATTGGCTTTAAACCAAAGTTCATATAGGCATATACTATGTCGATAACTTAATAAATAATAGATGCGGCAAATAATACTAATACGTCACTATTATGGCATAATTTAATTGTTTCTTTCAATCTCCTGCTTGACCCTTAAAAATAATTGCCCCAGTGCATAAGCAAACTTTTATCATTATCAGGTTGATAAGGTATCAATAACACATTGCCCAGGTCTTTCACTTGAATATAATGAGGAGGAAATTATATGCGCATTGCGTCTATCAATGGGGATCCCCGGTAAGGATTGAAAGAACCAAAAAGCGCAAATAGACTGCTTGCGTATAGACTTCTCGATCTTCAACATAAACGTTGTTGACAATCGTGGCTGGATTACTTATACTAGCGTAAATACATTATTTAATTTCACTTAGTCAGGCCAAATGGCCGGGCCTTAAAGGCAGCGGATTAAAGCCGTGGGACTACAATAACTTGTTATTGCAGTTCCGCGGCTTTTTTAGTATTACGTAAAGAGGTGGATAATTATGAATGCAGTGACCCGTTCCATTAGCGATTTCTTGATAAAAAGAACTATAAAAGACGTGGAAAATATTAATGAAGTAACCGATCCCAACCAACGTCGAGCCTTTGCCTATCTGGAGGCATGGTTGAGTATAATTGGCAATATTGTCTTAGCGATTATGAAGTTTGCATTTGGTTTCGTATTAAACAGCATTTCCTTGATTGCAGACGCTGTGCATACAGCGTCAGATGTGCTTACTTCTCTGGTGGTTATCTTCGGATTCAAACTTTCCAGTTTGCCTGCGGATGAAAAACATCCCCATGGTCACGGAAGGATCGAGTTTATTGCTACATTGATTATTGCCATTATGTTAATTTTCGTTGGAGTGAAGTTCGGATTTGATTCTTACGAAAGATTAAAAGCCAATACCCCGGTAAAGGGAAGCTATCTGGTGGTCGGCTTGATGCTTTTAGCCGCCTTGCTAAAAGAGCTTATGTCCCAAATATCAATTGATTTGGGCAACCGCATATCTTCGGGAACGCTTATCGCAGATGCATGGCACCATCGTACCGATGCCATTGCCTCTGTTTTAGTTGCAATCGCTATATTAGCCTCGGGCTTTGGCTACTATAAAGCCGATGCGATTTTAGGCTTTGGTGTCTCCGCTTTAATCATTTGGACCGGCATCGAGATTTTCAGAGATTCTTCCTCCAAGCTGATCGGGGAAACCGATTCGGCTGACATTGATACAGTGGAGCAATTGGCTTTATCCATTGCAGGTGTTCATAGCACCCATGATGTAGCCATTCATGATTATGGCAATACGAAACAAGTAGTCATCCATATTGAGGTGGATGAAAGTTTGACTATGATCAGGGCCCATGAAATTGCTGAGGAAGTAGAACAAATTGTTAACCAAAAGATGTTTGCCTCTACGACAGTCCATGTAGACCGCATAGAAGAATACGACCCGCTGTAAAAAGCCGGTTTTTGGTGAATCTTCTTCAGTTTTCCTATTAGGTTTAGTTTTCATCCCACCATTCCAATAAATAATCTCCCCGGCAGGGATTCCATTTGCGCCACCAACCCTGATCCATGGGGTCGAATATGGGAGGAGCTATACGACAAAGAACATCTTGCACCCCCAGGCCAGACGGTTACAGCTATTCTTCAATATTGCCGTGTCCTAACAAAGACCTGAGCAATTATTAATATCCTTCGTCCAGTTTGAAAATGATCTGGTGAATGCCCCCGAATATGTGCGGGGGCTTTTTTTCTGCATAATATATAACTAAAAGTTATTATTAATATTATTTTTACTATGTTATTATTAATACTATAAAGAGAGGAGTGTGGAAAATGTCCCAACCAAAAGTAGAAAGTTTTTTAAATATTAGGCCGGATAATATCGTAAAGATTAAGGAAGCTAAGGAAAATGGAACAAAAGTCGTAGGCATATACTGCACCTACTGTCCAGAGGAATTAATTTTAGCTGCCAAAGCTATTCCGGTAGGTCTGTGCGGTACTAAAGAAGAACCTATCGCGGCAGCTGAGGAAACATTACCTCGCAACTTATGTCCCCTAATTAAATCTTCTTACGGTTTTGCCATAGAAGATACTTGCCCCTTTTTCCATTTTTCTGATTTAGTAATAGGTGAAACCACTTGTGATGGAAAAAAGAAAATGTTTGAAATAATGGATGAGATAAAACCAGTCTACACTATGAAATTACCTAATGTGCAGGATTTAGATAGCGCCTTTGAATTATGGGTTAGCGAAATGAGGCGTTTGCGTACTCATCTGGAAGAAGCTTTAGATGTTACGATTACCGATGATGATATATGGGCGGCTATTAAAACTATAAATAATGAAAGAAAAGCAGCTAAAAATGTTGCCGATTTAAACCAACAAGACCCACCACCTTTAACAGGTACAGAACTTTTGACTGTAACCTGGTCAAGAAGCTTTGCGGCTGATAAAGTTGAACTTACAAATATGTTAAACGATTTTGCCGCCGAGGTTAAAAAAAGACCAATAATTGAAAACGGCGTGAAAAAGCCACGGGTATTATTAACTGGTTGTCCGGTAGGGCTGGGAACAGAAAAAATAATCAAAATAGTTGAGGATTTAGGCGGCAACGTAGTAGCGATGGAAAATTGTACTGGCTATAAGACTTTAGAATTACAAAGTGATGAAACATTATCTGATCCTATTGAAGCATTAGCTCGAAAATATATAAAAATCCCTTGTTCTTGTATGTCCCCTAATCCGTATCGTCTACAACTAGTAGAAAGAATGATACATGATTTTAAGGTAGATGCGGTTATAGATTTAACTTGGCAAGCCTGCCACACTTATAATATTGAAGCCTACACCATACAAAAATTGGTACGGAAAGCCGGGGTTCCATATTTACAATTAGAAACTGATTATTCTAATTCTGATATGGAGAGTTTAAAAGTGCGGATCGAAGCAGTAATGGAGATGGTGGAATAATGGCGACTTTAGGACTAGATATAGGTTCGGTGGCTGCAAAAGGCGTTTTGTTATATAAAGGTCAAAGGTATAACTCTGTTATACCTACTGGTTGGAGTCCCTTAGATTCGGGTAATGCTATTATTAATTCTTTATTAAATAAAGCCAATATAGAAAAAGAACAAATTGACAATATGGTAGTAACCGGTTATGGGAGAGCTGTCCATCAAGCTCACAATAAAACAGTGACGGAAATAAAATGTCATGCTCGGGGTGTAGCTGCACTATACCCCGAGGTAAGGACAATTATAGATATTGGCGGACAAGATAGTAAAGTTATTAAAGTAAATGATGAAGGCAAAGTATTAGATTTTGCTATGAATGATAAATGTGCTGCCGGTACAGGACGATTTTTACAAGTAATGGCTAATGCTTTAGGTATGGATGTTAGCCAGTTGAGTGAGGCCGAAGATTTAGAAGAAACGGTAAAAATTAATAGTATGTGTACAGTATTTGCCGAATCGGAAATGGTTAATCTTTTAGCCAAAGGTACTTCTAGGGGCGGCATAATAGCAGGCTTACATGATTCAGTCGGGCAAAGGGTAGGTGCTATGGTAAAAAGATTAGGTATCAGCGAGCAAGTGATATTTACAGGCGGTGTAGCGATTAATAAAGGAGTTAAAAGGGCGTTGGAAAAAGAGTTAAGTGTAAACTTGCTTGTTCCTGAAGAATGTCAATTTACAGGAGCCTTAGGAGCTGCTTTGATAGCCCAGGAATCAAATGATTAGATATATTTAGGCAGCTTGTATGGATTTTGCCAGCAAATAATTGAACTGGCAAACTGTAAATTTTAAAAAAATCCAACCTGCCCGGAACGTAGATAGTGATAGGACAATATTTTTTGCCCTTCGGGTATGATTTAGCTGGCCTTCATGGATAAAGCTACTTTCCCCCGCTCCCGGTCAACTGACAACACCTGTACTTCTACCACATCCCCTACAGCTACAATTTCCATAGGATGACGGATGAAGCGCTCTGTCATCTGGGATATATGCACCAGGCCATCGTTTTTTATTCCTATATCCACAAAGGCGCCGAAATCCACCACGTTTCGTACTGTTCCGGTCAGGGACATCCCGGGAGTAATGTCCTCGATGCTCAGCACATCGGTGCGAAATACTACCGGAGGCAGTTCTTCGCGCGGGTCACGGTGCGGTTTCAAAAGACAATCAATTACGTCTTGCACGGTAGGTTCCCCTGCGCCCAGACTCTGAGCCAGGGTTGCGGGATTAAGGGCGCCCAGTTTAGTTGCCAAGGCAGGTGAGCCTATTTCTTTCTGGGCGGCACCAGCAGTTTCCAGGATACTTAAAGCCAGTTCGTATGATTCCGGGTGAATAGCCGTGCTATCCAAGTGATTGTCCGCCTGGTATATGCGTAGGAATCCGGCGGCTTGCTGAAAGGTTTTGGGGCCTAACTTTGAAACTTTCAGCAGTTCCTGACGGTTTTTAAATTTGCCGTTCTGGTCACGGTACTCCACGATTTTATGGGCTACTGTGGAAGAAAGGCCGGACACGTATGTTAAAAGCGAAACAGAAGCAGTGTTAAGTTCTACTCCCACCTGATTAACCGCCGATTCGACTACGGTGTTCAGACTTTGATTAAGTTCCTTTTGGGGCAGGTCGTGTTGATATTGCCCTACTCCAATCGCCCGAGGTTCAATCTTAACCAGTTCCGCCAGGGGATCCTGCAGACGGCGGGCAATGGATACCGCACTGCGCTGAGCTACATCTAGATGTGGGAATTCCTGGGCTGCCAGCGGGGAAGCTGAGTAAACACTGGCTCCAGCCTCACTGACAATAGTATAGGGAATCTGCAACTGCTTATTTTTAATCATATCGGCTACAAACTGCTCCGTTTCCCGTGAGGCCGTACCATTGCCAATAGCGATAGCAGTAACGTTATATTTTGTAATTTGGCGGCTTAAAATTTCCTCGGCTTCAGTTATTTTTCTTTGGGGTGGCGTAGGGTAAACCACTCCCACCTCCAGCATTTTCCCGGTATCATCGACAATGGTCCATTTACAGCCGGTGCGGTATGCCGGATCCAAACCCAGGATAGTTTGCCCCTTGACCGGCGGCTGCATTAATAGGCTGCGCAGGTTTTTGGCAAATACCGTTATGGCTTGTTCTTCAGCTTTTTCGCTTAATTCACTGCGCAAATCCCTTTCGATGGATGGCTTAATCAGCCGACTATAGCTATCCTGAAGCGCCTGCTCAAGATATTGTGCAGTGACTCCGGGCTTAACGTAACGGCGGTTTAAATATTCTATTATTTTGTCAATCTCCACAATAACCGAAACCTTAAGAATCTCTTCCCGTTCACCGCGGTTTATAGCCAATATTCGGTGGGGAGGTATTTTGTTGACCGCCTCCTGGTATTCATAATACATGCGGTAGGTTGAATCCACATTCTTATCTTTAGCCGCTACTGCCAGTATTCCCTGTTTGCGGCTGTACTCCCGAATCCATCCCCGCGCGGACGCGTCTTCGGATACCTGTTCAGCTACAATATCCATAGCTCCCTTAAGAGCAGCTTCGATAGTCGTTATTTCGCCTGAAAGGTAACGGTCAGCTTCCTCTTCAGGTTTCCCCTGCTGCGGACAAGCCAGCAGAAAGTCGGCCAGAGGCTGCAGTCCTCGGGCACGTGCGGTTGAAGCCCGGGTCTTACGTTTAGGGCGGAAGGGCAGATAAATGTCGTCTATTTCCACCAGCTTACCAGCCTGCCGTATCCGGGTTTCCAACTCCGCAGTGAGTTTACCCTGTTCCTCTATCAAACGGATTACTTCTGCTTTTCTTTGTTCCAGATGGCGATAAAAATTCAGTCTTTCCTCGATTAAGCGGATTTTGTTTTCATCCAGACCCCCGGTTACCTCTTTACGGTAACGGGCGATAAAGGGCACCGTATTCTTATCATCCAGCAACTCCACTACAGCTTTTATTTGCCTGAGCGATATATGGGTTTCTTCCAAAATGTGATTTAGTATCTGTTCCATAATACTTACTCCTTTATCAACTATCCGGCTCAAAATGTATTCTATATACCAGAGTAATCTATCTATCCGATCCTCAATTATAATGCCACATTTAAATAACATACGATATCATTGTTTATCATTTTAATAATATACCGTATTAAACACCATATTTCCAACGTCAACATACAATTTCCAGTGAAAAACATCTCACTGCTTAGCCAAATTGACATTTGTGAAAAAAGTCATTACCATGAGATGGAAGCATCCGATTTGTGGCAATTTTTTTATAATATATTTTTCAAAATACGCATAGGGAGGCTGAAAGAAAAAATGACTGATAATAACTTGAAAAATACCTACCGACAAAAACTAATCTCATTTGAAGAAGCCGCTCAAAAAGTTAAATCCGGGGATTTCGTGGCAACTGCGCTGGGGCTGGGATCCTGTTCGATTGATTTCTTTGAAGCTGTTTTAGACCGATATGAAGAACTGCATGACGTTAAGTTGTCAGATTCAGTGCAATTGCGACCCTGCCGTCTATATGATCCGGTTTTTATGAATAATATTAAAGACCACATACAATATGTACCTGCTTTCGGTTTGGCCACTATTCGTGAAATATATGGCTCCAACTGTGATTATCTGGTTAACAATCTCAGCGACAGCGGAGCTAAAATGATTCAGCGCACCGATGTGTTTATCTGTCAGGTTACTCCTCCCGACAGCCGCGGCTATATGAACCTGGGACTGAGTAACGATTATTCTCTTGAAATGCTGGAAAACCGCCGGGTTGGCCCGTTGCGACTGGCGATAGGTGAAGTAAATGACCAAATGCCGGTGGTGTATGGCAAGAATTGGGTACATATAAGTGATTTTGATTATCTGATTGAACATTCCTCGGCTCCACCGACATTTAAACGCAATCCGCCTAGCGAGATTGAAACAACCATAGCCGCATATGTGTTGGAATTGATTAATGATGGCGATACGATTCAGATGGGCTTGGGCGGAATAACGGAATCAGTCTTTGCCGGGTTGGAGAATAAACGCGGACTGGGTGTTCATTCGGAGATGCTGCCGATGGGGTTACCGCGCATGGTGGAAGAAGGCATCATTGATAATAAAAACAAACCCTTTGACCGCGGCATCTCTGTGGGCACCTTTTGCCTGGGCGATGAGGAGATGTATGAATATGTCTCCGAAAATCCCGCTGTTGAGATTCATCCCGGCTACTATGTCAATAAAGCGCCCTTGATCGCTCGCATACCTAATATGCTGGCCGTAAACAACGCACTGATGATTGATTTCAGCGGCCAAATTACCGCCGAAGGGCTGGGTCATCGCATGATCAGTGGTTCCGGGGGACAATTAGACTTTGTTTTGGGCAGTTTTTGGTCAGAAGGCGGGAAATCGGTAACAGTGATGCGTTCAGCCCGTCAAGGAGCAGATGGACAACTAACATCATCCATTGTACCGGGATTACCCACCGGAACTCCGGTAACAGTTCCCCGTACCTTTGCCAATTATGTCGTCACTGAATATGGTATAACCGATTTGCGCAACAAAACCCGTCAGGAGCGTGCTCATGCGCTGATCAATATTGCGCATCCAGAACTTAGATCAGAACTGCGCTGGCAGCTACAAAAAGCTTTCTACTAATTGTCTGATACGAGGTACAAGGAAGTAATTATCCGTATTTCACTTTATATTTGACCATAATGATTGTAGTTTAATGGCCAGCCCCGCAAAATTTGGATGTTCTACAATATCTTCGTCCATACCGGAGGCAACCAAGGAGTATACACCATCATGCCAGGCAAAACACTCGAGGGTTCTTTCCTGGGGATCAACCAACCAATAATGGTGTACTTCGGCCTGTTTATAAATCTGCATTTTTTGCAACCGGTCTTTGCGGCGGCTGGAAGGTGATAAAATCTCTACAACCAGTTCAGGTGCCCCGTCGATACGGGCATCTTTTACTATTTGCGGCTGTTCACCCGATACGTAGAATATATCCGGCTGGACTACATTATAATCAAGCAGGGTAACATCCAAAGGTGCGTCAAATATCTCTCCTTCATAATCAACTCCCCAAAAATAATCCTCCAGTATCCTTTGCAGCCTGCGAGATACTCGCTGGTGCACAACATTGGGTGAAGGTTCTCTAATCAGCATCCCGTCAAGTATTTCGTAGCGATAGCCCGGCTCTTCCGGAATAACCAGGTAGTCTTGATAGGTGAGCTTTTTGGTCGGTTTGGTATCATAAGGAGCAAAATTTTCCCTGACGTCACCACGCAGGGCATTAATTACATCGTCCAGCTTATAGCGGTATTGCCTGCTGCCTAGTTCAACACACGGTATCTTGTTTTCACGGGTATATCTCCAAATTGTTTCCACAGAAAGATCCAAGGCTTCTGCCAATGCTTGAGCCGTAATTAACTCCTTGTCTACAGTCATAATATCCACCTCCCTCTCGATTATAATTAATCTTTAAACTATAATCAACTTAAATCAATTAAAATAGCTTATAATCAAGAGACGGATGCAATGACTTCCTAATAGCAAGGAGATTTTGGTACCTGTGTAAATTAGATTTATTTAAGCAGGGTTCTATATATCATCTGTTACTCTGCCATCACCGAAAACCGGGATGGGATCGCCAAGAAAAGTCGGTTCGGATTTTAAGAATTTGCTCAAACAGAAGTCCTTATTCCTTGCCAGGATTTCTCGAATTTCGTAATTAAACATAACTGATCCATAATTGTGCAGATCGGAACTTACCCCATAGGCTTCTATACCTAATTCCCGGGCAATAAATACCGCTCTTAACAGATGATATCGTTGGGTTACGATAATGACTTTCTTGACCTTAAATATATCACGGGCGCGGTAAATACTCTCATAGGTACTGAATCCGGCATGATCCATAAAAATATTCTGGGAAGGAATACCTTGATTCTTTAGATATGCCTTCATCGTATTTACTTCATCATAATCCTGGCGGCCATGATCGCCGCTTACCAAGATTTTAGGCGCTTTCCCCATTTGATAAAGCTCATATCCGACATCTATTCGATCCGCCAGCATGGGAGACATGGTTCCATCCGGAAATACATAGGCCCCCAACACCAAAATGGCATCCGCGGGAGGGAGTTTTTCCGAATCTACTATGTATGGTTTTGCAGTATACTTTACGTACCAGTTGACCGTCAAAACCGCGCTTAATATTAAAAATGCCGCCACAATTGCAATTTTTCCTGCCTTATTAATGCCTTTTATTTTCATTAGCCATTACCTCATTTAAATACTTCGCTATTAGCATTACACATTCACCAGACTAAGACAAGCAGGCACTGGTTAAAGCAAAAACAATATTACATATAGGAACTTGGCGCTTTTTTGCGAACACCGATATACTAAATATCTGAAAATCGATTAAAATTAAAACTATATTCAATTTAGCGGATCAGATCAGAAAGGAATTGGAATAAGGCATGACATTGGGGGTATTATTTTTAACTGCATTTGGGGTGGGATTATCCGGAGCCATGATGCCTGGGCCGTTACTCACCGCTACTATTGTGTCGACTGCCAGGTATGGATTCATGGCCGGTCCTTTAATTGTTCTGGGACATGCTCTCTTGGAACTCGCTCTGCTGATAGGCTTATTGGCAGGTTTTTCAACCATCCTGCTGCTGCCCCAGGTAGGTCAGACTGTGGCCGTAGTGGGTGGTTCTTTTCTGCTATATCTGGGATATTCCATGCTAAAAGATACTGTCCAAGGAAGGCTGATTTTGCCTGACGGTCAGCCAGACCAGGCATCTTCTGCCCCGCTCAGGCATCCGGCAGTGACAGGAGTCCTTTTGTCGGTTTCAAATCCCTATTGGATTTTATGGTGGGCGACTATTGGCCTCAGTTATCTGACTATTGCCTGGAAGAGTGGAAAAAGCGGTATAATATCCTTTTACAGTGGCCATATTTTGGCTGATCTGCTTTGGTACAGTTTAATAGCCCTCATAATCAGTACCGGAAGCCGCTGGTTAAATCCATTAATATACCGACTAATATTAATAGTAAGTGCCGTTTTTCTAGCGGTAATGGGCGGGTATTTCATTTACAGCGGATTTAGTAGCATTTAAAAAATCTCCTTGGTACCTTTTTATCCTGACACCCGCATATAGGCCAGTAAATTACTTGAATATAGCCAAACGTGTTGCTAAGTTGTTTATCTATAGATTTATTCATAGGCCAAGGGCTTAAGGTCAAATTTTGGATTAAGCCAAGCAATCAGGATGTTGGTCAGCAGGAGAACCAGAAAACCGGCCAAACCAGTCAACCCCACGGTTAAGTCATTTCCGCCCTGAATCATCAGGATTGCCAGGCCGGCGGTTCCATTCAGGGTGCCGTGCATTATGGCTGCGGCAATAACCGATTGCGCCTTGACCCGTATATATACAAAAATCGGGGTAAGCAGCATACACCATATTATCATCATTCCTACTCCGGCTACAGGGTGCTGGGGGTAATTGTGTCCCTGCAGAATTACTGGCGCGTGCCATAATCCCCAGATAAAGCCTATCAGTAGTGATGCCCGCCAAAATCCCAGTTCCCTAAATTCACGCAACAGAAATCCCCGCCAACCCAGTTCTTCCCCGAAAGCCGCTACCGCATTCACAGTAATACCAGCTATCAAACCTTGTATAAGGGCAATCCAAAAATAGGATATGGGTAGAGCTTCCATTTGAGCGCGCATCTGAGCTGCCTGCTCCGGGGACAGATTTTGACCAAAAATATCGAACATTCCGGTCAATTCAGGAGAGTAGTGCACTCCGGGCCAAAGTAAGCTAATCCCTAGAGCGCCTATAGCCAGCAGCGGCGGCAGGAGCCAGGCCGCCAGAAACCAGCGGTTTAGTTTAAAGGAAACCTGCAGAGGTTTTATTACTTTTTCATGCTTAATAAGCTTCTGCACCAAAATCGCTACCAGCATAGGTACAAACATATAGGCAACCAAAACAACCGGGGTAGCAGTCGAACCCCAGCCCTCCCCCAGGGCCAAAAACATCCCTATCAATAACCAATTAATTAAAAAGGTTAGGGCGATAAATATTAAGGCATAACGGTATTTTCGCAACATCTCTTCCCTCCTGTTAGATATACACATGTTGTGTTACCTTGATAAATCCTTAAAATTACCCTGCGGATATAGATACTGTTCCTGAAAATTTATAAAATGTTGCCGCGTCTTTTATCTATTAAAGTAAACGATATTTTCGAAACTCGAAAAATCTAATTCGCCCGTTGTATGCAAGTGGTAGAGATGGGACATAGCCTCGCCGGTGGCAAACAGTTTTTGTCCCCAGGGGAAATCCTGCCAGTCTTTATAGGACAAGTCCCATCTCATCTGGCTGGCAACTTGCGCTGCGTGCATAGTTTTATCCCCGATGATGTCCATTATGTTCTCTAGGCGTCTTAGATGGTGAGTCCTAAGTTCTTCAATGCGTCCCTGACAGTCAGTGAGCATATAACGATGCCCAGGCAGAACCGTATCAATATTTAGCCCGGCGATTTTATCGAGACTTTCCAGATATTGTCCTAGAACATCTTCCTCTGGCTTCCAAAGCGTTATATTAGGCGTTATTTTCCCCAATATATGATCCCCAGAGAGTAATATTTTTTGGGCGGGATCGTAAAGACACATATGACCTGGAGTATGCCCCGGAGTCCATATACATTGAAATGAATAATCCCCTACCTCAATAACGTCTCCTTCCTGAACAATGACGAAATCAGTAAATACTTCGGAAGCATATTTATATCCCGGGTGTTTTTTAAAGTCTTCTTCCAGGCCATCGGCAGCCAACCCGCTTAGGTGCACAAATTCGTTAAAAATAATCCAATGTGAGCTGGCGCGGCTT
This sequence comes from Syntrophomonas zehnderi OL-4, assembly GCF_000983115.1. Lineage (GTDB taxonomy): Bacteria > Bacillota > Syntrophomonadia > Syntrophomonadales > Syntrophomonadaceae > Syntrophomonas_B > Syntrophomonas_B zehnderi. Next base: position 19,868 of record NZ_CGIH01000021.1, read on the forward strand.
GCCGCCACAATTTCGGAATCATGTTGGCTCATCCATACGGTAGTTTCAGGTGTGGCCAGATATTTGGTCAAACCGGCATGATCAGAATGAAGGTGGGTTATGAATAAATCAGTGGTCTCCATTCGTATATTCAATTGCTTAATAGCTTCGTTAATGGCGTAACGAGACTCATCACAATTAAAGCCGTTATCAACCAGGAGATTTCTTTTATCACCGCGGATAAAATAAGCGTTGGTGGCTTTAAGTGGATTATTGGGCAAAGGAATTTCAATTCTATAAACGTCAGGTAAGACTTGTTCTATCATATTAGCTGGCTCCTTTTCGTCTGTTAATATTACCTTTCCTACCACAGTTGTTCCGTCTCACATCAGCTTTTTTCCTGGAATGGAAAGAACACATTTTGTAGGGTATATACTATATATACCCGTTTTAGGCTTGAATGGCAATTAAAATAACATCTTCACAACCCTGTAAAAGAGGCAGATGTTCCCGGCTTCGGAGAAATATTAACCGCAAGCTTTTTTGAGCAAACAAAATGCCATCCTCAAGATCCAAGGCAGTCTGAGGGTGGCATTTAACAGAATTCTTATCCAGGAAACGGTTGAGCATTTATTTGATTTTTACCTTGATTTTACCATCTTGATCTTCTGCGGCATATTCTCTCGGCCATGCGGCATCTGCGCCGTCTGCGTCTGTTTCTTATATCTTCACAATGAAAATCGCAGCGTCTCCTGCATCTCCTACGTTGCAGCTGATTCATGTAACCATCCCTTTCTTAATTGGATTATGTTACATACTATTCCATTTACTGCATAAAGGTTACGCTGGAGTCTGCGTAGCGGATATTGGACGGCGCTGTCGTAATTACTAACTCAATTCTGCAATTAAGGTTTTAAAACCGGGCAGAGCGTTTTCGATAGTTTTATAGGCAACGCAATAAGCGATGCGTATATAACCGGGGCAGCCAAAGGAACTGCCGGGTACGACCAGGATGTTCTTCTGCTTGGCTAGGCTGCAGAACTCAATATCATCTGCAATCGGGGTCTTGACAAATAGATAAAATGCCCCCTGAGGTTTGATGCATTCATATCCAAAGGAGGTCAAGGCATTATAGAGAAGTTCGCGATTTTGGTTGTATGCCGCCACTTCTACCTTGGCATTCAGGCATCTGGCAATAACCCGCTGAAACAAAGAAGGCGCATTAACAAAACCCAGAATTCGCGTGGCGATATTAGCGGCCGCTTTAACATCTTCAGAATCTGCCACTTCATTGGGAATCACCAGATAGCCGATTCTCTCTCCAGGCAGGGACAGTGATTTGCTAAAAGAGTAGCCGATAATCGTGTTCTCATAGTACTTAGTCAGATAAGGCACGTCAATATTATCATAGGCTAATTCCCGGTACGGCTCGTCAGAAATGAGGTAGATAGCAATACCAAATTCCTTTTGTTTTTCCCGCATAATGTGGGCCAGTTTAATAATCGTTTCCTCTGAATATACTACCCCGGTAGGATTGTTGGGGGAATTGATAATTACCGCTTTGGTACGGGGGGTGATCTGCTCACTAAACGCTGCCAGGTTGGGCTGAAAATCAGTCGTATTGGCAGGAACTATCACTAATACCCCTTCATAGTTGGCGACATAGTTGCGGTATTCTCCAAAGAAGGGTGCGAAAGTAATAACTTCGTCCCCAGGGTTTAGAAGGGTTTTAAAGATTACGTTCAAGCCGCCAGCTGCACCGACCGTCATTATAATGTTCTCATGATTAAACGCGGTAGCATACTTTTCATTAATCGATTTAGCAATTGCATCGCGAACCTCTTCATAGCCGGAATTATTCATATAGCCATGAATGCCAGCGGAATCTATAGTATCCAGTATTTCCAAAATGGCTTTTTTCACGTCTTCAGGAGTATCGACACTTGGATTTCCCAGGCTAAAATCATAAACATTTTCCGCTCCATAAACTTCCGCCAGTTTCTTTCCTTCCTCAAACATGGCGCGTATAACCGAACTGTTTTTTACCTGGATCTGCATTTTATCAGATATCAAAATAAATCAACCTTTCTGCTGGTTTACTATGTTTTGCAGTAAAAAGATGCGGCTTCGCTGCTGATCAGGGTGAGCGTTGGGATGATTAAATAGGTCCTGTCATCTTGACATGAGCCGAAGCAACGATGCCCATGGCTTCTATAATGATTTTATTTACCATTAATTATGATTATAGCTATCTTATATAATTACGTCCAATCAAAAACCCGCAGTGATTTAAGGTGAAATTGCGCTCCAGGATTCAGATTAAGGAAAAGATGTCCCACCGCAAACGTATAATTAAAGCCTGACCAGGAGTGTTTTTAACACTCCTGGTTATTGTTTGGCTGCTAATTGTTCAAATAGGCAATAATGCCATTGGCAATACCGGCGGCGACATTATTGATAAAATTATCGTTTTTAAGGAGTTCTTCTTCAGCGGGGTTGCTGATGAAAACCACTTCAACTAAGGCTGAAGGCATATTGGTTTTCCTTAAAACTGAGAAATTAGCTTCTTTGACCCCCAGGTTTTTTCTTTGAATCTGGTTTACCAGTGATGTTTGTATAGAGGCAGCCAGTCGCTGTCTTTCACTGCGCTGCGCATAAAGGTTTGGGTTCGATGCCGGGGCATAAAAATACGTTTCTGTTCCCGAGACAGATATGTTACTGCTGGCATTGTTATGGATAGAAACAAAAAGACCGGCATTTAAGTTATTGGCAATGGCACTGCGGTTATCCAGGCCTACATACTGATCCCCGGTGCGTGTATAGGCAACCGGTATACCTTTTTGCTTGAGCAGCTCCCCCACTTTTAAGGTTATTTTAAGATTAACATCCTTCTCTCTAAGCTCGTTTCCACTAGCCCCGGGTTCAGAACCCCCATGCCCGGCATCTAAAACCACCGTGCGTATTTGGGGCGCAGGAGTGGGATCTTGGTTTGTGGCTGTAACCAGCCAGGAAGCCAGCCATCCGGTTCGTCCCCTGCGGCTGACTTGAAACCAGCCGTCCTGTTCGCCCAGAACAGACAGCACTTCCCCGGAGCGCGCCTGATCAACCACTGCTGTTAAGGTGGAAGGTCCGCTGCGTATGTTGACCAGGTTAGGGTTAATCCTGACAGCCGGTGGTTTTGCCACCGAACCGTTGTTTATATAAATAGTTCTGGTATTATCTTCCCAGCTAACCCTGCCGCCAAAAGCCTCCCCTACAAAGCGCAGCGGTGCCAAGGTACGGTCGGCTGCTATCCTAGGCGGCACTTCCAGGGTAGTTGTTTTACCGTTAACTTTGGGGGCAGATGAGCCGATAGGCATAACTATGTTAATCGCCCCTTTACCGGCGGTGACCGTCCGAGTGGCCTCGTTCCAGCCAAGCTCAGCACCCATGGCCTCAAAGATTGTCCGTACCGGAACTAGTGTGCGACCATTTTCTATCACGGGGTTTACATCGAAATAAAGCTGTTGGCCATTTAAAATTATCCGCGGTGGATCACTGGCAGAAGCTGCGGCGGCAGGCGGAAAGCGCAGGCCGGTCAAGGCCAGGGCAATAAAAAAAACCAACCAGAATAGATGTCGTCTGCGAATACTACGTCTGAAATAACACATATCTTACTATCTTACTCCTTATATTTTTTGCTTTGATAATCAAAGCCGTATAACTACACTACGTTTAAAAGAAGCTATATCCTGCACTTTTTTAGCAGGAAAATGTTGGTTGTATTTGCAAGGATGGTTATTAATCCAGCGGAAACAGAACCTAAATGCCATTTAATAGCAATTGTCAATAACGGTTGCGATTTAGCATAGTAATATATATATGAATTTATAATAGTTTTCTAATATATCCAGTAAAACTGTAATAAATGCAAAATTTAACGAAATATTTACATAAAGTTCAAAATACTGCGAAAAACAACTTTCATTACATCCCTACTGCCGCAATCAGCATTACGGATTAACCGGCATTGTGATATGCTTTAAAATAGTAGAATATGTAAAGAAGGGAGATGGTGCTGGCTACATGAAAAGAGTTCTGAAATGGCTGGGAGTACTGGCTGTGGTTGGATTTGCTATGATGCTGATGATAAAGATTCCTGCTTTAGGCCTGTCAGAAGCTGCCTTTTGCGGAAAATGTCATGTAATGGAAGAGCAGGTTTTAACCTATCAGCACTCACCTCATGCGAGTGTAGCGAACTGCGGTGACTGCCATGATCCGCATGGACTGGTAACCGGCAGTGCGTTTGCAGCTTTCGTGGGAACCCGGGACGTTTACCGGGTTGTAACCAACACGGCTCCAGCCGAGATTCGTACTAAAGGGTTAAGTAAAAATGTGTTGCAAGCTAACTGTTTGAGGTGTCATAGTAATCTTTTATGCGAAGTCAAAGATACCCGCGAAAATAACGGGTCTTATTGTTTCCATTGTCATCAGGAAATAGTTCATAATAAAAAATAAATTTAGGAAGGTGATAATTTTGACGTCTGAGAGAGTCAGATCATTGCTTCTGATTACGGTGCCGATACTGATTGTACTCCTTGTAGCCGGCATTTTTTTCTTTAATCGCAATAATAATATCGCCATGGAAGGACCCTCGGGTGAGATTGCCTTAAATGAAACCAATTCCAAAGCCTGGGGAGCCTTTTATCCCAACCATTGGGACAGCTATCAAGCTAACCTAAAAAATACCGAGCATCCTTCCCATTTTGACAGTAAACCCTATATGAAGACGATTTACGCTGGATTCGGTTTTGCCGCTGAATACAATGAACCTCGCTCTCATTTATATACCATAACTGATATTCAAGCCATTGATACAGCCCGTAAAAAAGCCGGGGCACCATGTTTTACCTGTAAGTCATCCCAGGTTCCGCAGCTCATGAAAAAATACGGCGATCAATATTACCTCATGTCCTTTGATGAAATAAGTAAAGAAATAACTGAACCTATCGGATGCCTGGATTGTCATGATCCGAAAACCATGAATTTGAGGCTGAGCCGTCCGGCTTTAATTGAGGCATTACAAAGACAGGGTCGTGATATTGAGCAGATAAGCAATCAGGAAATGCGCAGTCTCGTCTGTGCCCAATGCCATGTTACCTATTATTTCATGCCGCAGACGAAAAAGATCACTTTCCCCTGGGATAAAGGGGTAAAAGCCGACCAAATCCTGGCCTACTACGATGAGAAGAACTTTAGTGAATGGGTTCACCCCATGGCTAAAACAGGTTTGGTTAAACCGCGTCATGCTGAATATGAAACCTTTATGGGAAGCACCCATCAATCAGCCGGATTGGCATGTGCCGATTGCCATATGTCTTTCACTAAAGTAGGCAACAAAAAGATCAGTTCGCATGAGTGGAGAAGCCCCATGGACAATATAGAACAAAACTGTACCACCTGTCATCGCAACGGAACAGAATGGCTGCGAGAACGGGTTAACCTGATTCAAAGCCAGTGCAAGCAGAGTCAGGATCTGGCCGCCTGGGCCGTTGTCGAAGCGATTAATGAACTGAAAATCAGTCACGAGACCGCGGGCGTCAATCAGGATAAACTTAAAGCGGCTATGGCTATGCACCGTAAGGCCCAATGGTATCTGGATTACGTGATGGTTACCAATGGGTACGGCTTCCACAATCCTACGGAAACCTTAACTAATCTTAATATTGCTATCGATACTGCCCATCAGGCCACGAAACTTGCCCGGGAAGCGCGGCTTTAAAACAGACTAAACAATTACAGCTGAGGTATGTAAGCTTGAGAGAAAGATTTAAAAAATGGTGGGAACAGTTTATCCGCATAATGGCTTCAATGAAAACCGCAATAACGCTTTTGATCGTTTTGGGTGTGGTAAGTGCCCTGGGAACCTTTATACCCCAGGGCCAGCCCCAGACGTTTTATTTCCATGCATACGGACATCTGACCGGATCCCTGATTACCCTCCTTTCCCTTAATCAACTCTATCAAACCTGGTGGTTTCAGTTGATAACAGGTATTTTGTCTTTAAGCATTTTAATCTGCGGTTATCAGCGTTTAAGACATGTTAATAATTTAAAATCAGCCGGTTCCCTGCTTCTGCATATAGCTGTCGTGGTTACCGTGATAGGTTCAGTCTGGTCTTTAGGCTATGCCAAAAGTTTTTATCTGGAAATACCGGTCGGTGAAAAGGTCGCTCTGGCTGAGCATGGTTTAAGAGACGGGAGACTTGGGCTTAAGGATTTTAAAGTTGATTATTATCCTGACTTTCAGCCGCGCCAGTATGCCAGCCAACTAAGTTTGAAGGGTTATAAGGGCAAAAATTACGAGGAGCGAATAGCTGTAAACCATCCCCTAAAGGCAAACAGCCTGAAAATATATCAAAGTTCCTGGGGATGGGTCATGAATTTAAGCCAGCTTACGCCTGATTCTGCTAAGACAATACAAATTAAAGATAAAAATACTTATAGATTGCAGGCAGGAATGGATGTCAGAGCCGTCTTCATTCCGGATTACGCAGAGGAAAGCGGAAACATTGAATCCCAAAGCCCGCTCCCCAATAGACCCCATGTTTGGCTGACCCTTTTGCAGGATGGAAAAATAATAGATATGACAGTTCTAGCTCCGGGAGAGGAAGCTCAACTGGGTTTATTTACGTTGCGTTTCGATAATTACTCATATTTTTCCGGTTTGCAAGTCAAGGAAGATCCGGGTGTATATCTGGTCTTTGCAGGGTTTATTCTCTTAATCCTAGGTATCCTGGCCCGCTACTGGCAGTTATTTTTCCCGCCCAAGGAGGTTTGATCCGTGGAAAACCAGCTTATGAACCTGACCTTTTTTCTGTTGTTACTCACAGTTGTAGCAAATCTGATACGACTGTGGCAACCTAAGGAAGTTTGGAACCGCCTAAGCCTGATAATAATGGGGCTGGCCCTGCTGTCTTTTTTGTCTGTACTGACAGTCCGGACAATTGCAGCTGGACGCCTCCCCTTTGCAAATATGTATGAATTCGTCCTGCTATGCTCCTGTGCGATATTGCTTTTAGCTCTGTTTATACGCAAAACCTTAAAGTCGCCATTATTTGATTTAATGGCGGGGGTTTTGGTAATCTTGCTGCTATCTCTCAGCAGTATCCTGCCTTCCGAACTGCGACCTCTAATGCCGGCTTTGCAAAGTAAGTGGTTATATGCTCATGTAGCCACTGCCGTCATTGCTTATGGTTTTTTTGGCCTGGCTTTTTGTTTGGGAATTTCCTATCTGGCTAAATCCCGAGATGATGCGGCCAATTTAGCGACCCTGGATGAGCGCATTTACCGCGTGGTAATAATGGGCTTTACTTTTTTAACGGTGGTAATTATTACTGGAGCGGTATGGGCCGAGGAAGTCTGGGGAACCTGGTGGAGCTGGGATCCTAAGGAAACCTGGTCGCTTATCACCTGGTTCGTTTATGCGGCTTACCTGCATGCCCGGCGTACTTATGAATGGAGGGGCTCTAAAAGCGCCTGGATGGTAGTAATCGGCTTTATGGTGGTTTTGTTTACCCTTTTTGGGGTCAGTATTCTGCTACCGGGTCTGCACAGTTATATGTGATGCTTATTCCTCCATACTACCACTCCCCTTGCACCTGGGGATAGCGGTGGTCAACTTTAAAGTCCGGTTTGTCAAAATAATTACCGGTTTGACCAAAGGTCGCATCAACATTAATCCAACGATCCTCTTCTGATGAGTATACCTGGTTCCAGGCATGATCCCCCCAATTAGAGCCGCTGTAGGCCAGCCCGGTTACCATGCGCACCTTAAGCCCGACCGCCCGGCACATGGATACATATAGACTGGCATAATCAAAGCATATCCCGGAACGGGTTTCAAAGGCAACGATCGATCCGGATTCCATGCCTGTGGTATCGGTGGCTATGCGGGCAGCTTTGTCATGATCATACGTCAGGTTTTGAGCAATCCATCTGTAGATAAGATAAGCTTTCCGAGTATCGTTTTTTTCCCGGCCGACAATCTGCCGGGCCATTTTGTCAATCTGTTCATTGGAAGTAACGGCGGTATCCAGTGTTACTCCGTTAAAATAGGTAATGACCCGTCCCTTCATTAATTCCCGCACAGATTCATCCAGATTATTAAGTTCTTCCTCATCAGGTACGTTAAGGCCGGTAGCTTGAGCAAAAGCATCATTTACTATTACAGGAATCTTTTTCGCCAGGTTGGAGTTAAGCAAGGGATAGAGGACATCTTCCGACAATGCCTGGTAAAGGCTGGATTCATTCATGCTGGCAGACAAGGCAGGCATCGGTGCATAATACACCATGAAATTCAGGCCCAGGCCCAGCAAGAGTACGGAAATAGCGGCTCTGGGTATCTGTACAACGGCCCCGGTAAAGCCTTTTAACAGCGGTCCCCCCAGCGATAGCAAACCATACAATGCATTCGCCAGAGGGAAAACGATAAAACGGTTAAATACTTTCGTTAAAGGCTGGATCAGCCCCCAAAAAAAAGCTAATAAAAGCGGTACCATCACCAAATAGATTATAACGTCCTGTCCAAGCAGGAGGGTCTGTAGGGAAGCGGGAATTAAGTCATATATTTGATGACCAATACGATTAGAAGGTTCGAAAAATACCTGCTTGGTCAGATAAATCGCTAGGAATATTAAGGCGATAAAGACCAGGTTGTCGAACAAGGATATAAGTGATTGTCGTACCCCTTCCCGGGAAAACTGCATAAATACACCTGAAATAATAGGCAGAGCAGCAATTATTAGCAAGAGTGCAGTTATTGGATTTATATCGGGCATGCTGATCATTCCTGTAAACGTAATTTGTTTTTTTTATTATGCCATTAAAATGTCTCCTGTCAAACGTAGAGGAACAACCTGACAACTATAATCCATAGATTGAGGTAAAATCTTGCTTTAAATCCTTTTGAAAATCAGGATGAGCAATATTTATCAGGGCCTTAGCTCTCTCCCGCAATGTCTTGCCCTTAAGGCGGGCAACCCCATATTCGGTAACCACGTAATCAATGTCGTTCCTGGAGGTGGTAACCGCCGATCCCGTTATTAAAGTTGGCACAATCCTGCTTTTGGCACCCTGGGCGGCGGTGGATGGCAAAGCAATGATAGACTTGCCTCCCCGGGAACGGGCTGCTCCCCGTATAAAATCAATCTGTCCTCCCACACCGCTGTATTGCAGCGGTCCTAATGAGTCAGCCGCAGCCTGGCCTAGCAGATCAACCTGCAGAGCAGAATTAATGGAAACCATTTTGTCATTTTGCATGATGACAAAGGGATCATTTACATAATCAACCGGATATAGTTCAAGATTGGGATTGTTATGGGCCCATTCATAAAGCGGACGGCTTCCGCCGATAAAACTGGCTACTATCTTGCCTTTATGCAGGGTTTTCTTACAGCCGTTTATAACCCCGCTATTTACCAGAGCTGGAATGCCATCGGATATCATCTCTGAATGCATACCCAGATCATGTTTATCAGCCAGGAACTCCAAAATGGCATCTGGAATCGTTCCCAATCCTATTTGCAAGGTAGAACCGTCTTCTACCAAGGGAGCGACCTGGCGACCGATTTCAAACTCTATTTCCCCAAAAGGGGGCATCGGTATTTCCCAGAGGGGGTCATGGCATTCAATAAAGTAATCAATCTCCTCGACTTTTATCCAGGTATCACCATAGGTACGGGGCATATGGGGATTGATTTCCGCTAATACAATCCGCGCTGATTTTATGGCCTGACGCGTATAATCAACCGAAATTCCAAGACTGCAAAACCCGTGGTCATCCGGCGGAGTCAGGGTTACCATAGCTATATCCACGGGAATAATCCCGTCTTTAAACAGCCTGGGAACTTCGGAGAAATAGCAGGGGATGTATTCCACCCGCCCTTCACTGTACGCCAGGCGGACGGAGCTGCCTACAAATAAACTCTTATGGATAAAATGACCCTGCATTTCCGGGAGGGTATAGAGGCCTTTTCCCCAAGAACCCATGTGATAGATGCTTACGTTTTGAAGCTCCTGGGCTCTTTTGACCATGGCTTCAGGCAATAGATGGGGCTCACCCAATCCGTGTCCAAAGACGATATTATCATTGCTTTTGATTAGTTGTACCGCCTCTTGGGCTGATATGATTCTATCCTGGTAATAATTTTTCCAGGGCGGCATCTAAAACACCTTCCTTTCGATTAATAAAACTAATTCTATATCTGTAAAGTAAAAACCTTCCATATTAGCCATAAAAGATGGGGCTGCTTACACAGCCCCCCATGCAAATGATTGTGATACGGATGGGTAAGCGTTGCTTCCCACCGGAAGCCAAAGCTTTCGTTACCCGGACAGATAATCGTAAGTTGTTTTGTTCCAATCTTCCCTGCTTAAGCTAGACCATCCGCTACGGCTATTTCGGTAAAAGCCCCTATTCCAAATTTCCGGGATGGGCGGGAAAATTCAGGTAACGTATCTCTCCGCACCTTTCTTCCCCAATTGCTATCTGGACATCAGGTTTGTAGTTATCCGCCCAGATATGACAAATCGGCTTGCAAAGCTGTCTGGCTTTGGCAACTATATTCGTGGTAATAGAGCTGTCTTTATCTTCATTACCGTCCCAGAGCGTAATGATGACATCACTGTTTTCAGCTATGAAATGACCGGCTTTCAGATAAGCAGACCTAATCGTTGCGGAAGGCGGCATCTCTATAATTTCAATAGTTTTATGGGCAAGCCAGTATTTTAACTCATTCTGTAATTCGATTTCCTGTGCATTTTCCAACCCACCCGGACTTTTTACGTACTGGCTTTCGGGTATCGGCAGAATTGCGATCAGTCGGGAAGCTTCTCGATTCAGCAAACGGCGTGCCACCAGGCGGTCGGCACCTGCTGCCAGGGGCGAGAAAACCGTCAGATAATGACGGGGATAACGTTTTTCAAGAAAGCAAATAACAGAATCAACGGCCTGCCCCAGTCTGTCAAGCTGTTCCGGATTCAGGCGGGTATGACCAATTATCCCAATACGCAGTGTTTTTCGATCTCCCATACTGGTTAGGGCATTAAATTCTTTTACATTTACGTGCATTTCGATAATATTATCAGGGGGTAGACTGGATAGTTCGAACTTGCGTTTATCAGCCAGACTGCTCATTTTGATCAGGTTTTCCATGGAACGAGCTCCATGGTAATACCTGTTAACCCGCAAAAAGGCATCCAAAACACCGTTTTCGATAACGTATTGTCCTTCATTCCTAATCTGCGGAGCATTGGTTTCCAGATACTGTCTTAATATAAATGCACGCCGTATCATATACAGGCGATCTTCAACCGAATTGGGATTACCGTTGATTCCCCGAATATTAATAAAGGCACGCAATCGACTGATAAAATCAGGTTTTTTAGCGTTTCTGGCTTCTGTATTATCACCTTTTTGAAAATCTTCAAAAGAATGATGGGTTGCTCCCGCAAAGACATAGATCCCCCCTCCCAAAGGATGGGATATTCCTTGATGACTAAAAACCCCATCTTGCATAGGGGCTAAAAAGTAACGCAGCCAACCCAAAACGTTGCCTTCACAAGGCGTATCAAATTCGTCCCAAAATACCAAGGGCATCTTGCCTTTTAGATTCAGATCCCGTATTTGATGAAAAGCTGCCTGCAGTTCCTGATAAGTTTCGAACTGGGATAGATTAAAAGTTAACTGAGCCTCTTTTCCAATATTTAATCCTCGGGCAATTTCGGTAACCACAAACGACTTGCCGGCTCCTGGAGGGCCAAATACGGCTACACACAAAGGCTTATCGGGATTTTTTAACTGCGCATAATCCCGCATGGCATTTTTCACGCTGCGAACCCCTTCAATCTCCTGCCGATCCGCACTTGACCAGGCGCCGATCGATTCTACCGGAATATCCGGCAAGGCAACCAGAGGTCCTTTCAGGACAATGTTGCGGGCACATTCATTAACTGCATCCTGTGGATCCCTCTGCTGATGTTTTTGTTTTTTGATGAGGTTTTCTTCCAGGATGGTCCAATTGTCCCCTTCCGTTTTATTCATAATCGTTTCATTATCCGCTTGGAAAAATCCCACGTCCCCTACTATATTAATAATTGGATAATCGCCGTTATCATCGTTTAGGTTTAATATCCGATAGTATTGCGTAATGGTTTGGTATGGCAAACGCAGGTATTTACTATGATTTTCTTCATAAACTTCAAAACCTAAAATATGCAGAATTCGAGCCAGCTTTAAGCCTATCATACTGGCTTTTGTCCAATCCAAACCGTTGGGGTTTTCAATCCAGGAGGTCGCCAGGGCACCTAGCAAACAAGCGTGGTTGCCCATAATTTGTCCGGGGTATTGACTGGCAAAATCGCCTTCCTGACAACTGCGGTCAAAAATAAGATCACATTTATCCTTGCCAACTATTATTATGCCGCTGGCCCCTAGGGTCACGATGATTTGTTTATACTTAATTTTATGGCCCAAGGATTCGACAAACGGACAATTTTTACTTAATACTGCCGCTACAACTTCTTCCAGCATTCTTTCCCAGGATAATGACATGCCTATTTTTACTGCGCAGGCACGTAAATCACTCAAAGACGATACGATGGTGGTTCGATCAGCCAGACCCATCTCATCGATCCGATTCAATAGCGGATTTTCGTGCCCGTCATTATACTGACCGAGTAAAATGATTATGTCGCGTGGATATTTGTCCTTAAAATCGGTTGTTAAGGCTTCCGGCCAGCCTTCCCGGCAAGTGCGAAAGCCCAGGTTGCTATCCTGAATCAGCAATAAATCAGGATATCCATATAGTTTAGCAGCTGGATAATCCCAGTTGCCAGGTTCAAATTCGTACCATTTTTCTAAACGGTATGAAGTATGGCTGAAACCAGGATTGGGAAATTCCCTCCATAAAGTCCAGGAAGTCGTAATATGCCTATCTTTGGGACGACTAAGCAGTGCTTCATCTAGGGTCGCCCCTTCCACCCGAGCCAGATCTGGGGGAATCATTTCTTTTAATAGTTGGGCAATCATAGCCGAACCGCCGGGTTTAGAACTTAGTCTTACCCTTGAATCATCATCGGTTTTAGTCCAGTAATATACCCCGCCCCTAACAATTATATCTTCATTATGTATACGAAACCAATCTACAGTCGGGTCACCGCATATCTGCACAAGGTGTTGCATCACTTTAGCCTCCTTTGTTTAAGAATTACGTAGCAAGCCAAGCTTCTCTAGTCCCGCAACACAGGCTAGCTATTTTCATAGGTGCTTGTGTCTTGCGGACACAACGGGTTAATTTATATTATCATAAATAATAACAGAAAATGGGATGTTTCCATTTTTGGCAGCTAATAAAATACTGTATACAGTATTCTGACTTGATTTAATAGACATCCTTTAATACCCTATTAATGAAGAACTTATAAATATGACAGAGGTGGATTTATGCAGAAATTTAAAGTTGCAGTTTTAGGTTATGGTAATATTGGCAAATTCGCAGTTGATGCTATACAGGCTTCTCCGGATATGCAGCTGGAGGGCATAGTGGAACCAGCTGCCGCATACTGGGAAGCTCGGCCATCTGCACTTCAGGATTATAATCTGGTTGAATCCCTGGAGCAGTTACCCAGGGTAGATGTGGCCTTGTTATGTATCCCTTCCCGGGCGGTTCCAGAAACAGCCGCCCAATTACTGGCTCAGGGTATTAATACGGTGGATAGCTATGATATACATGGACAGCTATCGGATCTGCGAATTAAGTTAGATCAGGTCGCGCGGCAGAACGATGCGGTGGGCATAATTTCTGCCGGCTGGGATCCAGGTACCGATTCCATAATTCGTTGTATGTTCGAATTCATGATGCCACGTGGTATTACCTATACCAACTTCGGCCCCGGTATGAGTATGGGTCATTCCGTAGCGGCCAAGGCCATTTCCGGAGTTAAAAATGCTCTTTCCATGACGATTCCTGTAGGTACAGGTGTGCACCGGCGGATGGTTTATGTCCAGCTTGAAGCAGGAGCTGATTTTAATAAAGTATCAGCAGACATAAAAAACGACCCTTATTTTGCTAACGATGAAACGATTGTAAACCAAGTGCAGGATGTTAATCAACTTATCGATATGGGACATGCAGTCAGCATAGAGCGCAAAGGTGTTTCTGGATTAACCCACAATCAATTAGCAGGCTATTCCATGAAGGTCAATAACCCGGCCCTGACTGCACAGATAATGGTTTCTGCTGCCAGAGCCGGCCTGAAGCAGAAACCAGGTGCCTACACCATAATTCAAATACCTCCTATTGATTTCCTGTATGGAGATAAGGAAGAAATCATCCGCAGATTAGTCTAGTTAGAAAATAGACGCGGAAACGAAGATTCCTAATCCATAGCCCGGCTTTTTCAAGGATGGCTCTGGCACGCAATGCTTAAGCCCTTGGCTTTATGAAAGTAATGGCGTGCAGGCAGCGTATTTAGTAATGAAATAAAAATTTAATATACTAAATAACGGAGGTAACTAATTATGAAGCAACTAAGAAAGTATGTATTGCTGGTTCTGGTTCTGGCATTATTTGTTTCCGTATCCGGCTGTAAAAACATCGGCGACAATAAAGGCAATGACAAACCTGCCCCAGAACCACCAGCTACCCCAAAAACCGAAATAGCTGTATATTACGTAAAAATGACTGATACCGACACTTTTCTGGTGAGAGAGGTGCATAAGATTGATAAAACTGCCGATATGCCAAAAGCTGCGGTTGAAGAATTAATCAAGGGCCAGCCTTCCACGCCGGATGCCTACCGGGTACTGCCACCTGAAACTAAGGTTTTGGGGGTCAACGTTAATCAAGAGGGTTTGGCTACTGTTAATTTTTCATCCGCGGTACTTAATGCTAATGTTGGTGCCAGCGGCGAAGAAATGGGTATCTTTAGTATCGTGAACACCCTTACGGAATTCCCGAACATCAAACAGGTATCTTTTATGGTTGACGGTCAAACCGACAAAGCCATGAATTGGTGGGGCCATGTAGGCCTGTCGGAACAACCCTTCAGCCGTAATCTGTCAGCAGTACATGAACCGGCAATATGGGTCACCTCCCCTACTCCCGGTCAGACCGTTAGCAATCCGGTTGAGATTAAGGGAACAGCCCGTGTTTTTGAGGCCACCATCAGTTATAGGATTGTAGATGATCAGGGCAAGGAGTTAGCCGAAGGATTTACGACCGCCAGCGCTGGTGCTCCCGACCGCGGAGAATTTAGTACCAAAGCAGGTTTTCAAACATCCGGCCCTGGTAAAGGTAAAATCGAAGTGTTTTGGCAAAGCATGAAAGATGGTTCTGTTCAGGATAAAGTAACCGTTCCGGTCGAGTGGAAGTAACTTAGCCAAAAAAAGGGGGACATCTTAAGCTTAGATAGTTAAGCCGAAAGAGTCCCCCTTGTTTACAGTATTATTTCTTTTCTAACGGGAAAATAAGACGAAAACGGTAGTTCCTTGGTCGTTGGATTTAATATCGATTTTGGCATGATGGCGGGATGCTATACCGTAACATACCGGCAAGCCTAAACCAACGCTTTGTTCTTTGGTGGTACGAAAAGGCATTCCTAATTCGGGCAGGATTTTAGGATCAATTCCATGTCCGTCATCCTGAACCGCTAAAACGACTTTTTTACCTGCCAGGTAGGTTCGAATCTTGACACTCCTGCCGGGTGGTATTGCTTCCAATCCGTTTTTAACCAGATTAAAAACGAGTTGGGAGATCTCTTTTTCATCCAGCATCAGATCGGGCAATTTATTCAGGATGAGGATCACCGCCTTGTCCTGAATCGTAGCATTGGCCTGCAGAAGCGGATGTATGTTTTTAATCAAGGTGTTTAAATTCGTTGGTTTTAGTTCCACTTTTTTAGTGCTAGCCAAGGCAATATATTCTGTGATGATGGAGTTGGCAGCATCCAGTTCTTCGATCATTAAGTCAAAACTCTCAACTTCCTGAGCAAATTTCTCATTGTATCTTAAAACCTGCAAATAACCACGCACCGTTGTCATTGGATTTCTTATTTCATGGGCTATACTGGCAGCCATTTCTCCTATTAAATTAAGACGATCCAGGCGCAATATTTCAAGTTCCAACTGTTTACGCTCGGTTTGGTCGGCAAACAAAAAAAGGGTACATTCTTCCCCATTGATATTTAATAGTTCAGCGGAGAATAACCCCAGCCTGCTTTTCCCGGAAGCAGTGCTAAACTCGACTTCCATTTCGGTGATTGAACCGTGTTCTGCAAGAATAGCTATTATCTCCTTTTGTTTATCTATGCTGACCAGGATACCGGTTTCTTCCAAGGTATGACCAATTATTCTTTCGCGTTGGGAATGGGTGATGCGGCAAAATCTCTCGTTGACATCAATTAAAATACCATCGGCAAAAGTGCTGATACACATAGGTATGGGACTAGAGTTAAAGGCTTTGGAAAAAGATTCCTCGGAAATACGCAGGGCTTCTTCAATATCTTTTAATCCAGTGATATCCTTGCAAAGATGCAGGAGGTATGGTTCACCTGATAAGAAGATAACCTCAACAGAGAGAAGAAAAGTAAATATCTCTCCCCATTTACTCTTGAATTTCGTTTCCATGGCCGAAACCCGGCCTTCTTCAAATAGCACTTTTAACATACGGTTTCGATCTTCATAATCTGCCCAGACCCCTAATTCCAAGGCAGTTTTTCCGATGGCTTCCGCGCGAGTGTAACCGGTCAATTCTTCATAAGCAGGATTTATCTCCACATAACGACCATCGGTTAACGTACTAATGGTTACGGGATCGGGAATATGCTGGAAAGCTTTTGATAAAATTTTCCCGGAGACAATCAATTCTTTCCGGACACGTATAGAATCGGCTTCCGGTTCCTCCAGCCCCTCGAGTTCGGCCAGCTGTTGACGCAGTTTATTTATTTCAAATATGATTTGTTGTTTGCTCATGGTTTCGTCCATCACGACAGGTTTACCTCCTAAGGAGTCATTTAAACTATATTAACTAAAATTCAGGATCCATTTATAGCATTCCGCGGTTTCAGGTTCTAAATAATTACCCTTCGGGTGCTGTTTATGCTCCCTGTTTTTTTAAATATTAAATACCCGGGGAGCAGTTGAGGCCACCGCGCAAATCCAGGTCTTAATATATAGGAAAGCGCACGAAAAATGTAGTTCCATCGGGGCCTGTTTCAAAATCTATTTTAGCATTGTGGCGGGCAGCTATGCCGTAACATACCGTCAGTCCAAGACCGGTACCCTGAGCCTTGGTGGTAAAAAATGGGGTTCCTAGATTTTCAAGAATTTTTTGGTCGATACCGTAACCATCATCCTGGATGGCTAAAACCACCTGATTATCCTGTTTGTATGTTCTTATCATTACGGCACTGCCTGCAGCAATCGACTCAAGCCCATTGTTAACCAGGTTAAATACTAGCTGGCGGATTTCCTTCTCATCTATCATAATGTCTGGTATCTCGTCCAGCATAAGGTTGATACCTCTGTCTTGCAGCCGGGCATTGGTTTGCAGAAGCGGGTATATGTTCCTCAAAATGGCATTAAGACTATGCGGCTTAAGTTCAACCGACTTGCCCTTAGCCAGGGAGAGGAATTCAGATATTATCGCATTAGCCCGATCCAGTTCCTCAATCATTAGATCAAAGTACACCCCTTCGTTAATGTATTTTAGATCATCTTTGAGCAATTGTAGATAACCCCGCACAGTCGTCATGGGATTTCTTATTTCATGGGCAATGCTGGCCGCCATTTCCCCAACCAGATTCAAGCGGTCGAGGCGGCTCATTTCAATTTCCATCTGCCTGCGTTCAGTTAAATCCGTAAACAGACTAAGCAAGCAGATCTGTCCATTAATATTAATTCTTTCGGCAGAATACTGTCCCCAGCGGACTTCTCCTGATTGGCGGCGAAACTGCACCTCCATTTCAGTAACTGATCTATTTTCCAAAACGGATTGTTTCATTTCTTCTCGTTGAGCGGGATTTACCCAGAAATCGATTTCAGCAGATGTCAGCCCAATTACTTCATTTTTAGAAACACCCAGGGTTCGACAAAAACTGTCATTTACATCCAGCAGCAATCCTTCTTCAAGGGTGGAAATGGTCATCGTAACAGGGCTGGAGTTAAATGCTTTAGAAAAGCGTTCCTCGGAAAGCCGCAGTTGTTCCACCATGCGTTTACGATCATTGATGTCTTTTACGACACAAATCAGGAATGGTTCACCGTCTACTTCAAATTTATCGATGGAAAGCAGGGTGGTCAGGAGTTCATTATATTTGTTGCGAAACTGCATTTCGAAATTTCGGATACTGCCGGTAACAAGGATTTGTTCTACAACCAAATCACGGTCTTCCAAATTAGCCCAAAGTCGCAATTCGCGGGCAGTATGCCCTATTACTTCAGAACGTGTATAACCCGTTATTTTTAAAAAAGCTTCATTTGCTTCAATATAACGTCCCTCATTTAAGGTGGTAACGGTGAGAATATCCGGGCAACAATGAAACGCCTGGGAAAACTTCTCCTGCGCTAACTTCAATGCTCTCATAGCTGGGCTCAGGTTGTTATATTTCTTTGATTCCTCGAGTGCCATTACTTTGCGGCGAAGTTCGTTCAACTCCAATAATAGTTGTGATTTAGACATGTTTGTATCCATCGAATCAGACGCCCCCCCTAAAAATAGTGGCAAAATTTCAGTATAATTGCTAATGTATATCTTATATAACGATGTAAAGCTTTAATCCCAACAATAAACATACTCTCCTACTATAAACTTTACCAAATAGACAAGCATACCTCCACCAAAAGATGCAAATAAATACTTATTAGAATTATTTTTTTAAAAATGAACGTTCCACCCGGATAAAGGATATGTAATTGTGACAATATGTAACAGCATATGACTCGACATGAATCTAAATGGCACACATACAACAAAATTTATTATAGAAAATTTTAGATACGCAGGATAGAAAAACAAAAAAGCTGAAGTCCGTAGAATAAACGGACTTCAGCTTATAAAACTACCGGGATTTTAGGGAACCATTGCCATTTCGCCGCCATCTACGTTAATGATCTGTCCCGATACAAAATCAGATGCAGCCGATGCTAGGAAAACCACGGCTCCCTTTAAGTCGTTTTCTCCGCCAAAACGGCCAAAAGGTACCCGGGGCAACAAGAAATCGACATTCTTCTCCAGTATCCATTCCGTCATATGGGTTGGAAAAAAGCCAGGTGCGATAGCATTAACGTAAATACCATAGCGCGCCCATTTGACTGCCAAATCCTTAGTAAGCGTATTTATGGCCCCTTTGCTGGCATTATAAGCCACAGCATCCATTTCTTCTGGTTTTGTGCCTCCATAACTGCCCAGAGAGGTAATATTTATTACTTTTCCCCTGCCCTGTTCTCTCATAATACGGCCAGCCATTTGGGTTAACTGGAAAAGTCCATGCAGATTAAGATCCATCACCTTATGCCAGTCCTTCATGGCAAATTTCATGGAATCACCACCCCAAGTAAGACCGGCATTATTAACCAGTATGTCCAGGGAACCAAATTCCTTGACGGTAGTATCAACGAGGTTCTGACAATCCTCGGCCTTGGTAACGTCACAGGCTACCCCCAGGGTTTTTACCCCCAGCGTCTCCAGTTGTTTTCCCAATTCCATACAGCGATCTACCTTGCGTGCTGCAATAACCACGTTGGCACCTGCTTCAGCCAGTCCGGTTGATAGCTGGGCGCCCAAACCGATGGATCCCCCGGTTACGACCGCTGTTTTCCCGTCCAATTTAAACATCTCTAATACGTTCATCATTCTGCCTCCCTTAATATCGAACTAAAATAGTTACTGGCCCGGCTGAATTTAATAAAACCTAACCGGCACACTTGTCTAATTAAGAATATATTAGCAAAAATCATGCCATTTTGACATGTTGAGTATGCTAAAAGAAATACTTGCCCATATCAATATAAAACGGTCAGTATCGACCACCTGCCAATACTGACCGACTTATTAATTAATAGACACTGCTACCCTTTAATGTTTAACTTGATTATCATTTTTGTTCTTTTTGCGCCTGATAAATTACCATACCCGGTAATCCGCCCAGGATAAAGGTAATAGCTGCCAGAACCCAAAATACAACCGGTAATTTTAAAAAGAAGATTCCTATCAGGGCGATGATAAACAAACCGGTTTGAGCAATAGCTGTATTGCGAAAAACCACCTTGGCAAAGGTGAGGTCTTTTTTAGCAAAATTGGCTGCATAAGCCAGCCCCAGAAAGAAGGGGGCTAAAGCCAAGAAGGCAAAGGGTTCCTGCATTCCGGTTAATGATGATAGCCAAAACGGGGAGAACAGCAAGATTAGTCCGACCAGACCCTGTGACTGACTTAAAAAGCCCAGTATTTTTTGTATCCTGGCTACCTTAGCCATTAATGCTTCCATAGCTTGCGGATCTGGTTGAGGGGCAGCGCCAAGTCCTGTATTTGTCATTTAACAAACCTCCTAACAAATATTATCAAGACCTTAATACCCAGCAAAACAAAGACCAGAGAAATGACTCAAATAATTCTTGCCATATCTGCTACAGTTATACTGATGGCCGCTAGTTCATTTAAAAAAGTAGCTTGTTATTCTATTTTATTTGTCCGCCGCCAGATTTTCCTTTCTTCAGCAGCTTTGACCAGATCATCACGGAAATCAGGATGGGCAATGGAGATAAGTTTTTCAGCTCTGTACCAGGTCGGGCAGGTTTTCAAGGATACAATTCCGAATTCAGTACAAACAAAGTTGACCATCTGACGGGTGACCGTTGTAATCGAGCCGATATCGAAATTAGGTACTATACGAGAAATCAAAGTGCCATCCTTTTTAGTATGAGTTGAAGGCAGACATATGAAGCTGCGTCCGCCCTTGGACCAATGGGATCCGAGAACAAAGTCAGACATGCCTCCGTTGCCGGAAATCTGTTTAAAACCAGAACTTTCCGCGTTTATCTGCCCGTATAAATCTACCTGCAGGGCCTGGTTAATAGAAACCAAATTATCTATTTGGGCAAGTTGTACCGGATGATTTACGTAACCTACACTGCAGGACGCGATGGCAGGATTTCTATCCATCCAGTTGTAGAGTTTTTTGCCTCCTAAGGCGAAGGTATAGTTGATTTTACCTACATCAATGTTTTTCTTGGCTCCGGTCATTCTGCCTGATTCCCACATATCCTGGTAAGCGTCTACAAGCATTTCCGTCCAGCCGCCCAGATCCTTAAGATCGGTTTGGCTGATCATTTTTCCTAGAATGTTGGGCATAGCTCCGATGCCTAACTGGATACATTGACCGTCTTGCAGATATTCTAAAACGTTGGCAGCGATTTTTCTATCTGTCTCCGTGGGTTCAATAACCGGTAGTTCAGCCAGAGGGGTGTTCTCTCCCTCAACTACATAGGTAACCTGAGAAATATGGATTCTTTCCCGGTTCCCTCCCAAGGCGTAAGGGATATTTTCATTAACTTCAACGATACAATGATCCGAAGTGGTCGCCATATTATAACAGGCAGAATTATGAAGCCCCCAGTTAAAATATCCATCTTTATCCATGGGAGCAACTTGAACCATAAAGAAATTCCGTGAAGGGGTTCCTATTTTAATTGGATCGATACGTCCATTGAGCAAATATTGATCTGACTCACCATATTGGGTAGGCTGGTAGAAAACCCCCTGGCACTGTTCCTGCATCATGCGCGTAAGCACGCTAAAATGCTGGTCATTGTAGGTAAAGACCTCTCCCTTGGGATCTTTCATAACTACTTCCGGTACTGGCGGAACCGTTACAGCTCCCATTATCTTGACATCGCTTAGTTCTGCCTTACGTGCTGCCAGAGCCCGATCACAGACCACCGGTTTACCATTAAACATTGCGTAGTCGATCCAATCACCTGATTTGACGATTTTAACAGCCTCTTCTGCGGTACGCAGTTTCTCTTGGTACAACTTTTGAAAACCATTCGCCATGCTACGTCCCCCCCAATTTATTTTATATATGTAAATAATTGTTATTTTAACATATAAAGTTAAAAAATGGAATATATAAAATTCATATAATACATTGGTATTATATAGATCTATAATTATGCCATAAAATAATTATTATATATCCGATTGTAAT
>NZ_CGIH01000022.1 GCF_000983115.1 Syntrophomonas zehnderi OL-4
GGTCTGGCTTCGCCTGCCCTATATATTCAGGCAGGGATAATAGAGGTTTGCCTCTATTGGGTTCCCCCATTCGGATATCCACGGATCTAGGTTTGCTTGCAACTCCCCGTGGCGTTTCGCCGCTGGCCGCGTCCTTCTTCGCCTCCTGGTACCAAGGCATCCACCATACGCCCTTTGTATCTTGACCATCTTGGCTTTGCTTGCGCAAAGCTGGTTCTCGCGAGAGAACTCTTCTCTAGTCGCTCGTTTAAGTGGTGTCACTCTTGAGTCTCTAGTGAATTGTTCCTACTTCGTTTCTTCATGTCTGCAGTTTTCAAAGAACATTTTAGTTGGGTTTCTTTTTCCCTACTACTGTCTTTCTTCTATGAGGATTTCTTGCTTCGGTGTCAGGTTCTTACCCTTACGCCTTACTCCTCACTTATTATATAAAACGAACAAGAGAACAAGAGTGATCGACCAATAGGAATAGAAGTCAGATGTCGGTGGTCAGAGGTCAGAATTTAATTGAATTTCCCCAATTATCCTGACTTGCCTTCCTGTTTCTGCTTCGTTTCTCCTTAGAAAGGAGGTGATCCATCCGCACCTTCCGGTACGGATACCTTGTTACGACTTCACCCCAATCACCAACCCCACCTTCGACAGCTGCCTCTGAACAGAAGTCGGAAATCGGATGTAGGAGGTCGGATCTTTGGTTGAAATTGGTATTGCCAATTTCTTCACTAATCTCTGACTTCTTACTTCTGACCTCTGACTTCCGTTCAGTTAGCTCACTGGCTTCGGGTGTTGCCGACTTTCGTGGTGTGACGGGCGGTGTGTACAAGGCCCGGGAACGC
>NZ_CGIH01000023.1 GCF_000983115.1 Syntrophomonas zehnderi OL-4
CAAAGCGTGTCAATAACTACACCACCCGCAGCCGATATCGATGTCACACAAACACAAGAAAATTACACGGAACAAGGAAAACAATACATTAAATATACCATAACAGTCAAAAACAACGGCCCAGACAATGCAACAGGACTACAAATACTAGACCAATTACCTAACGGATTAATATACACAAAAAACCTCATCTCAACAGACGGAGGAATCACCTGGACAGAAAACACAACATCATACAACAAGAACACCGGAATCTGGGACATAGGCAACTTCAACACAAACGACCAAACCAAAATACTAATAATAATAGCCGAAATCAACACTACTGGAACAATTAAAAACACAGCAACACGAACGGGAACCCCCGCACAATACGACTGGAACCCTTCCAACAACGCACAAACAGTTACACTCAATTACACTGACATTAAATGTGATATTCATGTGTTACAATATCCTTGGTATTACCTCCCTTCAGAAGGAAAATACCTTGAAAAATACAACGTGGGTGGAACTCCAGTATTCATAGTTGATGTAAGAAACTCCGCACTATACGACGATGCAACAAATATAGTGATCCGATACACAATAGGTGATGGATTCGAATACATAGGTCATACTAGTGAAGGAGTCGGAAGAACAGAACGAACAGGAAACATTATAACCTGGTACATCGACTACTTGCCTAAAGGCGGACAAGCATTCATGACCGTCTATTTAATGGTAACAAAATCCGGCGACAAAACACCCAGCCTAACAAACAACGCCTCACTAATAAGTGTCGACCAAAAAGACATGACAACAAAATACAACTATCAAAGCTGT
>NZ_CGIH01000024.1 GCF_000983115.1 Syntrophomonas zehnderi OL-4
TTTATAAATTAATCCACCTATAATGGATTCAGAAGGTGTTGATGGTGCACAGTATGTTCTTAGTGGTATGGGTTTGTTGTTTCCGTTGTTGATTTGTATGGTGGCTGTGGTTAGTAGTTCTAGGAATTGTGGCATGGTGATTTTGGTGGTGCCGATTTGTACGTTATTGGGTAGTTTTCGGTTGGTTTCGATGTATTTTCTTACGGTGGTTGCTGCTTGTTTAATTTGGTCTATGGTAAACGTTGCGAGGACTGGTTGAGATATAATGCTCCATGGTTTCATTGCGGCGAAGGCTGCTTTGTTTCCGCTGGTGTTGTAGTAGTCGAGGATCATGCTGTACATGTATACGAGGTTTTCGTAGCGTAGGTATGTTCCTAGGCTGGTTTTGTAGGCGAAGTCTGGTGTTTTTCCGCTGGTGTCCATGTAGTTTTTGATGTCGTTGGCTATTTTAAGGTATTCTGTTTTATAAATTAATCCACCTATAATGGATTCAGAAGGTGTTGATGGTGCACAGTATGTTCTTAGTGGTATGGGTTTGTTGTTTCCGTTGTTGATTTGTATGGTGGCTGTGGTTAGTAGTTCTAGGAATTGTGGCATGGTGATTTTGGTGGTGCCGATTTGTACGTTATTGGGTAGTTTTCGGTTGGTTTCGATGTATTTTCTTACGGTGGTTGCTGCTTGTTTAATTTGGTCTATGGTAAACGTTGCGAGGACTGGTTGAGATATAATGCTCCATGGTTTCATTGCGGCGAAGGCTGCTTTGTTTCCGCTGGTGTTGTAGTAGTCGAGGATCATGCTGTACATGTATACGAGGTTTTCGTAGCGTAGGTATGTTCCTAGGCTGGTTTTGTAGGCGAAGTCTGGTGTTTTTCCGCTGGTGTCCATGTAGTTTTTGATGTCGTTGGCTATTTT
>NZ_CGIH01000025.1:0-54984 GCF_000983115.1 Syntrophomonas zehnderi OL-4
GGTATTATATAGATCTATAATTATGCCATAAAATAATTATTATATATCCGATTGTAATAATTATGGCTGTGTCTCAATAGCGGGTCTAATGATTTTTAAATAACTCGGGGTTTGTGAAACAAATCGCGTCGATTTTGGTTGTTTTTTTGTTTAATTAAACTGTCAGTTTTTATGTTGTGTTTCGTATTTATATACACGTATTAATTCCGACTAGTTTCCTAGTTCTGGATTTACTCAATAACTTATAAAGGAGTGTTGCTAATGAAAAACAAGTTGCTTACCGGACTGCTAATAATGTTGTTTGTTGCTGCCCAGATGCCCAAGTCGGCCGTGGCAGCGCCAAGTACGCTGGCACCGGAAAGCCAGGTCGGTTCCGTCTCCGCTGTTAGGGATGAAGCTACCCGTCTGCCCCTCGAGCAAGCGATTCAAAATGTCAAGAAAAATCTAACCATCCCCAGCGGTCTTACGGAATTTTCCTCATCATTTGATAGCTACGGCGACCGCCAGCGCTGGGTTTTACTCTGGACTGCCCCGGATGGAGGAGAAGGTGATTTCAGGGTCGAAGTTGATGCCACAACCGGGGAAATAATCAGCTTGAATCGCTGGACAAGACCGGCAGATCCTTCCTTTAGTAAGACCCCTGCCCTATCGGTGCAAAAAGCCCAACAAATTGGCCAGGAAACCCTTAACCGCCTGTTGCCCGCCAAGAGTCCCAGTTTAAAACTGGTTAGCGATTCCAATCCTTTGGCCTTAGGGACGTATCAAGCCCCTACTTATTCGATGAGATGGAACAGGATTTATAAAGGCATAAATGTAGCCATGGATAACGCCTATATGGAAATTGATATGCAGACCGGCGAAATAGTAAATTACAACTTAAACTGGACCTATACTGACTTAACCGATCCGCAAAACGTTATTAACCAGGATCAGGCTGAAAAATCTTTTGTCAGCCAGGAAATACTAAAACTTCAATATGCCCAACCTATTACGCGTGGGCAGGAATCATCGCCCCAACTTGTCTATGGAATCAGACATCCATCCAATGGAATGCTTGACGCATTCACAGGCCAACCGCTAAATCAAGGTGGTTATAATTATAGCTTAGAAAACCTGATGAAAGATGGTGGAATGGGATCCTCCATAGCCCCCCAGGCCGGAGCAGCCCCAGTGTTAAGCCCGGATGAACAAAAGGAAGTTGATAGGTCGGCGCGGTTTATCAGTCAGACCGAAGCAATTGACATAGTAAAAAAGTGGTTGCCGGCTATAAATGATATGCAGTTAAATTCAGCTTCTTTAGAAAAGGACTGGCGCAATCCCAACAATCGCTACTGGCAATTTGGTTGGGGTAAAGACAGCCCGGAACCAGGTCAAAGCGCATATGTTTGGGCTCAATTGGATGCCGTTAGCGGGGAATTAACTGGATTTAATCTTAATCTTCCCCCGCAAAAACCGGTTAGCAGTAGTGATTTGATCGATCAGAAGACCGCCCAATCATTGGCGGAGTCCTTTATTAAAAAAATAGCACCCCAGCGTTGGTCAGAAATTAAACTAGACAATCTGGATTCTCTGCTTAGACCGATGGATTTGAATCCCCCCACTTGGTCATTTAATTATGTGCGGCTGGTAAATGGCATCCTGGTTCCTAACAATGGCATCGAAATATCTATTGACGCCGGCAGCAAACAGGTTACCACTTACAGATTAAAATGGAGTAAAGAGAATTTTCCGTCTGCACAAGGAGTCCTTGACAGCCAGCGGGCTAACGATCTGTTCTTCCAATCCGCTCCCCTGACCTTAAGTTATGCCAAAATTCCGAATTCCAAAGGATTAAAGGAGATCATGAGGCTGGTATATCTGCCGAAATACAAAGATGGCTTTTACATGTTGGATGCTAAGAGCGGGGCCGCCTTGAATACAGAAGGCAAACCCGTAACTAAAAATCCCCAGGCCCTGGTTTTTAATGATATTAAAGGCCATTTTGGGGAGCAAGAGATTGCCTTGCTGGGGCAAGCGGGTTTATTGGGTGAATATGGAGCAAGCTTCCACCCGAATGAAAATATTAAACTGGCTGATCTTCTAAAGGCTATGTTAACTGTCAAAGAAGGAATTTACAGTACGATGTGGATAAGTGATGAAGAGGTTCTTAAACGCTGCCAGGTTCTGAATTGGATTGAAAAAGATACCCCGGCAGACAGCAACGTAAGCCGCGAACAACTGGCCCAGTTAATGGTTCGTTTTCTAAACATTGATTACCTGACCCAGGTTCAGGATATTTACCGGGTATCCTATCTGGACGCAAATAAAATGTCACCCCAGTTGCAGGCCTATGTAGCCTTATGTTGGGGATTAGGCATAATAAAAGCCGATGGCAAAACATTTAACCCGCAGCATACCATAACCCGGGGTGAAGCCGCGGTAGCTCTGGTAAAAACCCTGTCTATAAAAAACTAACCACAATAGGCACTTAATATAATTTAAGCCCGACCTCTATGTTGAGGCCGGGCTTAAACACGTATGAAAATATTTGTATGATAAGGATGGGTAAGCTAAAACGTCCCGCTACCAGGGCAGATAATCGATTTTATTGCAGATCTGATAATGGGGTTCCCAACGTATGCTAAAACATCCCTTACGGTGATTTGACTTAAAGCTTCCGCTGCCAAGTTATGCGCGCCTATCCTCGCATTAATCAGCACGATGAGGTATCTACCAGACTCAAAAAATGGTGCAGTATGCGGGCGGTCAGCCCCCATATGATTCGATCCTGCCAGATATAGAACTGCTGGGGTATGATCGCATCCCTATAGGGGTAATTCTTACCCCCGGGCACCAGCTCAAAGGGATAATCCTCTGGGAAATCCACCTTTAAAATTATTTTTTGTTCGATAGGCTGCTGCTGCATTAAATAATCAAGGGGCACATAAAACACCTCAGCCACTTCACTGTAGTTTATTTGTATACTTTGAGGATTATGGATTTGCCCTACAAAAGGGTAGATAATGGCTGAAAAAGGACTGACTACTATATCCAGAGGAGCCAGTATGCTTAAATCTTCAGGGGCCAGCCCTAATTCTTCAATGGTTTCGCGTAGGGCGGCCTGGGACGGACTGATATCAGAATCATCAATTCTCCCGCCGGGAAAGCAAATTTCTCCAGGTTGAACCTTAAGATCAGGAGAACGCTTCTCAAAAAGGATACAGGTCTCCCCATCAATTTCCACCAGCGGTAGAAAAACCGCCGAAAGCAACGATTGTTCAAAACCAAGTATGTTTTGATTCCTGTGGCGCAACTTCTGCCAATCTATATTAACCATCTTGATTCTCCTTTAACAAGTACCATGATAGCCGGTTTTAAAGCTTCGGTATTTTTATGTTGCTAACCATCATAATGGCCATTAGCAATAAAAGAGCCAAAATGAGGTGGGCAGGCAAATATGCCGCAAACAATGCCAAAAGTGCCAAGAATGTCCCGGCTAGCGTTATAGGGATACCTAAAAAATAACCGCTTATATCCAATACATTAAAACGTGCCAGTCTATAAGCGCCGCAAACGATATATAGTAATGCCGTGATTAACCCCAGGGAATAAGTGTAGTTGATTAAAACCTGGGCATATATTAATAAAGCTGGAGCTACCCCGAAAGATACCATGTCACATAGAGAATCAAGCTCTTTTCCCAAAGGCGACATAATATCCAACCGCCGGGCAATACGCCCATCCAACCCATCCAAGACAGCGGCAATCAGGATAAATATTGCAGCCAAACCGAATTGCTGATCTAATGTATAAACCAGGGATAACGATCCAAAAACGATGTTGCACAAAGTAACGGCATTAGCTAAACTTTTATTCGGAAAGCTTGGCAAGGATGGTTTCACCCCCTTTTACTCTCTCACCTGCCTGAACCAATACCGTGGTTTCAGGAGGGAGATAAAGTTCGGTACAGGAGCCAAAACGGATAAGTCCAAAACGTTCCCCGGTCTGCAGATCATCCCCGGGTTTTACCCAGCATACTAACCTGCGCGCTACCAAACCTGTAACCTGTACCACCAATACCCTACCCCAGGGAGTTGCCACACCAATATAATTACGCGCATTTTTAGTACCTGCCTCACTTTTATAGGCGGGCAGGAATTGACCGGCCACCCTTTGCACCCATTCTACCTCACCGTTAATCGGTACCCGGTTAATATGAACATTAAGCAAACTTAAGAAAATCCTCACCCGTAAGGCCGACTGGTTAAGATATTGATCTTCATATACCTTTTCTATGTCCATGATTCGACCATCGGCCGGGGATACTACCGTCCCTATGCTATCGGGTATACTGCGTTTAGGGTTTCTAAAGAAAAAAGCACAAAACAAAGCCAGTATAAAAGTAAGCCAGGCACCTGAAAAAGCCCTAAAATAATACATTATACCGGTCACAAGCAGAAATAAGAATACGAATACCCAACCTTCGCGGGCAATAATCTCATTATGATGTTTCACAGTAAATACTCCTATCCAAAACGGTAAGCCGGGCGACTTTGCATATTTCTAAATGGCATAATCTAATTCGTGGCATAATCTAATTCTAACGTAAAACATAGAATAACTATAGTTCTTTTCCTAAGCGTAAGGTTTGCAAGTACTGGATAATTTAAAAAACCGTAAGCCGTTGCATGCATGCTAGGTCTTGATATAAAAAACGTACCCGGAAAACAGATTATTATTCTGCCTTTTACAGGCGGATTTTTTTAACGGCCAGTTTTTTTATGGGATCATAGACAAACATTATCTTAACCTCCTCACTATCAGGCAGAACCTGGTTTGGATCCCAATGAAAATATTCCAGATGCAGGTTCTTTTTAATCTCCCGAGGGCTGGCGGGCAGGTTACCCGGTAAATGTTTCTTAATAAATTCCTTATCCTTGATACAGGCGTAGATCTCTTCCTTAATATGCGCCGGATTGTGACTCCAAAGTCCAGCCGGCAGGACATCGGTACGGTTTTTATTCAAAAAATCAAATTTTAGCAGATCATTGACAACGTCTAAATGGGGGCTATGATACCCCCTTATAAAGTCAATCAAAATACTATAGAGGCGTTCCTTCTTATGAGCAACCGCAAATAGCTGATTCCTTTCCCAGTAAAAAGCCAAACCCTCAAAAAAAGCAAAGGCATCCTCATCATATACATAGTTGATAATATATGCAACACTACGCGACATATCGCCTGAATTATAGTATTTTTCCAGAAGTTCTTCTATTTGTTTTAGTTTTATCATCTGATCATAACTAATGTAGTTATTGGCCAAAATCTGATAGGGCGGTTGTTCCTGGAATACATAACCGTACTGCTGAGCCTCATCCCTTAATCGGGAGCCTTTGAGCAATTTTAAAAATCCCAACTGCAGAACATCCGGATTTAAGGCATATGCATTATTAAAGGATTGGGCGAATTCAGCATAACCTTCATACGGCAGTCCGGCGATCAGATCCAGATGCAGATGTATATTCCCAGATGAATTTAG
Source organism: Syntrophomonas zehnderi OL-4 (assembly GCF_000983115.1). Lineage (GTDB taxonomy): Bacteria > Bacillota > Syntrophomonadia > Syntrophomonadales > Syntrophomonadaceae > Syntrophomonas_B > Syntrophomonas_B zehnderi. The sequence goes on from NZ_CGIH01000025.1 coordinate 5,519, forward strand.
CTGTTGGACGTTACGGCTGAGCCGTTCCCAGGAGGAGGTTCTTTGCACAGCCTGCAAAGCAGCCGGATAGGTTGATTGGACACCTATCTCAAAATTAAAGCGATCGGCAGGCAAGTTTTTTAAAAACTCCAACATCTGATCCGATATTAAGGCAGCATCCAGTTCAAAGTGAAATTTGCTGATTGCTTCCTGATCAGCCAGAAACTTGATTATCTCCCGGGCGCGATTTTCATTGCAGTTAAAGGTGCGATCAACAAATTTGACCTCCCGCACCTCCTGGGTCAGCAGTATCGTCAAATCTTTTTTGACCCGCTCCAAGGAAAAAAAACGGACTTGCCGTTGGGTTGAAGAAAGGCAGTAAGCACAGTTAAAAGGACATCCGCGCGAACTTTCGTAATAGACGATCTTATCCTTATACTCCCGCAAGTCAGCCGGATATGGAAAAGGAATGTTATCCAAATCTTCTATCAAGGGCTGATCTGGATGGTAGTTAAGCTCGGCGCCCTGACGGCAGGTTATACCCCGGACATTATTGACAGGTTGATTATTATCAAGGGCAATAAGCAGTTCTTTTAGACTGACTTCCCCCTCCCCGCGGACGATAAAATCAATAGCCGGGTTTTCCTTTAAAAGCGCCAGGCTATCATAAGATACTTCTGGACCGCCCAGGATGATAATAGTCTGCGGGGCTACCTTTTTGTAATCGTGACACAGCTCTAAAATGGAGCGGATATTCCATATATAGCAGGAGAAGCAGAGAATATCCGGCTGAAATGAATAAATGGAAGCCATAACATCGGGCAATAACTCATTTATGGTATATTCCTTTAGCTCAATTTTAAGGTCAGCGTCCTGCAGGCAATATGCTTTAAGATAGCGCAAAGCCAGAGAGGTATGAATGTATTTGGCATTTAAGGTACATAATAGGATAGATTTCATTATATATTGTTTCCTCATGAACCGCTATCAGGCTTCACCTACAATGCGGATTTCCGGTTGCAGATCAACGCCAAAACTGGCGCGCACCTCGCTCTGTATTTTGTCAATCAGGTTTATAACATCAGCCGCACTGGCATCACCACGGTTAACGATAAAACCAGCATGTTTCGTTGATACTTCTGCCCCGCCGATACGATAGCCCTTAAGAGACAGTTCTTCGATCATCGGGCCTACGTACATACCGGGCGGTCTTTTAAAGGTACTCCCGGCACTGGGGTATTCCAAGGGTTGTTTTTCACGACGGATTTTGGCAAATTGCTGCATCCTCATCTCAATATCTTCGCGAAAACCTTTATTAAGCTGCATTCTGGCAGATACGATTATAAATCCGTTATCCTGAAATATACTCTTTCGGTAGGCAAAACCTGCTTCTTGAGCAGAAAACCTATGGATTTCCCCAGTCCTGTCTATAGCTTCGACTTCGATGATAACGTCCTGCATCTCCTTTTCATAGGCGCCCGCATTCATTGCCACAGCACCACCCAGACTGCCCGGAATTCCTTCCGCAAATTCCAGACCGCTTAAACTGGCCTCGGCAGCGCAGTGGGCTAGTTGCGACAGTCCGACTCCGGATTGAGCCCAAATCTGTTCTCCTTCCATACGCAGGGCTTGAAAATTCTGCCCCAGCTTCACAACCACACCTCTTATACCCTTATCCCTGACCAGCAAGTTGCTGCCCATACCCAGGACCATAAACGGAATCTGCTGTTGATTACAGTATTTCATGATTATCTTAATTTCTTCAATATGCCGCGGACAAACCAACATATCGGCCGGACCGCCGATTTTGAAAGTAGTATGGTTTTTCATAGGTTCGTCCAGCAAAACAATCTCCTCAGCGAGCAGTCCACGCAGTTCATCGTACATTAAAAAACTCCTTTTTTCGTAATACTATGAAACTCGTATTTTTAATTATACCTTACGGAACATAATTTTATAATCCTGGCGGGGATTATGATATAATATCGAAGTAACAAATATGGGACCGTATGTGGCCTTTAAGGAGTGAAATTATGGATTTTGCTGCAATTAAAGATGAGCTGGCCAAAATTCTGAGTAAAGATAAGTTACTGACCGAAGAACTGGATCTGATGTATTATTCCTATGACAGCTCTTTTTTTACGCAAATGGAGCCCTCGGTTCCCCAAGCGGTAGTATTTCCCACCAGTACCGAGGAAGTTCAAAAAGTGGTACGCTTTGCGTATGAGAATAATATCAACATTATTCCCCGCGGGGCCGGCACCGGTGAAACCGGGGGCTGTATTGCCGTCAACGGCGGAATCGTGTTAGATCTTTCCAAATGGGACGAAATAGTAGAAATTGATGCCCGTAATATGCAGGTTATTGTCCGTCCTGGGGTAATCCATGCACGTTTAAACGAAGAACTCAGCCCATTTAACCTGTTTTTCCCGCCTGATCCGGGCAGCAGCCAGATGTGCACCATTGGCGGCATGGTGGCCAATAATGCCAGTGGGTTAAGGGCGGTCAAATACGGTACTACCGAACAATATGTACTGGGGTTGGAAGTAGTAACACCCACTGGAGATATTATTTACACCGGTGGTATGCAGGCCAGGTGTATTAAAAACGTATCCGGCCTGAATCTGACTAAACTAATGATTGGCTCGGAAGGTGTACTGGGTATCATCACCCAGATCCGTCTGCGCTGTTGGCCTAAACCCAAAGCCCGCGGAATTGCCATGGCTGTTTTCGATCAGCTCGATGATGCCCCGGCTACCGTTCTTGATGTATATAAAGCCGGTATCCTCCCATCCGGGATTGAGATTCTGGACAGTTCCGCGATTAAGGCCGTCAACGAATTTAAACCGGAAATCAACCTGCCCAATTGCGAAGCTATTTTGCTTTTTGAAGTGGATGGCAATCCCCCTAGTGTTGATTATGAAGGTAGACAGATAAAGGAAATTGCCGACCGCAGGGCGCGCTCGGTAGAATGGGCAACCGACCCTCAGCGCATGGCCCAGCTCTGGGAAGGCCGCAGTGTGACTGCCTCAGCAGCCTCCCGGGTGAGGGCCGATGGAACCCGGGTTTTTGCCGGTGAAGACGTCAGTGTACCGCTGTCCAAGGTTGCGGACACCTTACGGGCGATTCGAGCGCTTGGCGAAAAATACGGAATCCAGGTAGTAAATTACGGACATATTGGGGATGGCAATGTCCATACCGCACCGGTCATCAATCCAGAAATCCCCGCAGAAGTAGAAAGGGTTATGAAACTGGTTGATGAGATTCACCACCTGGCGATTGCAATGCAGGGTTCAACCACCGGTGAACATGGAGTAGGTGTGGTGCGCCGCCCTTATGCCAAGCAGGAACACGGGCAGGCCGTGGAATACATGCAAAAAACCAAAGCTGCCTTTGATCCCAAAGGCATCATGAATCCCGGCAAGCTTTTCTAATACGTTTCTAATCTTACCCCATATGTCGCAGCAGGATTTTAGGAAGGAAGATTCATATGGAATTCAAGGAATTGCCCCCTGTAAAAGAGCAAATAATGAAATGTGTGCGCTGTGGCAAATGCCGCAGTGTCTGCCCTACTTTCGCGGAAATAAAAGATGAAACGGCAGCTCCGCGCGGTCATGTATTTATGGTGGGCATGTTAAGGGATGGCAAGGTGGAGCCCACAGAGGATGTATATAAAAGGCTGAGCAATTGTCTTATGTGTGAAACCTGTTCGGTTAATTGTCCTTCCGGAATCGATATCCATGAACTAAATGCGGCTGCCAGGTCTTATATATATGATAAAAATCCGTCTGTGGGGAAGGAATTGGTATTTGATACTATGTGGACCCGGCCGGGGCTTCTTAAAAACTCGGTTCGCTTAATGTGGTTTGCCCAAAAAAGCGGTCTGCAGAAACTAGGCCGAACTATAGGTATCACCAAATTATTACCGGGCGATCTGCCCAAAGCTGAGAAGATTCTGACCGATGTTCCCTATCGAGCGGCCAAAAACCAACTAGGCGAGGTCAATCCGGCCCAGGGTGAGAAAAAATATCGGGTGGGCTATTTTTTAGGTTGCGCCACTAACCTTTTAAACCCGGAGGTTGCCAAAGCTACAGTAGAGGTTCTAACCCATAATGGCTGTGAAGTAATTATTCCCAAAGATATCAAATGCTGTGGATTACCTCATATTGCCAATGGCAAAATGGAAACCGCCCGGCAGTTGGCTGCTCACAATGTGAAGCTTTTTAATAGTTATGATTGTGATTATATAATAAGTGATTGTGCTTCCTGCTCTTCCGCCATCAGCCATAAAAATATTGAGTTTTTGCTGGGAGGATTGAAAATCGAGGATCAGGCATTTGAATTTGCTGATAAAACCATGGATTTAACCAAGTTTCTGATTGAGGTTTTGGACGTAGAACCTCCAGCCAATCCAAAGGCAAAAAAGATCAGGGTTACCTATCATGATCCCTGTCACTTGGCCAATGCCCAGGGGATCAAAGAGGAGCCTCGGGAATTGCTGCGCCGCATACCCGGCGTGGAGCTGATTGAAATGAAGGATGCTAATCGTTGCTGCGGCGGCTCGGGTACGTTCAGCCTGACCCATTATGATATGTCCATGAAAATTTTGGATAAAAAAATGGACAATGCCATGATGACCGGTGCCACCAAACTGGCTACCTGCTGTCCCAGTTGCATGATGCAACTGCGCTTTGGAGCTAACCGTAATAATTGGGATGCAGAAGTCGTCCACCCGGTTGTTCTGCTTGCTGAATGCTATAAAAAGACCCCTGCTTTGAAAGTATAGGTATTCTATATGGTAAAAAAGGGACTTAATAAAAAAATCTTTCGGGAAGTACGCAAAGCCAACTCAAAATATAACATGGTCGTAAGCGGTGATAAAATTGCCGTAGGACTGTCGGGAGGCAAAGACAGTGCTGCTCTGCTTTTTTTTATGTCCATGCTGCAAAAATATACACCCGTGGATTTTGATTTGATTCCCATCTATCTGGATCTGAACCTGGGAGCCGATACTAAAAGCATTGAGAATTATTGCGCTTCCCTGGAGTTGCCCTTGATTATTGAAGAAACTCATATTGCTCAGGTGGTTTTTGAAGCCCGCCAGGAAAAAAACCCCTGTTCGCTATGCTCCACTTTGCGCCGGGGAGCCCTTAACCGTATTGCCAAAAATCAGGGCTGTAATAAAGTAGCCCTAGGGCATCATGCTGATGATGTAGTTGACACTATGCTTATGTCCATGATCTTTGAAGGTCGTTATCATCTCTTTAAACCGGTAACCTACCTGGATCGGATAGATATTACGGTCATACGGCCTCTGATTTATGTAATAGAAAGAGATATTGAAAGCTTTATTGAATCGACTGACTTTAAGGTTGTCAAAAATCCTTGCCCGGTTGATGGATATACTATGCGGGAAGAGATGAAAAAGCTGGTGGCAGATATTGAAAACCGCTTCCCCGGTGCCCGCAAAAGGATTCTGACCAGCATAGAAAATGTAGATCGGGACAGTTTTTGGCAACCCCAGCAATAATAATATAGAACGTTTGTTTTTTAAACCTATTCTATGCTATAATTTAACAAAAACTCGGAGGTAGCATATGACCCGGCTTGATTCTCTAAATGAACGGCAACGCCAAATCCTACAGTTCATCCAGAAAAAAACCAAGACTCAGGGTTATCCCCCTTCGGTTCGGGAAATCGGAGCAGCCGTTGGACTAAAATCCAGTTCCACTGTGCATATGTATTTAGTGCAACTCGAGGAGAAAGGTTATATAAAAAGAGATCCCTCCAAACCCCGAGCAATTATCGTTGTTCAGGACGAACCAGAAGAAACTTTTGAAAATAATGTGCGCCATATCCCGGTACTGGGCAAAGTAGCAGCCGGCGCACCTATCCTGGCTGAAGAAAATATCGACAGTTATATGGCCGTGCCGGTAGATTTATTGGGCAATGGCAATTACTATATCCTCCGTGTTAAGGGAGACAGCATGGTTGATGCCGGTATTTTAGATAATGATTACGTTATTGTGCGGGAACAAAGGGATGCCGCCAATGGAGAAATCGTAGTGGCCTTGTTGGAAGATGAGGCAACTGTGAAAAGGTATTATAAAATGTCCGATCATTACAAGCTACAACCGGAAAACAGCGCCCTGCAGCCAATTATTACCCGCGAGCTGACCATTCTAGGCAAAGTTGCCGGCCTGCTGCGCAGAATATAAGTTAAGGGGATGGGGTTTTCTTAACCCCATCCCCTGGTGTTATTGCGGTTGGCTAGAATTTGGCCAGATACTCATCTATTTCCCAATCATAGACCCGGGAGCTGTAGTTTTCCCACTCCTTCATTTTGGCGGCCACAAAACGGGAGAAGATATGTTTTCCCAAAGCTTCCTGCACTACTTCATCTTCACTCAATTCATGCAGAGCCTCGTATAGGTTTTCCGGCAATGACAGAATACCGTGTTCTTTGCGGGAAGCCAGATCCATTTCGTAAATATTCTGTTCAACCGATGCCGGAGGATCAATTTGCTTTTTGATTCCTTCCAGACCTGCTTTTAAAATAACCGCCAGTCCCAGGTATGGATTGCAGGTGGGATCAGGATGACGCACTTCAATCCTGGTTCCGATACCACGGCGAGCCGGTATCCTGATAAGCGGGCTGCGGTTTTGGTGAGACCAGGCAATGTATACGGGGGCTTCATAGCCGGGAACTAAACGTTTGTAGGAATTAACGGTTGGATTAGTGATGGCGCAAATGGCTCGGGCATGTTTGATTACTCCGCCAATAAAGTAACGACAGGTATCACTTAGTCCGTCCTCCTTATCGGGATCATAGAAGATATTAACACCATCTTTAAATAAGGAACAGTGCATATGCATACCGGATCCGCTAATGCCATAAACCGGTTTGGGCATAAACGTAGCATGCAGGCCATGGCGCTGAGCCACCGTTCGCACAGCAATTCTGAAGGTAACTATATTATCGGCCGTTTTTAAGGCCTCTGCATATTTAAAGTCAATTTCGTGTTGTCCGGGGGCTACTTCGTGATGAGCAGCTTCTATCTCAAAACCCAATGTCTGCAGGGTTTCCACCATATCCCGGCGCGCTTCTTCCCCTTTGTCCACCGGAGGCAGATCAAAATAACCGGCTTTATCATTGGTTTCCAAGGTAGGTAATCCATTGTGATCAAGATTAAACAAGAAAAACTCCGGTTCCGGTCCAACCTGCATCGTATACCCCATGGCTAGGGCTTCTTTTAAAACCTTGCTTAAGGCATAACGGGGGCTTCCCTCAAAAGGCTGGTCGTTAGCATCTGATATATCGCAGATAATACGGGCGGTTTTACCAGAGGAAGTAGGGCTGGTCCAGGGCAGAATCAGGAAGGTATCCGGGTCAGGTTTCAAATACATATCGGATTCCTCGATCCTCACAAAACCTTCAATCGAAGATCCATCGAACATCAGTTCTCCATCCAGGGCTTTTTCCAATTGATCAACGGTAATGGAAATAGCCTTTAGCACACCCATAATATCAGTAAACTGAAGCCTAATAAACTGTATGTTTTCTTCCCGAGCCTTTTGCATAATATATGCCTTATCCATAAAAAACCTCCTGTAGATTAGAGTTTATAGAAAATCCCGAACAAACTGATTTACCTGTATTAAAAGATTACGACTAAAAATGAAATCAGCATGATTATCCCAATCAATAGATTAAACAGCAAACCGGAGAAGATCCCGACTATAGTACCCAGCCCTATCCGCACAGCCGCTACAATATCTTTACCAGCCAGTACCTCCCCCATCACCGCACCGATCCAGGGGCCAACCAGAATACCCAGGGGAGGAAAGATAAATATACCTGCCATCGTTCCGATTAATGCCCCTATAACGCCATTTTTGGTTGATCCGTAGTACTTGGCTCCCAAGGTGGAGGACAGGTATTCAACCGCCAGTGATAAGATGGCCAGTCCACCCATTACGGCCAGATAGGTCGTACCTATGGAGTGAAAACCCTCGTACCATCCATACCCCAAAATAGCAATAAAAATCAGAGGTATACCCGGTATAAAGGGTATAATTGTTCCTGCAATCCCTAACAGGATCCCAATAATGGCCAAAACGACCGCACCAATGTTTATAAGACGAACCTCCTTTTACTGGCGCTTTTCCCTCTTAAAATTATCCACCAGTTGCCAAGCTGTATAACGTCCATGCTCATATGTTAATGCACCCTGGAAATATACTGTGTAAGGCTCCCGCAGCGGAGCGTCACAGGATAGTTCAATCGAGGAGCCCTGAACGAAAGTACCGGCAGCCATAACCACCCGGTCAGCATAGCCAGGCATACCAGCATACTCTAGTTTTACATCACTATCCACCGGCGAAGTACTTTGCACAATCTGGCAAAAACGGATAACCTCGTCAGCGGTATTCATCTGGATTGCTTGGACAATATCCCCGCGTCTGTCATTCCAACGTGGAGAGACTTCGTAACCACATTGTTCGAAAACATACGCCAGCAGGCAGGCGGTTTTTATTGCCTGGAGCACCACATGAGGGGCCAGGAATAATCCCTGATACAGCAAACGGTTATTGGCCAGGCTGGCACCCAGTTCTTTGCCTAACCCGGGGGCTGTGACATGATATGCTACTTCCTCGACCAAATCCTTGCGTCCTAAAACGTATCCGCCTGCAGGTGCCAAACCTCCGCCGGGGTTTTTTATCAAGGAGCCCGCCATTAAATCTGCTCCCAGTTGGGTGGGTTCATGTTGCTCGACAAATTCTCCATAGCAATTATCCACAAAAATAATAATATCTTTATTAACCTGGCGAATGACCTTAATTATCTGTTCAATTTGCTCTACCCGTAGAGGCGGACGCAGACTGTAGCCCCGGGAGCGTTGGATGAGCACCATACGGGTATCGGCTTTTATTCCAGCGCGAATGGCTTCTAGATCAGGTTCTCCGTTGCTGTGCAAAGCAATTTCCCGGTAACGTATGCCGCGCTCTATCAAACTGCCCTTATGTGCTGTTTTAACCCCTATCACGTTAAGCAAGGTATCATACGGACTGCCCACTGCCGAAAGAAGTTCATCACCCGGACGCAAAACCGCCATCAGACAAGCCGATATCGCATGTGTTCCTGATACTATTTGCGAGCGTACCATAGCGTCTTCGGCTCCAAAAATCTGGGCATAAATACTCTCTAGTTCATCGCGGCTTAGGTCTTGGTAACCATAGCCGGTGGTATTAGTAAAATGGCTGTCCCTAACCCGATGATCCTGCAGTGCTTTAAGCACCTTCTGCTGGTTGTTAAAAGCCGTTTCTTCATAGAATTGGAAAATCGTCTGCATTTCCTTTTCAGCCGAACGAATAAAACGTAAAGACTCCAAAAAAAAAAGCACCACTTTCTAAAGGAAATTCGTTATTTCCCTAGTCTATCATATTATAATCATCATGCAAGCAGGTTTGCCAGGTATACAATAAACAGGCGAGGGAGTATATTGTCTTTCCTGCGCAGATCTTAGATTGGCTGCATAGTGGCGGAAATGTCCAGGGGGCGCCCGAAATACATGGAGGTTGTTACGATGCCGTCAACGCCCGTTGCGGCATATTCGACAACATTGGTCTCCTTTATTCCCCCAGCTGCGATCAAAAGCAGCTTAGGATAAGCGGTTTTAATTTCCTCGATTATAATCTTAAGATTATCCGCAGACAGCTTGTCAAATTGCAGGCCATCTACTCCGGCCGCTGCCATTAGCAGGGCATCATCCAGGTTCTGAACCTCAACGATTATTTTTTTCTCGCAGGCCTGTTTTTTAAGCCCGGGAATTTTAAAACTCAGTTCCTGCATTCCGCCCAGGAAATTGATGTGTTGAGGAAATATCAATACGGTTTCCGATAATCCCAGCCGATGAGGAAAACCTCCTCCTGCTATTACGGATTTGATAGCTAGTTCTCGGGTTCCGGGAAACATTTTTCGGGTGGAAAGGATATTAATGTCGGGATTAACATTGCGGGCTTTATCCAGTAAGGTGCGGGTGCGGCTTGCAATCCCGCTGCAGTATTCCAAAATGTTAAGGCAGACTTTCCAGGCATAATGCAGACTGGAAGCCTTTCCGGTAGCCTCCAGAAAAGGCTGGCCCGGCTCCACCATGGTTCCACTAGGTATAAGCAAGTCTGTCTGGGCTCCCAGCTTAGAAAAGATGCGGTCTGCTTCCTCACAGCCACAGATCACTCCTTTTTCCCTGGTCGCAAAAGATATCTTACCGAGTGTTTGCCCAATATCAAGCAAAACGGTGGTCAAATCTAGATATGGCACATCTTCATGAATAAAGCGTTCCAGGCTCTCATCGCTAATATACATGGCTTTACCTCCTTTTTTTGCATAATGGCAGGATTCATACCAGCAAATAAGATCAGCGGCAAGTGATCCACCATTATGTCCCGTTCCTTCATTTGTGGGCCCAACTAGCCGGCAGTTGGACTATTTAACTGTTTAGTCCGGTTCACAGAACGTTTCAGTGGTCTTATAATTATAAATTCCAAGCTGATAAGTATTGTGAGCAGTACCAATACCCAGGCAAACAGCTGGTCGGTCTCCAGATAAGCACGGGTGATTGCCACCCTTTGCCCCATTCCTTCACGCGCCCCCAGCATCTCCGCCATAATCGTCAGACGGATTGACGAAGCCATGGCCAGCGAAAAACCGGCAATCAAACCATGTTTCATACCAGGAAGATAAATCTTTTTAACTTTTTGCAGCAGCGGCAAACGATAGACCTGTGCCATCTCCAGTAAAGCACGATCAATAGTTTTAATCCCTTCCATGGTATTTATATGCATTATCGGAAATACCAGCAAGGCCACTAAAAACACCGTCATTTTATCACCCATCCCCAACCAAACCATGGCCATGGTCACAAAGATAATTGCCGGTACCGCCAGTAAAAAGCTAATTAACGGCTGCATCAGCCATTCCAGACGCTGAAAACATCCGGCCAGAAAACCGCTTAAAAACCCGCACATGATACCCAGACTCAACCCGCAGATCTGGCGGCGAAAAGTAATCAACAGGTTTTCGCCTAATTCGCCGGTTTTTATAAGCAACCCAATAGCCCGCAGGGTGTCTGCCGGTGATGGAACCAACACCGCGCCATAGACCATGGACAGAAACTGCCAGCCCAGCACCAGCAAACCTACCCCGCAGAAATAATAAACCTTACTTGAACTGATAGTAGAATTTGGCATCAGGCAATTTGCCTCCAAAGGCTTGCAAGCCGGCAGTTTGACTCAATTCCTTAAAGAAAGCCTCTATTTCTGCCTGACAATCAGCACCATGTTCAGGTTTTAGGCGGGCATATTTCATGGATTCGCTGACTGCCTGCGCCTTCATCGTGGGAACATGTTTTTCCACGATAGGACTAATCTCCTGACTGTTTTTGTTTACGTAATCAGCAGTTTCGATGTAGATCTTTTCAAAACCGCCTGCCTGTGCCGGGGTTAAACCGGTATCATTTATTACGATTATTCCGGCCATTGGCATGCGCGCCTGCTCTTGTCCCGGAAGTTTGTTCCATTCCTTGGTCAGATCCAAAACCCGAAACAACTCCCGTCCGTTTTTCTTAGTATTTAAAGCCGCGATGCTGGATTGCGGCTCATTTAAAACCGCATATTTTAACTGGCCATCTGCCAAGCGCGCAGATGCTTCAGGCATATCCAGATAGGTCAGGGTTAAATCAGTATCAGGATTTATGTTGTTTTTAATAAGCAAATGTCTGAATATCAGATCTTGAATACCGCCTCTGCCGGTTAGGGCAACTTCCTTGCCTTTTAGATCGGACAGGTTTTTTATACTGTCATCGGTACTCATAACGTATAGCATTCCCCAAACAGTAACGGAAAGTAGTTGCACTCCCAGACCCTTGTTGTAACAAAGCAAGGCATTGCTCATCGGAGTGCTGCAAAGCTGCACTTCTTTGGCAGTAATCATGGCGGTTAATTGCTCGCCGTTTTGCCAGGGTTTGAGCACAATCTGGCTGTTTTTTTCGGCCATTTGCGCTAAAGGATATGTAACTGGGCCAGGAGCACTCCCGATAGTAAGTTTAAGATCTTCGAGTTTGACTGTATCTTCGGACTGTTTGGCAGGAAGGGCATTGTTTGCTGATTCTATATCAGTTTTCTGTCCGCAACCTGACAAGGCTACAATTAATACGAGACACAACAATACAGTAATACGTTTATTATTGATCTTCATTTCTAATTCCCCCGACTTTTTAAAATTATAAAACCGCGCAAGCTTTATTCAGATTAAGCATATCCACCAAACCTGCTTCAGTTTTGCGGATAAAGGCCGGATCACGTCTTTGCTCGGGGGCAGTTACGATATCCTGCACGATCCGGCAAGGCCGCCCTGCCATCACCACTATTCGGTCGCTTATCTTTATCACCTCCTTTATATCATGGGTGACCATGACCGTAGTACAGGCATGCCATTGCCCCAATGAAAACAACAGATCCAGCATATCTGTTTTCAAGTTTTCGTCCAATCCTGTAAAAGGCTCGTCCAACAACAACAGATCAGGTTGAATTGCAAAAGCACGCCCCAATGAAACCCGTTGCTTCATTCCTCCGCTTAATTGTCCGGGGTAGTACCCGCCAAATCCAGATAAACCCAGCAGCGGCAGCAGATTTGATACACATTGGTTGCGTTGTCTGGAATTTAAACCCAGATTAAAAAGGCCCACCTTAAGATTCTGCTCCACGGTCAGCCACGGAAGCAGGCGCGGCTCTTGAAAGACGTATGCCAATCTTTTGTAATCAGCTTTGATACTGCCTGCTTGAGGTTTATTAATACCGGCCAGGATATTTAAAACACTGGTTTTACCAACTCCGGACGGCCCAAAAAGACAAATGAACTGTCGTTCTTCGCAGCAAAGGTTAAATTGATCCAGCACGGTTAAATCTCCGTATCTTAATACAACGTTCTCCATGTGAAACAAGTTAAAATTCCCTCCCCTGACGGCAAAACAGAACCATTTATGATAATCGCCGCGTGTTACTGATTAAGGTACTTCGTATCCACACGGAAACTAAAGCCCTCCGCAGCGATAATTTGTATGCAAGGATTCTTTCGGCGCTTTAAGCAAAAGCCTTGCCCCCGACCGGTTTTTTTATGTGGCTAGGCTAATTTGAAGTGTATTATGAAAATATTAATTAGGGTCTAACTTATCTGTCTGTTTAGTCTGTACCAGGGCTTTTAATGCCATCCGGAAATCATCCCATCCGTTCCAAAGTAAACGATAATTGTTTTCGCTAAGCAGCTGAGGTACAGGTACCTCGGACGCTACTGGCACAAACGTCTGCATGGCCAGATATTCCTGCACTCGCCGGGACATTAAATAATCCCCTATTTCCAGCAAGCAATCATCTGCTTTTTTGCTCCAAATCATCATCATAGGCATGCAGATCATGCCATCCTGAGGCCAAAGCATGCGGATATTTTTACCGCGCGTAAGGCGGGCGAAAGATATATTGGTAATTCCTAGCGGATATTGGCCCGCGTCTACTGCATTAATAACGTTCAGCGGTACTCCCAAATAAACCGAATTATTAAGAAACGTATCAAATTTATCCGGATAGTTGGCTCGCAAATAAGCGCGGATAACTTGAGGTGCCATATGATTGGGATCCGGCATACAGATTCCCCCCTGCCAGCGGGGATTCAGCAAATCTGTCCAACTCGCGGGAAGCTCGGACTCCGAAATTAGATCGGGATTATAAAGTACTGCGAACGGGACAATCGCAAAGGGATGAAAATAACCCTCCGGATCCTCAAACCCTAATTCGGACAATTCAGGTCGGATGGGAAAACGACCCGGCAGAGGGCGAAAATAGTCTTTTAAATAATTGTCGGGCAACCTTAAAAAGGAATCTATATGACCGATGACCATATCCGGCAGGCTGGCTTCCTCTGCTTCCAGGGCTAATGAGTTATCCCCTTTTGCGGGTTTTACTGTCTGGCAGCGAAACTCATTATCAACCGTGATATTAATTCCATGTGTTTCTTCAATCCGGGGTACGAATTCTTTGAGCATTTCCGCCAAAGCACGACTGATATTTAAAGGGAGGTGTACCGATACTCTTGCCATAAAATCCGCCGCTCCTTTTCCTCAACATCTGCTTTTATGCCATCCTCTGCGCCTAGATTTTCACCTTGGCGAAGGCGTTCTCGCAGGCTGGCTACCTGCTCTTCCAGTCCAATCAGATCTTTAAGCACTCTTTTCTCCAGCTCGGTTGTCTGGCAGATTTTATCCATTCCTCCGTTTTTCATGACCACCCTTTGTTTAGACATTAACATCAAAGTGGGATCATGTGAGACCACCAGCACAATCTTACCCTGCCCGGTCAGAATTTTCAGGGCTTGAAGACGGTCAATCCCGGCATTTTCAATTTCATCGATTAACACTACCGGGGCATTGCTGATAATTGCAACGTCTGCTACCATCAATGCCCTTGACTGTCCACCGCTTAACTGTGCCAGATTGGTCGTTAAGGTCACCGGTTCACCGGATAACAGGTTGGTTACATACAGCAATTCCGGTAAGATTTGTTCTGGATTGGAGATTCCTCGAACCCGGGCATGCATGAGCAGAAAATCCTTGATGGACAAATCGATAACAAAATTCATGTTTTGGGAAACCTGGGCAACCAAACGGCTTAAAGATTTTTTTCCCGGCTTGTCCACCGGCTGGCCGTTTATAAGGATCTTTCGGCCGGTCAAAGTTTCTTCCTCGGCATATTGTTCAATATCCGATATTAATTGAGTTTTACCTGAACCGGTGGGGCCAACTACAGCTAGAACCTCACCGGAGCAAACCTTTAGCTCGGATATCTTTTCCTGGTTACCGTTCTTGTCAAAACCACCCAGAATAGTAATATGTTTAATCACTTTTTACTCTCCCAAAATCTACTTTTTTAATAAAGCCCATTTGATAGCTTTGACCGATGATAGTTTCCCCGGCACAATAGGAACATATGGCGGCTGGCATTGGACTTCTTAATACTTTGCCGGTAATGCCTGCTAACGGCTCGCTGGCAAGGATCTCATTCTTTAACGCCAAGGCACCTTGTCCGGTCAGTCCATTAAAATCCAGGATGCTGGCTTCAGGGTTAACCATTTCCACTTTATAGCGAAATACTTCCCTTTCGGCCTGAGAGACGATATCACCTTTGGTTATTACTACAATATCTGACGAACTTAACATGGGACCTATTTTCTGCGGGGTATCAACCCCAATTAAATTATCAATAACACAGATCGAAAGGCAATCAAAAACAGCCGGGGCGCAACGATGGCAGAGCCCGGCCGTTTCCAGTATTAACACATCAGCCTTTTGCTCCCTGGCCCAGGCTTCAATCTCTTCCAGATTAGAAACATAAAAGTGGTCTGGGCAAATATAATCGCTCAGACCAACCGCTACCGGAATGCCTAAGCTAAGGTAACGCTCATCATCTGAAGTTTGCAAACAGTCGATTTTACATACGGCTACTTGCAGATTATTTTTTAATAAATGACGAATGGTATGTACCATAACTGAAGTCTTGCCCGATGATGGCGTACCAGCGACGACCACAAAACGCATTTTAGTGACACACACTTTCCTTTTACATCATTGATTTTTTGATTTATTCTTACAATGTTTTTTAAAATGTTAGCACATTACTTTATCTTATGTTATATATAGGAGTATTGCGAAATTCGCAAATTTAGAATTAACATAACCCAACAAATCCATTGATGGATCATGTCTTTATGGTCAGCTCTAGCCTCTAAACGATGGCTCAGCTAATGCGGCAGGTCAGTTTCCTCAATGGTCATTAGATCCCGGCGGCTTAAGTATTCCCTGTCTACAATGCGCAAGGCCTGCAGGCGGATCGATTTTTCCACCAGATTGCGCACATATCGGGCATTGCCGCTGTGGGGGTGTTGTTGTTTTACAAAATTATCCAGAATACATTTTAGTCTCCAGCGGCATTTATTGCTCAATTCGTAATCCCGCTCAGTATACATTTGTACAGCTATACTAAACAGTTCATCGCAACTATAATCAGGAAAATTAATCTGAATTGGAAAACGGGAACGCAAGCCCGGATTGGATTGCATAAAAAAGTCCATTTCCAGGCAATATCCGGCCAAAATTACGATAAGGTTATCCCGCTCATCTTCCATAGCTTTAACCAGGGTAGCAATAGATTCTTTCCCAAAATCCTTTTCCCCGCCTTGCGCCAAGGTATAGGCTTCATCAATAAATAAAATCCCTCCCTGGGCCTTTTTAAGTATATCTTTGGTTTTTTGCGCCGTATGTCCTATATATTCACCTACCAGATCGGCTCTTTCAGCTTCCAGCAGATGTCCCTTGCTTAATATCCCAGTTTCTTTGAAAATTTTCCCCAGTATGCGGGCTACACTGGTTTTACCGGTTCCGGGATTGCCCCGAAAAACCATGTGCAAAGCTGCGGGAGAGGCTTTGAGCATTTGCTGCTGCCGTTTGCCTTGTATTAATGAAAAGGCTGTTATTTCAGCTATGGTTCTTTTTACCTGTTTAAGCCCGATTAGATTTTCCAGTTCTATAAAGGCATCGGAACTGCAAAAGGTGAAATCATTAAGGTTGTTATTTGCTGGACTTAACTGGTTATAATGACCGGGACTGGCATACTTCAGGGAAATTGCCATTAAATCACCACTCTCACGGAAATCTAAATTAGTATATGCCAAACAAACAAAAGTGGTGACATTTTGGCAATCTACGGAATAGTCAATAAAAATGCAGGTATCCCGATAAAGTCAGACGGTATACCTGCATTAATAGTTATATAATTGCTGCACTTAATGTATGAACACTACTCTTCATCCAGTTTTGGGTCAAGATTAATGACATTAATCGGTTTAACCGGGCTAACCGTAGAAATAGCATGTTTGTATACTAATTGCTGGCGGTTATCCAGTTCAACGATTACAGTAAAATTATCAAATCCTCTGACCAGGCCTTTTATTTGAAAGCCGTTAACCAGGAAGACGGTTACCAGGGTTTTATCTTTACGAACCTGGTTTAAGAATGCATCCTGTAGATTAAGCTGGTTTTTATTTGTCAAGTTGTGTTACCTCCAATCAAAAATAGTGCTTCTATCCATATCTACTAATATTCTATATCGTCTGCTTTTGTCCTCCCCAAATAGAAACAACTTTATTTACCAAGCTTTCAAATTTTTCTTCAGCATTAACCCAAATGATACGTTTGTCCTTATTAAACCATGTATACTGTCTTTTTGCAAAATGACGTGTTTCCCGTTTCATTTCCTTTAGCATTCCATCTTCTGTCAACAGGCCTTCCAAATAATAGTTCACCTGTTTGTAACCTAAAGAATTCATGCTGTTCAGGGATAGATCATAACCCTTCTCCCTAAGCCCGATCACTTCATCAATCAGTCCGCCGGATATCATTTGCTCAACGCGCCGGTTGATGCGTTCATAGAGACTGGCGCGCTCCAAGTATAGACCTACTACACTCAATTCATAGGCCGCCTGATTTTTAACCTGCAGATCAGAAAATGGCTCCCCCGTCAATTCCCACACTTCCAAGGCTCGTATAAGGCGTTTTTTATCATTTTGACCTACCTTGAGGGCATAATCTCTATCAATTGCCTTTACCTGCTCATAAATAAAGTACAGACCTTTTTCCTGGCAAATGCTTTCCCATTTTTGGCGCACTTGATACTGCGACTCCATTGGAAAAAACGTATAGTCATCAACTACGGCCTGATAATAAAGTCCGGTTCCACCCACCAGCAGGGGATTTTTTCCCAGCTGGTTAAGTCTGGTTATCTCTTGTTTAGCTAGTTTTTGATAATCTGCCACCGTAAAAGGCTGGTCAGGATCCAGCAAGTCAATCAGATGATGCTTGACTCGGGCTCTTTCCTCGGGAGTAGCTTTGGCAGTACCAATATCCATCCCCTTATAGACCTGCATGGAATCACAGGAAATAATCTCGGCATTAAGCTTTTGAGCCACCGCAATCGATAAGGCAGTTTTACCTACTGCGGTCGGGCCTACTATAGCCATTAATCGCAAAACAATCAACACCTAATCATTTGTTTATAATCTAAGCTTTTGCTTATTGGAGATTTATAACCCCGTAAGCAAGGCGATTGTGTCTGCCGCCAACGATTTTCGTAAAACCTAACCTCTCCAACTCCTGTCCGGTTGACAGATCTTTCATTACTACTCTTTTTCTGGCTACCCGACATGCCTCTTTAATGGTATCAACCTCCAAAGGAGAGTGATCAGCCAGTTTTCGCAAAGGGGAAATAGCCTGGCTGCTTAATATGGGTTTCTGAAACATCGGATCAAAATATACCAGATCATAGGCACCGTCTGCCAAGTTTGACAAATAAAGCTTGTGATCCTGATTTTCCACCTTAATCCGTTTAATTGCCTCATCTAACCAGGGCATACGACTCTGATAGAGTTTCATTCCCCAGGAGATAACCCAGGCTACTGCCATCTGACGCTCCAGCCCGGTTATGCAACCGGTTTGAGAAAAATAGGAGGCCACGATGGAATCAGCCCCCAGTCCCAGTGTACAATCCAAAAAACTGTCCCCTTTTTCCAGCTGACAGGCTTGTATCAACAGATCAGATCTGTTCTCATTGCGATAAAAAGCTATACGGTTCTTTGCCATGCTGGGATGGAAAAAAAACTTCTTATCCTCCACATAAAGCACCGGTCCTTGTTTTTCCCATACAATCACTCCATCGGCCTGATTTTCCGCGGTCAGTGCCTCTAGGCTTTTGCGGCCGCGGGGGACAAATTCAAAACCGCTGTCCTTTAGGAAGGCAGCCAGCAAGGGCGGGCAGTTTTTTTCTGTTTGGGTTGTAGTTACAATAAAATTCATGGTTCCTGCCTTTTGTTGAAGTATACGCGTATAACGCGGCAACCTTAACCACACCCGACACTCAGCAGGTGCAAGTTGCCACTAACCCGGCTCAAGGTCGGGCTAAGTATCGCGGAGCGCTGGAGATAGACAATTAGTCTAAGACGTATTTATCTTTTAAACCTTCTATCCAGTTCGCTGTGGGTTATTTCTATAATTGTGGGCCGTCCATGCGGACAGTGGCGGAAATCATCCGTCTCTAAAAGATCTTTAAGCAGTTGTTCCATTTCCAAAGAGCTCAAAATCTGACCGGCTTTTACCGCTCGTTTGCAGGCCAGCAGACACTGGGCCGCATCTAGGCAGTCATCGTTACGATTATCCCTTAACATCTGCAGAATTTCAAGCAGCAATTCCTTTTCCTGTCCCTGCAACGCCGGAGGAGATGACCTGATTATCAAGGTATCCGGACCTAGAGGCTCGACTAATAAGCCTATTTTGCTTAATAAGTGTGGTTGTTTAATAATTAATTCTATATCCGGGACAGATAATTCAATCGTCAGGGGAACGGCTAATAATTGGGTTTCTGGTTCTCCTGACTGGGCCGCCTTTTTTAAACGGCTGTATATTATGCGTTCATGGGCGGCATGCTGATCAACCATCCATAAGCAGCCCTCTGTTTCCACCAGAATATAACTGTTAAAACATTGCCCCAGTATACGCAGGTATTCATCGTCATCTACAACCTCGGCGGGACTTGTTGACAAGTCCCTTAAAAAAACTTTTGAGGGTTGATGAACAAAAGGGATTTCTTGATCACGAACCATAGCCGGAATAGTGCGGGGATATTCAATATAGCTTAAATCATAATACTTTTCCGTTGGTGCTTGCGTCTCCCGGTAATTTTCTCTCCAGTTGATTGCCAGACCGTTTACGGTATCCCGTATGCCCCTACTGAGCAAGCGAAAAATAGGACCCTCATCTGTGAATCTGAGTTCTGTTTTTTGGGGATGGACGTTTATATCAACCTCGCCCGGTGCAATAGTCAAAAAAACGATAACCCCAGGATACTCACGGGACAGTAACAGCCCTTTATAGCCTTCATCTACGGCTCGAGCCAGCATAGGGCTTTTTATGATTCTATTATTGACATAAAAAATCTGATTTTTACGGTTTATCCGGTGAAATTCAGGTCTGGTTATCAAACCATAGGCTGAACAAGTTTCCCCGCTTATTTTAAGATCGATAAATTGCTCGGCAAAGTCTTTTCCGTTTATGGCTATTAAAACATCGCGCAGATTGCCGTTGCCCGGTGTTTTAAAATAGAGTTTCTTTTCGCTGTTTAAGGAGAAAGAGATATCAGGACGGGACAGGGCCAGCTTGCTCATAATATCATAGATATGGCTTTGTTCTGTTACCGGAGATTTGAGAAATTTTTTTCTGACCGGGGTGTTAAAAAAAAGTTCCCTGACAACGATGCGTGTGCCTTCCGGGCCTGGAAAGGCTTCTGTATCCTGAATCGTTCCCCCGGCAGCCGTCACTCGCGCCCCCGGCTCGTCCGCGTAGCGGGTATATAGTTCCAGGCGGGATACAGAAGCGATACTGGGCAAGGCTTCCCCTCGAAAGCCCATGGTATTAATATTGAAAAGATCTTCTGCACACGTAATTTTACTGGTGGCATGACGCTGCAGTGCCGTACCTACATCTTGGGCGGGTATGCCGCAACCGTTATCCTCCACCTCAATTAAGTCCACTCCCCCTCCGGCGATTCTTACATTGATGCGCGTACTGCCGGCATCAATAGAGTTTTCCACCAGTTCTTTAACGACTGAGGCCGGTCTTTCGATGACTTCACCGGCGGCTATTTTATTTATCAAATTGTCTTCCAAAAGTCTTATGGGCATTCCTATATAACCTCTTCCCGACCGTTTGCGGTATTAAGACTGACATATAAATCATTTGCTTTATCCTGCAGGTAAATGTAGTCATAGGTTGAAGAACCGTTCTTTTGCATATCCTGGAAGGCCTTTTGAGCTTCTTGCTGGCATTTCGCACAGGCATAGATCGGAATACTGATGCAAAATACATGATAATACTCGCCGTTCCTGTGCCGGGCTGCTGAATCTATGCTGTGCCAGCCCTGACAATCCCGGCACATCTTAAGCCTTCTGGATTGATTTTCGCTGATGTAGTCCGTGTCGTAGAAAACCTGACGTTGCTCCCTGAATTCCGAGCCGTAACGGCTGCGGTTTTCGGCTATCTTTTCAGCCCGCTGCTCGAAATTATGCAGTTGGAATGTAATCAAATTTTTTATATAATCCATATTGGCTGGTGATTCTCTGAATTTGCGGGAATCGTAATCAGGTTCACGCAGGTTGCTGTAATCAATACCGGCCATCGCCATCAAAATACCCATGTTGATATAGGGCAGGGCGGTCTCCACCGAATAACCGCCTTCTAGCACGGCTATATCCGGAGATAGTTTGCGATTTAATTCGGCATAGCCCCGAGCGGTAAAACGCATATTGGCCAAGGGATCGGAATAGTGATTGTCCTGCCCGGCAGAATTCACGATCAGCTCCGGTTTAAACATGCCTAACAAAGGTATAATCAGGTGGTTTAGGATAGTTAAGATACCTTCATCGGTAGTATCGGGCCGCAGGGGTATATTGATGGTACTTCCTAAGGCATAAGGCCCGCCTGCTTCATCTACAAAACCGGTTCCCGGATACAGGGTGCGTCCATCCTGATGAAAAGATATAAAAAGAACATCGGGATCATTATAGAATATCTCCTGGGTGCCATCCCCGTGATGCACATCCGTATCTACTATAGCAATCTTGCGAATGCCGTATTTTTTGCGCAGATATTCGACCATGATGGCCTCATTATTAATATTGCAAAAACCACGATTGCCGTGGGCCACTGTCATGGCATGGTGTCCAGGCGGTCTGGCAATCGAGAAACCATTATCCACTTCCTTGTTCATAACGGCATCGGCAATAACCAGGGCGGAACCTGCGGATACCAGGTGTGCTTCACTGGCCTGGGTAGCGATATTGGGTACGCAGAAATGAACCCGGGCGATATCCTTTTGGTCAGCCAGGCGGGGTTTATATTCCTTAATCTGGGGCAGATCCATAATACCTTCTTCAAAGATCTGATCCCGCGTATACAGCAAACGCTCTTCCCTTTCCGGATGGGTCGGTGAAATTGCCCAATCAAAAGCCGGAAAAAAAATGACACCGGTGCGCCTCATAAAGACCCCTCCTTGTACTCGGCAATAAAGCCAGGCTTGATTTGAATACCGATAGTAAAGATTTTCCCCTGAGTATCCCAGGTGCGGATAATATTGAACTGTTCTGCCCGGAAAACTTCGGCATCCTCCACATAGCTGTCCATCTCTTTCCCGGCGGCAATTTGGGTAAGCAACTCCCGGGCCAGATTATGAGCATCTTCCATTTGCATGGTACGAGCCATACTAAGGTTTCCTCCTATGCCATCTATATCGGTCGTGTAGTAAGCATTTTGAGTATCAACGTGCAGATTTAAGGTTAGGGTCGGCCGGGCGATAGCAGCTCCAATCGCATTGGCTACCGGGCTGTACTCATGGATTAGGGCTTTTACCTGCATACGTTCGGCCAGTTTAGGAACGATAACCGCGGCGGCAGCCCCTATACCTACTATTTCCTCGATCTCGAAACGGCGGTTATGAACGATCTCCCAAACCCGGTAAGCCGGTTCATTTTCCCAATCTTGAGCCATCTCTTGCAGTGCGGTCATCAGTTTGTCCATCACAGCCTCTTCGGCAGACACTAATATGCCGGGCATGTCCAGATCGGAACTTTCCGACAGTGATTTTAATCGGGCTTCGGATTGGCTCGGATTTCCAATTCCCAGGTTGTATTTACAGTTAAAAACGTCAATTACAGTAGGCCCTTGTCCGCCAAAACAAGCGGCTACATCGGAACGCTGCGGGCTGATAGCAATTTGACGATCCGGGGTTAATACGATGGGACTGTCTCCCCCCAGAGGCAGGGAACGGGTCGAAAAAGCACTTATATGGCTGTAATGCCCGTTTATGGCGGCCCCGCACGATGCGTACAGAGGCTGTCCATCCAGCAAAAGGGAGATATCAGTGGTCGTGCCGCCGATATCTAACACTACCGCCGTTTTGCCCTTATCTGCCAGCGCCATGGCTCCCATAGTACTAGCGGCCGGCCCGGAAAAAATCGTCTCACAAGGATATTTGACTGAATTGGCCAGCGACATGGTGCCGCCATCGGCCTTCAAAATATCGATTTGAGCATGCTGCAGATGCCGCTTAGTCAAAGCTGCCTCTATTTCGAGCACAAAGTTTTCCCAGGCGGACTGACTCATCAATGTATAGTAGCAGGTCACAATACGGCGCATGAAGTTTAGCTGACCGGCTGTTTCAGACCCTAAGGCGACCTGTATATGCGGATATTGCTCAGCTATTATGGTTTGGATCTCTTTTTCATGCTGTGGATTGCGGATGGAGAATTTTCCTACTACCGCTATTTTGGATATACCCTGAGTATGGATATCCTTCAGGCGGGCTTCTATCTCGCCGCGATCCAACTTTTCGGTTTCCCGGCCTCTAAAATCGCTGCTGCCTTTTAAAAAATAAGTATGGGGAAAGATCTCGTAAGCACTGCGCGGCAGACCGGGTCCCGGGATAAGCAGCAGAGCCAGTGTTTCAGCCGAACCGGTGGCCAGCAGATTGGTTACCAGGGTAGTACTGAAAACCACCCTTTTAATATTTGGGGCGTCCTGCCCTTCCAGCAATTGATCCAACACCTGTAACAGGCTGGATTTGAGATCTTCGTTGCAAGTTGCCACCTTTACAGTATTAAGCAGGCGGCTGTTTTGGGTATCAAAAAGCACACCGTCAGTAAACGTTCCTCCAACATCAATGCCAATTAACATCATTTCACCCCCGTATTCCTAGATACTGCGTTTTTCCTTCCATTTGTACAGAATGGACAATGCCTCGCGCGGGCTTAAGCTATCAACATCCAAACGATCCAGTTCCTCCAAAATTTCGCTGGGTGGTTCATTAAAAAGACTGATCTGTTCAATTAGCGGTCGTCCCGGCTTGAAAGCTTCGTTTTCCAAACTCGCCAAAACTTCATAGGCCCGGTCGGTTACAACCCTCGGCAAACCGGCCAATTGAGCAACATGGATGCCGTAACTTTTATCAGCCTTGCCAGGCAAAACCTTTTTAAGAAAGGTTACGCTTTCTCCTGTTTCCATTACCGAAACCGATAGGTTGGTCAAACCGGATCTGCTCTCGTCCAGTGCCGTCAGTTCGTGGTAATGAGTAGCAAACAGGGTGCGCGCCTTGATCTTGTCATGAATATATTCACTAACCGCCTGGGCAATGCTTAACCCGTCATAGGTACTCGTTCCCCGGCCAATTTCATCTAAAATAATAAGACTCTGCGGGGTGGCAAATTTTATGATATTGGCCAGCTCCACCATCTCCACCATAAAGGTGCTCTGTCCGGCAGATAAATCGTCCGCGGCTCCTACCCGGGTAAATATCCTATCTACAATGCTGACCTGAGCTTCGTTTGCTGGAACAAAACTGCCCATCTGGGCCAGAATGTTAATAAGGGCTGCCTGACGCATATATGTACTTTTACCGCCCATATTGGGTCCGGTAATAATCGCAAAGCGATTCTCCTGCATATCCAGGTGAATATCGTTGGGAACAAAGCGGGAATCGGTTAAAGTCTGCTCGACCACCGGATGCCGGCCTGCTTTTATATCCAGTTTGCCGTCCAGCGATAATTGAGGTCGCACATAGTCATGCAAATAAGCTAACTGCGCCAGTGATACTAATACATCTAAATCAGCGACTGCCTGGGCTGAAGCCTGAATCGATGGAATAAAGGCTTCCAGCCTCTGTCTTATTTCCAGAAAAATTTGGTATTCCAAGGCAAAAAGTTTTTCCCGGGCACCTAAAATCTTATGTTCGTAGTTTTTTAATTCATCGGTTATGTATCGTTCTGAGTTTACCAGGGTTTGTTTGCGTATGTAATCCGGCGGAACCAAATTAATATTGGCCTTACTGACTTCCAGATAGTAACCAAATACCCGATTATATCCGACTTTTAGATTTTTGATCCCGCTACGGAGTTTTTCGCGGTTTTCAAGTTCAATAAGGTAATTGGCACCTTGGGTGCTCAGGTTTCTAAGTTCGTCTATTTCTGGGTTATAGCCGGTTTTTATAATACCGCCTTCTTTTACGGACAGGCCGGCATCTTCGTCAATAGCTGCGTCTACCAGTTCCACCAGGGCGGTTAACGGATCCAAATGGGCAATATCAAGCAGAATCGCGCTTTGACAACCTGCCAGGGACTCCTTGAGTTCCGGCAGAACCGCCAAGGATTTTTTCAAGGCTAAAAGATCACGAGCATTTACCAGACCGCTGCCTATTTTGGCGGACAAACGCTCCAGATCATATATTTGGTCTAAATACTCCCGGCAGGTTTCCCGCAGCTTAATCTGCCGCAGTAGTTCTTCTACCCCGTCCAGCCGCAGATTTATATCGTTGATGTTCATCAGAGGCTGTTCCAGCCATCTTCTTAAATTGCGTTTGCCCATGGAGGTTCGGCAATGGTCTAAAATATCCAGGAGCGAACCTTCTTTACGACCTGAACGTATTCCGGCCGTGAGTTCCAAATTGCGACGGGTGAAAGCATCCAATTCCAGGTAGTTACTGCTGTGATAGCCGGTTAGGCGATCAATATGGAGCAGTCGGCTTTTTTGGGTAGAATCGAGAAAATGTATGATCATCGCCGCAGCCTGTATCCCAATACTGTACTGCTGCAGCCCAAATTGCTCGCGGGCATCAAATCCGAAATGGTTGTAAAGGATTGACAGGGAGTCATCCCAGTTCATATCAGCTTCAGGATAGAGGGTGGGCAAAATATCTTGTTCTGACATGTCCTCATTCCATAACGAGTTGTTGGTGGCACGGGCGGATATCAAGCATTCTGCCGGAGACACCCGCCTTAATTCACTGTCTAATTCATGGCGGGCTTCCCGCCCCATCATCTCAGTAATTCGAAAATCTCCGGTGGAAATATCAATATATGCAAATCCAATCAGATCACCTTTTACATCAATAGCGGCCAAATAGTTATTTTGCTCCTCATCCAGCATGAATTCTTCCAGCAGTGTTCCGGGAGTAATTATTCGGGTTACTTCCCGCTTGACGATACCGGCTGCCTGTTTAGGATCCTCTACCTGCTCGCAAATCGCAACTTTGTGACCTTTAGCGATCAGGCGCGGCAGGTAGTTGTTAACGGCATGATACGGTATACCGCACATCGGGATCTTCTCTGCGCCGCCGTCCCGAGCGGTCAAAACTATTTCCAGCTCCCGGGAAGCCAGTTGGGCATCTTCAAAGAACATTTCATAAAAATCACCCAGCCGAAAAAAGAGGATCGAATCATGGTGTTCCCTTTTAATCTGCAAGTATTGCTCAATCATGGGTGTATAGTTGGCCAAGAAAAGTCCTCCTAAGAAAATTGACTAAGCCTTAAAAAGCCTTGTCCCCAGCGAGACTCAATGGACACCAGTAACCTATACCATAAAGCTAAATTGGTTTGGCTAGCTTTAGGTGGTTAACCGGATTTTCCGGTTTTTTGGCAAAATGAAAGCCCGGCAATCCTTTATGGGATACCAGTGTCCATTATTGGTCTGGTTTACAGTTACTGCACTGAGCAGCCACCGCCGCAGGAGTCACAGCTATCTGGCGCGCAACTGCCGCCGGATATGGCTTGATTCATGGCGAAATATACACCCTGCATAAGATTGTCAAATTTTTCCTGGATTTCGACCAATTCCTGAATCAGTGGATTGGCATTGATCTGCTGTTCCATGATGTTGATATGGTTTTCTTCTGCCTGGGTAACCAATAGGCCTTCCTGTAATTTGTTTTCAATTTTAGTTTGTGCATCCTGATAGCGCATGATCAAGTCATAAGCTTCCGGGTTTTCACTTAATTTAACCTGCATCATTCTTAAACTTGCTATTTCCTCGGACGCTGCAATAGCACTGCCTAATTCAAAAGCCATTTTGATGATATCCTCGGTTGCCATTAATTTTACTCCTCCTTAATAATGCCCATTTAAAGTCACACCGCTTGTTAGATGGTAGAATTTTCAGGGTTCATTTGTTTCTTCCTGGAGTTGACCAAAAATGGAAAAAGTCTTTCCTTCAGTTATTTTAACATTTATTAACTTGCCAATTAAGTCTTCTGCCCCAGAAAAAATAACGATATGGTTTTGTCGCGTCCTCCCGGTTAGCTTCGCAGGATTAGTTTTGCTGGGGCCATCAACCAGTACCTCCTGAACACTACCCTCCAAACCTTTATTAATATTAAGAGCGATTTTATATTGTTCCTGGTTCAAACGCATCAGGCGCTCCTGCTTGACAGCTAATTCAATCTGATCGCTGTATTTCTGAGCCACAGTGCCGGTACGAACGGAATACATAAAGGTAAAAGCTCCATTGAAACGAACCTTTTGCACCATATCCAGGGTGTCCTGAAAATCCGCTTCGGTTTCGCCCGGAAAACCCACGATAAGATCACTGGTAATCGATACACCCGGG
Organism: Syntrophomonas zehnderi OL-4; assembly: GCF_000983115.1. Taxonomy (GTDB): domain Bacteria; phylum Bacillota; class Syntrophomonadia; order Syntrophomonadales; family Syntrophomonadaceae; genus Syntrophomonas_B; species Syntrophomonas_B zehnderi. The sequence continues at coordinate 33,076 of NZ_CGIH01000025.1, forward strand.
ATACGCTCCCGCATTTTTTGGGTTAGTTCCAAATAATGCTCCCTGGTATACCCGCGATTCATGCGTTTTAAAACCGTATTGCTGCCAGCTTGCAACGGTACATGGATATGTTCGCATATTTTACGGCCTTCGGCAATAGTATCGATCAGCCGATCCGATACATCCTTGGGATGAGAAGTCGTAAAGCGAATCCGCTCCAACCCCTCCACTTTATCTGCCATCTGCAGGAGTTCGGCAAAATCTATGATCTCATTTAGACCTCGACCATAGGAATTCACGTTCTGGCCCAGCAAGGTTACTTCTTTGAACCCATCGCCAGCCAGTTCCTGCAGTTCCTTAATGATATCCTGAGGTCGGCGGCTGCGTTCCCTGCCCCGGGTATAAGGTACGATACAATAGCTGCAGAAATTATCGCAGCCATACATTATATTAACGAAGGCACTTACTCCCTCTTGACGAACCGAGGGGAGTTCTTCTATTACTTCCCCATGTTCGTCCCATACCTCTATAGCTTTTTTCTCCCCGGACAGTACCCGCTCTACCAGTTGGGGTAACTGATGAAGATTATGGGTGCCAAAAATTATATCGACACCTCTATTTTTCAGTTTGCTGACTACTTCCGGCAGCTGCGCCATGCATCCGCCAAAGGCAATCAACATTCCCGGGCGCGATAATTTAAGTTTGTTTACTTCTCCTAGTTTGCCATAGACCTTGTTTTCAGCCGAATGTCTAACGCTACAGGTATTAAAAATAACCAGATCGGCCTCTTCCAGCCGGGCGGCAGCTATAAATCCGTTATTTTTCATTAGGCCGCTGATTATTTCCGAATCCCGGGTATTCATCTGACAGCCGTAGGTAAGCAAATAAAAACTGCGGGTCAAGGGCCCCTGATTGTCCATTACAGCATATACCCCCTCATTGTTAATATATTATACAGGTTTATAAGAAAATATCTAACTATCACGAATAGATTACGAGCAATACAAAAAATAAAAAGGAGGCATTTTTCCTGCCAAGCTGATACATAATCTGCTCCAACTGCCTAGGCAAATGTTGAAGTTTTTACCCTCCTGCTGAATTATCATACTGTTTTAATCTTATTTTTTCCCCTTAGTAATTTATTGTAGTAACAATCCATTTTTTTACTCCTAAACCCGTTTTTTTATTGACGGAATTAGACCACTCTGGCTGATCTATAATCAGTATAATAATTTAGCCTCTTTTACCACAAGAAGCCTCTGTAGTAATGCAGTATAAGTGCTTTAAAATCCCTGCGCGAGGACTAGCCGCGTGGTTACGTGTCCTTTTTTAATTAAAGCGGTATAATATCCAAGCCAACACAAAAAAACGGCCTAGCCGCAATTTACGACTATGCCGAATTTTTCAAGTTTAATAAAGCACGGCAAATATAAGTCAATCAGTTTGCCAATTCATCTTTAAATAAATCAGCAATGCTCTGTTTAACTTCAGAAATCATTATTCCCCCGGCAAATTTGGGGTCTCCGTTAATAAGGGTAATTGGATAGGGATATCCCATTTGCAAAACTCGATTCATAATGGGGTAATTATCCAAACCTTCTTTATCTACATCTACGTATTTTACTTCCACTTTATCACCATAGGCTTTTTTTAATTCGCTGGCCATTTCCATAGTCATGTCTTCATAATTACTAGTTGTTCCACAACTAGCTGCAGAAGGACAGCCGCCGCTGCAGTTGCAGCCTCCGGTGACAGCTTGGGTACCCTGCAGAATTTCAACCAAAATGGTATCTTTGTTTTCAGACATCCGATTGCTCCTCTCTGTTTAATGGCATGAAATAAGTTACACTTATGAAAGCATATTATCAGCCAGGGTCTAAAATAGCAAGCAAATCTCTAAATATTATGATATTTAAGGATGGGGAAGCTAAAGCTTCCGCTGCCAAGGCAGATAATCGTGTTTTATTGCATACTGATAATAGGTTTCCCTGCGGAAGCTAAAGCATCCGCTACGGTGGTTTAATAATCTCTATAATAACCGCGTAAATCCGCGTTATCCGCGTCTATTTTTACTCAAATACGGTCAAGAATGCCGGTATATGATTCATCATCCTGTCTCTGACCAAGATCTTCTGCCAAGGCATATAATCGAGTTTTATTGCATACTGATAATGGGTTTCCCTGCGGAAGCTAAAGCATCCGCTAAGGTGGTTTAATAATCTCTAAAATAACCGCGTAAATCCGCGTTATCAGCGTCTATTTTTTACTCAAATACGGTCAAGGATGCCGGTATATGATTCATCATCCTGTACCTGACCAAGATCCTCTAAGATTTCAGCATTGATTTCGCTTAACTGGTGATAAAATTTGATATAACTATCCCGCTTCCCGCTGTATTCACAAATATCTGCCAGGGAGCGCAGTTGATTGCCCACCTTGCTTAAGCCACTGGTAATGCTTATCAGTAATTCTTCGCTTTCCATACTAATAACCTCCGTATTTTTTATATAGCTTGTTCCGATTACGGAAGTTAAATGCATACATCAGCTAAATTACGAAACCGCCATTAGGACTTAACACCTGACCGGTAATGAAACTGGCTTCCGGGGAGGCCAGGAAATAGATGCAATGAGCCACATCCTGAGGAGTACCCAGGCGCATTAGGGGAGTTGCTTTTTCCAGTTCCTCGATATCCTGCCGGTTCAGTTCATTCAGCATGTCGGTGTTGATAACCCCCGGACAAACGCAATTAACCTTGATATTATAAGAGCCCAGTTCCTTGGCCAAGGCTTTGGTCAGCCCGATTACGGCGGCTTTAGCAGCCGAATAATGTACTTCACAGGAGGCTCCGGTTAAACCCCATATGGAGGATACATTGACAATACTGCCGCTTTTCTTCTCCATCATGCAGGGCAGCACGCTCTGACAGCAATTAAAAACGCCTTTGAGATTGACATCCATTACCTCATCCCACTCGCTTGGCAAAATATCGGTAAATAGATTCTGCCGGGTGATACCGGCATTATTGACTATAACATCAATACCGCCGAATTTTTGCAGGCAAAATTGAACCATCCGGTCAACCTGGATCCGGTCAGCCACATCAGCTTGATAGGCGGTAGCTAAACCTGAACCTTGGTTGTTAAGGTCGTTGACAAGTTTGATTGCTTCTTCTTCAGAGTGCCTGTAGTTGACCAGCACATTAAACCCCCTGCGGCCAAACAATTCGGCCGCAGATTTGCCTATGCCCCGGGAAGCTCCCGTAATAATGACGGTTTTGTTGCCCATAGGTGTACCTCTTTATATCATAATTCTGCAGATATTATTGGTAAATTCCACCGGGTCTTCTATGGTCAATCCCTCAATAAGGAGGGCTTGATTATATAGTATATCGGTATATAGTCTAAACTTATCCGCGTCTTCTGTGTACGCCTCCTTAAGGGATTTAAATACTTCATGATGGGTATTTATCTCCAGAACTTTGTCCGCCTTTATGCTCTGATTGTTAGGTATAGCATTTAATATCTTTTCCATCTCAATACTTAGTTCACCCTCATTAGCCAGGCATACCGGATGGTTCTTCAAACGCTTGGAGGCTCTAACCGCCTTGACTTTGTCCGATAGTACTTCCTTCATGCGGACAAACAATTCTTCATTATCCTTTTCTTCATCTTGGGAAGTGCTGTCGTTCTCGTCAACCTCAATGCCCAAATCACCACTAGAAACAGATTTGAATTCCTTGTCCCGGTAGGTCATCATTATTTTGATGGCAAACTCGTCCACATCATCAGTAAAGTATAGTATTTCATACCCTTTATCAGCTACCAATTCGGCCTGCGGTAGTTTTTCAATCCGCTCAATGGAGTCCCCGGCAGCGTAATAGATATATTTTTGATCCTCAGGCATTCGGGCTGTGTATTCATCTAAAGTGACCATTTTCTTCTCCTTTGATGAGTAAAACATCAAAAGATCCTCTAAGATTTCCTTGTCCGCTCCAAAGTTATCGTAGATACCGTATTTTAATTGGCGACCAAAGGATTCATAGAAACCTTCATATTTTTCCCTTTCGTTTTTGAGCAGGCTGGCAAGTTCATTCTTGATTTTGTTTTTAATATTTTTGGCAATCAGCTTCAACTGACGGTCATGCTGCAGAACTTCCCGGGAAATATTCAGGGTCAGATCTTCGGAATCGACCATGCCTTTGACAAAACTAAAACAATCCGGCAGTAAATCAGCACATTTATTCATGATCAACACACCGTTGGAATATAGTTCCAAGCCCTTTTCGTACTCGCGGGTGTAAAAATCAAACGGCGTGCTGCCAGGTATAAACAAAATTGCATTGTAGCTCACGGTGCCATCCGTGCTGATATGAATATGCTTGATGGGCTGGTCAAAGCCGTAATGCTTTTCAAAATAGAAATTATCATAATCTTCCTGGGTTAGTTCGTTTTTATTCTTTTTCCAGATGGGAACCATACTGTTAATGGTTTGTTCCTCGGTATAATCTTCATATTCATCCTCGCTGCCTTCCTTAAGGCGCCTTAAGGTGACGTCCATCTTGATTGGGTACCTGATGAAATCCGAATATTTTTTGATAATCCCCCTTAAACGATACTCTTCCAGGAACTCGCTATAATTTTCATCTTCCGTGTCTTCTTTTATCTTCAGGATAATATCAGTTCCGACCGTTTCTTTGGCAACGGGTTCAATCGTATAGCCTTCCACACCTCGGGATTCCCACTTGAACGCTTCCTCGCCACCGAATGCTTTGCTTATAACCGTAACAACTTCGGAAACCATGAAGGCAGAATAAAAGCCTACCCCAAACTGGCCTATAATATCTATTTCGTCCTGATTTTCCATATCTTTTTTAAAATTCAGGGAACCGCTTTTGGCAATAATACCCAAATTGTCATCTAATTCTTCCCGGCTCATACCGATCCCGGTATCAGAAATCTTTAAAATCCGGTTTTGCTTATCCGCGGTGATTTTTATATAAAAGCTTTCTTTATCAAAGCTTAATGATTCATCCATCAATGTTTTGTAGTAAATCTTATCAAGAGCGTCACTGGCATTGGAAATCAATTCCCTTAAAAAAATCTCCCGATGCGTGTAAATAGAATTAATCATTAAATCCAGCAATCTTTTTGACTCTGCCTTAAACTGTTTGGTAGCCAAAGAACTCTCTCCTTATATTTAAACTTGTTAGCACTCTCTTTTAATGAGTGCTAACTGTAAATATTATCTTACTCATTTTATGCCCCCTGTCAATACCGACTTAATCCTTATCAGGCCTGATAGCACGCATTTTTCATGATTCAACCAGTATATAAGATTTTAAATCTAATTATAGACTTGGCCGCTTCTTATTCTTATAATGTAAATAGGTAATTCAAAAATTATTTTTTGGGAAGGAGTGAAAATAAACCTTAATTCCAGTATAAAACATTTCATCGTAGCAGATATCGCAGAAAGGCATGGAGGTGTTATAAATGACTGAATACCGCATTCGTCCTCTCGTAGCTGCCAAAATAGGAGCAGTAAAAGGAGTAGCCACCCATATGGTAGACATGATGACACCAGTAGTAGTTCCAGTCCTGGCCTTTTATATCGAAGGCGGGCCAAAAAAGATTTTAGTGGACACTGGAGTACTGGACGCAGGCCCTGACAATAGCTTTCATGGATTTCCCCTGGTAGATTCAGGCCCTCAAGGTATGATTAACGCCCTTGCAGAAATAGGTTTAAAACCTGAAGACATCGATATCGTTATCATCACTCATCTACATTTCGACCACGCAGCCAATATCAGTCTCTTTCCTAATGCTCAGTTCATTTTACAGAAAAAAGAATGGGAATATGCCAAAGCACCTCTTCCGGTGCAAAGAGATGTTTATTTGACTCAATTACTGGGTCAATTGGAAAAGTATGACCTGGTTCTGGCTGATGATGGCTATGAAGTTGCTGACGGAATTAATGTTATTTGTGTCCCCGGCCATACCAAAGGCCAACAAGCCGTTATTGTCAACACCAGCGATGGAAATTATGTAATCGCCGGTGACTTGATGTATACCTACCTCAACATGTACCCGGAAAGAACGGAAATGACAGATATGTTTGGCAATCTGGTGACCTGCACGCCCCAGATCGGTCATGCCTTTTACCCCCCCGGTATTCACACCGATCTTAGCGACTGGTACGACAGCGTTTGGCGGGTATTAAAAATCGCCGGCAGCCGCAAACGTATTATCCCTGGTCACGATCCAGCTCTGATGGGAAAGATCTTCCCGGAAGAATAGTTCCTTTTGAAACGTTCTAAACTTCATAAATGTTAGGGGGTTTTAAAATGACTGGAAAACGATTGCCGTTCCCGATCGACCAGCTTGAAGATCTTCCATATCTGAAGGGTAGACAGCTGCAATTTGACAGCATAGCTGAAATGTTTTATACCCGGGTTCAGGAGGATCCCACAGCCATTCATGTTCTGTATTATGATCAGGTAATCACATATGCCCAAACCAACCAGCGTGCTAACCGAGTTGCAAATTACCTTAAGGAAAAAGGGGTACAAAAGGGTGATGTGGTTTCAGTAATGGTACTAAACTCCCCTGAAATCTACTACACCATGTTCGGAGCCCAAAAATTAGGAGCCATTGCCGGGGCAATCAACTATATGCTCAAAGGCCCGGAAATAGCATTTGTACTGGATGATTCTAAACCTAAAGTAGCTTTTGTCGGCAGTGAATTTATGCAGGATTTTGCGGCCGGTTATGCCTTGGCACAGCATAAACCCATTGTGGTTGAAGTAGTAACCGATGTAAAACATGACGTCCAGATCGCCGAGTGCAGACTGGATGAAATTCTGGATCGCTACCCGGATACGGAAGCTCTAGTACCTCAATCTCTGGATGATCCTTATATGCTGCTTTACTCCTCTGGAACTACCGGCAACCCCAAAGGTATCCTGCTTCCTAACCGCGCCCAGCTTTCCATATGCCGCGACCAAAACCGGATTAAACTATTCCAAGGCCGAGATGTGATGCTGATTATACTGCCTATGTTCCATACCAACCCCCTGTGTGTATGGACCTATCCTCTGATATACGGTGGTCATACGGTCTGTATCAGAAAAGCCTTTTCACCCCAGGATTTCTGGCCAGCGGTGCAAGAGTACGGCGTAAACATAGTATTCGGTGTTCCGGCCATGTTTAATTATATCTATCAAGCCGCTGACCCCAATACTATCGATAGAAGTAAACTTAAACTCAGATATGCTTTTTGCGGTGCTGCTCCCCTGCCGATTGAACTAATCCGCGGATTTAAAGAAAAATTTAATGTTGATATCCTGGAAGGCTATGGTCTGACTGAAGTTACCGGTGTATCTACGGTAAATCCGCCTACAGGCCTTAAAAAATCAGGTTCGGTAGGGTTAAGTTACCCCGAACAGGAAGTAGAGATCCTGGATGATAACAACCAACCTGTGCCTCAAGGAGAACGCGGCGAAGTATGTACCCGGGGCGAAGCTAATATGGTGGCTTACCTTAATCAGCCACAGGCAACCGCTGAAACGATAATTGATGGCTGGCTGCATACTGGAGATATCGGCTACATGGACGAAGATGGCTATATATATATCGTAGATCGTAAAAAAGACATGATTAACCGCGGAGGTGAAAACATTTATCCCCGCGAGATAGAAATCGTCATTGAAAACCATCCGCAGGTTTCTGAGGTAGCTGTTATCGGGATTCCCGATCCGGCCTTAGGCGAAAGAGTCAAGGCATTTATCGTCCCCCGCCCGGATGCGGATCTCACCGCCGAAGAAATAAAAGATTTTCTGAAGGATAAGATTGCGCGCTATAAGATTCCAGAATTTATTGATATAACCAATAATATTCCCCGCAATCAGACCGGCAAAATCCTGAAAAAGGAACTTCGGCAAATGGAATCATCTGCTGAATAGCCACCCGAAGGTGGGTTATGGATTTTAAGTTCATAACCCACCTTCAACGCAAATCTTAGCATCTACAAAAAACTCCAGCTTTACAAAACATTTTAGTAGTACTCAAGGAGATACTGGTTCTGCAGGTTATGGGTCTGTTTTAATTTCTTCAAGTGAGCAAAGGTCGGCATTTTCATATTCTACAGTTCTTTACGTTTATAACCTCTAAATTTCTGCTCAATTATTTCCCCTAGCTTAAAAATGGCATCTTCATTGCCAACTTTACTGATTATTTGTATTCCTATCGGAAGGCCTGAGCTATCCTCGGCAACCGGAATAATTAGGGCCGGCAGCCCCCAAGTATTAGCATAGGCGATAAAAGGCATATAACGTTTAAAGGTCATAAAGGGGGAAAATACCTCTTTTATTACTGTGCCGTGCGGGGGGGCGGGAATATGATATACCGGCATTATTATGAGTTTTTTATCTAAGTAATCGGCTATCTTTTCATAATCATTAGCGATAGTCTGTTCGATTCGCCTTAATTTACTACGGCTTGGCTTCATCATATTGGCCGTAACCAGAACCCGGGTCATATTACGGTGTATTTCAGATGAATTTAAGAAGACCTCTTTTAGATATTCCCGCAATGGACGAACCGGCTTACTACCAAAAGCTAACTGCGCTACTGCCTTAGCTCCATCAATGGACATTATGATTTGCCATAATACAGCGGCTTCATTATATCCATAAGGTTTTTCATCAATTACTTTTAATTCCCGGCTAATATAGCTTTTTATAGAAGCTAAAGCCTGTAATGTAGGCGGATTTACCGGATATTGTAAGGAGTTATACAATATGTTTATAGTAAAAGACTCTAAAGAGCGCGGCTGAGGTAATTCAAATGCTAGAATCTCATTAATCATGCGGGCATCCCGAACTGATTTCGCCATAGCTCCTATTCCCAGCATTTGTTCTTGTAAGGTATGCCCTATATGGGGAAAAGAACCATTTTGTGATACTTGTTTATTTCCGCTTTTAAAACCTATAACTCCATTAAAATGACTGGGGAAACGAATTGATCCTCCGATATCGGAGCCTATTCCTACGGCTGCTCCGCCAAATGCGATTAAAGCACCTTCGCCGCCGCTAGAACCGCCCACCGTACGGGTAGTATTCCACGGGTTGTTAGAACGTCCATATAGCTTATTGTCGGTTTCCTGACAGAAACATAAAACTGGGGTATTGGTCTTTCCCAGAATAATAGCCCCTTCTTGCTTAAGACGAGCTACGATTTCAGCATCTTGCTTTTCGATAATATCCTTACGGTAAGGAAGTCCCCCAGTCGTTCTCATCCCTGCCACATCAAATGATTCCTTCATGCTGATAGGCACACCTAAAAGTCTGCCTGGGGTTTGATTAGCGGACAGCTTTTCATCAGCGGCATGAGCTTCTTTTCTGGCTTCGGCAAATCTATCTTCTACTAGAAAATTAATAGCCGGATTAACTTTTTCCAGGTGTGCAATATATGAATTAGTAGCCTTAAGGGACGAAATTTCACCAGCTCTGAGTTTTTGGGACACTTCGGTTGCATCCATATCCAGCAAACTTTTTTTATCCACTTTTAATCCCTCCTAAAAAGCACACTTTTTTTAAGAATCACACCTAATCAGCCAGCCATTTGTGTTAAATGGGTACATTCACTAACATCTCAACTAGTTTAATATTAGTTGATTAAAGCTATGTCGCTTCCTATTCAAAAAAAGTATGATTAGCTCCAAATGGCGGTTACGGTCTTAAATACTGTCCTGGAAAGGATAGCCTGTGATTCTTGCTTGATATTAAAAGTACATCGAAACAACCTCCTTAATCCAAAAAATAAAATAATTTACATTAATATACATTATTATAGCAATAATACTATGTTTTTGGTGAATTGCCATTTAAAACTTTCCCGCTTTAGAGGAAGATTGAGAGTTCAAAAATCTCCAAAAGCAAAAAGGCCCCAAATTAGGAGCCTATAGTTTAGCTATTTTGAAAGGAAATGTTAATATAATCAAATGTAGAAGGCGCAGGTCGTTATCAGGTTACTACGTTACCTGAACTGCATTGCTGATTATGTCGTTGCAGGTAATCGATTTGAGCAATTGATGATTTGTGCATGATTTAAACGTTGCAGCATTAGGATTTTTAATTTTCCAATTAAATTAGCCACCCACCGACACCTTTAAAAACTGTGTTGGGTTACGGATTTGGATACTTCTTTTCTAATGGAAGGTAATACATCCGCTAGGAAAACCAGGTTTTGAGAATATGCGATGATGGTGCAGATAGCGTTTTTCAGTCAAATATAAAACCTATGTAAATCTGTGTCTAATTAATCCGCTTAAATCTCGTAAATCTATGTCTATTTGCTACTAAGGTTATTCTAAAAAATCTACGTACGGGCAGATTGCTTCCACAATCGCTTCTTTTCTGGAATTGAATTCCCGCTTGTTATTCTCAAAAAGATTGTTCCCTTTCGTGTCGATGGAAACAATAAGCGGTCCAAATTGCTTTACGCGCATCACCCACATGGCCTCAGGCATTCCCAAATCCAGCCATTCTACCCGTTCCACCTCTTCCACACAATTGGCTGCCAGCAGGGCGCAGCCGCCTGGAAATACGGTATGGATGGCTTTGTGTTCCTGGCAACCAGCCACTGTATTAAGACCCATGCCGCCTTTTCCTACAATAATTTTGACACCGGTTTGGGCTATAAACTCTTTTTCGTATTTTTCCATACGCATACTGGTGGTCGGCCCGATGGAAATAACCCGGTATCTGCCAGGTTGGCCTTCAATTTCTTGCATAATGGGGCCGGCATGAAAGATGGCTTTCCCGGCTAGGTCAACCGGCAGGGCCTTATGCTGTTTGATTAAACGCTGGTGTACATCATCCCGGCTGGTTACCAGATAACCATTTAGGTAAATAATATCTCCAATCACCAGGGACTCAAGATCTTCGTCTTTAATCGGCGTGTTAATTACTTTCAGACTCATAATATTGCTCCTTTATGGGAAATAGTCTCATATTCCATATCAGCAGATATTTTTATTACCGATCTTCTATGAGCCCAGCAGCCCGTAGAAAGTCCCACGGCTATAGTTGCAGGGTGGCGCGCTGCCTGTTCAATATGAACCCCCATCACGGAATTCTCCCCGGTAAGTCCGCCCGGCCCAATCTTGACATCATTAAGGCCTTTTTCGATTCTCTTTTCCAGCTCTGCCCCGCGCGGATTATTATTATGAGATCCCAGCGGACGCAGCAGAGCTTTTTTGGAAAGTTTGGCCGCAACCTCTACCGAACCGGCAATACCAATGCCGACCAGCAAAGGAGGACAGGCATTAATTCCATAAGAAGTGATCTGATCAAATACAAATTTAACCACCCCTTCATAACCCTCCAAAGGCATCAAAACCTTGGCTGCCCCCGGCAGACTGCAGCCACCTCCGGCCATATAGACATAGATTATAACCTCGTCACTATCCGGGATTATTTCCCAATCAATCCATGGTATCCTGGTACCGACATTATTGCCGGTATTTTTTTCGTCAAAAACCTCCACGGCGTTGTGCCGCAGTGGCCCAATAACGGTAGCTTTTTGTACGGCTTCACGCAGACACTCCTCTATCTCGCCGATTAGGGGAAATTTCGTGCCAACCTGAACAAAATACTGGATAACGCCGGTATCCTGACAGCAGGGGCGATTTAATTCCTCGGCCATTTTAAGATTTTCAAACATGGCATCATAGATAATCTTTGCCAGATCTGAGTTTTCAGTTTCCCTAAGTTCTTCCAATCTGCTTAAAACATCATCAGGAAGGTATCTACCTGTATATACAGTAAATTTTGCCATTATATCAATAAATCTTTGGCGTTGTTCTTCCCTGTCCATTCATTTTCCTCCAATTAATGGGCTTAAGATATCTGCACACTAAGCCTGCACTTATTTAATTCAATTAGATTAATAATAGCGCAATCATGTTTGCTGCGCAATGTAGGTATCCGATTAAAAACGGCATCGTTTAATTACAAGTTTTTAAATTCGAGAAATAATATTATTTAAACCGCTTCTTATTCCGGTATTTTTCCGGCTACTAACGTTAAGTGATCGACCTTTGCCTGCTTACTGGCATTAATGCGCCTTCCCAGCAATCAGATAAAAATTTCGTTAATTACCGCCATTTTGCATATATACCTGAAGCATGAATATTGTCGGATAAGGGTATATAATGTAATAGCAGTGATGCAATACGTTCTTGGCCTTACTGCCACTGGAAGGTGAAAACATGATTACTCCAACTTCATATAAAGCCGCAATCAACCTCTCCCCGTTGTAGCTTCCTCGTCAAGCACTTTTTAAAATCCCATTTATTAAAGACGTTAATGACCCTCAAGTTCTTAATGCTGTTTTTTATGCCTGGGATAACTTAAAAATTCCCGGAGTATACGCAAGATATATAATTGTAAAAGGAAGGTGACATTATGGAAGACCCAGCATGTAAGGTTAAATGTGCCCAGATCCAGGATATTCCGTTCATGCTGAGTTTGGAAAAAAAATATTTCCCCAGTTGTTGGTGTTCCGAACCCACACTTATACGTAGATTAATCAAGAAAGATCCGATGATGTTTAGAGTTTGCATGGTAAATGGCAAGATCAAGGGGTATTATTGGGTTATCCCGCTGGAGCATTCGGAATGGAAGAAGATCCTGACCGGAGAGATGAAGGAAAGCCAGTTAATAGACCATATCAAATCCTTTGATGAACCCAATCTTTATCTATATATTGCAGCGGTTATTGTTGATATTGAAGATAAACAGCACAAAAAATATACCAAAGCACTGGTACATGACTTCAACAGGCACTTTGTTATGAAGCAAACCCCTAATTTTCCTGATATCCGTTCTATCGGAGCCTTTACTATATCGGACGGCGGGCAACGTCTTATGGAACGTTCCAACTTTTCCTACAACGGAAATTTTGAGGCCGAAGGTCAAATAGTACGCTCCTACTCTATTTGCCGCCAAGCCCTGGTAGAGCAAACTATTACCACCCGTCTAAAAAGTAAACAGAAAAGTATCGCCTAAAGTCCACGGAATCATATGTCAATTCAAAAAATGTAAACTGTATACGGAAAGCGAGAGAGGGGGATCTATATCTGAACCTCTTCCTCGCTTTTTAAATACCCGCCTATTTGCATTTGCTCGTTGAATTTTTTGCTGTACTGTCTCCGGTAATTTTCGCCAAACACTCATTTTCAAGGGCTATTTTCAGTGTCATATACTCCATGCCCACGCCAGCCTCTAACATATTCTTATTTCTATGCTCAAAATCAGCAATATAAATTTCCTGCCTGTCTTAATAGATAAATTAAATACAGACGCTCAAAGATTAAAAGGTTGTCTCTGATATTAATAATTTGTAGCTGCATTTAGCGAGGTGCTTTTAGTATAACTAAATGGAATTAATAAAATTAAAACTAATAATAATTCAGCAGGATTTTGAGACGAAACAGAGAAAGCCTATTAGAAACCTATTTGGGGAGGCGTTGTGATGATATTTAACGACCAGGAATTAAAGTTTATTAATGAAGCTAAAGAGCGGGCAGAGAAATTATACCTTGACGGCGACTATCTTTGCTCAGAGGCTGTTTTCACAGTCGTAAATGACTATCTAGGCAATCCCTTACCACCAGAGGCTGTGAAATTAGCATCTGGCTTTCCAGTAGGAATGGGCACGGCAGGCTGTACTTGCGGAGCACTTTCTGGCGGGATCATGGCTCTTGGTATAAAATTTGGACGTACTCAGCCCAAAGGAGAAATGCCTGAAATGTTCAGGGTATCCAAGGAGTTACACGATGAGTTCAAAACAAAATTTCGCAGCACTTGTTGCCGGGTTTTGATTAAAGATTTTGAGTTTGGCGGTTTAGAACATATTCAGCAATGTACATATCTAACCGGCCAAGCCACTGAAATGGTTATGAAAAAAATTATTCTCGCTAAGAGAGCAGTGTAAGAAGGGGGACACAAGGGGTACTTTTTCAGTGGTCTCAAACCGTCCCCTTGTGCGTTTCCCTTGGGGCATTTAATTTAGGGCGGTGGCCGGGATAGCCAAAGCACGACTTTGTTCTTTATCATCGATGGTCAAGGTTCCGGTGGCATATACGATACCGACCAGACGCCCCTTTTCGTCTAAGACGGGACTGCCGCTGCTGCCTGGAGCAATAGTGGCAGCAACGGTAAATACCTGCATACCGGTTTCTGTTTGGTAATATTCCTTCACTTCACCCCGAGAAGAAACCCTCTGAAATCCGCGGGGGTTACCGATAATAGTTACGGTTTGCCCTAATTCAACCAACTGATCTGTGACTAGCGGTAAGAAAGGCAGGTTTTTACTTTTAAGTCTTATTACGGCCAGGTCATAACCGTCAATAATGTCTATGTCCTGACTGAATAAACGTTTTCCATCACTAAAGGTAATTTCTACGGCAGAGGCTCCTTCAACCACATGACGGTTGGTAATTATCATTCCTTGGGCCGTAAGGTTAAAGCCAGTACCTTGGCTTCTGGTTGCTCCTGCTGTTTTTGTAGCCTGAATGTTGACTACCGCATGTTTTGATTGGCGTACCAACTCTTCTTCTGATAAGGCTTGGTTCTGTTTTAGGAAGTCCAGGTGGGGCGGCCAAAAAATGGGCAGCCAGGCAAAGGAAAAAACAATAAAAGTCAAGAGGATAATTACGGCAGAAATCTTAATAATCGGCCGGTTTAGTCTGCTTCCCCCAATATCCCCTTCTTCTGCTATTTCCAACTCTTCTTCTCTGGTAATTATATAATCACTTTCGTTTTGGGTTTGATTTTCGTCATACATTTTTCATCACCTGTCCCTACCCTATACATTCCGCCAGATTATAACTAGAGTATAATGTTTTGGAATTGGGGGCACAAGGGGACAGTTCTCCTGGGACTTTCACATAGGAGAAGCGTCCCCTTGGGCGTGCAATATGTATAATAAATTATTATTTATTGTAGAAGGATTTGTTATGATTAATAAAGAATTAAATATATTAATTAATAATTAGGAGATGGAAATATGAACTCAAGCTTAATGGAGCAAATAACCGCCGGACGGGAAATGAACTTAATGGAAATTAAGCAAAGAAAAGAAAACGAAGGTCAATCGGTAGTGGGAATGTATTGCGGCTTTTGTCCACGCGAACTTATCTTAGCGGGCGGAGCCATCCCGGTCATGTTATGTGGTACCAGTGATCAACCCATCGCGTCAGCAGAGCAGGATCTACCGCGGAATCTATGTCCTTTGATCAAATCTTCCTACGGGTTTGCCATTACTGATACCTGCCCATTTTTCCATTTCTCCGATTTGGTTATTGGAGAAACTACCTGTGACGGTAAGAAAAAAATGTTTGAAATTCTGCAACAAAAAAAGCCGATGCACATCATGCAGCTGCCCAAGATGCCCGAACGCCCATCTTCCCTCACCATGTGGTATAGTGAAATCGTTTTGTTGCGCGAAGTGCTGCAGGAACATTTAGGCACAACGATTACTGATGAAGCCATTTTAGAAGCAATTCATTTGACAAACGAAGAAGCCCGTACCTTGCGGGAACTATATGAATTAAACTTTAACCGCCCCGCACTTATATCTGGACTAGATCTGCTGAATGTTTCATTTCAAACTATGTTCGCAGCCGATCGCTGGAAAACCATGGGACAAATACAGCAATTAACTACCGAAATTCGGGATAAGGCTTTATCTGGTTACCACGTTGGAAATACAGATTCACCGCGTATACTGCTTGCTGGCTGCCCAGTAGGACTAGGCAGCGAAAAAGTAGTGGCTCTAGTGGAAGAACTCGGGGGCATTGTGGTAACTATGCAAAATTGTAACGGCTACGGAGGTAACCTGTTATATATTGATGAGGAGGACACACGTGATCCCATTCTGCTGCTGGCCGAAAAGTACCTAAGTATCCCGTGCAGCATAATGTCCCCTAATCCCGAAAGGCTACGGATTTTAAAAGAAATGATTTTTGATTTCCAAATAGATGGGGTTATTGATCTGAGTTGGCAGGCCTGCCATACGTTCAATGTAGAATCTTATCATATAGAACGCCTGGTTAAAGACCAACTTGAACTCCCCTTTCTCCATATTGAAACCGACTACTCCATCTCTGACCGCGAAAGCTTAAAGGTACGCATTGAAGCCTTCCTGGAGATGATAAACCCTGCATAAAACAATCCAAACGAGACTATATTCAAACGAGGCACTCTTTTTGCTTCCTCAATTAAATTGAAAATTTGTATCCGCCAAGAGGACTTCCCCTTGGCGGGTACTCCTTCAAGCTATCAGGGTAGCTAGGTTTCAAATTACGTTACCTACTTAGACAAGGTTTGCGGAAGGTTAGCATAAGGGTCGTCACCTTGGCTAGTATAACTTTCTACCATAAGTACCTGGCACCTATGGTAGAATTATCTTATGCGTAATAAGATCTCGAAAGGGGTATTTATAATGGCAGAAAAATTAGTCGTAATAGGTGGAGTTGCGGCGGGAATGAGTGCCGCCAGCAAAGCTAAGCGGGTTAATCCTGCGCTTGAGGTACAGGTGTATACTGATGATGAGTTTATATCCTATGCTGGCTGTGGTCTGCCCTATTTCATTGGAGATGTAATCCTTGCAAAACAAGACCTTATTGCCAAAACGGCGGAGCAATTTGCTCGGCAGGATATAGCGGTGGAAACTTCGGTTAGGGCCATCCAGATTAAACCAGCTGATAAAACCGTGATTTTGCAGCGGCTGAATAACGATGAAATCTTTGCAACCAGCTATGATCGCTTGGTAATTGCTACTGGTGCCCGACCTTTTGTTCCTGCGCTTAAAAACCTGGATTTAAACGGCATCTTTACTCTACGTACGATTCATGATAGCTTGAATATTCGCCGCTATATTGCTGAAATGCAGCCCCAGAAAGCACTGGTGGTCGGCGGCGGTTATATAGGACTGGAGATGATTGAAAACCTGATTCTGCACGGTTGTGAGGTTATCCTGGTCGAAAGAGCGCCGCACATCGTTCCTAATATGGATGAAGATATGGCACAGATCGTACATGATTATCTGGAAAGTAAAGGAGTAAGCGTTCTCACTTCAACTGATATAAACGGTTTGGTCGGTGAGAATAAGATAGTCTGCGCAGCGGAAAGCTCACAAGGAAACATAGACTGCGATTTCGTTTTGTTATCCACCGGTGTGATCCCTAATTCGGAAATTGCTGCTGAGGCAGGTTTGGCCCTAGGTGTAAAAAACGCTATTCGGGTAAATGAACGGATGGAAACCAGTGCAGATAGTATTTATGCAGCTGGTGACTGTGCTGTAACCTATCACCTGCTCACCGGTCAGGAAGTCTATATACCTATGGGAACTACCGCCAATAAGCAAGGGAAAATAGCTGGGGAGAATGCTGGCGGCGGCAATGCTAGGTCTGCGGGTGTACTAGGTACTGGCATTGCCCGGGTTCTGGATTTGGAAATGGCACGCACGGGTCTAAGTGAAAATGAATGTACTCGCCTAGGATTTGAAGTCAGCAGCCGTACCATCAGCGCCAAAACGGCTGCTCGATATTATCCTGGCGCAGGTGATATCCATGTAAAGTTAACCGTAGACAATAATAGCCTTCGTGTTCTGGGAGGACAGATAGTCGGTTTTTCTGGAGCAGCCAAAAGGATTGATACCCTGGCAGCAAGCATAACCACCGGTGCTACGGTAAAGCAGCTCATTGATATGGATCTGGCATATTCCCCGCCCTTCAGCCCGGTATGGGATCCGGTATTAATTGCTCTGAATCAGTTTGCATAATCTTGCCTGGTATTAAGAGGCAATAGACTATGACAGGCAATCCTTAACCTTAAGGTAGCCCCCTTACTTTTTCTGTAGCCTTTGGAAACAGGCTGGTCTTTTTTAAAAAAGCGGTCAAATAT
The DNA here is from genome assembly GCF_000983115.1 of Syntrophomonas zehnderi OL-4. Classification (GTDB taxonomy): domain Bacteria; phylum Bacillota; class Syntrophomonadia; order Syntrophomonadales; family Syntrophomonadaceae; genus Syntrophomonas_B; species Syntrophomonas_B zehnderi. The sequence goes on from NZ_CGIH01000025.1 coordinate 51,029, forward strand.
AAACCTGATCTGCTTAGAGCGGAAAACTTTTTGGCAGTGCTTAAAAAAGCAAAAGGCCTTGATTATAAATATAAGAAGGTGTATATCTTATTGATAGGGAAAACACCCTGGCATTAGCTGGAAAGCAATGGGGAGGACAGGAGATGCTGGCTCATAAAGATTACAAAGTTGATCAGGCCCGACCTGATGATGCCGCCGCCATGCTGCATTTTTGGCAGGGTATTCCCGGTCTGGGAATAGGACAGGGTGATGATGAAGAATCCCTGCAGCTATTTATGGCTCGCAATCCTTCCACCTGTCTGGTGATAAGAGATGCGGAAGGACTGATTGGAACTGTCCTGGCTGGTTTTGATGGGCGTCGCGGCTATATCTATCACCTGGCAGTACATCAGGACTACCAGCGCAAAGGCTATGGTCAGACCCTTTTAAACCGGGCCATACTGGAACTCCAGACCTTGGGAGCTCGCAAAATGCATCTTTTTATTCTGCGTGATAACCCCACCGCCGCAGCCTTTTACGAGCGACAGGGCTGGCAGAACCGGCACGATATCCAGGTTTTTTCCTGGGATACGGGACGCTAACCGGAAACTATAGAAATAATAATAGTCATAAAGAAAGTTTTGCCCCACGGAGGCTTAGCTTATAGATACATTATTTTAAAACTGGAGAGGTGGCAAATAAAGTGGATCGTGTAATTATCATGGGTGCAGCCGGCAGGGATTTTCATAATTTTAACTGCTATTTTCGAAATAATCCGGCTTACCAGGTGGTAGCCTTTACCGCAGCTCAGATTCCAGACATAGAGGGCAGGGTCTATCCCCCTTCCCTGGCTGGAGAAAAATACCCAGATGGTATACCCATTTATGCTGAAGAGGAACTTCCGGAATTAATCAAGAAGTATGACGTTGATCAAGTGGTTTTTGCCTACAGTGATGTTTCCTACGACTATATCATGCATAAGTCGGCTGTGGTTAATGCTGCTGGGGCTGATTTCCGGATCATGGGGCCCAAAAACACCATGCTTAAATCGCAGCGTAAAGTGATAGCCATTACCGCGATACGGACTGGCAGCGGAAAAAGCCAGACTACCCGTTATGTCAGCAAACTGCTGACCGATGCGGGTCAAAAGGTAGCGGTTATCCGCCACCCTATGCCTTACGGCAATCTGGAAGAACAAGTAGTTATGAGGTTTGCCAGCTATGAAGATTTAGATAGGTTCCAATGTACTATTGAAGAAAGAGAAGAGTTTGAACCCCATATCGATGCGGGAATCGTTGTGTATGCCGGGATTGATTATGAGCTTATTTTACGCCAGGCAGAAGCCGAGGCAGATGTCATTCTTTGGGATGGCGGCAACAATGATTTGCCTTTTTATGAATCTGACCTGCATATTGTCATCGTTGATCCCCACCGCGCCGGGCATGAAACCAGCTACTATCCAGGTGAAACCAACCTGCGTATGGCTGATATCGCTATCATCAACAAAGTTGATTCCGCCGAGCCGTCCTGGGTAGAGGCTGTCAAGGAAGCTGTGATAAAAAGCAATCCGGGTGCAGAAATAATCCTGGCTAATTCACCGATTACGGTTGAACAGCCCGAATCCATAAAGGGCAAGAAGGTGCTGGTGGTTGAAGATGGTCCCACCCTAACTCATGGGGAAATGGCTTATGGAGCAGGCAGTATCGCCGCCCAGGATTTAGGGGCTGCAGAACTGATCGATCCCCGCCCCTATGCGGTAGGTAGTATCCGCGAAACCTTTGCAAAATATAATCATCTATCAAATCTCCTGCCAGCTATGGGCTATGGCAAAACCCAAATAGCAGAACTGGAACGAACCATTAATAGTTCGCCTGCCGAAATGGTGATCATCGGTACCCCTATAGATCTGCGCCGCATCATGTCCATCAATAAACCGGCCGTAAGGGTAAGATATGATCTGGAAGAGATCGGCACTCCTAAGTTACTTCATCTTATAGCCAAAATACTGTAAAAATACCCAAGGACAGGGGGATTAATTTCATCTCCCTGTCGGCAATAATGTAGAATGAGAACGATTTTTCGCTTTGGTAAAGATCCGAAACAGCGAATCAGCGATGACATTTTATTCTCTCCAATATATTTTAACACCCCTAAGGCTATCTCGGGTTCGGTTCTCTACTACCCCGGTTTTCCAACCTCGAAGTTTGTATAATCTTTCTCTTTTTCCTCATTTAAATTTAGAGCAAACAATTCCATTACCATCTGGGGATACAGCTGTACTTCATTACTAGCTGCCATTTCTTTTAACTTCACAATGGGACTGCGCAATAGCTGATTAACTATGGAAGCCGCTAAGCTTTGTAAAATTACCTGTTCTCTTTCGGAAACTTTACCTAATCGGTTAAAAGCCCTTTTTAATTCGTTTTGTTTTATCGTCTCGCCATATTTTTTTAAAGCCGTAATTATCGGAACGACATAGAGCGTCTCCAGCCATTTTTTAAATTCCGTTAATTCTTCTTCAATTATAGTTTCGGCCATCCATGATGCCCGACATCGCTGGTGGTAGCTGGCGTTAACTATATCTTGTAGGTCGTCAATATCATATATATAAACCCCTTCAATCTCATTTAAACTGACTTCCACGTCCCGAGGCACCGCTATATCAATAAATAGAATAGGGAACCCTTTCCTCTTGCGTAGTATGTCACCACAGTTATCTTCACGGATTACACAATGGTTAGCGGCTGTGCAGCTGATTACGATGTCAGCATTCTGTAACTCGTACTCCATTTCATCAAAACGTACCGCTTTCCCATTAAATAGGGCTGCCATTTGTTCTGCTTTTCTATAAGAACGGTTAGAAACAATAACTGAATTAACCCCATTTAGCATAAGGTGCCGGGTGGTTAATTCGCCGGTCTCACCAGCTCCCACTACGAGTACGGTTTTATCCTGGAGGTCACCGAATCTGTTCTGAGCAAGGTCAACTGCCGCACCGCTTACTGATACTAAATGTTGATCAATTCTGGTATCAGTGCGAACTTTTTTACCAACAAATAGAGCTTTCTGAAAGAGAGCGTTTAATACTTTATCTAAAGCATTAAACTCCTGAGCCTTTTGATAGGCATCCTTTACCTGCCCCAAAATCTGGGTTTCCCCCAGGATCATGGAATCCAGGCCGGAAGTGACCCTGAACAGATGAGCAATAGCTTCGTAACACGTTTGCAGATAGCAATATTGCCAGAATTCTTCCTCTGAAATACCTGAATATTCCATCATAAATGATTTCAGAACTTCCTGTCCTTCTACGATATTGCGAGCAGAAGCATACAACTCAGTACGGTTACAGGTATTAATAATTACTATTCCTTCAATAACCTCATATTTTTTAAATTGGCAATAGGAATTTTTCATTTTCAGATCAGTTAGAGCAAATTTCTCTCTAATTTCGACCGAAGCTGTATGATGGCTAATTCCCGCAAGGAGAACATACATTACCTGATCAGCTCCCCTACTTCGTCACGATCTGCTTGCATTACAGATCTGAGTCAATTGTTTTTTATCAATTTCCAACGCTTTTCTATATCCAAATCGGAGTTTTTTAGTTGTTCCGCAAGCTCAGGCAGGCAGGGGCAGTATATTTAATATACTTGCACTAACATCTTCTTAAAGTGAATATGACACAGAAAAGATTTATGGATAATATAGTTTATTTATAGCCACATAAGTATTTAGTAATATCCTGATCGTTAGCAGCTACATTGCACCTATAGGTATATTTTCTTAGTCGGTTATAGGTATTGGTTTTAAACATTTCTGTTACGCTTTTCTATATATGAACAACAAAAATCTATAAAGGCCTTTAATGATGCCGAATGGTATTTATCCTTGTGAAAAATAATATTAAAATCTCGCGTAAAAACAATATCTTCTATATCAACTTGTATTAAATGCCCTGCCCTTATATCATTCTCTAC
>NZ_CGIH01000025.1:54994-62932 GCF_000983115.1 Syntrophomonas zehnderi OL-4
AACAATATCTTCTATATCAACTTGTATTAAATGCCCTGCCCTTATATCATTCTCTACCACCACTTGCGGAAGAAAAGCAATGCCAATATTGGCAATAACAGCGTTTTTAATGGCTTCTGTATTATTGAGAACATGCTTGGGTTTATACTTGACTTTATGATTACTTAAGGCATTCTCAATAACTTCACGGGTTCCGCTGCCGGATTCACGGAAAATAAGTACTTCATCAACCAATTCAGCAAGTTTAATGCTTTTTTTGTTCTCAAGGGCCCATCTGTGTTTTGGCGAACAAATTAAAAATAATTTGTCCACCAACAAATGATTAACCGTAATATCCTTAGAATGGATAGGTCCTTCCACTAAACCAATATCAATCGTATTATCCATGACCATGTCTTCAATTACCGATGTATTGTCAATGAAAAATTGGAGTTCTACATTTTCGTATTGAGTTTGAAAATCACCTAAAAGATGTGGCAGTAAGTATATACCAATAGTTGTACTGGCACCAACACGCAGTTTTCCCATACGTATATTGGCTATATCCTGCATAGTGTTTTCTGCTTCTTCCATCAGACTAAGTATTCTTTTGCTGTACTGATACAGTGTTTCGCCAGCACTTGTCAGCAGCATCCTATGGTTCATACGTTCAAATAAACGTACTTGTAATTTGTCTTCTAAATCAGTTATAGCTTGACTAACTGCCGGCTGACTCATGTAAACCTGTTTGGCAGCTTTAGTAACACTGCCAATTTCCGCAACCAGAGAGAATAATTCCAATTGTCTAAGATTCAATTTTATCACACCTAGCTTATTCTTTCTCAGTAACAAGAGTGCGGGTGGTTATAACGATTACTAAAACTTTAAAAGTTTAGGGGTACCGATTAGACCGTCTATTTGCTCGAGCTGCTTTAATACTTCTTCTTCAACATTGTTATCTACATTGAGAATCATTATAGCAGTTTGTCCTTTAGTCTGACGGGCCACTTTCATGGAGGCAATATTAATTCCTGCTTCGCCTAGGGTAGTGGTCAATGGCCCGATGACTCCGGGGCGATCTTCATTTTGCAGCATAAGTACATAGCCTTCCAGATTTGCCTCAGTTTCGTAGCCGTTTATATCTACCAGTATTGGATTCCTAGCGCGAGAAAGTGTTCCGCTGATCTCCATCTCATGATGCTGACTGAATATGTTAATAGTTAACATATTCTTGAAGGGTTTGGCACTCTGTTTTTCCTTACGCTCATAAACTTTGATACCTCTTTCCGCAGCCAGAAGGCGAGCATTAACATAGTTTATTTTTTCCCATAAAACAGGTTCCAGTATTCCTTTCAAAAAGCCGATGGTCAACATCTCTGTCTCATTAACAGTAATAGGTCCACTGTAAGTAATTTCTACCCGTTTGATGGGTAATTTTTCAATCTGATAATAAATGTTGCCCATTTTTTCTGCCAATGTAATATAGGGCCGCAAATAGTTTAATTCCTCAGGTAAAACTGCAGGCAGATTTACTACATTGGGAACAATTTCGCCTTTAAGTGCCAGAAGAACCTGTTCAGCAATATTTTCCCCGACTCTCTTCTGAGCTTCAAACGTATCTGCACCCAGATGTGGAGTGCAAACCACGTTGGTATACTTGAATATCGGGTTGTCAATGGCGGGTTCTTTTTCATATACGTCCAGGGCTACATTGGCAATTTTACCATTTTCCAAGCCTTCTATTACAGCAGTTTCTTTAAAAATGCCGCCTCGAGCACAGTTTACCAGAATTACACCTTTTTTGGTCAGGGCAATGGCCTTCTCGTCAATCATGTGTATAGTTTCTTTAGTTTTGGGAGTATGAACCGTAACAACATCTGCTTCTGCCAGTAGTTCTTCAAGCGAGTTCTTCTTTTCTGCCCCAAATCTTTCAAACCGTTCATCGGCGATATAGGGATCGTAGGCAATAATATTCATGTTAAAAGCTTTTAAGCGAGTAGCTACCATTGAGCCAATACGACCCAGACCGATAATACCAACTGTTTTACCATATAGTTCAGTCCCCCTGAAAGGCTTGCGATCCCAGATCCCGCCTTTAAGCACATCATTGGCCCAAGCTGTATTGCGAACCGAGGATAACAGAAGACTGATGGTTTGCTCAGCCGCTGATACAGTGTTGCTATCCGGAGTGTTGGCCACAATAATGCCATATCGGGTGCATACATCTACATCTATGTTGTCTATTCCGTTGCCAGCCCGTCCGATAACCTTAAGCCGGGTACCTCTTTTGATTAATTCTTCATTGACCTTGGTAACACTTCGAACTATGAGGGCATCGTACTGATCAATAACCGACAATAGTTCCTCACGGGAGATGTCGTCTCTGAAATCAACATCGAGCTCTGTTCTAAGCATTTCCAGTCCTTCCTCAGCTATCCTCTCGCTTACTAATACTCTTTTTCTCTCCACTCGTCATTCTCCTTTATAAATTATTAGGCACATATTCATGGGTTTGCTGAACTATTTGTATCGCCTTGTACTTCACATTTAGTCTAGTCTGCTAGCCGGTTGCCAATGGCTATTCCCAAGGGGAGCTTCAATAAATGTTGAGCCCTTCTGGATAACCGAAGCACTTTAAGGTTTTCTGTATTTTAGGGTATTATTGGACTACTGGCACTTTATGTTGTCTTATTCATAAGCATATGGTACAGCAAAAACTAAGAAATTCCGGATAGAATCAGCTTAAGTGATTTTATCCGGATATTGAGAGGGATTAATGTTGATTTCCTTGTTTGCACATATTCATATACTCATTAACCCAGTTATCATTTTCTGGATAATGCAGTCTGTTATAACAAGTCTTGTTTTCTTTGTTCTTTACCCAATTTCTATATGTTTTATCGCCCAGGCAAGTAATTATGGTTACTCCTTTGGTCTCATAGATTACTACTACAGAGATACCTTTATGCGTGACTTCAAAGCAATAACCACGACTGCTAGGACGAAAATATACCTTTTTTCCATAGCGAACAATATTCTGTAGTAATTTAACAATATTCTCATTTGGAGTATAATAATCGAACATACGTTGACGGTATCTTTTGATCGCGTGTTTGGTAACAACAATATTCAATTCTTTTAACCGCCCTTCATTTTCGATAATTCATCGTTAGTCCCTGTTAAATTTTTATCTTTCCTGCTTACCCAGTGTTATGGTAGTATTGCCCAAACACCTGTGTGGTGCTCTTATCGCTGGTCTCATTAATACTCATCCTTTAAGGGTTTTGAACGTGGCAGCATAAATTATATTTAAAATTCGTTTTATGTATTTTGTAACGCAGTCACTTTCCTAAGTTTATCGCTTGTTCTTAATTGAAATATAACACAGGACAAGATGTTAGAATAATATAATAAATTAATAATCACCATTAGCAAATATTTATGGTGCTAAATTAACCCCCTACTTTCTGGCGAAAAATGCAAATAACAGGAGATTAAAGAGAAAGGTTATATTCTACACTAGGCTCATGGGATTATTCGGAGAGAATATTTTAAAAAAGCATCTTCTATGTACAAGGCACTAAAGAAGATGCTTTACTAAAAACTTTTTAAAATTCCTTAAGTCATCATAATAATGAAACTACCTAGGCATAGGAATGTAAACCAGGGAGGAAATAATTTACCCCAAAGAAGGTAAAAAGGACGGCGGCAAAACCGATTATAGCCAGCCACGCAGCCCGCTTTCCTTTCCAATCATGCATTAAGCGGGCATGTAAATATACGGCATAGATGATCCATGTAATCAGAGACCATGTCTCTTTGGGATCCCATGACCAATAAGTACCCCAGGCATATTCTGCCCAGATTGCTCCGGTAATGATTACCAGGGTTAGGAATGAAAATGCGAATAATATTATCTTATAAGATAGTTCATCCAGAATATCTATATCAGGGACTCGTGATACGAATGCTTTTATAACTGAACTAGTACCCGAATGAGCCTTGAAAAGATATAACACTGCCAAACCAAAGGAAACTGCAAAAGCCCCATAAGAGAATATGGCGGTAAGCACATGTAAAGTCAGCCAGTTACTCTTTAAAGCCGGCGGAATTGCCTGCACTATCATTTCATTCGAACCCATGGTTATTACAACGAAACTCAAAAGCAAAAACGGAATCGGCATCACGAATGCACCTAGTTCTTTGAGTCTATAATGTAATTGTATAAACAGATATATTAAAACCGTTCCCCAACAAAATGTCAGGATGAATTCGTATCCATTGGCTAAGGGCAATCTGTGGGCTAAAATTGTTCGAGCGACTAATATAATAGTATTTCCCACCCAGCCAATTACTGTAAATGCCGTTGCTAACTGACCATTCAACTTGTTTTTAGTGATTAGCTGGAACCAATAAAAAACCATTGCAATAAAATAGGCGAAAAGTGTTATATAAAGGCCGGCACTCGTTAGAATATGTAATGTTTGATTCATTTTGACCACTCTCCTGCCATAATCAGATATGTTGCTAGTTAATTCTCTGCAATTCTTTGAGAATTCCATTAAACTCGGCTTCGTTTTGTTTGATCGTTTTACCAGCATACATACCCATCAATAAAGTCCCTGAGCGATCCTGGGGTGTGAATATACCAGAAACCAATAAAGGACGCCAGTAGAAGGAAATAATTAATCCTAACAGCAGTGTCCCTGAGCCCAGCCAAACAATTGGTACTCCTGGATCAGATTTAATCTCCAAACCGGTGGCATTGGTCAATTCTAACAGGGTTATTTTGTATTCATCAAATACCAATCTGTTTTGTCCGGGAGTAAGATTAACAACGCTTGGTTCCCCTTTATCAGTTACAAATATCTGCAAATAAACGATCGGTCTATTCTGTAATTTAAGGCCTTTAACATATAGGTCGCTCTTATCAACCCTTTGTTTAAAGCGGTGGCTTAATTCATTGCTTATTTCTTTTTCATTTGAGGTCTGCCCAAGCATAACCAATTCTTCTTGTTTGATGTTATTCTTTTCTATAACAATTAGCGCGTAATCAGCATATCTGCTTTGATAATATTTAACCCCATCGTATGAAAAAGGATGGTTGACTGAAGTATTTCCGCGAGCCAGCTCCTTGCCTTCCCGTAATATGCTTATATTCGTATACCAGTTGTCACGCTCGCCATTGGCTAAATAACGGTCTTCAATCGAATTAATTTTTATTTCATAATCTTTAGTCGCCGAGCCTTTATTAAGAGGTATTTGGTTAAAACTTATTACTTCACCCTTTAATGCCATGAAACCGCCGGAAAATCCAAGAGTTCCCATCATGGCACCAATGATAATGATGACAAAGGCGATATGAACGATGTAAGCCCCCCAATATCCAAAGCGGTATTTTTGGGCAACAAAGGCCCAGCCGTCATCTGTTTCAGCACTGGTGAAACGATATCCGCGCGACCTTAGATTTTTTTCCAGGTTACAAAACAAGTCATCGTTTGTGCCTGTTATAGAAGAGCAGATTTTATGCGGAACAGCATTTATATTTCGTGGTATAGGCGGATGATGGATCCTTTTACGAAGACCCTTAAATCTGCTAATACTGCAGGCTATTATATTGATACAAAGAATACCCAACAACAGCTTAAAACATACTGAAGAATATACATCCAGCGATATGAATGTTCCAAGCCCAGCAACGAGCACGATTAAGCCCAGTATAATTATTCCGGTTTTCATTGAAGTGAAGAAATGCCAAAAAGTTTGATTTGTTTTTTTCATGTCAATTTCCTGAATTATTGTTAAGAATCTTGGGGCGTCGGTTCAATATCCAGTTCAAGCAAAATTTGATACAATTCTTTCCTGCGGTCAGCTAAAAAAAAACTATCTTTCATTGACGTTCGTTCTCTGACTCTTAGTTTATTGAGCCGCTCAGCAGACAAATTTACACATAATATATTCGCTACATTATTACTATACTTGGCTAAAGTTTCACCCTTGGGTCCCCATACCGCCGAACCGCCGCTGTAATTTCGACCCATGTAGTCTGATCCGCACATATTGCAGGCTGCTAAATATACAGTATTATCATAGGCTCTTGCCGGCATGTACTTATTCCAAATTTCTAAACGGTCGCCGGAAATACTTGGTGAAGCATGAGGGGCAAACAATACCTCAGCTCCCTTCAGTGAGTAAACCGCTGCCAATTCCGGAAAATGCCAATCCCAGCAGATTCCCACCGCAAATTTTACCCCGTGGCTAGTAAAAACTGGCAGTTCATCGCCAGCTGTAAACCATTCTTTCTCTGATCGTCCCAAATGCACCTTGCGATATACCTCTAAACTACCGTCAGGCAACGCTATTAATTGGGATATGTAAGGTTTCAGAAGATCATCGGAGGATTCGGGAAAACCGACCAGTAACGTAACCTGCGAATCTACAGCCGTCTTGGACAACAGCTTTATTGCAGGATTGTCCAGGGTTATAGCCAGATCACTTATAATTTGGGGACAATACCCAGACAAGGCCAGTTCCGGGAAAACAATAAACTGAGCACCCATCTTAACGGCCTGATTGGTTGTATTCAAAATACTGTTTATATTTTGTTCGATATCTCCAGCAGCTGAGTCCATCTGTACTAAGGCGATCTGACAATCCTGTTTCATTTTACTATTCCCCTTTTGAAATCAATATCTATCTGGGAACATTAAAACCTTTTCTATGGCATCCCGGTTATGCAAAAAATCAATAAAGTAACGTTCTTCCTTGGTTTTAGTATTATTGGCATTAGTTAAAATATTTAAGTCACGACCCAAATATAAATCCTGAATCCTGATGGCCTTTAGAATTTTTTCCTCACATTCTTTACGGACAGTCAAAGCGGAAATAATTGTAAAACCCATACCGGTCGCAACGACCTGTTTAATCGATTGAGTACTTCCCAATTCCATAGATATATTAAAATCGGATATATCAAATCCTTTTTCCTTAAGAGAAATCTCCAAGACCTTGCGCGTTCCTGAACCAACCTCCCGCAGGATCATTCGGTCTTTAGATAACTCATTAAGCGTAACACTGCCTCTAGCAGCCCAGTAGTGATGATAAGGAACTACTACAACCAATTCATCATGCCAGAATTTTTCAGTTATAAGATCCTTGTGTTCAGGCACCGGTCCTTCAACTAAACCGATACGTACTTTCCTTTCCAATACATCCCGAGCAATTGTTTCGGTATTAGCAATGCGTACTTTAAAATCAACTTCGGGCTGTATTTCATAATAGCAGGCTAGGATGTTGGGAATTAGATATTCTCCAATAGTTAATGTCGCTCCGATTTTAACCTCGCCACGGTGATCATCGGATAATTGGTTGATTTCTTGCAATACGTCATCAAGCGTTTCCAGCATCTTGCAGACATAGTCATAAAAGATGAGGCCGGCTTTAGTCAAAGTTACGCCTTTATTGCTACGGTTAAAAAACTTGGTTCCGTAGTGATGCTCAATGTTTTGGATTTGAAGGCTTACAGCTGGTTGACTGATATGTAGCCGTTTGGCTGCCGAGGTAATGTTTTTCGTTTCAGCAACTGCTTTGAAAACCAAAAATTCCTGTTCACACATATATTTCCCGCCTTTTCCCAATCACAATTAACTGGCTAACTTAATTGTAACAAATCCATCTTTACTTAACTTTTTTCATAGTGGATTGTTCATCATATGAACAGGTTGTAACCGTCAAGTAGTTTTGAACAAAAAACGTTAAATAATTTTGGACACCTAATTGTTACCAAAAATGGTTTGACGATGCTTCAGACGATAGCTGTCGCCAGTTAGATGAATAACCTCGCTTTTGTGGATTAAACGATCCAAAATAGCGGTTGTAATGGCCGGATCACCCAGAATATCACCCCATTCTTCCGGGCCTTTGTTGGATGTGATGATAATGGAGGTCTGCCCGTAAAGC
>NZ_CGIH01000026.1:0-112553 GCF_000983115.1 Syntrophomonas zehnderi OL-4
AGATAGCAATACGCAGTCGCTGGCTGCATAACTTAAATCTATCGGGTTTTAAAAGAACAAAATACTTTGAAGGGGGTACTATGTCCTTTTTCGGAAATTGTCATAGTCTGACTGTTATATCTTAGCCAACATGGTAATAAATGTTATTGCTAATTATAACAGATAGCTTTGACTTATCTTTTTTCGAATATTTTTTTGAATTATGCAAAAGTCTCAGTTCCCAAAATGGACAAGTTGTTTTAGTCGTTATCAATAAGCTTAACGGGACTATCGAAAATATTAAGTCTTTGTCTAACATTTACCCTGGGGTATTTGGTCCTGTAGAGAAGTGGTACGGTCCTTTTTTCACGCTTGATGTAAATGCAGCTAATGGTATATTAGGGGTTACTGCAGGTAAGCAAACCTCCGGAAAATACTCTGACTCTAACATATATTACTTTAATGCTATTAATATAAACAGTAATACTTCTTTCACAACTCCTTTAGGGCCGGTAAACAGAACTGATGGAGCTGCTAATTGTGCCGATAAAATTTTTTCTTTTCCCGTTAATAAACATCTGTTTGGTGTAGAGCGGATTCAGGGTGCTTTTACTTCTGTTGGTTACAATAATCGTTGGTATCAACATTTTAGGACAATATACAATGCCACTACTGGTGCAGTAATAATGACTTTATCTCCTGGTCAAGTAAACGATGATAGGAATACTAATATTAGAATCCCTGGTGGTAGAGTTGTCGGTACTATGTCAGATCAACGTTTTGCCGTTTTGGACGGTCAATTGAGATTTTATGACCCAAATGGTATGCTGCTATGGAGTAAACCGGGAGGCACAATTGGTGCACCGGCCTATTTCTTAGGGTTAGTAGTATATTGCGCGGATGGTCAGATTCAGTTACTGAATCCTAATAACGGGCAGCAAGTAGGGGCAAGCATCCCATACACATATGTCAGCAACAATACCCAGTACTTATACACGAGGGATAGCAACGGCATAACACACGTTTTTAGTCAGCTGCAAGGTCTACAGTATCTCAAACAAGCTATTGAGAATCATAATTGGGATCCGGATAAATGTAATGTCGTAGTATCCGTTATAGACACAGATGGTTTTAAGGATTTTGAGGCTCAAAAAGATAGTATTGTGTCCCTTTTACAGGCCCATAACCTTAAACTCGCAGTTATATCACCGCCTACAGGACTGACTAAATCACAGGCCGGGCAGATGATAGCGAAAAATCCCGAAGGTGGCTGGTGGATTCAAACTGCTGATGATATGTCCATCCCGTTAAGCGACCTGGCGAAAAAGATCATAAAGGCTGTAGATGAGGATCGCGGGGCAGATAATATCGTATTGGTCGGGCAGGATGCTGCTTTGCGAGCCAATTATCAAGATCCCGAAGAAGACCCGGCAACAATGATGACCTGGTCATTTACCCATGATCCCGATAAACTGGGCGATTATGAGCTGGTGGAAAAAGCAGATATATCTACCCTTCATGACACCAGTAAAACGGTTGTGCCAGAGGAAAATCAAACCACTTTGGATCTTACTTTTGACCAGGCAGGAACCTATAAAGTATACTGCAAGGCCCAGGATCGTCCCAATACCACCGAAGCTTACCGGGAACATGAAAAGGCCGGTAATAAATGGTCGAACCAGGACGCATACATTACCATCATCGCTCACTATAAACCCGTGGCAAGCTTTACGATCACGGACACCACAGTAAACAAGAATGTACCATTAAGCATTATTGATAACAGTTATGATCCTGACCTATATAATCCAATCAGCCAGGCTACAACCGATCCCTTAAACCAGAAAGGCCTGCGCTGCTGGCAGTGGCAGTATAAGAAGCCCGATGGGACATGGGAGAGCTATATCCGATATGACAATGTTCCACCGGCGATCAACGCAGCAGCAGGAACGTATCAGATCCGCTTGCGGGTGCAAGATGTTTTTGAAGCTTGGTCAGATTGGACAGAAACCAAATCATTTAATGTTGTCAACCGTTCTCCCGTTGCCGACTTTATAGTGAATCCAAATCCTACTTTTACTAAGCTTTCAACTACCATTACAGATAAAAGTTATGATCCGGACGGCGAACCAATCGTTGAATATAAATGGGAAATTCAAAAAGCCAGTGATCAGACAGATATATTTATTCATACAACTCCAGATCCCTTTGGATATACGTGGGAGGATACGGGATCTTACAGAGTTAAACTGACCGTAAAAGATCCTGAGGGGGCTACTGGAACGGCTGAAAAAATAGTTGTAGTCAATGAAGCCAAACCTCCTATTGCCAGAATCAGCGTACCCAACCCGGTATATTCTGGCGAGATAAGTCTGATGGACGGACGAGCCTCCACAGCAGAGGCACCTGGCTCTACACTGGAGTGGGCTTATTGGCAGTATAAGAAGCCGGGCCAGGATTGGTCAGATACCCATACTCAAATTCACGGCGGGAACTTTAATCTGCCCCAGGAACGATGGCTGATGTTCCCGATATATCCGGCAGATAATGAGTTAGGACAATGGGCGGTAAGATTGGTTGTAGTAGACAGTTTGGGGCAATTCTCTGCACCTGCAGAAAAAACATTTACCGTTACAGAAGGCTGGGAGATCACAGGCCAAATTATTCCCGAAGTAGGTGAACGGGGCCGCAACATGCGCATCCAGGCTTATGCCCACAGAAAGGGCAAGCCTAACGAAAAATACCAGATCGACAGCATGAAAGCAGAGTTGGCCTATCTGGACGCTGCCTGTACAAAATCAGGTCGGGCAGTAGCAGAAGGAATTGAAACCCTGAACATGCCTTACGATGCTAGTAAGGCTGATTTTAGAGTTACCTATATGGTACGAGAAAAAATCTATGAAACCAATCGCTGGCCAGCAGACGGAATGTATCAGATTAAAGTTATTGGTCAAAAGGGAACCACCCGTAAAGAGATTGTACTGCCGTTCAGCATCAAAGGTAATATCCATCAGAGATTCTATATTCAAACAAGAAGCTGGTAAGCTTATAAAATTTACTCTTTTAGGCTCTGGATTTATTTCCAGGGCCTTTTTTTATATGCGGTTTTAAGAGAGGGGGGTTAATTCTTGTCAACGGATGTTAATGATTCTGCCCAGGAAATATCCAGAATGCTTTTAAGTTGTCCAGATTTGTTACCACATTCGATCAAGGTATTTTTAACGGTGGGTAAAATTATTGATGCTTTACCGGATAAGGCCTTAACCGGTAAAGAGGTTAGGGATGTTCTGACCGCGGCTCTTTTACATGATGTGGGTAAATCAAGTTGGAAAAAGGACTGGTTCGTGAAGCCGCGCTATCTGATAAACGATGATGACTGGAAACAAATGCAGCAGCATCCTTTGGACGGTGCGCAACTATTAAGCGTTTTACCAGAAATACCAAAGTCAATAATTCGGCTTGTAGCAGAACATCATGAACGTCCAGAGGGAAAGGGATACCCGCAACAGAAAGAACCGGAATTTTTATGCATCCTTCTGGCTGCGGCTGATGTCTATTCTGCTTGTACGGAGAATAGAGCCTATAGAAATAATAAAAAGTTTGCTGCCCATGAGGCTATAGAACAAGTGGCGTCTTTTGCTTCTACGGAAATTATTGAGGCACTTTTGGGCTGGCAAATATGATCTAAACGAGGTCTTCCCGTATAACCATTATTTGGGCTAATAAGACAACCTGATTATTTAATAAAAATTATAATAAAAAGGAGTTGATGGCTTGGAAGAGAAACCTATAGTAATACCAGGAAAAAGACCAAATGTTAATCTTGTATTTACCGGGGGTGATGGCGAAAAAAAGGCCTACAAGATTTTAGCGGATATCGTTATTAAAAAGTTTACTGAGGAAAAAGAAAAAGAACTCGAAGGAGAGAAGAAATGCGAGTAGCGGTTTATGCTCGTGTAAGCACGGAAGATCAAGCCCAACATGGCTACAGCATTAATGAACAAATTCAAAGCGGCATACAAAGGGCTAATGAGCTGGGAGCTATTGAGATAGTAAAATTTATAGACGAAGGATATAGCGGCGCAACATTAGAGCGTCCGGGCTTATCGGATCTGCGTAACGAGGTAAGCCAGGGTCTGATTGATGCTGTAGTATTAAGAGATCCTGACCGTCTTAGCAGGAAATTATCATACCAGTTATTGCTGACAGAAGAATTCGAAAAAGGCGATGTTAAATTAGAATTTCTTGATTTTACCTGGGAAGATACCCCCGAAGGTCGGCTTTTTTACAGTATGAAAGGTGCTATTGCTGAGTATGAGCGGGATAAAATCAAAGAACGAATGATTCGCGGCAAAAATCAAAAAGCCCGCCAAGGCGGTGTCCCTATGAATTTCAGCCTGTATGGGTATGATTACGAACCCCGAACCGGAATTAAAATAAACCCAGACGAAGCCGAAGTAGTGAAATATATTTTTGAACGATTTACAGCTTATTATAGTCCTGCGGCAATCACTATAGAACTCAATGAAAGAGGAGTTCCCACTAAAAAGAACACGTATTGGTATCGACAGGTAGTAAGACAAATTCTTATGAATCCTGCTTATAAAGGGGAGTGGCATTACTTAAAAAACCACGAAAACCCCATTATAATTCCGGTGCCTCAAATAGTGGAGACGACTACTTGGGAAAAGGCCCAGGAGATTTTGGCAGAATCCAGAAGACTATGGGCTAAGCGGGGCAAGCAGCAATATTTGTTATCAGGATTAATTACCTGCACTGATTGCGGTACACCTATGGGGGGAGTTCACGCTAATTATTGGGGCAGAAAAGTACGTTGTTATACGTGTAGAAAATCAAAATCCACTAACCGTATACCGGGTTGTGAACCCGCTAAATACATTAATGCAGAGAGTTTGGAATTAATAGTATGGGAAGAAATAAAAGAGGTATTATCTAATCCGGATAAGCTCTTAATCGAAATTAATCAAAGTCTGCCGAGTAATAATAATTATAAAAATGAGATCAAGCGTCTTGAAAAACAACTGACAGAAACCGAACGAGGCAGAGCGCAACTTTTGGATGTAATATCCCTTGGCCTGGCTGAACTGGATGCCGGAACTAAAAACAAACTATATCAGTTAAAGCAACGTAAAGAATCCTTGGAGAAACGTATAGGGGAAATAAAAAAAGAGGCCAATCTCAGTATATCCGGAAACGATATCAAAAAACTTAAAAAGCTAGGTAAACAAGTTTTAGAAAATATTGATGAATTGGAGTTTGAAGACAAGAAAAGGATAGTACGAAGCCTGGTAGCACAAGTAAATATATCCGGCAGGATACACGGCACTTACCATGAACCAGGTGATTTACCCGGAGTAAATATAAAAATAACCTTTAATCATCGAATCGCCGATTCCATAAGGGTTTTAGCCGAAGCACGATATTGACATTAAGACGGAAGTCCTTATGCATTTGCGCAATATCAAGAAACTTAAAACGGAGATATCAATCTACGATCCCATCGGTTATGACAAGGAAGGTAATGAAATATCGCTGATTGATATCTTGACTACAGACAGCGAAATAGTTGAAATGGTTGAGGCTCGCCTGCAGGAGGAAAAGGTGAGGGATAAATTAGATACTCTAACCCGCCGGGAAAGACAAGTCATCGAGATGCGTTATGGTATTTTTACTGGTTTAAAGGAAACTCAACGCGATATCGCCAAGAAACTGGGGATCTCAAGATCATATGTTTCCAGGATTGAAAAGCGGGCGGTAAATAAGCTGATCAAGGAAATAAGGATCGAAAACACCTAAAATGGGTAAGCTTACACCTGAGTATATTAGGGTAAGTTTTATTGCTATACAGGCAGGAGAATTACTGGAAGCCACTGCTGGTTCGAACCAGCCTGATTATATCGATGACTTAGGTAATAGGTTACTATGAGGATTTTCTCAAAAATAATGCATTGTTATATTAAGTATCAATACATTGTGCGAGTTAATTACTTGATTAACTAAAAAGGATTGGGTATGGTTAAAAAAGCAGCCCGAGGGCGGTCGTCCCAGGGCTGCTTTTGCGTGTAACTACTTCAAGATTACTGGCTTCAGTTGCAACATTGAATCCAGGTTATTGATAGCCTTGGCGTCAATTATGACGGTCTTGCCTTGCTTCATGATCTTGGCAATTATTGGAGTTAGTTTGGCCACCAATTGGGCTTTTATACTGGCCGGAATCGGTACTCCGATAACCTTGCCAATTAGGTCTACGATTATCATAGCAACTACCGGAGCCATGATGTCAATCATCTG
The DNA here is from genome assembly GCF_000983115.1 of Syntrophomonas zehnderi OL-4. Classification (GTDB taxonomy): domain Bacteria; phylum Bacillota; class Syntrophomonadia; order Syntrophomonadales; family Syntrophomonadaceae; genus Syntrophomonas_B; species Syntrophomonas_B zehnderi. The sequence goes on from NZ_CGIH01000026.1 coordinate 6,292, forward strand.
GTCTGAGGCCATCAGGGCGATTCCATAGGCCAGATAAGGGGCAAATTGAGCATCAACCCCGGCTGCAATTAGTTTCTCCTGTATCTTGGCTGTATCAGGTGGGGTTTGACCGGTAATAACGCTCAGAACAACCGGATACAATTTGGCCTTTAGTTCATCCTTGGTGCCGGGATAACCCTGGCTTATCATCAGGTCGGCCAAAGATTCGGCCGCATATGCGGCAATCTGAGGCGCATATTTCTGCAAGAGCCCGGCAATTATTTTATCCATGGCTTGCTGTGTCTTGGCTTGATTGTTGGTAATCATTCCGGTGTACAGGGCCTTAATTACCTCTGGCGGTACATACTTCTGAATCTCTTTAAGGTCTTTCTCCGGGATGTACGTTATTATTTGAGCCAGGGTCTGCTTAAACTGATCGGATTGAATAAACTTGGCGACATCATCAAAGGTGATCTCATTGGTCGGCAATTCGGGAATGGAACCAATATCAGGAATAACCACAGGAATTTCGGGAATTGTAGGCGGAGTAGTAGGTGTAGTCGGTATTGTCGGTGTTGTTGGCGGAGTAGTCGGCGTTGCTGGTGTAGTACCAGGAATCGCTGGAAGGCCCGGTATCGATGGCAAGCTTATGTTGGGCAAGCCGCCGCCAGATGGGCTTGATGGCAGTGAAGGAATACTGATATTTCCTACCCCCGGAAGACTTATTCCTGATGAACCCGAAGGCAGAGCATTTCCGCCCAGGTTAAACGCCAGTGCCGGACAAACAAAGGTAAAACTAAATACCAAGGCAAGTAACAAAGCAATTATTTTTCTCTTCATGATAAACCTCCCCAAAAATCTCTCGTATTCAGAGCTCAATCCCAGTTAAACCTACAATCACCTCCCAGTTAATGTATACCAATAATATTATTTTAGGATACCTATATAATACTCAGAGACAAGCCCCTGTGTAAAGTTTCAATTTTCTGAATATTATTACTTTTATACAACTTATTTTCTATTTTGTATATTAATCAATCACCAATTACCAGGTTGCATATCATTGCCACCGATGGATGTTTGGCAACCGATGGAGGATTTATGGTAGGGAAAGGTATACTTATTAATAATCTATGTTCCCCGGATAAAGGAAGTTCAAAATCTGGTTATACTAGGATTGGAGAGCATAACAATAAACTATTTATAATTAAGGGGGTAGCTGTAATGAAGGTAGCTTTAAAAAAGTACCTTGTATGCAGGGTAACGATACGATTGTCTGAGATGCCCCAAGTCTTTCGCTGAGTCGGGACAAGAAAGCCTGAGGAGAATCGCAGTTTAGTGAGAGGTGAAAGCCAATAACAAAACGGGTTTCAGAAGCTACTTGCCGTTGCGATAGACTAAATGAGAATGGTTGCATTATGGACATCTAATTGATACATTGTTTTGCATGAGGACTTGTTTCCTTCGGGAGGTATTCGCTTTATCGCAAAAATAGTGTGCCAAGGGGGATGGCAAGTCCTCAATTTTCATTTAAGTTTACAAAATGTTTTCTGAAGGGAGCGAGTTAAATGGAATTTTTTGAGGTTATAAAGAAGCGCCGGGCGGTACGCATGTATAAACCTGATCCGGTCAGCCGCGAGGATATTTTGACCATCTTGGAGGCAGCCCACGCCGCACCTTCGGGGCGCAATCTGCAGTCGTGGAGTTTTCTGGTAATTAGCGGAGAAAAGAAGCAGGTTATGGGAGAAAGCTACGGCAAAATTGCGGAAGGCTATACCCGGGACTGGGAAGACCCTCAAGCCAGGGAGTCTTTTATCAACTACTCCCGCACCTATGGCGGGGCTCCGGTCATTATCATGGTGCTGGCCGATGCTGATCCCGTTCCAGGTGTTAACAGGATGCACCTGGAGAGCGGCTGCGCCGCGATGGAGAATATCTTGCTGGCCGCTACCGCCCTGGGTCTGGGGACTTGCTGGATGACAGGGCCGCTGCAGGATGAGGCCAACTTACGCAAACTTCTGGATATTCCCGATGACAAACAAATCGTTGCGGTTACGCCGCTGGGGCACCCAGTTGCCTGGCCAGATCCCCCTGTATTCCCGGTTCCCGATTTTGAGCAGAAAATACGGTGGATTATTTAATCGTTTCCAACCAAATACAAATGTATATTAAACCTCAGCGAAAATAACCATAGGATTTCATGGGCAAAGGCCATGTTTCATAATTTGAAACATGGCCCTTTTTGAGATCCAGGGCTAAGCTAATCGACATTATCAACCCATTTTTGAATCCTGCTATTTAATTTAAAGTTTCCGGGGTTTGATTCCGTTATTGATTTGCTCTGTTTTAAAACGGGGGAAAGGCTGGGTGCCAGCTTAGGGGAAAAAAGTTCAGGGTCTGTCCCCAAACTTATTTTGATTTTATAGCTTCTCAACTCTGCAATAGATACGGCGATGCATAGGAGTACACATCTCGTCACGGTCTGTGCTTTTTACTAGCTCATTGACATTGACGCCGTATTTTTTGCCATCATAGATCAATCCACCGCCGTGCCGGATATATACACAGCCGGCTGCTGCACGCGGGCTTATTTCTACTTCTATTTCCGCGGATGATGCCTTTGTTACAATACGTGCCTTTTCTCCGTCCGTCAGGCCTAGACGGACGGCATCAGCTTCGTTGACCAGCATTGTTGCCCAGCGTCGTGATTTGTTCCACTCTGGATTGCGCATGTTCGTGTTAGCAACTGTCTCATGATGGAGGCCGGAGTGGAGAATCATCGGGTATTTGGCAGGCATTGTTAAGCTTTCAAGTTCGCTGTTTATGGTGGCTGCTTTTAGCGGTTCCAGCAGTTCCTCAATCTTCAGGGCAATTTTTTTGTCTTCAGTACGCAGCATATTAAAATTATCACCCTGGAATTTCGCCAGCATGAGCCCCTGCGGATGTGCAAGGATGTCATTAAAGATTGTCTCTACCATGGTTTGGTCTGTCGGATAGCCCATTGCAGCTGCACCTACCTTAAAGGCTTTGCTGCTGCCGACCAAAAGTCCGACTATCAGAGCCTGATTCACAGATCCAAGAGCATATCCGAGCGTTTCAGCCATGATCAGGGGGACAATTTTTAGGTGCTGCGGATTTTCATTGATGAACGCTCCCATGGCACCCAGGTATGAAGTGATACCTTTTTTGCCAGCTTCATAGAGATACCCAGGCAATTCAGGCAAAAAGCCCATAGCTTTTATAAGTTCAAGCATGATGGCTGCGTTTTCCTTGGATTCATCACTAAGTGGTACCAGGACCGGCTGCCGCATCTGGAAGAAGAGTTCAGGATAGGAGAAATTGAAACAGGTTGTATCATACATTTCCATATAGCTGCGGCACGGCAGTATATAATCACTAAGACGGGCTGTTTCACTGTAGTTGATCTCCAGACAAACGGATAACTCCAACGCCTCAAATGCCTTTTCGTAGGCCAGTGTATCGGGATACGAGCGCAAGGGGTTGCAGGAGCTGACGATAAGTGCTCTGATGTGATCAGGGTGGTCATTTAAGATCTCGTCCGGCAGAATTGCCGGCGGGAATACCCCCATAATCGGGAACATATTGTGCTTGACTGTGCGCCATGTTTTGGGGTTACGTTCATCACTGTCTCCGCCCATGGGAAAGAGAAAAGCCGGATACATTTGACCTCCTTCCACACAAAAACGGCCAGTTATGGATCGTAGGATGTGCAGCATGTAGTTATTGATGGTGGAGTTGCGGTTCATATAGATGCCGAGATCCTGATGGATGCAGGATTTTGTCTGAGCTATCAGACGGGTTGCCTCGATTACCAGTGCATAATCGAGTGCGCAGACCTCCTCTACAGCACGCTTCGCATCAAAATCTTCGAACAAAGGCTCAAGCTCATCCCAGCCATTAACATGTTCCTGGATGAAAGCCCTATCTTCCCATCTATTGTTCAGAATGATTTGTATCATAGCTTTAAGGAGCATGGTATCTGTACCTGGACGAAGTGCCAAATGGATGTCTGCACGTTCCGCTGTTTCGGAAAGGCGGGGATCAACAACAATGAGTCTGCGATTAGGGTTAGCTTTGATTTCCTTGATCAATTCTCGGGTACGCGGCTCTTGATGACTCATCCAGCCGTTCCAGCCCCACGCAACGATGGTATCGGCACGATGCGGATCAGGAAGGGTAATCAGACCCTGCTTGCCGGCAATACGGCCATCGACCCAGTAGACATTGGAGAATTCCTGTGCCAGCGGTGAATAATAGTAACGGGAACCAAGGAGGTTCAAAAGACGCAAGCCTACGCCTACTTCCATCTGGCCGCCGCTACTCCCGCCTCCCATGTAGGCAAAGGCTTTCGAACCGTGCTGCTCCCGGATGGCTAGCATTTTTTCCGAAATTTCTTTTATCGCCTGTTCCCAGCTAATCCGTTCATGATGATCGCCCAGTTTTTTCATCGGATAATGAATGCGGTCGGCATTATGTATTGCATGGGCGATGCTTAATCCTTTTCGGCAGCAATAGCCCTGACTGCGCGGGTTATCCTTATCCCCGCGAACCTTTTTGATACGGTTGTCCTCCACCATCATCTCCAGTCCGCAATTCTGGGCACAGAGTGTACAACTGCTCTTTTTCCACTCTTCCATCGGTATCGCTCCCTCCATTCGGTGATTCGCAGGTTTTTAAGCCAATTTTCTTCATCATGACTAAGTTGTAACTATATTGGTTACAGTATATCAAGACGAGGATTCTTAATCAACCATATTTTAACTGTATTTCCATATTTATATCAAAAGAGTGTGCTGTTTCAGGCATTTGACTCTAGTTTCCTAGACAGAATGGGGAAGCCTCTGGAATAATATACCAAGGACAAATTAGAAATGAGCTTAATTGAAATGCGCTGCCGTCCTGGGGAAAATTCAGATCTTTATTAAGATTGTAAGACTGTTTCTTTTTAGAGGTAGCGGGTACAGTTTTTTAAACTGAGTTTAAATCCGTTGCAAAGTCTCTAGGGCTTTTATCCCCAAGGGAGTACGGGGAATGAAAATGATATAAAAGAGGCTGGTACATTGTTATACCAGCCTCTTTGGAATGCCTTGGATTTAGTTTCAGGTCCGCAATTACATCCAGAAGGCAATATATAGATAACCCATAGCCATCACTACGGACAGAATCATTAAAGGAAAACCAATCTTCAGATAGTCGATAAAACTAATGGGGGTGCCATTTCGTTCGGCAATCCCAGCTACTATTACGTTGGCAGAAGCGCCGACCAGGGTACCGTTACCTCCCAGACAGGCTCCCAGAGACAAGGCCCACCAGATTGATTCCATCGGCATATGTGACATTTCGCCCACACTTTGCAGTAAAGGAATCATCGTAGCTGTAAAAGGAATATTGTCCAAAAAGGCCGAGGCGATGGCCGACAGCCATAATACAAACATACCGGTTTTGATCTCACTACCGCCGGTTAAATCCAGGGTTTTCTGAGCAATGTATTCAATAACCCCATTAGCTTCCATGCCGCCTACAATTATAAATAAGCCGGCAAAGAAGACGATAGTAGGCCATTCTACATTTAATAGGGCCTCGGCTGGGTCAACCCCGGTAATCAACATTAGTATGCCAGCCCCTAGAAGGGCAACGGTGGCTGACTCCAGGTTTAAACTTTGGTGCAGGATGAATCCAAGCATTGTTAGTGCCAGCACCAGCAAAGATTTCTTTAGGAGTCCCCAGTCTTTAATGCTGTCATATTCATCAAGCTCCATTACTTGTTCAATTTTATCCTCGTCAGCATGCAGGCTTTTTTTGAAGATAAACATTAAAATTATAATCGTAACAATTAATATAACAATAACTGGTAAGGCCAGGTTGCTTACGAAATCCATAAATCCAAGCTTGGTTGCACTGCCAATCATAATATTGGGCGGATCACCTATGAGGGTAGCGGTTCCTCCAATATTTGAAGATAGAATTTCAGCCAGCAAAAAAGGAATGGGGTTAATGCCTAAACGATCTGTTATTGCGTAGGTTACCGGCACCATCAGCAACACTGTAGTGACATTATCTAACAGGGCAGATGCCACCGCTGTTATTACACTGAAGAGCACCAGGATCAGCATGGGATTACCCCGGGCCACTTTAGCTGACTTAATGGCCAGGTATTCAAAAACACCGCTTTTGCGGGTAATACCAACGATTATCATCATAGCGATCAAAAGCCATAGAGTATTAAAGTCAACCGCTTCGACAGCCATCTCTTGGCTAATTACACCTAAGGCGATAACCAGAGTGCCAGCCACAAATGCAACGACACTGCGATGGATCTTTTCCCAGATTATGAAAACATAGGTTATCAGAAAAATGGCTATGGAAAGCCAAAAGTAAAACATGCATTCAACTCCTTGTTAGCTATAGGATTTACCTTGAAATCTGATAAATATGCAGTCATTCTAATCTAAAAAGCACTTCAAATAACACCTCCTCATATAGAGACAAAAAAGGAGTGGATAGCTTTAATAAGGCTACCCACCCCAGTATGCCAATTCTCACGACCGGATCATCATATCTGTGCCTGACTTAGATTCACCCGTCCCACGCATCTGATTTTCATCAGAATTGCTTTGACCGAACCAGTTATTTTACTTTACGGTAAGTATAACATAATTCGGGTAGAATATTCTATACTTTTAATTAATTTTCTGTTTTACTAGCCATGGATCAGACGCGGCAGGCAGCGGGTACATACCCACAAAGCCTGACCTTGGTTTTTGACAGCGATCAAATAGGCATCTTCCTCAGTAGTGTGGCAAAAATTGCAAATCTGGGGAATATAGTTTATTTTCATCCCTTTTTTATGCTCGTTGACGGCATGCTCCGAAAAATCCCGGGCATCTCTTTGCTCCAGAGACAGGGCCCCGGTAGGGCAAACGCCCAAACAGAATCCCGCCCCATCACAAAGCTCTTCGCGTATAACCTTGGCTTTGCCGTTTATTAAGGCCAGGGCGCCTTCCGCACAGGGATTGATACAAACCCCGCAGCCATTGCATAACTCTTCATCGATCCTAACTATGGTACGCACGGCCATAACAGAACCTCCCTTCAATCTTCATTCGGTTTACGGTGCAACTCAATGATGAGTCCCTGCTACTACTTTAACCCCTTTGCTTTCGATGGTTTTTCTGATTTCATCTATATGAGGACAGGGGAGATAATCATCATCCAGCGTCATACAGGAAGATAGATGTACGACATCCAGGTCGTACTTGAGCAGTTTATCCACCAGCCTAGATACGCGCCTCCCTGAACAGCCTCCACAGGTAAAAAAGCCAATCATTTCCACATTGTCACCATAGTCTTTAAATTGCTGGCGGCGGTTGTTAAAAGCCTTGAAGCAGGCTATCCCGGGACATACTTCCGATACAGTATCACAACGAACTACTGCGATTCGGGTAATATTTTTATCAGAAGATTTTTTCTCGGCAAAGCTTATATAATTTTCCCGTCCTGCTATAACATCATCCCGGGTTACTTCCTGCCGTCCATCTTTTTTAACCGCTTTTTCAACTGCCTTTTTGGCCATACTGCGAATGAAACCAGGTGCCTTTTCGAGTTCCTGCAGCGCTTCTTCGGTCCATTGCATTAATCCCACTCCTTCTCCAAAATCATTGCTAACAAGTACTGCCAATAAAGATAGCCCCTGCCGGAAGACAGGGGCTATCGTCTTCTGCGGTCCAAGTCGGATCAGGACTTAATCATAATCAGCATCATTTTAAAATTCTCGGTTGCTTTTAGAGCATGAGGTTCATGAGCAGGCATGATTATTATTTCACCGGTTTTTACAACCTGGTCTGAACCGGAAATAGTAATATTGGCTGTACCGTCTAAGATATATACCATGGCATCAAAAGGAGCGGTATGCTCGCTTAAGCCTTGCCCGGCATCAAAAGCAAATAAGGTAACGTTTCCAGATGGTTTGTTAATTAGGGTTTTACTTACAACTGAATCAGCCTGGTATTCTATAGCTCCTGCAGCTGATACGGCTTTAGCCAGTAGTATGGCGTTTTCTTCTAAATCAATTTCTTTGCCCATAATCATAACCTCCTATGGTTTTTCCTTATAATAACGGATATTAAGCCAAAATAGTAGTGAGATCCTGTTCCACAGTGGAAATCGGTTTAAGATCAAAATTTTTCACCAGTACATCCAGCACGTTGGGGCTGACAAATGCCGGCAGGCTAGGTCCCAGGCGAATATCTTTTATTCCCAGATAGAGTAGGGTAAGGAGAATGGAGACAGCTTTCTGCTCATACCAGGAAAGCACCATGGAAAGCGGCAAATCATTAACACCGCATTCAAATGCCTGGCTTAAGGCTACCGCTATCTGAATCGCGGAATAGGCATCATTGCATTGTCCTATATCCAGCAGGCGGGGAATGTCGCCGATAGTGCCCAACTGTTTATCATAAAAGCGATATTTGCCACACCCCAAAGTGAGAACCGCCGTATTGTCAGGGGTTTTTTCCACAAATTCAGTGAAGTAATTACGACCTGGCTTGGCACCATCACAACCGCCTACCAGGAAAATATGCTTCAAATCACCGCTTTTTACAGCCGCAATGATCTGGTCGGCCACACCCATAACCGAGTTGCGAGCAAAACCAACCATTACTGAACCTTTATCTTCATCATTGCTAAAGCCGGGCATCGCTTTTGCTTTAGCGATAACTTCTGCAAAATCACCATGAGGCGCATGCTTAATCCCTGGCCAGCCAACCGGACCGGCAGTAAATATATTATCACGGTAATTTTCCTGAGGTTCCTGTATGCAGTTGGTAGTCATCAGGATCGGGCCGGGAAAATCAACAAACTCCTTTTTCTGATTCTGCCAAGCAGTGCCGTAATTGCCATATAAATGTGGATACTTCTTTAACTCTGGATATCCATGCGCAGGCAGCATTTCTCCGTGGGTATAGATGTTTATGCCGCTATTCTGGGTGGCTTCCAGGAGATCTTTTAGATCTTTTAAATCATGGCCGGAGACCAGGATACATTTGCCGGCCTTATGTCCCAAAGGAACCTCAGTCGGAACGGGATGGCCAAACGTTTCTGTATTAGCGGCGTCAAGCAGTTCCATAGCCGCCAGATTTATCTCTCCGCATTGCATGACCAGCTCCAGCCAATCGTTGAGATCTAGCTCGGGATTGCCTATTTTAGCCAGACTGGAATGGATGAAAGCATATATATTATCGTTTTCTTTGCCCAGTATTAAAGCATGATGAGCATATGCGGCCACACCTTTTAATCCGTAGATGAGCAGCTCCTGCAAAGAGCGCAGATCCGCGTCACCCTTCTGATCTACTAGAAAACCAATTTCCTCCCCCTGTTTAATTAGCTCGGGGAGTGTTGCAGCAAAAGCAACTGTAGGGTTTTTAGCCAGTAAGGGATTCGGGGATGAGGAAAGCTTGGTTTTAAGATTCTCTCTTAAAGATACACATTTTGTTACCATGTCCAAAAAACGTTGCGGGTCAAAATTCACATTGGTCAAGGTGCTAAAAAGTGCTTCAACAGTAAAATGGTTGACTTCAGGATCTAATATACCCTCCTGCCTGGCCTGATCGGCATACATGGAAAGTTCTTTAAGAGCAAAGAGCAGCACATCCTGGAGGGCTGCTACCTCAGGTTTTTTACCGCAGACTCCGGTCACGGTACAGGCAATTCCTTTTGAGGTTTGTTCACATTGGTTACAGTACATTATACATCCTCCCTTTCACTCTCACGTTTTTCCTAATCTTAATAGATAATTCGGACATATTTAGTCCACTAAGAGACGGCAATTCTCCGCAAGCATATAAAAAATTATTTGCCTGCCAAGTCAGCCAGGCTTTCCCGGCTCAGTTCAGCCAGTAAGGCTTGTTGTGCCCTGGATAGAATCGGAGAAATCTGACAGGTTGCACGATTGGGACAGGAATAACCCGGAGCCAGACAGGGATTAATAGCTATCGGGCCTTCTATGGCTGTAACTACATCGGCTATGGTTATCTGGTCTGCCGGTTTAGCTAGTCTGACCCCTCCTTGATTACCCCGTTGGGTAACAACCAGACCGCTTAAAGAAAGAAGCTGGATAGTTTTTTTAAGAAAATCTTCCGAGATATCCTGGCGTTCAGATATTACTTTGCTGGACAGTATTTCCCCAAAGGGGTGAGATGCCAGTTCCAAAAGGGTTTTCAGCGCATATTCTGCCTGTCGGGTAAGCTGCATTAACATCACCTTCTAAAGTGGACTAATTACATCTACATTAACTATTTACAAGTTTATATTATAAGAATTAAAATGGCAAGCATTTTATTAAAAAAAACCCGTAAATTTTTACAATGACAGATTTTGCGGTAAGATATAGATAACCCAGATTATTTAGACACTGCAGGACACTTTTTCTTGTGAGTGATATTTTAATTGTTTGCATAAGCCTGCCGGATATAGGGGGTACTACAACTATAAAAGAAATTTATACTGTGTTGTTGTAAACAGTATCAGGCAACATATAGTTTAAAGAAATCTGCTTTATTTAAGCAAGGAGGGGTATTAAATGTCGGAGATTAGATGGGACTTGGTTAAACAAAACTGGGTGGCGGTAGCCGCGAACCGCGCTCTAAAGCCCAATGATTTTCCTATTGCCAAAATGGGACTAAAAGCTCCAGCAGCAGGAGGTTTCTGTCCGTTCTGCGAGGGTAATGAGAACTTTACGCCCCCGGAAATTACCGCTTACCGGCCTAAATCGCAAGCCAATGAGAAAGGATGGCTGGTCAGAGCCATACCGAATAAGTTTTCAGCGTTTACCTTGGAAGGAGAGCTTGTAAAAACAGATTCAGGGATTTTTTCATGCTACAATGGCCTGGGTGAGCACGAAGTAATTATCGAGGATCCCCGGCACGGAGTGGAATTTCACGATCTATCGCCGGAGAGAATTGAAACCGTACTGAATATTTTTAAAGAACGCTATCAGGATTTATCCAGCGATGCAAGGATAAAATACATTCAGATCTATAAGAATCGAGGCATGTTTGCCGGAGCTTCTCTGGAACACTGCCACAGTCAGATTGTAGGACTGCCCTTTGTACCGCAGGAGAACAGTGGGTTGCCTAAATATTACCGGGATAATAACCGGTGTTTGCTTTGTGATATGCTGGCTCAGGAAACCGCTTCGGAAGAACGGCTGATATGTAAAACCGACCATTTTACACTTATTTGTCCTTATGCACCGCGTTTTCCTTATGAAACCTGGATCGTCCCTCAACGCCACTGTGAGCATTTTGCGGATATTAACGAAGAAGAAGTAAGGGATCTGGCCCGTGTGCTTAAAAAGCTAACCGGGGTAATCATGGATTGTCTGGATAATCCATCGTATAATTTGGTATTTAACACTGCGCCGGTAAATGTTGAACCTGAAGCCGGTTACCATTGGTATATGGAGTTGACTCCCCGGCTGCTGGTAAATGCAGCCGTGGAAATTGCTGCCGGAATATACATGAATCCGGTGGCCCCCGAGCTATCAGCAGCTATGTTAAGAGAAATCATGTCTTAAACCGAGGTAATTAAATGGCAAATATTTTATATCCCAGCTTATACGTGGATTCTTTATTGGACATTCCACTGGAAGAACTTAAGAGTCAGGGTATCAGGGCGTTTATTTTAGATTTGGACAATACGATAACCGAATGGAACAGCAACGAATTGCGCAGCGAAGTAGAGGAATGGTTTTTGCTCGTTAAGCAGCAGGGTTTTAAAATCTGCATCCTTTCCAACAATGCTGAAAAAAGAATTCTGCAAGTAGCCTCTAGACTGGACGTTCCTTTTATTCATCGCGCCCGTAAACCTAGCCGCAGATCTTTTATAAAGGCAGTTACTTTAATGGAGGTTGCTCCCGAAGAAACTGCCGTAATCGGCGATCAGATTTTTACTGATATCCTGGGAGGAAATCGATCCCGTCTTCTAACCATATTGGTTAAACCCTTAGCAAAAAGGGAGTTTTATGGTACGAAAATATCCCGGGCCATGGAGTTTTTTGTTTTACGCCGCTTTGAGCGCAGTAAACGCATATAAGGAACTAGACGCGGATTAAAGAAAATAATATTTTACAACTGCAGGGGATGCTTTAGCTTGCGCGGGCAATCAAAAAACCACGGGGTTGCAACCTGCTAGTTATTAGCCTAGGTGGGTGCTAGTAGTGCCAGTTGCCTGTAATTAGGGTTTTTTACGAGCACCAAAAAGAAACGGCTCAAAATATAACCTAGCTGGAGGTATGGATTTGGATAATCAACATCGTATCCTTTTAGGACTCTTTGGAAATCCGGTTGAACACAGTCTGTCACCATTGATGCAAAACAGTGCTATTGCCAAAATGGACTTGCCGTATGCATATTTACCCTTTAAGATAGAAAAAACTGACTTAGAAGATGCGGTAGCTTCCATTAGGGTCCTACATATGGGCGGAGTAAATGTAACTATTCCTTTTAAAGAGAGGGTTATACCTTTTCTTGATGATCTTTCATCTTCAGCCCGATTCTGTGGAGCCGTCAATGTAATTAAAAACGATAAGGGTCGTTTGATTGGGTTTAATACGGATGGTCAGGGTTTTATTAGGAGTCTGTCTGATGAAGGGATCACACCCCAAGGACGGATTGTCTTTATTGGGGCCGGTGGGGCTGCCCGAGCTCTGGCTCATGAAATATCTTTGCTTAATGTTGAACAGCTTGTTTTTTTGGATGTTGATGAAACCAAAGCCTGCAACTTGGCTTTAAACGTGCAGAATACGGCAAACTGCACGGCAATCGGCCAGGCTATGCGGGATGATGTATTTCAGGAATTAAGCGCTAAGGCTGATATTATTATTAATTGTACCGCGGTAGGTATGTTCCCTAAGACAGATGATTGTCCGGTTGTATCCCTTGATAATTGCCGTAAAGATACGCTCATATGTGATCTGATTTATAATCCGCTTAAAACCCGTTTCTTGTCAATGGCCCAGGAAAAAGGACTTAAAACCCTGGGGGGGCTTCCTATGCTCGTTCATCAGGGGGCCTTAAGCTTGGAGATTTTATGCGCCTGTTCTGCTCCGGTGGCCTACATGAAAGAAGTGGTGTACGATTATTGCGCTAAACAAGAAAGGCTTCACCCTGATTGAGGTTTTAACGGTTGCGTCTCTTTTAGTGATTATATCGGCTCTGGTGTTTCCGCGTTTTACTGGGGTATTGTCGCGGCTGCAGGTTGAAGGGGACGCACGGCAGTTGGCCTATACATTAAGATGTGCGCGCCAAGAGGCTGTTACCAGCGGAAGCTATAAGGCGGTGGTATTTTATTTTGATGATAACACGTACCGCTATAATAACCAGTTTTACTCCTTCAACCGTGGCACTACTTATGTTGTAACGAATTTCAACAGTTTTTATGGTGGACGCAATGCGTGTATATTTCTTCCCGATGGCACATCGAGCGCGGCCGGTAGGGTTACCATAAAATGCCAAAACATTTATAAATCTGTGATAGTGTTAAATACCACTGGAAGAATCAGGGTTGAAGATTAGAAGATTGCCAAGGAGTGATATAGAATTTGATAGGTCAACTTTTGTTTATCTTTTTTGCCCGAATTATTGATGTTTCGATGGGAACGATCCGCACAATATTAATTATTCGTGGTGATAAATGGCCGGCCGCTATTATCGGCTTTTTTGAAATTATGGTTTATACCATCGCTTTGGGAATGGTCGTAGGTGCATTATCAGATCCCCTTAAGCTGGTAGTGTTCTGTACGGGATTTGCGATGGGTGTATTGGTTGGAAGTATCATTGAAGAAAAACTGGCCTTGGGTTTTAGAGGTCTGCAGATAACGATTGATTATCAGAATGCTTACCTGGTTGATGAACTTCGGGATGAAGGCTATCCGGTAACCTGCTGGGAAGCTGAGGGTAAAGTAGGGCCGAAGCTGGTTTTAAACACAGTCGTAAAACGCAATCTGGCTTCTAAAGTAACAGAAAAGATTTATGAAAGAGACCCGTGTGCTTTTATCGTGTATATGGAGCCCAAATATTTTCGGGGAGGTTATTTTAAAAAGAAATAAACGGTCGTTTTAGGAAGCAGCAATTATTAGTAATCTCTCCGCCACTTATACATATATATAAATGAAGTTGATGGACAGTAATTGAAAAGGTGAGGTAATGAAGAAAAATATTGTTCTTATAGGATTTATGGGTACTGGTAAAAGTTCGGTAGGTTCCAAGCTGGCGATGAAATTAAATAAAGAATTTGTTGATATGGATCGGGAAATCGAAAACATAAGTGGCATGACCGTAACTGAAATATTTCGCCGTTTTGGAGAACTTAGATTTCGTTCTGAAGAATCTCTAATGGCTAAAAAGCTTAGTCTAAGGGACAATCTAGTTATTGCCACCGGAGGTGGCACGGTTCTTTTGCCTGAGAATATTGAAGTACTGCGGCAAAACGGAATTATTATTTTATTGGAGGCGACAGCCCAAGATATTCATACCCGGGTCAGTCGTAAAAAAGGAACCCGCCCCCTGCTTAAGGGGTCTTATACGGCAGAGGACATTCAGCACCTGCTGGATGAGAGAAAACCATATTATGATTGTGCCGACATTCGGGTTAATACCAGCAGTAAAGATCTGGATGCGGTGATAGAAGAAATTATTAATGAATTGAACCAATACGAAACCTTGTCATAGCAAAGCGAAAGCTAAAGTTTACCCGTCCGTAAATCGACTAATCAATTCTCAAAAAACTAAAACGATAAAATAAGCCTGTTCTGGGTTTGTACCTAAATACATCCACTGAACAGGCTTTTTTGTCGCTCAAAAGACAGTAAAAAATGGGAATAATTTGTTGACAAAAAAAAGGAAAAAACCTAAATGCGGCGAATTTATAAAAATCCTGTTTGGAGGATTAATGCAAAAAATCAGGTGAGTTAATGTTCGCTTTAATAAAGTTAGAGGAACATGGCCTGACCTTAATAGAGGTCTTAGCCGTCTTGGTACTAGTAGCCCTTCTGGCTTCAACGGTCGTTGTAGTATATATCCCGGCAAACATGTGGCTACAACAGGCTCGCTTTGAAACTGCGGCTATTTTTTATGCCCGTTCTATCTTGGAAAATCTAAGAGCCGATAAGGATAAGGTCAATGCGGGAAACCAGGGTAAATCTGCTGACGAAATATGGGCCGACCATAAATATAAACCGGCACAACTATCAGACTTAACTTCTACCATAGATATTGAAAAACGTCCTGGCGAATTAAGCCATCTGTTCAATGTATCAGTAACCGTTAATTGGACTGAAGGTGTAAAGTCCCGTTCATTAGTGTTAAAAACCGTAATAAATAGTAAAAAGAAGGGGTTAGATGATTAAGCAAGCGAATGCAGGATTTACCTTGATTGAAATATTAGTCGCCCTTTTTCTGGCGATATTGGTTGCCAGCAGTCTGGTTACGGTTTTTCAAATGAGCCACCATATCTTCTACCGCGACTTTTCTCGATCTGAACTTCAATACATGGCTCGCAAGGCCATGGAAGATATTATTGATTACGTGGTACAGGCCCAACCTGACTCATTAGCAGTCAACGGCGCTGAAGGCAGCCAACTGGAGTTTATCCTATCAAGCGGGGCCAAAATCCAATACTCCCAAGGTGCAAATTATTGGCTCTATCGCAAGGGACCGGATTCAGGACCACCGCAACCTATTGTTGAGCAGATTGCCAAGGTGAAATTCTGCTTGTCAGGCCCCCATATCCTAACTGTAGATGTGGTGGCTGGTAACGAAAAGAACAGCTTTACACTAACACAAATGATTGTCCCCAGGGCCGAAATTGATGAAAACGATTGGCTAAATTCGCTTTAAAGTTTCGAGTTATTCCTTTTTAAGATGCGACAAAGGTTATAAAAAAACCGCAGATTTTTTGAGGGTAAAATGTTAATTAAACCAAATACTTCCAATCATGAGCAGGGTAGTTTAATGGTTATGGCTGTGATGGTAATGCTGGCAGTAGTCATTTTAGGTACTGCCATAATCAGCCTGGCTGCAATGGAGAAAAAAATCAGTTATTATACCTACCGCAAACTTCAAGCCCAGGAAGCAGCCGACGCCGGGGTGGAATGGGCTTTGGAGCAGACCCTGCAAAACCTGCGGGATGATGATCCGTCAACCGGCCCCGCAGGTACTCAGGTGGGCTCGACCCCAACGCCAGTAAAGTATAATTATCAAGATGACTCAATATACTGGGAGATTGTATATACGAGTTCCAAGCCTATCGATAACAGCGATTATATCTATACTTTTAAATCCAAAGGAACTTGTGAAAGGGGCACCACTCAGAGAATATCAAGAACCCTTTTGGTATCGGCACTTTTTATCTACGATACCAAGACACAGAAATACATAACCGGCAGAATTACCTCTTATGAAATCGTGCCCGGGAACTGACACATCGGCCGTCACCTACCAAACTGCATATAATTTGCCGGAGTGATGATGTGGCTATTCAAGGGCAACTGTAGCTATGTACGGTGGCTAAGGAAATCATGTCGAGAGTTATTATAGAGCAAGATGGAAAACTTATAATTATTATATTAGCCGGTACTCGTGAAAACTTTTATGAAGAGCTAAACATGTATATCCAAAAGAGACGAAGGTCATAGGGGATCCCCGCTAAATGCGGGGCTTTTGCTATTTCTGGGGGATTGGGACTTTTCTGGACAAGTGCGGCCGTCTTGAGTATAGTGAGAACATACATAAATAACCAGAAGGAGCTAAAAATGCTGGACAAACACGAACTTAGCAATGTGCTTTCCCAAGCTCTTAGTAAGGGCGGGAACTTTGCCGAGATATTTATCGAGGAAAAAAGAATAAGTAACGTATTGTGCGAAGACAATAAGATCGAAAAAGTAAACCTGGGACGGGAGAAGGGAGCCGGTGTCAGGGTAATCAAGGACGGTCAAACCGCTTATGTATATACTAATGATGTGAGTGAATCAGGGTTAATGAAGGCAGCCGAGGTGGCTGGTCGTACCTTGGCTGCGGGAAAAGAACAGAATCGCGAGATTCATCTGACTCCGATCCAATCCGGGCTGCAGTTTGAGTTTTTACGATTACCCGAAGATGTGGAATTAAGTGAAAAAATTGCCCAGGTTTTATCAGCCAATCAAGCCGCCCGGGAGATCGATGATGAAATTCGCCAGGTTACCGTGGCGGTTGGTGATACCCATCGTCAGATACAGATTGCCAACTCGGACGGCGTATTTGTGGAGGATGAATCAGCCCGTATTCGCTTAATGGTAAACGCCATCGCTTCCCGGGATGGTATGATCCAAACCGGCTACGAGGTCGCCGGGGGATTATGCGGATGGGAAATACTTGACACCGTATCTATCCAGGATATGGCTCAGCAGGCGGCCAGTCGGGCTGTAGCCATGTTGTCGGCAGAACCGGCTCCGGCCGGGCGAATGCCGGTGGTAATGCATGCGAAGGCCGGTGGTACAATGGTTCATGAAGCCTGCGGGCATGGTCTGGAGGCGGATTTGGTTCAGAAAGGATTATCAGTTTATAAAGATAAACGCGGGGAACAAGTAGCCTGCCGGGAACTAAGTGTTATTGATGATGCGACCCTCAAAGGCAAATACGGCAGCTTTCGTTTTGATGACGAGGGCAGTCCCGCCCGGCGCACCGTGCTTATAGACCAAGGGATACTAAATACATTTATGAATGATCGTTTGACTGCCGCCCAGGAAGGTGCTGAGTTAACCGGCAATGGGCGCCGGGAATCATACCAGCATAAACCCATCCCTCGCATGACCAATACTTTTATTGCCAGCGGCAATGATGATCCCCAGGATATTATTGCCAGTACCAGGCAGGGGTTGTTGGTCAAAAAAATGGGTGGCGGTCAGGTAAATACGACCAATGGAGATTTTGTTTTTGATGTTCAGGAAGGTTATTTTATTGAAAATGGAGAAATCAAGTATCCAGTACGGGGAGCAACTCTAACCGGAAACGGCCCCAGGGTTTTGATGGATATAGAAAGGATCGGCAATGATCTGGGTTTTGCTATAGGGGTATGTGGCAAAGACGGTCAGGGTGTTACGGTAGCCGATGCCCAGCCTACCATTCGGATTAAAGAATTGACTGTGGGCGGAACCGGACAGGCCGCGGATAAGATTATTAAAAGAATCCGCAGAAAATAGCAGGTGGTTAAGGTAGTATAGTATTTTTAATTAGTATAGGTGGTTTTATGGAAGAATTACTTAGACAGGCTGGTGAAAAAGTTCTTTGGACTGCTCGTAGAAAAGGCGTTGAAGCTGAGGCTTACCTGCTTTATAACCGGGAATTAAGCGTTGATGTGAACCGGGGCAAGGTGGAAACCCTAAAAGAAGCCGAAGAAATCGGTTTAGGGGTAAGGGTATTCAATCAAGGGCGCCTAGGTTTTGTATACAGCAGTGATCTTTCCGCACAGGCGGTTGCACAGTCGGTTCAGGATGCTATCGACATATCGCAAAACACGCCGCTGGATTTATATAACCAGTTGCCAGAGCCGGTTAATTCCTATCCGACTCTGGATATTTACGATCCGCAGATTTGCGTGACCCCTTTGGAAAACAAAATAGAACTGGCCCGGGAGGCAGAAAGGGTTGCCCGTGCCTTTGATCCCCGAATAGCAGTTGTCGAAAGGGCCGGTTATGAAGAAGCGGATTTTAATACGCTTATTATGAACAGCAAGGGACTCTTGGCTTCGGCTCAGGGGAATTATAGCACTTTATTTATTTCACTCGTTGCCCAGGATGAAGAAGATTCTCAAACCGGTTTTGCGGTGATGAGCAAAAAGAAGTTCGCAGAATTAGACCCGGCTGCGCTGGGGCAGGAAGCGGCCCACCGGGCTTTGCGCAGTCTTGGGGCCACAACTTCCGCTACAGCAAATTTGCCTTGCATAATGGAGCCGTTTGTAACAGCCCGTTTTTTAAGTCTATTAGCACCTTCTCTGCAAGGTGATGCGGTGCTCAAAGGTAAATCCATGCTCAAAGACCGTCTGGGTGATAAAATAGCGGCAACGGCTGTAACTCTTGTAGATGACGGAGTTCTGCCCGGTGGTATAGCAGCTTTCCCGTTTGATGGTGAAGGTATGCCCTGTCAAAGAACTGGTTTGATTCAGGATGGATGCCTTAAAGCTTTCCTGTATGACAACTACTCAGCTATGAAAGCAGACCAGGTTTCCACCGGTAATGGTCAGCGGTCATCATTTAGAAGCCTGCCATCGGTGGGAATTACCAATCTGGTTCTAAGCCCGGGATTAAAAGATCCGGCAGATTTAAGAATAGATATTAAAACAGGAATTTTAATAACGGAGGTAATGGGCATGCATACTGCCAATCCCATCTCCGGTGATTTTTCCCTGGGAGCCAGCGGAATAATGATCAGGGAAGGGGAACTGGCTGAACCGGTTCGAGGTATAACGATTGCCGGCAATATTTTCACCTGGCTTAAGAATGTGCAGGCAGTTGGTTCGGATCTGCGTTTCTATGGAGCCAGGGCAGCTCCCAGTATTCGCATGGAGGGTATAAGTGTAGGCGGACAGTAAGGGAGGAGGAGAAAAAATGCCGCAGAGGTTGGAATCAAATACTTCTTTTGCAGTTTTGAACAGAAATCCTAATGTACCCCGTATTTTGGTTATTCACGGGCCGAACCTGAATATGTTGGGTACGCGCGAGACTGAGCTTTATGGTACTCAAACCCTGGATGACATTGAGCGGGAACTAAGCTTGCTGGCTCAACAAAACGGAGCTTATCTGGAGTTTTTTCAATCTAATCATGAAGGTGACCTGGTAGACATAATTCAAGGAGCAGTGGATAGATTTAATGCTATCATTATAAATGCTGCGGCTTTAACCCATTACAGTATTGCCCTTGTCGATGCCTTAAAAGCGGTGCAGATTCCCTTTATAGAGGTACATTTGACGAATATTTATGCCCGGGAGAATTTTCGCCAAAAATCACTTTTATCGCCGGTGGCCCAAGGAGGCATTTTTGGCTTGGGTTCATACGGCTACAGCCTGGCTTTGCTGGCGGTTTGCCAATGGTTTAATAAGAATTAACCTCCTCATATCCATAGGCCCCAACCATCTATTACATAGCAGAGTAGTTTTACGGATTGGAAACTTCGTGCATAATTTAGGTTGCAACGTAAGTTCTAACTGAATCAGTAATTGTTTTAGGCTGGGGGCTCTGGGACAAAATATAATTGAATAGTATTGCGATAGGCAGGTGAAAACAATAAACATTACCCGTATTAATGAATTACGCCGTAGCCTGGAATCAAACAAACTGGAGGCAGTTTTAATAACCCGTCCCGAGAATATAAGGTATTTATCTGGTTTTACGGGTGGAAGGGATGCCCGGCTGCTGGTAAGTCGTGAACATAGTTATATAATCACGGATGGCCGTTATTTTGAACAGGCAGCCAGGGAGTCGCCGGATTGGGAATTAATTAAGGAAAATGCTGCTCCACTTGACAGCCTGGCGGGTATTTGTGATAACTTTAAAAAGCTGGGATTTGAAAGTCGGGATGTCAGTTATAACAGCTACCGGCAAATGCAATCTCGAATAAAACCTGAACTGGTGCCTTTGGACGGGATTGTTGAACAACAGCGTACGATCAAGGATGATCATGAGCTGGCCATGCTGCGCAAGGCCGCCCATTATGGGGACGTCGTCTTTGAGCAGATAATAAAAGAATTGCGCATTGGAATCAGCGAACAATACATAGCTAACCGGATAGTCTGGCTGCTAAAGGATGCCGGCTGTACCAAGGAAGCTTTTGACACGATTGTCGTGGCCGGTGAAAACGCAGCCCTGCCGCACGGACAACCGGGATCCCGCCTTTTAAAAACTGGTGATATGCTAACCCTGGACTACGGAGGTTTTTACCAGGGTTACGCAGGTGATATGACCAGAACGGTAGTTATAGGCAAAGCCTCCAGCCGGTTGCGTGATTATTACTTGCATCTGCTGGATGCCCAGCAGTTGGGAGTAAGTCTCGTTCAGGCCGGGGCAGCTGGCCGAGAAATTGATAAAAAAGTGCGGGACTGTCTCAAGATGTCTGGTCTGGATATATATTTTCTGCATGGCACGGGTCATGGGGTTGGGCTGGAGATCCATGAAGCCCCCCGTTTATCTCCCTCCGGTTCAGACATACTGCAGGAAAACATGGTGGTAACCGTGGAACCAGGCATCTATATTCCTGGTTGGGGAGGAATCCGGATTGAGGATACCGTTATTGTAAAGAACGGGGGATGTGAAGTAATCACCCATTCTGATAAAGGAATAATAATTTTATGATGGAGGGATAGGATGATTTCAGTTAATGATTTTAAAACAGGCATTACTATTGAGTTTGAAGACGTTGTTTATCAGGTATTGGATTTCCAGCATGTGAAACCCGGTAAAGGAGCGGCTTTCGTAAGAGCTAAACTGAAAAATGTCAAAACCGGCGGTACGGTGGAAAAGACCTTCCGGGGCGGCGAAAAAGTAGCCCGGGCACATCTGGATAAAAGAGAGATGCAGTATCTGTATAATGACGGTGAAGGCTATGTTTTCATGGACAATGAAAATTACGAGCAGTTGACCTTGAACAAGGATGATATTGGTGACGGTGTCAAGTGGCTTATGGAAAATATGAATATAAGTGTATTGATGCATAACAGTACTATCATGGGTATAGAACTCCCCAATTTCGTTGAACTTACCGTAACCGAAACCGAACCTGGCGTCAAAGGAGATACGGCTACCGGTGCTACCAAAAATGCCAAACTGGAAAGCGGAGCTACTGTACAGGTGCCGCTATTTATAAACGAGGGGGATCGCCTGAGAATTGATACCCGAACCGGTCAATATATGGAAAGAGCTTAGTAAAATGTGAAATGAGTCAAGAAATAATTCTCTTGATTCATTTTTTCCCCCTGGTCTTAAGCCAATAATCAGGGGTGAAATAGAGGATTAAAAATAGTTGGCATAAGGTTTATTTCCTCCTGAAAGTGCTAATAATAAAAAATGCACCCAATAGTATTAGGCACTTTTTTGCTCAAAAAGGAGGATTTTATGTTAAGAGATCTGTCGGAGAAGGTCAGCTATCTACAAGGATTGAGTGAGGGACTCAATATTACTGAGGGCAACCCGCAGGGTAAAATTATTTCCGGCATACTGGGCGTACTAAATGAAATGTCTGAGGAAATCAGTCAACTCCAGGAAGATATGGACGAAATCAGGGAATACCTGGAAAACATTGATGATGATTTGCTGGATTTAGAAGAGACGATTTTTGAAGACAATGAATTTATGGAAATATCCTGCCGCAACTGTGGGGAAAAACTCTTTATTGAAAGCGATATATTTGCTGATGTAGAAGATAGCATTGAAGTCATATGTCCGTGTTGCAATGAAGTCGTTTTCGTAAATGACAACTGTTTCGATTGCGGGCACGAAAGCCCGGAACTGAATGCAGATACAAGCAGAGGTTATCTATAAATCCATTAGATTTTTTAGGGAGACTGTCCATCAAAGGACAGTCTCTTTTTGGTTTCACCAAACTCCCCTGCATCGTTTCCGAGCAAGCTCCATATAAAGTAATTGGCATATTTTACTGCCTAAACCAATAATTATTAAGGCAAGGGTGGTGAACCTATGGGACTTAGCAGTCAGGAAATAATGTATCGCACCATTATTCCTTTTTTGGCACCGGTAATAAAAGATATCTTTATGCAAATTAACCCGGATAACTTCAACTATCTGGAGGAAATTCGTCTGCGCTGTGCGCAGCCTTTGCTTCTGAAGACCGGCGCTCAGGAATGGGCGGTAAACCGGCAGGGGGGCTTAGAAAAAAATCTGGCGGCAGGATATGTGGTTTGTGAGGAGGATATCTTTCGCACCCTTATTTCCATAAGTGATAATTCTCTTTATGCATTCGAAGAGGAGATCAGACGAGGTTTTATTACGATTCCGGGTGGTCACCGGGTCGGCCTGGCAGGCCAGGTGCTGATGGCAGGCGGGGAAGTAAAAACGATCAAAGACTTCTCCAGCTTGTCATTCCGTATCGCTAGGGAAGTCAAGGATTGTTCCCTGCCTCTTTTGCGCCATATTTATCAGCATAATATGCCGGGCAGTACCCTGCTGATATCGGCCCCTCGCTGCGGTAAAACCACCATCCTGCGTGATTTAGCCCGTAATATTTCTGCTGGCAACCATTGGGGGCCAGCCTGCACCTTGAGTGTGATTGATGAGCGTTCCGAATTGGCCGGCAGCTACCGGGGCAGAGTACAAATGGATCTGGGTCCGCGTACCGATGTTTTGGATGCGTGTCCCAAAGCCCTGGGTATGATGATGGCTATAAGGGCCTTAGGACCTCAGGTAATAATTACGGATGAAATCGGGCGTCAGGAGGATATTGCCGCTCTGCAGGAATGTATCAATGCCGGTGTAACCGTTATCGCTTCCGCACATGCCCGGGACTTGAGCGAAGCCCGCAAGCGTCCCATGCTGCAGGAAATATTAGCTTGCGGGGCATTTCAAACCCTTATTACGCTCTCTCGCCGCCAGGGACCCGGCACGGTGGAAGAAATAATCAGGTGGGATTAATATGATCTGGATAAAAACATTAGGAATAGTATTTATAATTGCCGGATTTGGCAGCTATGGCTTGATGGGGGCCCGCCGGATTGAAAAGCGGGTCGAACAAATAAAAAATATCAGGATGGCACTGGGTTTTTTGGAAAAAGAGATTACCTACCTGCAAACCCCGTTATACCTCGCCTTAAAAAAGACGGCCCTATTAACTGCTCAGCCGGTAAAAATCCTCTTTGGGGAGAGTTCCCGGTTATTGCAGGACAGGCAAGGCATAACGGTTGGGGAAGCCTGGGAAAAGGCTCTGCAGAAGTTGAAACCGGCTTGTGATCTTAATCAGGATGATCTGGAAATTCTAAAAGCCGTAGCTAATCAAATGGGATCTTCCGGAATTAAAGAACAAATAAAATTATTTCAGCTCATCCAGGAAGAATTGCAGATACAGGAAGAAAACGCCCGCGACCAAATGGAATCAGGGCGCAAGTTGTGGAGTTATGGGGGGTTTATTTTAGGCACAATGGTGGTCTTGCTATTGCTGTAAATGAAACCTTAAAAAGTTAGGGGGAGTGGTTGTGAATATTGACATACTCTTTCGTATTGCCGGCATTGGGATTTTGATTTCGGTATTGTGTATCGTTCTTAAACAAGCGCAAAAGCAGGAACAGGCGGAGATGTTGACCCTGGCAGGTGTGGTGGTCGTGCTTATTATTGTGGTGCAGTTGATGAACCAATTATTTACGGTAGTCAGATCGGTATTTAACATTTAAAAGCGCGAGTATATTTATTAAGTGGAGGGGCAGGTATTTGGAAATTGCGCAAGTTGTAGGGTTGGCTTTAATGGTGACCATTTTCCTGCTGATTCTTCGTCAAGAAAAACCGGTTATGGCAGTTCTGTTAAGCATGGTTTTTAGCATCCTGATCTTTATTTTAATGATGGGGAAAATGGCGTCCATAATCAGTGTCATGCAAGAACTGACACGGCGGGCCGGTATTAATTTTTTTTTCATGACAACCATATTAAAAATATTAGGAGTTGCCTATCTGGGCGAATTTGCGGCTGTGATCTGCCAGGATGCCGGCGAACAGGCCGTTGCCAAAAAGGTGGAGTTCGCTTCCAAGATCATTATAGCCGTTCTGGCTCTCCCGATCATGGTGGCCATTCTGGAATCACTGCTGGAACTTATGCCGGGGTAATTTACCACTATCGCGGTTCATGGTTGGGCTGAGTGCCCAAGTAGAACCGGTAGTCATTAAAATGGGAGATTTTATCTTTAACAAATAAAACGATCTACAGCATCATTGCATTTTATCAAAAAACGGACTTAGGAGCAAAAGCTTTAGCTTAAATAACCGCGATGCTTTAACCCAATCGCCGTAGCAAAAGCTTTAGCTTCCGCAGGTAAGTCAAGCTTCGCCAGTTCGTAATAAGGGACAGCTATTTTCTTAAGTGGTTGAGTTCTAACCATGGAAGGGCAGTAGATTAAATGGAGTTGTTGATTGTGAGAAAAACAGGTTGGATCGGGTTGTTCATATTGGTTTTAATATTGCTGCTGCCGCTGCCGGCTGTGGCTGTGGAGAATGCTGCCAATGCGGAAGTGTTTTCTTTCCAGGATAGTATGCAAAATATAGATATGAGTGACCTGGAAAAGTATAAAGCCAATATCGATGGCGAATTGAATTCTTACCTGCAACATAAATCAGTGAAAGAATGGCTGCTTGATTTTTCCAAAGGTGATTGGCAGCTAAATCCCCAGGAAATTTTGTCCAATATAGTTAAGTTCTTCGGCAAGGAGTTTTTGGCAAACTCCGGCCTTTTATCAAAACTTATTATTCTGTCGGTTTTGGCAGCTTTACTGATTAATCTACAGCAATCCTTCACCTCTGAGGTAGGCAAGATCGCATATATGGCGTGTTTTTTAGCCTTGTGCGCCATCGCCATTGGTTCATTTAAAGTGGTGCTGGGGATAGGTCAGCATACCATTGACAATATGGTTACTTTTATGTTGAGTATGCTTCCCCAGATGATGGTTTTGGTTACCGGTCTGGGTAATGTAAACGCTTCGGTTATGTTGTTTCCCTTATTGATGACTACGGCTACGGCTTTTGCTTCCGCTATTAAAACCATCGTATTTCCGCTCATTATAATATCTGCTACCCTGCATCTGGTCAACGGTATGTCGGATACCATAAAAGTAGAACGATTGGCGAAATTTTTTGGACAAGTTTCGCAACTAGTGCTGGGTTTTTTGCTTACTTTTTTTGTGGGTATTATAACCCTGCGAGCCCTTTATGCATCGGTACTGGACAAAGTAACCCTGCGAACCACCCGCTTTGTAACTGACAACGCCGTTCCGGTCATAGGCAAGATGCTGGGTGATACTGTCGAGGTAGCCGCAGGCTATGTGGTCATGCTCAAACAGGCTCTAGGGATATTTGGGGTATTAATAGTATTCGGCATAATTATTTTCCCCCTCGTAGAAATAGCTGTACTAGCCCTAATCTATAAACTGGTAGGTGCCGTGGTAGAGCCCATTGGAGACCCGCGCACCGCTGCTGTCCTGGAAATAATGAGTACACATTTATTTTTAATGCTGGCAGCTACGGCCGCGGTGGGATTAATGTTTTTTATCATGATTGCCATTGTGGCAGGGTTGTATAATAGTGCTTTCATCTTGCGTTAGAGGTGATTTTTATGAATGTTCTATATGGCATGGTGAGAAATCTGCTGGTAATTATCATTATCTCCAGTTTTCTGGAATTATTGGTGCCGGAGGGCAGAATCAAACCCTTTGTTCGATTGGCCGTGGGTTTGTTTATCCTCATCGCTATCTTAAGTCCTACCCTAAATCTGTTGTCAAAAAATCAGGATCTTAAAGTAAACCTATGGGATTATCAGATGGAGGAGGGAATAAAACAGGAAGTTCAAGAGAAAGGCAAAAATCTCAACCAACAGATGATGGATACCGGAGAAAATATTATTAAAGATAAAATCCAGGGACAGATTAGTGCCGTCAGCAATTTAGTTCCGGGTGTCCACGATGTAGAAACCCAGGTGCAGATGGAACCAAGCGGCGACCTGAAAAAGGTTAAGATAACAGTACGCACCACCCAGCCGGACAGGGTTAATACAGTACAAGGAATCAATGTTTTTTCCAGTACGGAGGAACCGATAATTGAAGTTGATCAAAAACAGATAAAAAATAAAATAACCCAGGTAATAAACAACCTGTATGGTCTGCCGAGTAACGATGTGGAAATCGAGTTTGAGGGAGGTTAACAAGATGCTGGAAGAATGGATCAGGGGGGATCAAAATTCTAATAAAAAGGAGCTGCGGGATTTTAAAAAATGGAGTCGCTATCTGTTAGCGATTATTATATGCCTTGGATTATTGGCTCTGATATGGCCCATGGGCAAAAACCAACCTTCTTCAGTGGATATAAAATCTGCTCCCGGCAGTGTCG
Organism: Syntrophomonas zehnderi OL-4; assembly: GCF_000983115.1. Taxonomy (GTDB): domain Bacteria; phylum Bacillota; class Syntrophomonadia; order Syntrophomonadales; family Syntrophomonadaceae; genus Syntrophomonas_B; species Syntrophomonas_B zehnderi. The sequence continues at coordinate 33,411 of NZ_CGIH01000026.1, forward strand.
AACAGGCTCAGGATAGACTAGGCGCAGAATTGGAAAATATCCTAGCCCAGATTGAGGGTGCCGGACAGGTGAAAGTATGTATTACGTTAAGTTCCAACGGAATAAAAAGCTATGCCAGTAATACCAGGAATGAGACCCGAGAAACACTGGAGCAGGATCGCAGTGGCGGGGATCGCAAAATACGAGAAGAAAATCTGAATAGCGATGTGGCAGTATCAGCCGGAGAAGCTTTGCTGGTTGAGGAAAAGGCTCCTAAGATTTCAGGTGTGCTGGTAGTTGCCGAAGGTGCGGACAATGCGGCCGTAAAGGAAAGGTTGACGGATGCTACTGCGGTACTATTGAACATTCATCCCTACCAGGTGAGAGTAGTTCCCGGGAAGGAGGAGTAACATGCGGATAGATCTAAACAAGCTTAAGCGTCTGGCGATAATTACTGCTATTGTAGTAATACCCATTATTTGCGTTAACTTAATCAACGTGAGTCTGACCAAAAACAGTCAGCCGGTCAACCAGGAAGCAAGTAACCCTAACCCGGTAGCGAATACCTCAATTAAGAAAACCAAGCCACAGGAAAATGTAAGTATAGGTTTTTTCGCTGAGTTCAGGATGGAAAGGGAACGGGTACGCAGCAAGCAGATCGAGCTGTTAAGGGAAATTGCCAACAACCAGACCAATACCCAGAAAGTACGGGATGCAGCCGCTATGAGGCTGGTTCAGGTGGCCGATACAGTAGAAAAAGAAATGCAGGCAGAAACCTTAATCAGATCAAAGGGTTATCAGGACTGCGCCGTAATTGTTAAAAACGACCAGGCCACAATTGTCTTACCTGTTCGGAGTTTGGATGAAGCCCATATATCCGAAATAACCGGATTGACCAGCCTAACTACCGGATTGCCTAAAAACCGCATCACAATCGCACCCCGTGAGAACTATCGCTAGAGGGAAAGGACATTCTTTTGTATATTTATCAGGTATACAATTAATAAATATTGAAATAAGAAAGGTTAATACATATAATAGTAACAGTCGGGGTAGCATTAAATACTCAGGTCCATCGACCTGAGTATATTTGTATATAAGAATAAATTTAGATTTAAAAGGGTATGGCGATATTAACTGGGGGTGCAACATGAACAAGATTAAAATAACTGACACCAGCCTGAGGGATGGCCACCAAAGTCTGTGGGCCACCCGCATGACAACAAATGATATGATACCGGTGCTTGAAAAGATGGATAACGTTGGCTATCACTCTTTGGAGGTCTGGGGCGGAGCAACTTTTGATGTGTGTATCCGCTACCTAAATGAAGATCCCTGGGAAAGACTGCGCATCATTCGTGAGAATGTTAAAAAAACAAAATTGCAGATGCTTCTTAGAGGACAGTCCCTGGTAGGTTACTCTCATTACCCGGATGATCTGGTTTATCGATTTATTGATAAATCTGCCGAGAATGGTATCGATGTTTTCCGGGTTTTCGATGCCTTAAACGATATTCGCAACCTAGAGACCTGCATGAAGGCTGTGAAAAAAACCGATCGGCATGCCCAGGCCTGTGTTGTCTATACGGTCAGTCCGGTTCACACCATGCAGCATTTTGTAGATACCGCCCTGCAATTAAAGGATATGGGGGCTGACTCCATTTGCATCAAGGACATGGCCGGCCTTTTATCTCCTTATGTATCGTATGAACTGGTCAAGGCCTTAAAGGAACAAGTGGGCCTGCCGGTTCAATTGCATACCCACTATATCGGCGGATTGGCGGTTGTATCCTGTATAAAGGCCGCCGAAGCCGGGGTAGATATCATTGATACCGCCAGTGTGCCTATGGCTTTTGGTTCTTCCCAGCCGCCGGTGGAGACGATTGTACGAGCCTTACAAGGTTCGCCTTTGGATACTGGTTTGAATCTGCATGATCTTTTTGATATTGCCAACCATTTTGAACAACTCAGAAAACATAAGGGATTTGAGCGCGGGGTAACCAGGATTTCTGATATGAAGGTATTTGAGCATCAGGTTCCAGGCGGAATGATATCCAATCTGGTTGCCCAGCTGGAAGAGCAAAAGGCCTCAGATCGTCTGGATGAGGTATTAGGTGAAATTCCCCGGGTCAGAAAGGATTTAGGTTATCCGCCGCTGGTAACTCCAACCAGTCAAATAATCGGAATCCAAGCGGTTCTGAATATCCTTATGGGAGAGCGCTATAAACTCTGTCCAGGCGAAGTAAAGGATTATATACGGGGTTTATATGGTAAACCTCCGGCTCCCATTGATCCTAATGTAAAGGAAAAAATTATCGGTGATGAACCGGTAATACAAGGACGTCCGGCTGACTTACTGCCACCTGTTTGGGAAAAAGCCCGACAGGAGATGCAAGGCATATCGGAAGTAGAAGAAGACATATTGACTTATGCCTTATTTCCCCAGGTAGCCTTGAAGTTCTTTGAATATAGACAGGAACGGTCTAATGAAGATGTACCACAAATGCTGGCTGTAGAAGAAGTAATAAAAGAAGCCGAAATAAAAGAGGAAATCATTAACAAACCGTTACCCAGGATTAGGAAAAAAGCTGTCAACATGGGAGATGAAGAGATGAATCTAAATGAACTCAGAGAACTGATATTATTGCTGGATCAGACCAACATATCTGATTTGGAAGTCCAAAAGGACGATTTTAGGATTAGCCTGCGTAAAAATCCGGCTGGAGATAATCAGACTTCCTTGGCGCAGGCTGTATCCCCGCTGCAACAACCTGCGGCCCGGCCCGACCGTGTAAACGATAAGCTGGTAGAGGTATTATCGCCCATGGTGGGAACTTTTTACGCTGCTCCTTCCCCAGATGCCCCTCCATTCGTTCGGGTAGGGGAACAGGTCAAAAAAGGGCAGACCCTGTGCATTGTCGAAGCCATGAAATTAATGAATGAAATTAAATCCGAGTATGATGGAACCATAACGGAGATAGCAGTGGAAAACGCTGAACCTGTAGAGTTCGATCAGGTATTATTCATAATTGAGAAAGACTAGGGGTGAGATTGTGTTTTCCAAGGTTTTAATCGCCAATCGGGGCGAGATTGCGGTAAGGATAATCAGAGCCTGTAGGGAATTAAATATTGCCACTGTGGCCGTATATTCTAAACCCGACAAACCCGGACTACATGTTCTAATGGCGGATGAGGCTGTTTGTATCGGTGATGCGCCAGCCAATCATAGCTATTTAAACATATCCAATATTATTGCCGCGGCTAAGAATACCGGAGCTGAGGCTATCCATCCCGGCTATGGATTCCTGGCAGAGAACGCCTATTTTGCCGAACTCTGCACAACCAATAATATCAAATTCATTGGTCCCAAGTCCCAGGTTATTAACCTGATGGGGGATAAGGTCAAGGCCCGGGAGCTGGTAACCGCCGTTGGTGTACCACTCGTTCCCGGCAGCGCAGGAGCGGTACAGAGCTTGGCTGAAGCCATAAAAATAGCTGATGATATTGGCTACCCGGTGATGATCAAGGCATCTGCCGGCGGTGGCGGTAAAGGTATGCGTTTAGCCCACAGCAAGGCTGCTTTAAAAGAGGCTCTGGATATGGCCAAATTGGAGGCCCAAGCTGCTTTTGGCAATGACGAAGTTTATATTGAAAAATACATAGAAGAACCTCGCCATGTGGAAATACAAATCCTGGGCGATGAGTATGGCAATATTATTCATCTGGGAGAAAGAGATTGTTCATTGCAAAGGCGTAATCAAAAACTTCTGGAAGAATCCCCATCCACTTTGGTTGACGAAGAACTGCGGGAACGGATGGGCGCGGCAGCTATCAAAGCAGCTGCCGCCGCAAATTATTACAACGCCGGAACGATTGAATTCCTGGTCGATAAAGACAAAAACTTTTATTTTATAGAAATGAATACGCGGGTTCAGGTGGAACATCCGGTTACGGAAATGGTGACCGGTATTGATATCGTGAAGGAACAGATAAAAATTGCGGCGGGAGAAAGGTTAAATATTAAGCAGGAAGATGTACGTTTGAACGGTTGGGCTATGGAATGCAGGATTAACGCGGAAGATCCGGATCATGATTTCAGGCCTTCTCCGGTAATGATCGGGGAATATTTGCCCCCCGGAGGCCCGGGGGTCAGAGTTGATTCAGGTGTTTACAGCGGTTACACCATAACCCCCTACTATGATTCCATGATAGCCAAAGTGATTGTATGGGGCAGAGACCGCAACGAGGCTATCGTGCGTATGAAACGGGCCTTGCTGGAGTTCAAGGCTACCGGTGCAATTACCACCGTACCCTTTCATTTAAAGGTGCTGGATAATGCTTTTTTCCAAAAAGGTGAAGTATATACCAACTTTATTCAAAGAAGAATGACTGAATAATAGCTCTGCCCTTAACGTTTTGTTGTCATAAATATCGGGCAAAGATTGATTAATATCATCTGACAGTGTAAAATAACTCCATAATATAGTTGGAGGTGAACGTTTTGGAAGCAAACAAGCCGGAATTCCCTAATGATTATGGTGTTATACGGATAGCCGATGAAGTTGTCTCAACGGTCGCAGGCTTGGCAGCCATTGAGGTAGAGGGTGTTGTATCGCTAAGCGGCGGATGGGGTACTGATCTTGTCGAAAAGCTCGGCAAAAAGAATTTTGGTAAAGGTATCAAGGTAGAAATCGACAATAATGAGACCGCCATAGATATATTTTTAATTATACAGTTTGGCTATACTATTCCCCAGGTAGCTGAGACAGTACAAAGGGAAGTCAAGGTTGCGGTTGAGACCATGACTGGTCTTGAGGTTACGACCGTAAACGTGCACATTGTATCAGTCAGCATGAAAAAAAACAGCGGGGAAGACAATAATCTGCTTATAGAAATGGAAGCAGAGTAATTTTTAATGATTGATGTCTAATAACCCCCTGTTTACACAGGGGGTTATCTGTATTGAATACTAATCTATTTTGCATAAATGAAAGGAGAATTCTACTATGCCGGTTTTTTGGCGGATAGTTCTTTTCATATATAACCTAATCCTGCTTGTGGTTGGGGCAGCTGCAATTGCGATATCACTAGGTGCTCCTGAGCCTTTGCAATACATAAATCTTGTTGCTGCGACTCCTGAAAACCGTATTATATGCGGCACGGTAGGGATTCTGTTGTTTTTCTTGGCTCTCGTACTATTATACCTGGGACTAAGAAACGAACCAAACAGGGATGGTATTTTGATTGATAAAGGGGTTTTAGGCGAAGTATCTATAAGTATAGAAGCCGTAAAACTGATTATCATGAAAGCGGTGCGTCAGATAGACGGCGTTAAAGAAATACGCCCAGTGGTAAAAAAAGGATCGGCGGGATTGTCAATCACCCTAAAAACCATGATAAACCCTGCCTTAAGTGCTCCTGAACTCAGCGGTGTCCTGCAAAAAATTGTCAAAGAACACTTAGAGAATATAGGTGGCCTGCCGGTAGCGGAAATCAAAGTGCAGTTTCATGATTTTAACGCTGACAAATAAGGAGGCAAGACCAAAATGTTGGAAAAGCTGTTTATGCTAATCATAACAGAACACCGAGGTAAATTTATTGGGATATTGCTGGGCTTGCTGGCCAGTATTCTGTTTATCAGCTATGGTTTCTGGCGCACTATATTTGTGATTTTTTGCATTGCCATGGGGTATTTTATTGGCAAGAAAATTGATGAAAGTGCCAGTTTTGAGATTTGGATAAAAAATCTGTTTAAAGAAAAATAATAAGCGGGGAAACCATATCGCCCCTGCAGAAAGGGAGATTGATTTGAGCAGAAGAAAAGCCCGGGAAATTGCCTTCAAAGTTATATTTCAGGTAGATCAGGTCAATGCCGAACCCCGGACAGCTTTTGAATATCTTCTGGAAGAAAGCAATTTAACAGAACCAGATAGTGAGTTTGCCTGGACTTTAATCGAGGGCTGCCTGACGCATTTGGAACCAATTGATCAATGCATAGCTCGCCATTCCACCGATTGGACCGTGGAACGTATGTCCTCTACCGACCGAAACCTGATGCGGCTGGCCACTTATGAGATCCTATATATGGAGGAAGTAAAGTCGGCTGCTATTGCCATGGACGAAGCCATAGAAATTTCCAAGAAATATGGGGAGCATAATTCAGCCGCATTCGTTAATGCAATTTTGGATAAAATTAATAGGAATAGATCATGAGAACATATTTAGGGTTAGATACCAGTGCCTACACTACTTCAGTTGCACTGGTAGACGAGGAATTAAATATTCTGTCTGATGAACGTGTATTATTGAAGGTTGACAACAATGAGAGGGGCTTAAGACAGTCTGAAGCCCTTTTTTATCATATAAAAAACCTTCCTTTTTTGTTTGAAAAAATTGAACCAATATTAAGTGGACACCAGGTTCAGGCTCTGGGGGCAAGCGCTGCTCCCCGTAATGTGGCAGGAAGCTATATGCCGGTATTTTTGGCCGGACTGTCCAGCGCTCGAAGTATCTCTACCTTTAGCCAGTTGCCGCTCTACGAAATCAGCCACCAGGAGGGCCATATCATGGCCGGTTTAATTGGGAATTACAGTTTGTTGGACAAACCAGGTTTTCTGGCTGTCCACTTTTCAGGAGGTACCTCAGAATTATTGGTTGTGAAAAAGGCCGGAGGACAGAACCTGCTTAACATTGAAGCTGTGGCTGCAGGTTTTGATTTACATGCCGGACAACTGGTCGACCGGGTCGGTGTAGCCATGGGGCTGCCTTTTCCAGCCGGGGCGGCGCTGGAAGAAATGGCTCGCCGGTATAAGGGGGAACACCCTTTAAACCTCCCCTCATACGTTCTTGAAGAGGGTTTTTCTTTTTCAGGAGTGGAAACCCGTTGCCAACAGTTGCTTAAAGAGGGGGTTCCCCGGGAAGCTTTGGCCTTTGCTGTACTGAGAGTAATTGCCAATACCCTGGAGAAAATCATTGTGATTCATGCCAATAAGACCGGAATCAAAGATGTTTTATTGGTAGGAGGGGTTATGGCCAACGGAATAATCAGAGAACGGCTGGTGAAAAGGCTGGAGCATCCTGCCGTGGGTATTAATACCCATTTTGCTGACAGCCATTTAAGTTCTGATAATGCGGTGGGTGCAGCCGCCTTGGCCGCTTATTTGCATCAACAAAAATGAACCCCTGGAAGTTGACAGGCTACAAAGGTTAAAAAAATAAAGTTCCAAGAAAGGAGCAATACTAGATGGAATTAATCTGTGGCAAAGATATCTCAAGCGAAATAAGGAACCAATTAAAAGAAAACCTGGCCCAGGAAGGTCTTAAGCCATGTCTTGCAGTCATTAATGTCGGGGATGACAAGGAGAACCTACTATATATTGGACTTAAGGAGAATGCCGTAGATACATTGGGCGGGGAAACCCGTATTGCCAGTTTGCCGCAAAATGCTGCTAAAGAGGAAGTTTTAAATCTAATTAATGAGCTTAATCATGATCAGGCAGTTAACGGTATCTTGTTACAATTGCCGTTACCGAAAGAGCTGCAACCCTATGAGCAAGAATTCTTAAGCGCCATTGATCCTGCCAAGGACGTTGATGGATTCCATCCTGTCAACATGGGCAGGCTTGTAAATGGCACACCCGGTTTTATTAGCTGCGCCGCCTTGGCCTGCATGGATATAAGTAAAAGATATAAAGCCCCCTTGGCTGGAAAAAAAGTGCTTTTGATCGGTGACTCTTTCGATCTCATCAGACCGCTGGCACTTATGTTTATAAAGGAGTCTTGCCAGGTGTCGGTTGCCCCCCAATACAAGTCCGCACTTATGGAGGGAGTAGACATAGCCGTTATTGAAGCAGGTGGCCCTCATATCGTCAAAGCCTCCGGAATAAAAGAAGGTGCTCTGTTGATCGATGCCGGTTTTTATTATGACCAGAACAGCCTGTTTGGTAATGTGGACAAGGAAGACCTTTCCAAGATTGACGGGCATCTGCTGCCGGTGCCGGGTGGGGTGGGACCCATGCTGATTACAAAGTTATTGGAAAACCTGTGTATGGCCGCCGGGATGTCCCTCCCGGATAAAAACACAGGATGATAGGATAATGATAATATGCAGGAGTATATTTCGGTTGGTGCCTTAAATGAATATATCGGCTCCCTGTTGGAAAATGATGACCTTCTTCAGGGGGTTTGGGTAAAAGGTGAAATTTCCGGGTTCCGGTTGTATCAACAATCCGGTCATATGTATTTTACCCTTAAAGACGGAGAAGCAGCCGTTAGTTGCGTAATGTTTCGCAGCCGCACCTCAAGCCTTAAATTCAAACCCGAAGACGGGATGGAGGTATTGTTGTTTGGCTCGGTTGCGGTTTTTTCCAAACAGGGCAAGTACCAGCTGTACGCAGAAAAAATGCTTCCTTTCGGAGTAGGTAACCTGTTTTTGTACTTGGAGCAATTAAAAAAAGAGTTGGCCCAAAAAGGTTATTTTGCCGAAGAAAGAAAAAAACCTTTGCCGACTGTGGTTAATCGGATAGGGGTAGTCACCTCTCAAGATGGTGCGGCCCTAAGAGATATTTTGAAAGTGCTGCATGAACGTCAACCGGGAGTTGAGGTAGTCATAGTTCATAGTTCAGTGCAGGGTATCGAGGCTCCCCGGGAACTGGCTGCCGGTCTGCGAGCGCTCAACCAATATGCTCAGGTTGACTTGATTATTATCGGCCGGGGAGGCGGATCTATGGAGGATCTGATGGCTTTCAACAGCGAAGAAGTGGTGGAGGCGATTTATGAATCCGCAATTCCGGTTATATCAGCTGTAGGGCATGAGGTGGATTTTTGTCTAAGTGACTTGGCTGCTGATGTTAGGGCGGCCACGCCTACCCAGGCAGCCCAATTGGCAGTACCGGATCGTTTTCAGTTGCAGCAGGATCTGGAAAAGTTAAAACGCAGCTTGTTACGAGGCATAAACAGGAATCTGGAAAAACGTTCCGAAACGCTGGATAGGCTGATGATGAGAAAAATCTGGTACGATCCTCAACTGTTGCTGGAAAAACAGTTTGTCGGTCTGGAAGAAAAAAAACTAAGGCTGCAAAAAGCTATTCAGGAGATTATCAACTCTCGCCAGTATAGTTTACAAATAGCCACGGCAGGTTTGGATAACCTGAGTCCGCTTAAAGTAATGGCCCGTGGTTACGCAATGTTGACTCAGGGTGACCGTCTTATCTCTAGCGTAGATGATTTGGCCGCCGATGGGGAATTAACAGCCCGGCTGAGCGATGGGAAACTCAATCTATTAATCAAGTCCAAGGAGAAATTATAAAATGAAAAAAATGAATTTTGATCAATCCCTCAAACGCCTGGAAGAAATTGTGGAAGAGTTGGAATCGGGATCAATAAGTCTGGAAAAATCCCTGAGTTTGTTTGAGGAGGGTGTCAAGTTAGCCCTTTACTGCCAGGACGAGCTTCAGAAAACAGATGGCAAGGTCAGCCTTTTAATCAGGAAAATGAATGGTGATTTAGAAGTGACCGATTTTAACATCTAAAGAAAGGAAGATAGATGTTGGTTGATTTGCATGAGTTTTCCCAACAAATTCAGCAGCGCAAAGAATATATAGATAATTGTCTGGAAAATCTTTTAAAAAAAGAGGATACATATCCGCCTGTTATTCATCAGGCTATGCGTTATGCGGTGTTTAACGGCGGTAAAAGGTTGCGCCCGATTATGGTATTGGAAGGTCATCGGCTGGCTGGAGGTAATCCGGAATCGGTATCAACGATAGCCTGTGCCATGGAAATGATCCATTCCTACTCCTTGGTTCATGATGATTTACCGGTCATGGATGATGATGATTATAGACGTGGCCAGCTCACCTGCCACCGGGTGTTCGGGGAAGCGACCGCCATATTAACTGGAGACGCGCTGTTAACGGAGGCTTTTGTCCTTATGTCCGGCAGTACCGACCTGGCTGCTCAAAATCCCCTCAGGTTGCTCCAGGTAATCCGGGAAATCGCTCAAGCTGCCGGAAGTGAAGGTATGATCGGAGGGCAGCTCATCGATCTGGATGCTGAAAATAAGGCGATAAACCGCGAAGAATTAGAAGGGCTGCATAGTTTAAAAACTGGAGCTCTTTTTAAGGCCTCATTAAGAGCCGGTGCTATTTTAGGCGAGATGGATGATCAAGGTCTGACCGCGTTAGGCCAATATGCGCATCATTTTGGTCTGGCATTTCAGATAACCGATGACATATTGGATGTCGATGGGGATCAGTTTGTGCTGGGCAAACCTGTAGGCAGCGATGCCAAAAACATGAAATCAACCTATACCAGTTTATTTGGTTTGGATGGGGCTCGGCAGTTGGCCCGCCAATGTGTTGACCGCTGCCATGATAGTCTGGCCGGTTTTGGAACTGAGGCAGATTTTTTAAGGGATTTGGCGACTTTTACCCTGCATAGAACTGTCTGAGAAGGTACAATATAACAGCTTTACTGTCCATAAAAACTGGCATCAGCCCCTTATAGTGTGTTATAATGTTGTCCTGGAAAGTACGGCAAAAGGTTGCAGTATTCTAGTCAACCCTATCCTTTTTCAAGACGGGCCTAAAAATCCGTTAAGGGCACATCGATGAAGATTCTGGTATCGGCTTGTGACGCCCAGTCAGGGGTCGGTGCTGGGAGTTAAGGGTGCTGGGGCAACCCGCAAAGGCATGCGGATACGACCCCACATCCGTGGAGGCTTGCTTTCATCCCCAGGGATGAAGCAAGAAAACCTGCATACCGGTAATACTGGGTGCAGTGTAGCCTGCCTTGAGTGGAGATAGCGGATAAGCTTATAAGGGTTATATTACTTGGGCCAAAGTATTATAGCTCGCTTTGAAATTATCGTCTGCAAAAGAGGCTAGAAAAGGATGTGGGTTGTTGAGGAAAACTCCTAGACTGTGTGCATAACCGCACGGTTTATCGAGGATTAAAGTGTGTACTTAGTGGTAATCCAGCCCCATGTACGGTGACGACATGTAGCAGTCGTAAAGGGAAACCGCCCATCTGGCAACAGATGGGTGAACTGCGGGGAAAACCTGCTGGACCTATGTCACAGCGTTTACTCGGTAAATAACCTTTTGCCTTATTCCGTTTTTGGAGGGTATTTAAAAGTTTGGTTAATTATTTAAAAAAGAGCATTCTGGTGTCAGCTTTGCTCGTTGCCTTTTTTACTTTTTTTATTGCCCTTTTAGTAAACATAGGATCACAGGCTCTTATGGAAGTTATTAATAACGTAATCGTAGCCTTGATTCTTTTACTGGTTATTATTGCCTTAGGTATTTTTTTTGATATTATTGGAACTGCTGCCACTGCTGCTGCTTTGCCGCCTTTTAACGCCCGGGCGGCCAAAAAAGTATTTGGCGCCTCGCAAGCGGTTAAAATAACTAAAAACGCCGGAACCGTTGCCAATTACTGCAATGATGTTATCGGTGATATTGCCGGGACACTAAGCGGAGCCATTGGTGCCGGCATTGTATTTAATTTGAGCAATATGTTTTCGATAACCAATATTGTTTTAATCGGAGCCATGATGACCAGCCTGATTGCCGCCTTGACTGTAGGCGGAAAAGCCATTGGCAAATATATAGCCATTGAAAATGCGAATAGTATTATATTAAAAGTTGCGATTGTTTTGGCCTGGTGGGAAAACATTAGTGGTATTGAGTTATTCAAAACTAGGAGGTGAGGGTGTGCCAGACATTTTAAAGCGCGTGGACTCACCCCAGGATTTAAAAAAACTTTCGTTGGCTGAAATGAACGATCTAGCCCAGGATATTCGCCAGTTATTAATAAGCAGTGTGGCTCAATGCGGAGGCCACTTAGCTGCCAATCTGGGTGTTGTCGAACTCACCATTGCCCTGCACTACGTATTTAATACTCCCCAAGACAAGATTATTTGGGATGTCGGTCATCAGAGTTATGTACATAAAATACTCACCGGCCGCAAAGATAGTATGTCTACCTTGCGTCAATACGGTGGCATGAGTGGTTTTCCCAAATCAGAGGAATCCGCCCATGATGCCTTCGATACCGGTCATAGCAGCACTTCTATTTCGGCAGCGGTAGGTATGGCTCTGGCCCGAGATATAAAAGACCAGGATTATTCTGTCGTGGCTGTTATGGGGGATGGTGCTCTAACAGGCGGAATGGCATATGAAGCCTTAAACCATGCCGGCAATGAGGGTACGGATATAACTGTAATCCTGAATGACAACGAGATGTCCATTTCTAAAAACGTGGGAGCTATGTCATCTTACTTAAACCGCCTGCGTACTGATCCCTCCTACTCCCGTACCAAAGAAGAGATAGAAAGCGTACTAAGCAAAATACCCGGTATCGGGCCTAATATAGCCAAGGCGGCGGGCAGATTTAAAGATTCCGTGAAACACCTGATGGTTCCTGGTGTATGGTTTGAAGAACTGGGATTTACTTATATTGGCCCGGTAAATGGTCATGATCTGGAACAATTAACGATCGTCTTAAACAATGTACGTACCATGAAGGGACCGGTATTAGTGCATGTCATTACCCAGAAGGGCCGAGGGTATCAGCCTGCCTTAAATGACCCGGATTTGTTCCATGGCATAGGCCCGTTTGATATCAATACCGGTAAACAGCCGAAAAAGCCGCTGCCTAGTTATACCGAAATTTTCGGTGACTATATTCTGGATAAAGCCCAGGAAGACTCGGCAGTTGTAGCAATTACTGCAGCGATGACCAGCGGAACCGGCTTGAAACGTTTTGCCCGGGCCTATCCGGAACGTTTTTTCGATGTCGGGATATGTGAACAGCATGCTGTTACCATGGCAGCGGGTATGGCCAAAGCCGGTCTTAAGCCGGTGGTTTGTATTTATTCGACTTTCCTGCAAAGGGCTTACGACCAGATTCTGCACGATGTAGCTTTACAGAACCTGCCAGTGATTTTTGCGATTGACCGGGCTGGATTGGTTGGAGAGGATGGCCCTACCCACCACGGTGTGTTTGACTTAGCTTATTTACGCAATATCCCAAATTTTACGATTTTAGCTCCGGGTGATGAAAACGAATTTTTGGATATGCTGGAGACTGCTTTTACGATTAAGGGGCCGGTAGCAATCCGTTATCCGCGTGGCATCGGTGAGGGGGCTAAAATACATAACGAGCGTCAGATATTGAAGATTGGCAAAGCTCAGTTGATTAACGAGGGTCAGGATTTGGCTGTTTTGGCAGTGGGACGTGCCTTGGGAATTGCTCGTGAATTTGTGAATGTAATGGCTGGGATGGGTATCCAGGTGGAACTTGTTAATGCCCGCTTTATCAAACCCCTGGATCAAGAGATGATTATTAGCCTAAGTCAACGCTTCAAGCGCCTGATTACAATTGAGGATAACTGTTTGGAAGGCGGCTTCGGCTCGGCTGTATTGGAGGTTTTAGCCGACCATAAAATGGAATGCGAGGTAGTTCGCCTGGGTATTCCGGATGAATTCATTGAACAAGGCCGGGTGGATATTCTATTCGATTATCTGGATTTGACGCCGGAAGCCATAGCGGAAACGGTTTTTAATAATTGGCCGGATCTAATACCCAGCCAGGCCTGGGGGTTGCGTAAAATTGGAGAAAGTTAGGCTGGATAATCTGTTATTTTCCAAAGGGCTGGCAGGTAGCCGGGAAAAGGCCCGGGCTATGATCCTGGCGGGAGAAGTATATGTTGATTCCCAATTGATTGATAAACCGGGTGTAAAGGTCAACACCGCAGCCGTTATTGATATCAAGTCTTCCCGTTTAAAATATGTGAGCCGCGGCGGATATAAACTGGAAGGAGCTATCAGGGATTTTAAGGTTGATTTTTGCGGCAAAACTGTATTGGATGTAGGTGCATCGACCGGCGGCTATACCGATTGCGCCTTGCAAAACCAGGCTGCAAAGGTTTATGCCGTGGATGTTGGCTATGGTCAGTTGGATTGGACATTAAGAAACAACCCTCGGGTAATCGTAATGGAGAGAACTAATATCCGTTATCTAACCCGGGATCAATTGGGGGAAAAAGTTGATATAATCACCATGGATGTTTCCTTTATTTCAACTACTCTGATTTTTCCCGTTTTAAAAGAACTGCTGCGGGAGGAGGGCGAAATAATCTCTTTGATCAAACCGCAATTTGAAGCAGGACGAAACCAAGTCGGTAAAAACGGAGTTGTCAGGAATCCTGCCATTCACCGCGAGGTACTCTTGTGCTGTATAGCTGCGGCTGAGCAGGAAGGCCTGAATTGTGTGGGGGTTACCTTTTCACCTATCAAAGGACCTAAGGGAAATATTGAATACTTTATCCGACTGTGCCAACATAAAACGGGTTTGCATGACATAGATGAACAAATATCCAAGGTAGTCAGCCGGGCGCATAACGGGTTGGGGGATAGAATTGGTGAAGATTTTAGTGGTGAGAAATAAACTCATAGTCCAAAGTATGCAGACAGCGGATAATATTGCTGCAAGATTTCGGGCAATGGGTATTGGGGCAGAGATAGAAGATGTCAGTTTACTCTCTCCACCGGATGATGGTTTTGATATCATCATCGTTCTAGGCGGAGATGGCACGCTCATCCGGGTGGCACGTCAGTATGCGGATCGAAATATTCCCATTTTAGGTGTAAATATGGGTACAGTGGGCTTTTTGAGCAGTATTGAAGCCCATGAAATAGAGGAATCGCTGGAAAGACTGATTCGGCAGGAGTTTTCCTTGGATGAACGCATGCTTTTGGAAATAGATATTTTTCAAAACCACGAGTTAAAAGCGACCCATTTTAGCTTAAATGAAATGACCGTTAAATCTGCCAATGCCAAAATGTTGAATCTGGGTATAAATATTGCGGGGCAGTCGCACGGTGTTTTTCGCGGAGACGGCATTATTATTGCAACCCCTACCGGGTCTACGGCGTATTCTTTATCGGCGGGTGGGCCGGTTACCGACCCTGATCTGGAGGTATTCCTGCTTACCCCGATTGCAGCCTACCATTTATATCGGCGGCCGCTGGTGATCGATGCCGCCAAAGAAATAGCACTTTATCCGCAAACTTTAAATCCGGTTGATATTATCATTGACGGGCAGGTAAAAAGTGAATTGGATGAGAATTATATGATTAATATAAAAAAAGCCACCCCTAAGGTTAAACTGTTGCAGCTTAAAGACACAACGTTTTTTCATACGATAAACCATAAATTGTGGAGAAATGAGGGCCAAGGTTAAAGAGTATCAGTTTTTTTAAAAACAAGTCAGCCCAGCTTAAACCAACCGCCCGATTTATCCTCCGGTGGCTTTCACTAACCAATACTGCATGGAGGTAGGAAGTGAAATCAAGCAGGCATTTTACAATCCGGGACATCCTTTCAACTGACCGAATTACTACGCAGGAAGAATTGTGCGATGCCTTAAGCAGTCGTGGTTTTGATGTTACTCAGGCCACTGTTTCCAGGGACATAAAAGAACTGCGTCTGATTAAGATACCTGATGAAAAGGGCTATCGTTATGCTTTCCCGGATGGGCATGGCTCCCGCAGTTCCAATGAAAGAATAAAAAGGGTGTTTAAGGATTCGGTAACTTATCTGGATTCCAGCGAGAACCTTATCGTTATTAAAACGCTTCCTGGAACCGCGCAAACCGTTGCGGCTGTCATTGATGCCATAGAAAATGACCTGATATTAGGTACGGTGGCAGGGGATGATACCCTCTTTGTCCTGGTAAAGCCCAAGGACGCGGTAGAAAATGTATTAGCCTCATTTCGCAGGTTGATTGGGGAATGAAATAAAGGTCTGATAGTATGTTAGAAGAAATATACATTAAAAACTTTATCCTCATAGAGGAACAGCGCTTATACTTTACCGCCGGTCTAAACGTCTTAACCGGTGAAACCGGAGCGGGAAAATCAATTATTATCGATGCGCTGGGCTTGCTTTTGGGCGAACGAACCAAAAATGATTATATTCGTGATGAAGATAAAAAGGCTGTTATCGAAGCAGTTTTTGATCTGCAGTCCAGCCATGAGACCCAGGTTTTTTTGACCCAACAGGGTTTATGTGATGCTGATTATCAAGATCTGGTTATCAGCCGGGAGTTTTTCCCTAATGGGCGTAGCGCAGCACGCATTAATGGCCGTAACGTAAACCTGCATGTACTTAAGGCATTAGGGACACTGCTGGTCGATACCCAGATGCAGAATGACCGCTACGCGTTTTTGCAAAGCAGCAATTATCTTGGTTATGTGGATGGCTTTTCTCCACCTCCAGACGAATTGCTGGATACAGTAGCAGCTCTTTTCACCCGGATCAAAGAAGCTGAACGACAACTGGCTGATTTTGAGACCGGCCAACAGATGAAGAATCAAAAACTGGATTTTTTAAATTATCAGATTAAGGAGATAGAGGCTTGCGACCTTAAGGAGGGCGAGGAGGAGGAGCTTACAGATCTAAGAGAGCGCATTCGTAATGCCCAAAGATTGATGGAGGCTAGCCACAGTATGCTGACCTGTTTATATAGCTCTGAACAAACGGCCAGTGCCTATGATCAGATTTCGTCCGCCTTAAACATTGCTTTAAATACCAGCGAAGATCGTTTTTTTCAGAATTTAACAGAACCCCTGGAAAATATCATCTATACCCTGGAGGATATGGCCAGGCAAATATCTTCTTACAAGGATAACCTGGATTTTGAACCAGGTTTGCTTGATAAAGTGGAAGAAAGACTCTACGTAATTGACAAATTGAAAAACAAATACGGCTCCACTATACATGAAATCCTGGTTTTTCTGGATAATGCCCGCCATGAGCGCGAAGAACTCTTACACAGCGAGGAAAGGCAGGAAGAGATACGCGCCGAATTGACCAAAGCGCAAGAGCAATATCGTGAGTCAGCAGCTAGATTGACGGCCCTGCGCCAGAATTCGGCTGTTCGGTTGGAAGAAAGGATTCGCCAGGAACTAATCGGCCTAAATATGCCCCATACACGTTTTAAGGTTGAGATCAGGGAAAAAACCCAGCCTGGTCCGCGGGGATTGGATGAGGTGGAATTCCTCTTTTCCCCCAATCCCGGAGAAGAATTGCGGCCGGTTACCCGCATTGCTTCCGGAGGAGAAATATCACGTTTGATCCTGGCTTTAAAAATAGCTTTGGCAGCCGTATACAAAGTACCTACCTTAATTTTCGATGAAATCGATGCGGGTCTGGGGGGAACCTCTTTAAGTGCCATGGCTCAAAAAATTGCCTTATTATCGACCGAACATCAGGTTATCCTGGTGACCCACTCGCCTCAATTGGCTAGTTATGCGCAGCAGCATCTCTTGATTGATAAATATGTTGAAAATGAACGCAGTTACACTTGTATTCAAGCTCTGGATCATGAGGCCAGGGTAAAAGAATTGGCCCGTATGTTAGATGGCGAGAACTATTCCGAATTAACCTTAAAGCATGCCCGGGAATTGTTGGAGTCCAAAACATAATAACCGCGGATTAATTAGACCCAGATTTATACAAAATAACACAGCGTCCTTAATAGCTTCCCGCGCAATTTACTATTACCCCCGGTTTAAGGTGGGCTGATTGCCGGTGAGCCACAGTAGTCCCCGTAGGGGGTTTTATATATGCTATCCGCAGCATCCTTGATTATATTAAATGGAACAGAAGTGGGCAGTGTAGCCGTCGATGTGACAGGGATCCGCTAGAGTGAGTGAATTTGGGCCTGAGAACCTGGGTGAGTCCTTTCGATATGTGTTATCTGGTCTATTATTTAAAGGTGCGCGGCGGGATAAAACTTAATCAGAAAAGGTCAAAAGTCCCTGGATTTATCCAGGGACTTGCAAAATTACTCAATAGGTATCCTAAAGCCACTGTCTTTATTATCCTTGAACTTGGGAAGGATTATTTTTAATACGCCATCCTTGTAATCTGCCTTTACCGCGTCCTGATCAACGTTTTCCACATAATAACTTCTGCTGACTTGACCCACGGATCTTTCCCGGCGCAGATAGTTTTCGGTTTCCTGTGTATCTTCGCGCATAGTTTTAGCCGCTATCGTCAACGTATTATCCCTGAGCTCCACGACCAGGTCTTCTTTTTTTACCCCGGGCAATTCTGCTTCCACAATATATTCGGTATCATTTTCCTTGATATCCGTACGGATTTCATTAAACATCCGGGGCATAAACTCATTTCCCCACATGTCTTTGAACGGATCCCAGCCAATTAAACCGAACATCATGTCCCGGTGCCGGCGGCGATGAGGTGATAATTCAAACATACAAAAACCTCCTTTTTTAATTTAATATATTCCGGTGAAAAAAATATGCCTTCATCCAGGTATATTTTTTCACCATTGGCAACTGATTATGCCTGTATTATAAAACCAAAGTCAAGGAAAGTCAAATATTTTTTTTAAAAAATATGAAAGTGGCATAGCAACTGATAACATAGATTTTGGGTGCCTATTCAGTTCGCATCTGATCATAATAATTGGCTATGCCTATAAACTGCATATTTATGTTTCCTCCCGGAAATAATAAGCTAATCAACACTCGGGAGGAAAGAAGTTGAAAAAAAACCGTCATTATGTGGGAGTTGTTATAGCCTCTCTTTTTTTGGCTTTATGTTTGAGTCCTCAAGTAAGAACAGTTTTGAGTATGCCCGAGAAGCAGAAAATTATCGTTGGGGAAGGTAATTCCATAAACATAAAACTTCCTCAGGGACTGCAGGAAAAAATCGACATTAAGATAACGGGATCATCTCGCAGCATATTTACCTTGGGAAAAGACCCTACAATTATAATAAACCGTACGGGTTCCACCTATAAAATTACCGCTTTGAAGCCTGGCAAGACAGAAGTAAGTCTTAACATTTTAGAATATATGCCGATAAAATCAATTCAAATTGAAGCCCTGCCTACGAAGCGGGTGGTAGTTGGCGGTCATTCCATAGGTGTTATGTTGCAATCGCGCGGCATAATGGTGGTGGGGTTTGCACCTGTTTTGAACAGCAAAGGCGGCAAAAGTTATCCGGGACGAGAAGAAGGTGTGGAAATAGGAGATCGGATCTTTAAAATAGATGGTCAGGCAGTAAACAGCGAAAACGATTTGGCCAGAATCATTGACAGTAAAAAAGACCAAGAATTAAAGGTGAGTCTTAACAGGCGCGGCAAAAATATTATTGTACCTGTTAAGCCGCTTCTTTGCCCGGAGACGAACCGTTATCGGATCGGCTTGTATGTTAGAGATGGTGTGGTAGGGTTAGGAACATTGACCTTCTGGGATCCAAGTACCCGGCAATTTGCCGCGCTCGGTCATGTAATTGTGGATGCCGATACGAAACAGGATATAGACGTACTCAAAGGCCGCGTAGTAAGTGCCTCAATCCAGACCGTAAAGCCTGGAAAACCTGGTCGCCCGGGAGAAAAAATTGGTGTTTTCGATGAACAGGGCGGAATCTCTGGTAAGATTATGAAAAACACCAACTTCGGGATCTATGGTCGCAGCGATAACATCATCACCAATGCCAAGGAAGAATATACCATGGAAGTAGCTTACGCTCACCAGGTTCATCCCGGTAAAGCCCAGATGCTGACGGTAGTCAATGGAAGCGATATCGAGAAATGGGATATCAGAATAGAAAAAGTATATCCTCATCGGGAAAACGGCAAAGGCATGGTAATACGGGTGACTGATCCGCGGCTTTTAAGTCTTTCGGGTGGAATTGTGCAGGGAATGTCAGGTAGTCCAATAATTCAAGGAAATAAAATCGTTGGTGCCGTTACCCATGTTTTTTTGAATGATCCTACTTCAGGATACGGCACATTTATGGACAATATGTTGTCGGAAATGCCCGCTGACCTATAAAAATGAAAAAGTTTTCGACAATCTAATGAAATAAGGAAATGAGCAATATTGGGAAGCAAACCTTTTGGTAAAAAATACCAATCCTAAAAGATCTTAGATCTTATGTTTAATGATGTTTCATTGTAGGAGCCTGTGCTAAATAATCGATTAATTTGGTATAATAAAAAAAGAGGAATAAATTAGCCTATCGTCGAAAAGCGTTTGTAAATAAAAATAATAATACATAGCCGGTATTATTATTGGAAGAGGGGGGTATTAAACTAATGTTTGGTGAAAATGATCAGATCAAAGTTCTAGTAGCGGATGATAATCGAGAGTTCTGCGGTATCCTAAGAGATTATTTTACCAATGAACCTGATTTTGAATTGGTAGATGTATGCGCTAATGGAATGGAAGTTCTGGATGTGATGTCTAAGAAAGAGGTAGAAGTATTAATCCTTGATCTTATAATGCCATATATCGATGGCATAGGCGTACTTGAGAAACTAAACGAATTGCATCTGGAACCAAGACCCAAAATCATTATCCTCACTGCTTTTGGACAGGAAAATATAACCCAGAAGGCGGTTCAATTGGGAGCTGATTATTATATTCTGAAGCCTTTCAACTTACAAGTGCTGGGAGAAAGGGTCAAACAGGTTGTAAGAGACGTTAAACTGAAAACTCCTAAAGGTAGCGGTCAGCAGGTAACGGTTACCATGTCTAGTCCGGCTCCGAAAAACTTGGAAGTGGAAGTAACCAAAATTATCCATGAAATTGGAGTACCCGCTCACGTCAAAGGCTATCAATATTTGCGGGATGCCATTATGCTGGTGGTAGAAGAAATAAACTATCTGGGTGCAGTAACCAAAGAACTGTATCCTACCATTGCTGTAAAATATGATACGACCCCCAGCCGGGTGGAAAGGGCCATCCGTCATGCGATTGAATTGGCCTGGGATCGGGGCGATTATGATAAGATCAATAAATTTTTTGGCTATACTATCAGTGGTGAAAAGGGTAAGCCAACCAACTCAGAGTTTATCGCTATTATTGCAGATAAACTGAGATTGGAAAACAAGGTCAGTTAATCTTTATTTAAGATTATTGCAAGTCTTTAACTGTCTTAAAATATCAGCTAAACCACCAGGTATTTTGGTTCCTGGTGGTTTTTTTGATTAGCTGTTGTGATATGATAATATAGATTTTACATAAACGATGTTTTGATTTTATACAGAGGTGTAGTATGCACTTAAAAGGGAAAGCCAAACTGGACAAACGCACCAAAAATTTGGTAAACCGGCTGCGCAAAGGCGATATAGCCGTAATCAGTCATGATGATATCGATGAAGTCGCTGCTAACAGTTTAATTGATATAAGACCCATAGCTATCCTTAACACCATGCCCTCGATTACCGGACGTTACCCTGCCCGGGGTGCCTATAAAATTCTAAAAGCCGGTATTCCAATTATTGATGAGGTGCCGGAAAAAATTTTTGAAGATGTCAAGGAAGGAACCTTGCTGGAGATAAAAGATGGCACGGTAATTTCCGGAAGCCATATACTAGGTGAGGGAAAAGTATTGACATTGGCCGATGTAAATCAAAAGTTAGATGAAGCCAATGAAAATATTAAACAGGAACTGGACGATTTTGTTGATAATACCCTTGAATACGCCAAAAAAGAAAAGGATGTCCTGTTGGGTAATCTGGAGGTGCCCCCGCTCAACACTCATATATTAAACCGGCATGTATTAATAGTGGTGCGGGGCAGTAGTTATAAGGAGGATCTTAGGGCAATATACTCTTACATCCAGGAGCAAAAGCCGGTTTTAATCGGTGTGGATGGGGGTGCTGACGCTCTAATGGAATTTAATCTGAAGCCGGATATTATTGTGGGGGACATGGATAGCGTTTCCGATGAGGCCCTGCAATCCGGAGCCGAAATAGTTGTACATGCCTATGCCAATGGCAAGGCTCCTGGACTTGAAAGGGTCGAGTCCATGGGGATAGAACCATTGGTGTTTGCGGTACCGGGCACCAGTGAGGATATAGCTATGATTTTGGCTTGGGAATACGGTGCCAGCCTGATTGTTGCGGTAGGTACACATTCCAATATGATAGATTTTTTGGAAAAGGGACGCAAGGGTATGGCCAGTACGTTCCTGGTCCGGCTGAAAGTGGGATCCATTTTGATTGATGCCCGGGGGGTAAGTCAGTTATACAAACAAAGCTTGCACAGCAAATACCTGGCCCAGTTATTTATGGCGGCCTTGATCCCTATTACCATATTGCTTTGGGTTTCACCGGCTACCCAGCCATTCTTTCGATTAATATGGCTGCAAATAAAAATTCTCGTGAACAGTATATAATAAGTATGTATCAACCTTCCATGGTCGGCTTTTCAAGTTGAGTGCCGTCCGCACCTGTGAAAATGGTTGCGCGATACGGATAGGGAAGCAAATTTACTTACTAATGACATAAGTGGTGGTGTAAGCAATGATCGATTTAAAAGATCATATCGTTTCAATAATTGCTATTTTTTTAGCTTTGGGATTAGGTATATTGATTGGCAGCTCAATTGTTAGTGATGATTTGATGGTTACGCAGCAACAAAGGATCATAGACCGTCTTGAGCAGCAGTTTGCGACCCTGCGCGAGCAGGAAAATAATCTCCTGGCTGAAAACGAAGCTAAAAACAAAATAATAAACAATTATGAGAATTTCGGTCAAGTCATGTTGGGGCCTATTGTCAAAGAACACCTTAAGGGTGCAGAATTAGCTATTGTGGTGACTGGAGGGGAAGAGATTCCGGCCGGTTTGCTGAACACCCTGACTATAGCCGGGGCGACTGTTAACACCCAAACCGTGATGCTTAACAACATTAATTTAAAGGATAGCAGCCTGCGTAGAAAGCTGGTTAAATTTTACGGTACTGAAGAAGATGTGAGCTCAGATGCGTTGAGGCAGAAAGTGGCTATTTCGGTTGGTATGCTGATAACCAATCAGGCGGATATCGGGACAAGAAAATTTTTGGAAGAAAACAACTTAATCAAGTTAGGCGGTGTCTACACTAACCCGGTCGATACAGTGATTTTAATAGGTGGTAGTAATAATTCCGGCAATTCATATCCAGAGAGTTTTGATACCAATTTAATCAATATCCTGCTGGCCTCGGGCAAGCAGATAGTGGGGGTGGAGAATTCCAAAGTAAGCTACTCCTACATGGAAACCTATCAAAAATACAACCTAACCACGATAGATAACATTGATTTAAGCCTGGGACAAATATCGCTGGTATTGGCTATGACCGGGCAGCCGGGTGACTATGGAACCAAGACAACCGCCACCAAGTTTATGCCTTCGATACCGGTGGAATATTTAAGGAGATAAGCAGATGAAAACCATTATCGCTGTGATACCTGCATATAATGAAGAAGACCGCCTAAGGGCAACCCTGCAAGCGGTCAAAAGCATATCTGGTATAGACAAGATTATTGTAGTCAATGACGGCTCTACCGATAAAACCTCCGAAGTGGCCTGCGCCCAGGGGGTTACCGTAGTTGATCTGCCCGAAAACCGCGGCAAAGGCGGGGCCTTAAATGCTGTTGTACCGATGCTTGACAGTGATGTGGTGGTTTTCCTGGATGCTGATTTGGGCGATTCGGCAGCAGAAGCTGTCAAAATCATTGCTCCGGTTATAAATGGTCAGACTGATTTATGTGTGGCAGCTTTTCCGCCTCCCACCAAAAAAGGTGGTTTTGGTTTAGTGAAGGGGACGGCTGCCCGTGCTATAAAAAAGGCGGGTGGCCTGGATGTCATTGCTCCCTTAAGCGGACAACGAGCCATGACCCGGGAAGTATTACAGGCAGTTACCCCTTTCCAGGAAGCTTACGGTGTCGAATTGGGCATGAGCATAAAAGCTCTGCGCAACGGTTTTAGATTAATGGAAGTACCCACCACCATGAGTCATAATGAAACCGGCCGGGATTTAAAAGGCTTCCTGCATCGAGGCAGGCAGTTTTTTGATGTAATACGGGTCATCCGTTTGCAGAAAAGGGGGTAAGGTTTGTGCATGATTGGGTAGGTATAGGCTTAGCTTTACTGGGAGGGGCGGTCGCAGAAGGATTGCTTCTCTTTTTCCTTTTACCCATGCTGCAGGAAGTTGGAGCAGTGCGCTCAAATTATTTAAACCAGGAAATACCCGTAAGTGCAGGTCTGAGTTTTCCCCTGGCCTATATGCTGGTGGGACTGATCTTTGCCTTGTTAAATCCTAATCCACCCGACAACCTCTTACTGCTGGGTTTGGTTACGATATCCTTTTTAGGCTTTATCGATGACATGCTGGGACAAAGAGATACTTTAGGCTTTAAGGGGCACTTTGGAGCTTTGTTTAAAGGGCGTCTTACTACCGGGGGCTTAAAAGCCATCGGAGGGGGAACAATCAGCCTTTTTTTGGCTGTTTTTATCGGCGGTGGATGGCTAAATATCGTTATAAACACGCTAATCATGGCCTTTTCTACCAACATGATGAACCTGCTGGATCTAAGACCAGGTCGGGCCGTTAAGGGGTTTTTGATTTTCCTGGTGGCGATTTCGGTTATCGCTTGGGGTAGAATTGACTATTTTAAACTGGCCCCCTTGTTGGGAGCGGTACTCTTCTATTTCCCGACCGACTTAAAGGCCCAGGCTATGATGGGAGATGCCGGTTCCAATGTATTGGGGTTGGCCCTGGGATTTTTGGCGGCCACATCGTTATCTTGGAACGCCCGCCTGGGTTGCCTGATTTTCTTGATTGCTATTCATATTTATACGGAGAAATATTCTTTAACGACAACGATAGAAAATAGCGTTGTATTAAGGAGTATAGACCAGCTCGGGAGGGGTAAGAACAATGGTTAATCATCAACGGCTGATCGGACTTTTTATGGAGATGGTTCAGATATCTTCAGTTTCCGGTCGGGAGGGTGCATTTCGCGACTATCTTATAAACTATTTTGCGGCTCGGGGGCTTAAGGGGGAAGAAGACAATACGGCTGACTACACAGGCGGGGATTCGGGAAACCTGCTCTTTAGGATAAAAGGTACGGTGGCGGCAGAACCGATTTTGTTTTCAGCTCATATGGATACGGTAGTACCAGGTAATGATATAAAACCCGTATTAGGTGACGATGGCATAATCCGTAGTCAGGGTAATACGATACTAGGATCGGACGATAAAGCGGGAGTAGCAGCTATCTTGGAAGCGTATGAAGTCCTATTGGAAAGGGGTCTGGATTATCCTCCCCTGGAATTTTTGTTTACGGTGAGCGAGGAACAAGGCTTGCTGGGGGCCAGAAATTTTAATTATAACCGTCTTAAATCCCGGATAGCTTATGTGCTGGATGGCGGTGGAGTCCCGGGAACGATCGTAATCCAATCTCCTTGCCAGAATGAAATCGAGTACCATGTGACCGGGCGGGCGGCTCATGCAGGCATTAATCCCGAGGATGGTTTAAATGCCATCCAGATTATGAGCAAAGCCCTGGCGGCTATGCCCTGCGGGCGCATCGATGCTTCGACCACCTGTAACTTCGGTGTAATTGAAGGCGGCCAAGCCCGCAATATTGTTGCCGCAAGCTGCATGGTCAAGGGGGAAGCCCGCAGCCTGGAACGTTTTGAACTAGATCGCCTAACCCGCGAACTGCAGGATACTTTTATAGATGAAGTGACAAAGCACGGTGGCCAGCCTGAGGTCAAGGTTACATTTCTTTATCCGGAGATTTCGCTTAATGCCCAGGACAAGGTAATCAATCTGGCCGCAGAAGCCGCCCGGGGTATCGGGCTGAATGTTAAACTTATAAGTACCGGTGGAGGGAGTGATGCCTCCATAATTAACGGCAATAATATTCCCTGTGCCAACCTGGGCATCGGCATGAGTAGTGTACATACTACCGAGGAATATATCCGCACCAATGATCTGATTAAAGATGCCGAGCTTGTACTGGCCATCATTCAAAAGTCCATTACGGACTGAAACGGGGGGATTAAAATGATTCAGACCAGAAAGGGCAAGATAATAAAAGAGTTATTCTCCCGTTCCGGTATTAAAGGGTTTACGGTAGACGTCGATGGGCGTGAAGAAAGGTGTATCGTCTATACTTCCTTGCTGGGAGACATTGTGCCCGGCGATGAAGTTTTACTCAATACGACCGCCATGGCTTTAGGGCTAGGCAGCGGCGGCTACCATTTTGTGATTTCCAAAACCAGACCGGACGAAACGGATTTAAAGCCCGGCGGGCACATAATGAAACTCCGATATACGCCTGGGCAGCTTAAGGTTTTAAGTGTTGAAGAGGAGGATAGCCCTTACCATGAAGAAATGAGCAGGGCTGACAGTCTGGAGGGGATACCGGTTTTGGTAGCTACGCTGCACTCGATGCTGGCACCTATCAGCATTTTGCTGGCCGAACAAGGTGTAAAGACAGCTTATGTAATGACCGATGGAGCCGCCCTGCCAATAAATTTCAGCCAGACCGTGGATTGGCTTAAACGGCAGGAATACTTGTGCGGAACTGTTACGGTGGGGCATGCCTTCGGCGGTGATTTGGAGGCAGTTAATATCTATTCAGGTCTGCTGGCGGCACGCCATGTATTAAAGGCTGATGTAATCATTGTAAGCATGGGGCCTGGCATTGTTGGTACGGGGACTAAATGGGGATTTACCGGTATTGAACAGGGTGAAGTGTTAAATGCGGTCGATACTTTGCTGGGAGCTCCCATCGCGGTTCCTCGCATCAGTTTTGCTGATGCCCGTCCCCGGCATCAAGGGATAAGTCATCATACCATAACTGTTTTAAGCCGGGTTTGCAAGGTTTCGGTTTTGGTGCCGCTGCCGTTTTTAACCGAGGAGCAAAATCAGTATATTCTGGATCAGCTATATGAGGAAGGTCTTTTTAATCGTCACCAAATCTGTATGGAAGAATCGCTACCCGGCCTGGCGGTGCTGGAAAAAAGTGAGCTTAAAATGACCACCATGGGTCGGGGTATAAACGATGATCGAGAATTTTATCTAACCTTGGCGGCCTCAGCCCAAACCGCCATTCGGTTGCTCAACGGGCAAAAACCCCGCTTTATCAAAATAACGTAATTGGCAGCGCAGGGATTAAAAGCAGATTAATACGGCTTAGGTTAGTTTATTTATGCTGGGCATTGTTTGTTGGGTAGATCCAGGTAAAAAAGAAATTATGCTGGATCTGGGTTAATCACCATTTAGTTGCCCCCTGCGAGCTGATAATTAATAAAATCCAGCAGGGTTGTCTCCAAAGGGAAGCTGGACAGAAAGGCAGGCAGGTCTTTGACCTGGCCGTAAAAGTAAACCGATTGTCTATTTACTATCATTTCCATTATCATCACCTCGTCAACATTTTATGCGGACGATAGAAAAATATACCAGGAGGTCTAAGCGGGATGGAATTGCGGGAAAAAACCCTTAAAAGTCAGGAAATATTTCGCGGCAGAATAGTGAATCTTAGGGTCGATACGGTTTTGTTGCCGGATCAGAGACAAAGCACCCGGGAAGTGATTGAACACGTGCCGGCGGTGGCTATAGTGGCACTGGATGAAAAGGGCGATATAGTTTTGGTACGGCAATTCAGAAAGCCGGTTGAAGAAGTTTTATTGGAAATACCGGCTGGACTTATGGATGCTGGCGAGGAGCCTTTGATTTCTGCTCAACGGGAATTAAGGGAGGAAACCGGTTTAACCGCCAGCCATTGGGAAAAAATTCTGTCCTATTACAGTACCCCCGGATTTACTAACGAGTGTTTGCATCTCTACTTAGCCACCGGGTTAAGCCCAGGGGAGGTTGAGCCTGACGAGGATGAATTTGTTGAAATCGTCAGTATGCCCCTGGAAAAAGCGTATGACCTGATATTTAAGGGACAGATCAAGGACGGCAAGAGCATCATTGGTATTCAGTATGCGATGCAGAAAGCCGGGGAGTAAGGAATTGCAGGAAATATATGCTGATTTGCACATTCATATCGGCCGGGCGGGGGAGCGGCCGGTAAAGATTACGGCTTCTCCCCAATTAACCTTAGAAAATATAATATTTAAAACCGCACCTTTAAAAGGCTTGCATATGGTGGCGGTAGTGGATGCCGGCAGTCTGGCTGTGTCACAGGAAATCGAGATCCTGCTTGAAGGCGGGAAATTAAGAGAAATACCCCAGGGCGGTTTATTAGCCGATAATGGGGTCGTGCTTATTCTGGCCAGCGAGTGCGAATGCCGGGAAGGGGTACATTTAATCAGTTATCTGCCTGATTTGATCAGCCTAAAAGACTGGCAGAAACACCTGCAAAGCAGGGTTACTAACCTGACGTTGTCAACCCAGCGAGTCGATATGGGTTTTATAGATATACTCTATTTATGCAGGGATCTGGACGGCATCTTCTGTCCGGCCCACGTCTTTACTCCGCACAAAGGAACGTATGGAGCCTGGACTGATAGATTGCGGCCGCGCCTGAGTCAGGCCTTTGAACTAGTCAGGGTAATCGAACTGGGTTTAAGTGCGGATACCTATATGGCTGACCTGCTGAAAGAAACAGCGCATTTTAGTCTATTGTCAAATTCGGACGCGCATTCCTTGCCTAATATCGGCAGGGAATTTAATCTTCTACAAGTTCCGGAAAAAAGCTTTGCCGATTTAAAGAATTGTCTTAAGGGTAATGGTGAAAGCAGAATCATTGCCAATTATGGGCTTGATCCCCGCATGGGCAAATACCACCGCAGCTATTGTCCGGATTGTGATCATATCACTGACGCTACTGCTCCGGTCAGAGCCTGCTGTATATGCGGGAGCAGCAACATCGTTATGGGTGTATATGATAGAATAATGGAAATAAAAGATGATCAACCCTGCCCCCCCGAGGTTCGCCCCCATTATCATTATCGAGTGCCATTAAGCCAAATACCGGGTGTTGGCATCAAGACTTATCAGAAGCTACTGAGTACCGGAAGCAGTGAAATTGAGATTCTGGAGAAAATGCCGGGCGGGGAAATTGCTTTACTGGCAGGGCAGGATATCGCCGACACTATTTTGGCTATGAGGATGGGCAGACTGGATATCGATGCCGGAGGGGGTGGAAAATATGGAAAAGTTAAAAAAAATCATCGTCGGCACTGATGCCAGTGGGGCGCAGGAAGCCGCGAAAGCCGGCCTGGTGGTTATGATTGTTGATGTCATAGATATGTCAACTTCATTGGAAAGTGCCTTGGATGCAGGGGCTTATGCCGTCCTGGGCGCAAGTCCTGATTTTACCCGGGCACCGGTTAAAGTGCTGCCGGAAGTGATTGGAAAACAGGCGGCCGGTTTGGCAAGGGAAACCGGGCAAGGGATTATCCTGATTGGTGAGCCGCGGGTAGGCACTGATGAGGAACGGCTTGCCCGTTGTCAAAAGGTTATCCAGGGGATTGAAAAAGCAGGGGGCTTCATTGAAGCTGTATTACCCAATATCGGTGCTGAAGTCCCTAAGTTGGTGAATATGAACGGAAGGGTAGTGGTAGCCGTTTCCGATACCGGCGGGGTGGCTTACAATGCCGCCTTTATGGAAAACCGGCGGGTTTTAACCGGCACGATCGCCCGTACCTTGAAACAGCGGGGAATGCAGCCCGCTCTTACTGCGGTGCGCCGTATTATGGATAATATAAATGAAACCGACCCAGGCGTAGCCATTATTGCTGCCAGCCGCAATTCCCTGGAGGATGTCCTGGCAGCCCAATATATTGCCAATCTTTTATTAAAGGATGAAAACTAGGTTGTTTTTGGAGGGGATTATTTGAAACCTATTTACGTTATCGGTCATAAAAATCCGGATATTGATTCCATTGCTGCCGCCATCAGCTATAAAGTATACAAACAAACTACCGAAAAAGGTGTATATATTGCGGCTGCGGCCAGTGAAATAAACGATGAAATCAAGAGACTGCTCGATCACCTGGAGTTTGATTATCCGGTGGTAGTCTCCAATGTCGGTACAACCGTGGAAGACCTGCTGGACGATGAGGAGTTTATATATTTAAGTGCAGATACGAGCCTGGTGGAGCTCGGGAATATTATGAAAAACAACAAGCTAAAGACGGTGCCGGTTCTGGATGAAAAACAGAAATTTCTGGGTCTGATCACCATCGGTGACGTGGCTATGATCTATTTGGATGCCTTAGGAACGGGGCAGGATATAGAAAAAGCCCCCCAGGTATTAAGAACGGTATTGGATCGCAAGGTATCTTCGATTATGAAGTCGCGGGATCTGGTCTTGTTTGAAAAGGATGAGAAGGTGGAAGAAGCCCGTAAACAGATGATTTCCACTCGCTATAGAAACTATCCGGTAGTCGATGAAGACAACCGTTATCTGGGACTTATTTCGCGTTATAATTTGTTGCAGATGAAAAGAAAACAGATTATTTTAGTCGATCACAATGAGAAAAAGCAGGCTGTGGATGGGGTGGAGGAAGCTGAAATACTTGAGATAATCGATCATCATCGGGTAGGGGATCTGCAAACCACCTGGCCTATCTTTTTCCACAATGAACCCGTTGGCTCCACTTCTACCTTGATTGCCGAACGTTTTATGCAAAACCGTATTTTTATGGCTACTAATATCGCTACCCTTTTACTGTCCGGTATCATGTCCGATACCATGATTTATAACTCGCCAACTACCACCGCTAAAGATAAAATGATTGCCCGGGAATTAGAACGTATTTCCGGGTTAGATTCGGTGGAATGGGGCAAAAAACTTTACGCGGAAAGCAGCCGGATGGACAAACAAAGCAATCTGGAACTGATATCGGAGGATCTTAAGGAATATGTTAGCGGTGACACGATGTTTGCCATATCTCAGGTGGAAACCATTGACCTGGCCAGGTTTGCAGAACGCCGTCAGGATATCTTAACGACTATGGAGGAACTCTGTGCCAGAAAGGGTTATGCCCTGATGTGTTTAATGGTAACCGACATATTAGAAGGAGGCACCGAGCTAATCGTAGCCGGTGAAAAGAGCACGCTGGTTGAGGAAGAATTTCAGCATGATCATATGTATGGAGGCATTTTTTTAAAAGGGGTTCTGTCCCGCAAAAAACAGGTAGTACCGGTGATTTATGAAATGCTGCGTCGGCATATGATTATGTAAAATCGTCTTAACCAATTCCATATTATAAGGTGCGCATAATTATTAATAAAAAGGAGCGAATATGTTACTAGGGGACATACCCGCCTGCGGTGTGTCCCCTTTTTCTATACATTTCTTTTGGGCATAAACCGGCCAAAGAATAAATATGAATGATAAGGGAGACTTGGCACAATTTTGCTTGAAAGGGTTGGACTATGATTGTCAAAAGCAGGATTAAAAAGCACATAAGTGCCAACCAATGGCAATATCTTATCATAACCTTATTATTTACGATTGGCATAATAGTTGGAAACTACAAGGTGCCGGCTCTGGAAGGAGGAGTGAGAAATCATCTGCTGGATCTGATAAACGGTTATTTGCTGGGCAACAACCAGGTTGATATAAATGGAAGCAAATTGTTATTTCTGGCCTTTCTAAATCAGGCTAAAACCTTTATGCTGATTTGGTTTTTGGGATTAACTGTAATTGGGATGCCGTTAATATTGGCAATCGTTCTTTTAAAGGGAATGGCCCTGGGTTTTACGGTTGGGTTTTTGGTACAGGAGAAAGCCGGGGTCGGAGTACTTATAAGTCTCCTGACGATATTGCCGCAGAATCTCATATATATACCTTTGTTAATTGTTTGGTCGGTAGTGGGGATCAAGTTTTCTATTTATATAGCGGTTGGCAGACAGGTGAGCGGTATTTCCCTGGGGCGGGCGCTATTGTCCTACAGCTTTTTGTTGCTTATGCTTCTGGCCTTAGTAGCAATAGGTGCCTTTATTGAAGGAATTTTTTCACCTTGGTTATTGCGTCAATTTGTATAAAAAAATGGGGGAGGTCATTTAAAGTGATTATTGTGGTTGGAAAATGGAAAGAAAAAGTTGCCAAAATGGTGGCGGTAGTCGTCTTAGCTGTGGTATTTGCAGCGGCCATACCAATGGTGTCGGGAATACTCTATAAAAAAGTTCCGGTGTTTAGCGGTTGGTTTGATGATGAACACCCCAGCGGCAACCCCATGCGGGTTGACAAGAATAATCCGGGGGGAAGTGACCTGCCTGAGAACAAATTTAACGAAAAAATGGATCGATTTGTGGTGAAAGTACAGAACTTTTATTACGAAGAAAAAGAATAGGCAGGAATAAGGCCCTTTAATGTCAAAGAATCTAAAGAAAATGCAGGAGATAGCTGTGGATAAATACATATTAGCTTTTATAGATTACTTAAATTTCGAAAAGGGTCTGACCGGCAATACTCAGGCGGCTTATAAAAGGGATCTGCGTAAATTCTATGCCTACCTGGCCCAAAAAAATCCGGATGTGGGAAGATGGGAAGATGTAAACAAAAACGATATTATAGGCTTTTTGGCGTGGGAGATGGATGAGGGGGCAGCCTATACTACGGTTGCCCGCAGTCTATCGAGTATAAAAAGTTTCTATAAATTCATGGTCATGGAAGACTATGTGCAGATTAACCCTACCCTTGATTTGGAAACCCCTAAAATCAAGCGCAAATTGCCCCAGGTTTTATCAATTGAGGAAGTGGACAAACTAATGGAGCAGTGCAATGTTCTGCTACCTTTAGGGTTAAGGGATCGAGCCATGTTGGAATTGATGTATGGCACCGGTTTGCGTGTTTCTGAACTTCTGGCCCTGCAAATAGATGACATCAATTTCACAGCCGGTTTTCTTCGCTGTCTGGGCAAGGGAAGAAAAGAAAGAATAATACCGGTTAACAATACTTCGATTATCTGGGTGGAGCGCTATTTGGCCAGAGCCAGAAGCCAATTGGTCAAAAGCCAATATGAGCGAACCTTGTTTCTGAATGCCCATGGACGGCCTATGAGCAGACAGGGTTTTTTTAAGCTGTTGGATCGCTATGGAGAAAAATCCGGTATAAAAAAGGAAATTACCCCGCATACTCTACGGCACTCGTTTGCCACCCATCTGCTGGAAAACGGTGCCGACTTAAGGGCTGTGCAAGAAATGCTGGGTCATGCTGATATTTCCACGACCCAGATATATACCCATTTAACCAAAACCCGCTTGCGCGAAGTATACCAGCAATGCCATCCCCGGGCCTAGAAGGGCGTTCATGGGTGATCGTGTACTACGGGCATGGCCATTAATATGCAATAGGAGGCTAATAATGAGTAGAGCGATTGTTATAGTTTTGGACAGTGTTGGTATCGGTGAATTAGAGGACAGTCATCTTTATGGTGATGAGGGAAGCAATACCTTGGTAAATACTGCCCGGGCTGTAGGCGGACTTCATCTGCCCCATATGCAGGCCCTAGGATTGGGCAATCTGGATGATATTATGGGAGTAGATCCTATAGCCAATTCCCAGGGTGCCTATGGAATAATGAAGGAAAAGTCGGCGGGCAAGGATACAACCACCGGCCACTGGGAGATGATGGGCATTAAATTGGACAAGCCCTTTCCTACATATCCGCAAGGTTTTCCTCTGGCTCTGGTTGAGGAATTTGAACGGCGAATCGGCCGCAGAACCCTCGGCAATCTGGTAGCTTCAGGAACCGAGATCATCAAGGAACTGGGGCAACAGCATTTAGAAACAGGTTACCCCATTATCTATACTTCCGCCGACAGTGTTTTTCAGATTGCGGCCCACGAAGAAATCATACCTCTGGAAGAACTATATGAGATGTGCCGAATCGCCCGCGCAATGCTGCAGCATGAGAATGGAGTGGGACGGGTTATTGCTCGCCCTTTTGTCGGACAAGCAGGCAACTTTATCCGTACCTCCAACCGTCATGATTATTCTTTGCAGCCATCGGAGAATTTGATTGATTTAATCAAAAATGCCGGGCATAAAGTTGTGGGGGTAGGCAAAATCAAGGACATATTTGCCGGTCGGGGAATAGATGAATCCTATCCTATTAAAAACAACCAGGATGGTGTGGAAAAAACGCTCAAAATTATACAGGAATCAAGCTTTACCGGACTGCTTTTTGTGAACCTGATAGATTTTGACCAGCAGTATGGACACCGCAATGATCCCCGCGGATACGCCCAGGCCTTGGAGGAGTTTGACAGCCGGTTGCCGGAAATTATGGCTGCCCTGGGCCCAAATGATCTGCTCTTTATTACGGCCGACCATGGCTGTGATCCTACTACGCCCAGCACTGATCATTCCCGGGAACGGGTGCCATTGCTGGTATATGGTGCCAAAATAAAAGGCGGCACTCCCATTGGAATCCGCGAATCCTTTGCCGACCTGGGTCAAACCATAGCTGAATACCTGAAAATCAAAGCCGATAAACTTTACGGAAACAGTTTTCTCCAGGAAATTATCAAGTTATAAGCCCCTTCGCTAAGCTATGGGATGACATATCTTGTTATTCTGAACGAAGCGGATAATCTTTAACCGGGTGTTATTCTGAATTGCTTTTGAATTATTCTTATTCGGAAATAATCCCCAGCAGCTTAAGGAGTGAAACTATGAATGTAGTTGACATAATCACCAAGAAACGGAATGGACTAACCATGACCCGCAGTGAGATCGATTATATGGTCAAAGGAATCAGCGAGGGCACAATTCCTGATTATCAGATTGCAGCCTGGGCTATGGCGGTTTATTTTCAAGGCATGGATATTGAAGAGACCAGGGATTTGACCCTGGCAATGGCCTATTCAGGCGAGGTTATGGATCTGGCACCGATTCAGGGGTTTAAGGTTGATAAACACAGCACCGGGGGAGTTGGTGACAAAACTACCCTTATAGCCATTGCCCTCGCGGCTGCAGCCGGGATTCCGGTTGCCAAGATGTCTGGGCGCGGATTGGGTCATACCGGTGGTACCGTAGATAAATTTGAATCCATACCCGGATTTAGGGTGGAATTGTCCCGCAGAGAGTTTATTGAGCAGGTGAATACGATCAAAGCGGCTCTTATTTCCCAAAGTGGTAATCTGGTGCCGGCCGATAAAAGACTATATGCCATCCGCGATGTTACGGCTACCGTGGAAAGTATTCCCTTGATTGCTTCGAGTATAATCAGCAAAAAAATTGCAGCCGGGGCGCAAGGTATCGTTTTGGATGTCAAGGTAGGACGAGGTGCCTTTATGAAGGATTTGGATACGGCCACTCAATTGGCCCGCACCATGGTGGAGATAGGTAAGGGAGCGGGCCGTGAGGTAGTGGCTGTATTAACCGATATGAACCAGCCTTTAGGCTATAATGTCGGTAATGCGCTGGAGGTAGCCGAAGCCCTGGATCTGCTGCGAGGGCAGGGAGCTGAAGATCTTAAGGAAGTATCATTGATACTAACGGCTCATATGTTAGTTTTGGCCGGAAAACATACTGATTTCCAGGCAGCCCGGGAAGAACTGCAGCAGCTGCTTGCCACCGGGCAAGCTTTTCAAAAGTTTACCGAAATAGTGGCTGCCCAGGGTGGTCGCCTCGATTTTAGCCTGCCGTTCTACGATTTACCACAAGCCAGTCATAAAGAAGAACTTATAGCCCGAGAAGAAGGATACGTAGTAGATCTGGACGCCCTCAAGGTCGGTCATGCAGCCATGCTTTTGGGGGCGGGACGCGAGCAGTTAGATGACCATATTGACCCGTCTGTAGGTGTGCAGCTCGTCAAAAAATATGGCGATTTTGTGAAGAAGGGTGATGTTTTGGCTGTTATGCATGTCAATGACATTAACCGCCTGGCGTTAGCCCGCCAACAACTACAGGAGGCGTTTACAGTAGGCCCGGCCCAGCCCGTGACCATACCCCTAGTATATAAAACTGTACTGAGTCAAAACACATGAAATATAATGGTTGGTTTTTAGACCCGGATTGCTTATGTGCTGCTGACAGTAAAGAAAAGGACTTTTGCCAAAATCATAATTATCTCTTCCGTCCTTAAGGGCCGACTGTATGCCGAACATAAATAACAATAAACTCTTGACCAAGCTATGAGAATCTATGATAGGAGTGTTAAAAGCTATGATCTGGAGGTCATATTTTTCTACCCAAATCCTTTTTGGCAACTATGCTTTAAGGGATAACTGTCCGGCTTTTTCTGGACTGGGCAAACGTGCCTTAATAGTTGTCGGACAGGGAGGATCTGCCCGCAGAACTGGCGCCCTGGATGATCTTAGCCGGGTTTTAAAGGAGCTTGCCATTACTGCACAGATATTTGATCAGGTGGAGGCCAATCCCACTATTGCGACTGTGAGGCAAGGAGCCGCGGTTGCCAAAAACTTTAAAGCCGACTTTATAGTCGGAATCGGCGGCGGCTCACCTCTTGATGCTGCCAAAGCCATAGCTGTTTTGGCGGTTAATGAAATAAGCGACACCCAGCTTTTAGACCTGCAGTTTGGTGAGGTGTTGCCAGTTGTTGCCATACCTACCACTGCAGGTACCGGATCAGAGGTTACCCCCTACTCCATCTTGACATTTCCGGCCCTGCAAACTAAAAAGAGTATTCCCAGTCCGAAAATCATCCCCCGGCTGGCAGTTTTAGACCCACGTTATATGAACGATCTGCCCTGGAGGATAACGGCAGATACGGCAGTAGATGCGTATTCCCACGCCCTGGAAAGCTTTTTGGCAGTGAAGGCCAATCCGCTTAGTGAGCTGCATGCCCGAGAAGCCTTGCAGATACTAGGTTCTGAGCTTAGAAAACTGGCCGAAAACAGGGAAATAGATTTAAACCAAAGGGAAGCCTTGCTCTACGGGTCGCTGTTGGCAGGTTTGGCTATCAGTTCAACCGGCACATCGATTCCGCACGCCATGGGTTATCCTTTTACTTATTTTAAGGACGTACCCCACGGACGGGCTAACGGTATGATTATGCCCGCGTACATGGATTTTAACCTAAGAAAAAGCAACCACCCTAAGATTACCGATGCTCTTATTATATCAGGTTTTAAAAGCACAGCGCATTTCAAGGATTTGATGGTTACACTCTGTGGAAATCCCCCGGCATTGACTTCTGTAGAACAAGCTCAGTTCATAACCCAAACCATGCAGGCCAAAAACCTGGTCAACAATATTGTCACACCCGACCGGGAGGATTTGGAACAGATACTTACCCACACTCTGAACCAGGAGGTCTTGGAATGAATGGCGATATGCAGATAATTAATCAACTATACGATTTTGTCAGAATGGTTGATCCGGTTCAAAAAAAAGTCATCATTACCCATCAAACTGAAAACTGCGCGGATGTTGCTTCACATTGTTTTGGTTTTTGGGAAACAGGCAGCATGTGCGAAAACTGTATCTCTGCCCGCGCTTTAAACGAAAGGCAGGTAATAACCAAACTGGAATACAATAGTGAGAGAATATTTATGGTAACGGCTATGCCTATGGTGGAGGATGGAAATGCAACCGTACTGGAAATGCTCAAGGATATTACAGAAAATACCGTGGTGGATATTAGACCGGCGGAATTAGGGAAGCTGCATAGAATTATTGACCGGGGCAATAAGGCATTGGTTTGGGATACTGGTAGCAACACTTATAGTAAAAACTACATTTATGAACGATTGCCTTATGACATTCACATAACTGCAGATGAGGACACCGAGCTTTCCCTCCTGACAGCTCGGCTGGATAACTTCAAGGAGATAGAAAAAACATACGGAAAGACTGTGGCAGACGGCGTCATAAAGGAATTTGCCCGAATTCTGAAACGCTACTGTCGGCCTGGAAAAGTATGGTTAGCCAGATGCGGATCGGCTGATTTTATACTGGTTTTGCCCCATACCGGTGAAGCCCAGACCAACCAGAAATGCTGGCAGTTAAAAAAAGCACTAAGGAAATCTAATTTTTACCTGCAGGGATACGAGATTAAAGTGGTAGCCAGCTTTGGTTTTCATACCATCAGTCAGAGTATTCCTGTGCAAGACCTGCTCAACCAGTCGCAGCAAAATCTAATGGCAAAGCAAACCTTAAACGGTGACTTAGCCCAACCATGGCGGGATCAATTTATTAGTAATTATTCCTTTTCTCCGCGGGAAGAAGAAGTATTAAGATTAATGCTGGAAGGGTTGGGCAACCAGGAAATAGCACAAAAGCTTTTTATCAGCCTTTCTACCGTAAAAAAACACATTTCCAGTATTTATTATAAGAGCGGGGTACAATCTCGAGCAGAGCTGTTGGCTAATTATCATCAAGAGTTTTATGCCTACACTAAAATAGTATAGGTTACCAAAAGACCCCGGTGGATTATTAGTAAATTGCCGGGGATTTTTGTTGCCTATATTCAAAAACTTCATTAATAGGAAAAAGATTTAAGTTTCTATATAGAAAAACTACCTTCCTTGGAAAAGTGTACTTAAGTACCATATTAAATACCATTAACCTAATGTACAATTGTGTAAAGTTTGACATACGAATATGTGTGCCGGAAAAAATGTAGTAAATGGGAGTGGGGATCTTTTGAGTACAGAACAACAAATTATCAGCAATCGCCAGGAAAGCCATCGGCGTATTTTATTGGCTATCACCATCATCATACTGCTGTCTAATATGGCTGTATTGTTTATTTATTTTAGCGGAAAAGGCTCGGCCGGTTTAAATTTAAATAGCATATTAATAGAAATGGCCATCAATATAGCAATCATATTGGCCGCAGTTATTTGGCTGAGAAAAGGACCGGAAACGGTTTTTAACCAATATATTACGATTCTTATGGTAGGAGCCATAATCTTATTATTTGATTGCCAGTTAAGTGGTTCGCGAGAAGTATTCGCCGACTTTTATCTGATTATTATACTGAGTTTGTTATATTCAGATCTTGGTGTTACCATATTTTCTACCCTCCTGGTAGCTGTTTTTCATATGATTTTCGTTAAAACTGCCGGATATGTAATCCCCACTGAGGAAATGTTGGTTCGCTATCTAAATTTTATTTGGGCAGGTATAGGAGCTGCAGTAATAGCCGTTATTTCCAGAGGTTTTATGCAAACCGCCATTGCCAAGGCTCATGAAGCACATGAAATGACAAGTAGTATTAAGAATGTAGCTGAAAATCTGGCAGGCGAATCCGAGTTTTTAGCTGGCGCTTCCGCCACCCTGCTAACCGCCGCCATTCGTACCGGCGATTCGGCTGAACAAGTACAGGCAGGGATAGAGGGCTTAGCAGGTTCCGCCAAGGAAGAAGCTGAACGGGTTGAAAGAACGACAGAAATTATTAGAGAAATGACTATGGCCCTAAAGGTTGCCGGCGACCGAATTCAGACTGTGACCAACCAGTCTGCACAATTTAAGAACATAGTTAACGCAGGTCTGAAAACCATGAACCAGCAGCAAACAATCATGGAACGCAGCAAAACAGCTCAGGATTTGGCTAGTACGGCAGTAAGTAGCCTTACTGAAAAATCCATCGCCATAGCCAACATTGTAGAATTGATTACCGGTATAGCCAGCCAGACCAACCTGTTGGCACTGAATGCGGCCATTGAAGCTGCTCGGGCTGGCGAAGCCGGACGTGGTTTCGCCGTAGTAGCCGAGGAAGTTCGAAAATTAGCAGAACAATCTGGTCAGGCAGCAACGGATATTGCCCGTATGATCGTAGAAGTACAACAAGGCATCGACAGCACGGTTAAACAAATCAACATGACGGCTGTGATGAATAACGAAGAAACAGAAGCCGTTAATCAAACCAGCCAAATGTTTAAACAAGTTGAATCAGGTGCTTTTAGTATTGATGAAGCTATTCAAGAAGTCTCGGCGATCGTTGAGGAAATGCTGGCCTCCACCGAACAGGTCATTGAAGAAGTTGAAAAAATGCTGGGTTCATCTCGCCATACTTCAGTTACTGCTCAGCAAATAACAGATCTGGTCGATCAGCAAAATAGATCAATTAGCAGTGTAGTAGAAATGGTTAAACAATTAGAACAAGCTACCGAACAATTAGAAAAAATGGCCTCCGGTCTAAGGGTTTAAAACTTTTTGCTGCCTCCGTAAGGATATGCTTTAGGACAGGGTCCCAAGGGATTTATCTAAAGGCTCAACTATCATCTTGAAAATGATGGTTGAGCCTTTTGGGTTAGGAAGTATTTTATAAACAGGCATCTTGACAGAGAAGTCTCCGATAAAAATTCTAGGGTAAGCAGTAGAACCAGAAAGAACGTCCTCCTGCTTCCTGGAACCATTTTAGTTGCGGTGAATATTATATAGCAAACGACAAAAGGAGGGTTTGAAATGTCTGATGTTTTACACAGTGAATTAATTAATGAAAACATTAACGAGGAAACTGAAATGGTCAAGATGTTAGATGAACTGCTTGGCAATGCCAGTAGTACTTCGTCTAGTGACTGTTGTTGCGAAGCATGCCAAAGGGTTGATTTTGATCGATGTGAGGACTATAAGGAAGTTTGCATATCGCCCAATATGCTAAATTGCCAGACACGTTTACTAAGGGTTGTGGTTAATATAAACAATGTATGCAGAAATAGGCTGCTGGCGATTAGTGTGGTGCTGGCAAAAGCCGGTACCGATATAATAATCAGTCATAAAGGCCATGTTTTTTACACCGGATCTTCGTCATCTTCATGCAAAAGTGTCAGCAAAGAGTTCTGTTTCACCTTACCGGGTAATCTATGTGAAAACCCCAACGCTATTAATGTTAAAGTGGTCAGCAATTATGTCCTGACTAATCCTTTAGGTTCTTTGCCGTGCAGCGAAACACCGTGTGGATGCTAGGTATATGAAGGAAAAATATACTCTTGGGAATGCCAGCAAGAATAATTGGAATTACGCCGCAGCTCCAGTAAATAAAAAATCCTATACCCCCCAATACGGTTCAGGGAAGAAGTCTGCAGACATTTCCCTAAACCGCACAGAAGCTGAACCCTTGGAACAGCAGGTTCCTAATAATTCGGCTGCTAAAAAACCAGTACACCATTGCGATGACCTGCAAATCTGTGGTGGGGCGGCTGGTGACACCAATACTGAAGATGCCATAAATTTGAGCAAGGGTGCTGGGGAGTTTGGCCAACCCAGCGACTGGAGACTTATCAGGCAGATGAGACATATTCAGCAAAGCCTGGAAGCTAAAACCCAAGCCCGTCTTCAGGCATGGGAAGAAAAAACAGCAAAGTGGGAAGATATTGCCTCACGCCTTCTAAATACTGAAAACCGACTTGCCCAACAGGAGCAACAACTGATCCAGCGGCTGGAAAATTTGGAATTAAAGTTAGCAAATAACCAGGAAATAAATAACCGGTGGCAACTTTTTGAACAGGAATTAATACTGCTATCAAATATGATTTCGCAGGTGGAAGTCAGGCTGCGCAAAGGTGAGGAGGGCTTTAATGCCCGGGAGGATAAACTACGGGAAGAGGTATCTTTGAATATTGAGCAGCAGATGGATGATATAAAAACAGTCCAGCATGAAATGGGCTCCCGACTTGACCAGCAAAGCGCAGATAGAAAAAAAGAATACAACAATATAAACGAACGCTTACAAGCGGCCGAAAATAAAATCAGTATCCTGGATGAATGGACGGCTCGTTTTGAGAGTAGCAGCAGAAAATCAAACCTGGAAGAGATGGACAATTACCAGACAATCGTTACGAGGCTTAAGCATATGGAAGACTTCTGCAATTATTTGTTGGCTTTAGTGCAAACAGATAATTCCGGACGTAGCTTTGATTTTAGTAAAGGACTTGTTTTCAAGGTATAAAGCTAGTTTCGCCAAGGTAGTTACCGTAAAATGAAAACAATTTATTTAATAGACGCGGATGGCGCGGATTTACGCGGACTTCCGCGGTTTTTTATTATTTAACCACTGTTATCGTGAAATCATTTTTTGGAGCCCATATTATCCTGACTTTCTGGATATATAGATATAACGATATCCTCCCCTAATCAAGTCCGGGCAAAAACAACCTGATTCTGGCATAATCTACTGTCTAACCCAATATATATTAAAAGAAAAGGGGACGTACATTTTCTGATCTTTCCCACAAAAAAAGATGGAAATCATTATGCAAAGGGTCCCCACAGTTTAATGGGGAGGTATTAAGTGGATGATTGTGAAAAAATGGCTGCCCTGCTTACTTTGCCTGATATTTATCATATCCCTGACCGGTCCGGCGCTGGCCAGTAATGATTTGGAGAACGTTAAAGCAGAGGCCTACATATTGACGGATGCGGATTCGGGCCAGGTGCTTTTGGCTCAAAATGAGCATAAACGGCTGCCCCCTGCCAGTATGACCAAATTAATGACCATGCTATTAGCCGTGGAGGCCCTGGAAGAGGGCAGAGTCAGCCTCAAGGAAAAGGTCGCAACTAGCGAATATGCTGCCAATATGGGTGGATCACAGATTTATCTGGCCCCCGGCGAGGAAATGACTTTTGAAGATATGTTGATAGCGATTGCGGTAGGTTCGGCTAATGATGCTTCGGTAGCGGTCGGGGAAAAGCTGGCAGGCAGCAATAAAGCTTTTGTAGCCAAAATGAATGCCAAAGCCAAACAGTTGGGGATGAAAAACACCCATTTTGTAAACGCCAATGGCCTGCATGCCGAAGATCATTATACCTCTGCGGCTGATATGGCGATATTAGCCCGCAATGCCCTAAACTACCCCCGCATATTAGAATATACATCCATCAAGGAATACCCCTTAAGGGATGGCAAATTCATTCTCTATAACACCAACAAGCTTTTGTGGTGGTATAAAGGAGCGGATGGATTTAAAACCGGACGCACTGAAGAGGCCAAAAACTGTTTGACCTCAACCGCA
The DNA here is from genome assembly GCF_000983115.1 of Syntrophomonas zehnderi OL-4. Classification (GTDB taxonomy): domain Bacteria; phylum Bacillota; class Syntrophomonadia; order Syntrophomonadales; family Syntrophomonadaceae; genus Syntrophomonas_B; species Syntrophomonas_B zehnderi. The sequence goes on from NZ_CGIH01000026.1 coordinate 76,106, forward strand.
AAACAAGATGGTCTGCGCCTGATCTCGGTTGTCATGGCTTCCCCGGAAACACGCGGACACTTCCGCGATTCAATGCAAATATTTAATTATGGATTTGCCAAATATGCTTATAAGATTTTTGTTCCCCAGGATAGTGTGGCGGGAATGGTGACCGTAGGCAAAGGAAACCAGGACAAAGTTGAGGCGGTAGCTGCCCAGGATGCCGGGTCCATTTTCGAAAAAGGGGAAAAGGCCCAAATAACTAACCAAAAGATACTGCTAAAATATGTCGATGCCCCGGTTAAAAAAGGGCAAAAACTGGGCGAGGTGCGAATTTATAAAAACGGTAAACAGCATAAAACGGTTGACCTGATTGCGAATACCGATATTAAACGCGGCGGAATTACCAATCAGATTAAGAAGATGTTTGTTGAAACCTATCTTTTATAAATGGAATTTTGTGGAAGGAATCACCCCCTCCTTGTAGAACTATCCTAGGGTGGCAGTTCTGCAAGGAGGGGATTTTGGCATGGACATAGAAATGAAGCAGGTCAGGAATACACTGATTGTGAAACTAAAAGGTGAGTTGGACATGCAAGTAGCCGATAAACTACGTAAGGAGCTGGATAAAAAACTTGAGAACGAAAAAATAGAAAACCTGATCATTAATCTGGGAAAAGTAACGTTTATAGACAGTTCTGGTTTGGGGGTAATTATCGGGAGATATAAAAAAGTATCGTCCCGCAAAGGCAAAATGTATATCGTAGGTGCTAATCCCTCAGTGGAAAAAATACTGGTTTTCTGTGGTATCAATAAACTGGTTCCGATTTACGGCAGTGAACAGGATATTATTAATATATAAGGAGGTGGGTACCAGCTCCGGGCTGGACAGGCTATGAGTATAAAAAACTATGTGCGTTTGGAATTTCAGAGTTTGCCTGAGAACGTATCATTTGCAAGGTCTTGCGTGGGTTCCTTTGCATCTCAAATTGATTGTACCCTGGAGGAAATAGAAGAGATAAAACTGGTGGTATCTGAAGCTGTATCAAACAGTATCATCCACGGTTATGATAACCGCACCAATGAAAAAATTTTCGTAATGGTAACGATAGCCGATGATCGTTGTCTGGAGATCATGGTGGAGGACAGGGGCAAAGGCATAGCAGATGTCAAACAGGCTATGGAGCCAACTTATTCCAGTGATGAAACCCGAATGGGATTGGGGTTCACCTTTATGAAATCATTTATGGATGACATGGAGGTTATCAGCTCGCCCGGAGAAGGAACTATAGTCAAAATGCGGCGTACCTTTATGTCCCACGAAAAAGAAGCGTATGCTTAAAAAAGGGGGAGATAAAATATGTCCCCTGACAAGCTTTATGAGGAAAATGAAACCCTTTTGCGCGCGGCTCAAAACGGTGATTTGGATGCTCGTTCCAAGGTCTATGAGGTTAATATCGGTTTGGTTTATATGGTTTTGGAGAGGTTTAAAGGCAGTTCATATGAATACGAGGATCTGTTTCAGGTTGGTTCCATTGGCCTTTTAAAGGCTATCGACAAGTTCGATTTTAGTTATAATGTGCGTTTTTCAACCTACGCTGTACCGATGATTATAGGTGAGATTAAAAAATTTCTGCGTGACGATGGTATCGTCAAAGTTCAGCGCGGCCTGAAAGAAACTTATAGTAAAGTTCGCTGGGCCCAGGATAAATTACGGGGCAGCCTGGGCAGAGATCCGGCTATATCTGAAATTGCCGGTCTTTTGGAAATAGAAAAAGAAGAAATACTGCAGGCAATTGAAGCCTGTCAGTCTCCGGCATATATGTACGATGTAATGCCGGGAACCGGTGAGGAAAAAGAACAACTGTCTTTGATTGACAAGCTGGCTAATGACGAAGGGAATATTCTAATGTTAGAACAGATGGCTTTGCGTGAAGCACTTGGCAAATTAGAGGCGCGGGAACGAGAAGTGGTGCTGCGCCGATTTTTCAAGGATGAAACCCAACATTTAATTGCTCAGGATTTAGGGGTATCCCAGGTACAGATATCACGGATCGAGAAAGCTGCTTTGGCCAAGCTTAAAGGTATGCTTGCATAAAAAATGATTCCGGGAGCAAAACTAAAAAGAAAAGGGAGACGATCGAGTGTAGGATTTTAACCTAAAAATATTAACCCGTTCATATGTTTCCCTTAAGTTTTGCAGAAAGGAGTAATAAAATGCAGATTAAAGTAGCAGAAATCGTTGGCGAATCAAAAAAGGATTGGGACGATGCAGTTAGAATTGCAGTACGGGAAGCTTCCCGGGATCTTGGCAACATTACCGGCGTAGAGGTTTACAACTGGACGGCCGATTGCCAGAACGATCAGATCATCGAATACAAGGCCACCGTAAAGATTGCGTATACCAATTAAGAAAAGCATGGTGTGAGGAGTAGGGTTTTAAATCCCTATTCTGTTCGGGTTTATTCGGTAGGCAGGTTAATAAAAAGATTCAGCTGGGGAAATATCTAGTATTTCCCCAGCTTTTTTGTGAAGATTCTTAATGTGGTTCTTTATTAAGGCGGAATTCCTGAATTATTGATCTTGAAAAAATGAATAATGCTTATTTTTAAAGCCCATAATAACTAAAATAAGGGGGAGTTATTATGTATGAGGAAAAGAATGAGGCTCTCAAAGCGGCTGAAAAACAGGAGTATAAAGATTTAGTCAATCGGGTTAAACCCAAGCCCCCTCTGCTGGTTAATTGCTTATGGGCTTTTGGGGTCGGTGGATTAATCTGTCTGATCGGTCAGTTATTTCTCAACTATCTGCTTAATATCGGTATGAACAAGGCTGATGCCGGGTCAGCCACAGCAGTAATTATGATCTTTATCGGTGCGTTGCTTACCGGATTGGGTGTATACGATAAAATCGGCGAAAAAGCCGGGGCCGGTTCCATTGTCCCGATTACCGGATTTGCTAATGTTATCGTTGCTTCAGCTATGGAGTTTAAAAAAGAAGGCTACATATTCGGGGTGGGAGCCCGAATATTCAGTATTGCAGGACCAACCTTGCTGTTTGGGTTTGTCGCCTCGGTGTTGATTGGTTTGGTTGCGCTTATTATTAAATAAAAGAGGAATAATGATATGACAACGTTTAAAAAAACCGGTATGCAAACTATAAACTTTGATAATCCCCCGGTTATTACTTCCTGGGCTTGTCTGGTCGGTCCGAAAGAAGGTGAAGGACCTTGGGCAAAAGATTTTGACCGTATACTGGCAGATTATCTTTTCGATGAAGACAGTTGGGAAAAGGCTGAAAACAAACTGTTGCGGGAGACCGTTAAACTCGCTCTGACCAAACAGGATCTGCAGACAATGGAAGCCGAACTGCTGCTGGCCGGGGATCTTCTCAACCAGACTATTTCCTCTAATTACGCTGCCCGGGAATTAAATATTCCCTACCTGGGTCTGTATGGAGCCTGTTCTACAATGGCGGAATCATTATTAATTGGAGCCATGATGATAGATGGAGGTTTCTTTAATCGGGTGGTTTCTGCTACTTGCAGCCATCATTACAGCGCCGAAAGGCAATTTCGATTTCCAGTCGAACAGGGAGTGCAGCTAGCCGCCTCAGCGCAATGGACAGCCACGGCTGCTGGGGCAATCGTGCTCCAGGTTAAGGGCCAGGGGCCTCGGGTCACCTGTGCTACCATAGGACGGGTCATTGATATGGGGGTAGATGATACTAACAATATGGGGGCTGCTATGGCTCCGGCTGCGGTTAGTACGATTAAGGCCCATTTTGCTGACAAGGGTCTGAATAGTGATTATTATGATTTGATAGTTACCGGTGACCTGGGGGCAGTAGGCATGAATTTGGCCAAAGAACTGTTCGTTCAGGAAGGCCTAGTGCCGGCACCGAACTATAGTGATTGCGGCGTTTTACTTTATGACGGTTTGCAGGGAGTCAATGCAGGCGGGAGTGGGTGTGGATGTTCTGCCAGTATGTTGTGTGGGCCTTTGCTTAAAAAAATGATTAACGGGGAGTTAAACCGGCTGCTCTTCGTGGCTACCGGAGCACTGATGAGCCCCACAGCCTCCTTTCAGGGGGAAACTATTCCGGGAATCGCACATGCGGTAGCGATTGAAAATGCATAAAATCTAGCTGGTGAAAAATCTTAAAATCTATTACATGGAGGTAAGACGGTGTCATTATTAATGGCTTTTTTAATCGGAGGCATTCTGTGTGTAATAGGGCAACTGGCTATGGATCTAACTAAGCACAGTATCACCCCCGGGCATGTTCTGGTGGGGTACATTACCATAGGCGCTTTTCTTAGTGCCTTGGGTTTATATCAACCTTTGGTTGATTTAGGAGGAGCCGGAGCCACCATTCCTCTTAGCGGATTCGGTCACGGTTTGGCCCAGGGAGCCATTGATGGAGCAGCTCAAAAAGGGCTTTTGGGGGTTTTTAGCGGAGGTGTGGAGGCAACTGCTGCAGGAATAACGGCGGCTATCGTATTTGGCTATTTGGCTGCAGTTTTCTTTAACCCGAGAGGATAAGATTTGTTTAAAGGGAGGTAATTAAAATGACCAGGGTAGGCATACCGGCAGGCCTTTTTTACCATTATTATTATCCTCTGTGGAAGACCTTTTTTGTAGATTTGGGGGCCGAGGTCATCAGCTCGTCCCTTACCAACCGGCAAACAGTGGAAAAAGGTATCGCAGTGGCTTTGGATGAAGCCTGTTTCCCCATCAAAGTCTATTTCGGGCATATTCAGGAGTTAAACGAATTGGGGCCGGACTATTTATTTTTGCCCCGCCTGGTTAGTGTTGAAGCCAGAAGTTATATCTGCCCAAAATTTATGGGGCTCCCCGATATGATTAAAGCATCCCTGCCGGATCTTCCGCCTATAATCGACATGGTAGTAGATATGAGTATTAATTCCAAAGGCTTGGAGCAGGAAATCAAACGGGTGGGAAACATCTTCACAACTAATGAAAAAGCTATATCGCAGGCTTTCCGGCATGGCCGGGAGGAGCTTTGTAAGTACAGACAGTTAATGCAAACCGGATTTAGCAGCAGTGAGGCCATAGAAATATGGGAAGGCCAAGAGCGTTTATTAACAACCTCAGCTGATCTGCAACTGGGGGTACTGGGACATGGTTATTCCTTATATGATCGCTGTATCAGCATGAACCTGATCGGGCACTTAAGAGAAATGGGCTGCCGGGTCAAATTGGTTGAGACCTGCAGCCAGGATGAAATAGAAAAGGCGGCGGCGAGTTTGCCTAAAAGGGTGTTCTGGACGCTGGGCAGAAAAAACGTTGGAGCAGCCTTACATATGGCTTCTGATGACGAAATAGACGGTCTGGTTTACTTGGCTTGCTTTGGCTGCGGTCCGGATTCTATGATTAAGGAATTTATTGAACGCCGCAGTAACGGCAAACCCTTTTTGGGCATAACCATTGATGAACATACCGGTGAAGCCGGTTTGCTGACTCGGCTGGAAGCATTTTGTGATATGTTACGCAGGAGGAGGAAAATCGATTTTGAAAGTAACCTTCCCCCATATGGGCAATATGCATGTGGCTCTGAAAACAGTCTTTAAGGGACTCAAAATTGAAAGCGTGCCCCCTCCGCCCATAACTAAACGTACCTTGGAATTGGGTGTAAAATATTCCCCGGAGTTTGCTTGTATGCCCATGAAAATTAATGTGGGCAATTTCATCGAGGCCTTGGAATTAGGAGCGGACACGATTGTTATGGGCGGGGGTTGGGGGCCTTGCCGTTTTGGGCTTTATGCGCAGGTGGAAAAGGACATTCTTAAAGATCTGGGCTTTGATTTTAACATGGTGATATTGGAAGCACCTGATTCAAAAATCAGCGAACTGTTCAAACAGTTAAAATCTTTAGGTCAAAATGTAAGCCTCTTACAGGCGTTAAAAACCTTAAAACTGGCTTGGAACAAATTGGATGCCATTGAGATTGTGGAAAAAAATTTAGAATATTTTTTACCCCGGGTTATTGAAAAGGCCAGGGCGGACAAATTATATCAGGAGGCTATTGAATCAATTGATCGGGCCGATGGCAAAAATCAATGCTATAAAGCTGCATTTGAGGCAGCCAAGGCGATGCAGGAACTGCCCACGGAAAATCAAGAACCTTTAAAGATTGGCCTGGTGGGGGAGATCTATACTATCTTGGAGCCGGCCGCCAATTTTGAGATAATCAAGCTTTTAGGGTATATGGGGGTAGAGGTAGAAAGATCTATCTATTTAACCGATTGGATCAGTGCGCATCTTTTCGGGGGTTACATAAAGAAAACTGACCATAAAAGCATCATTGCTTCTGCTCAGCCTTATCTAAACTACTGGGTAGGCGGACATGGTCAGGAAACCATCGGCAGTACCGTGGGATTTGCCCGTCAGAAGTGTGATGGGGTCATTCAAATCGCCCCCTTGACCTGTATGCCGGAGATTGTTGCCCAGGCTATTTTGCCTACAGTCAGTGTCAAAGAAGATATCCCCTGTATGACACTGTGGTTTGATGAGTTGTCAGGAACCGCTGGTATACAAACCCGCTTGGAAGCATTTACCGATATGATTTATCGTCGTAAATATCGTGCATCTAATCTTAAGGAGGCTTAAGGATTGAACGTTTATCTGGGAATTGATATCGGTTCGGTCAGCAGTAATTTCATAATGATGAACAACCAAAAGGAAATAATCAAAAACATCTACCGGCGCACCCTAGGTAACCCGGTAAAGGCAATTCAAACCGGCTTTACCGATTTGATGGACGGATGCGAGGAGGTAACCGTTAAAGGGGTCGGTACCACCGGCAGCGGTCGTCATCTAGCGGCCACCCTGCTGGGGGCGGATGTAGTAAAAAACGAAATAACTGCCCATGCGGTCGCCGCCGCTCAGTTCTATCCTGAAGTCCGCACCATCATTGAAATTGGGGGACAGGATTCCAAGATCATTATTATGCGCGATGGTATTGTGCATGATTTTGCCATGAATACCGTATGCGCTGCCGGAACCGGTTCATTTCTGGATCAGCAGGCATCCCGGCTGAATATGGCGATTGAAGATTTTGGGGGACAAGCCGTTAAATCCAGGCAATCGGTAAGAATTGCCGGTCGATGTGGAGTATTTGCCGAATCAGACATGATTCACAAACAACAGATGGGATTTCCGGTAGAAGATATCATGATGGGGCTATGTGAAGCCTTGGTGAGAAACTATTTAAACAATGTCGCCAAAGGCAAAAAAATAGAAGACCTGGTGGTATTTCAAGGAGGCGTAGCTGCTAATGAGGGTCTTAGGGCAGCCTTTGAAAAAGTTCTAGGGCAAAATCTTCATATTCCCCCGTATTATAACGTGATGGGGGCTATCGGTGCCGCCATACTGGCCTTGGAAAAGTCTCAAGGAAGCAGGCAGAACAGCCGTTACAAAGGGTGTGACTACATTATGGACGGTCAGTTCTTAAGCAGCAGCCATGAATGCAAGGGATGTCCCAATCTCTGCGAGGTGGTAGCAATAAAAAGAGATCAGGATATTTTGGCCTACTGGGGGGATCGGTGCAAAAAATGGGAGGGCAGTCTAAGCCAGACAGAAAAAGCCAACCTGCAGGTAGTTTAAACAAATGGTGAGGATTTTAGACGCTATCAGCAATGATTTTTGTTTCAATAAGCCACCCTGCAGCATCATCGAATCGGCGAGAACTTCACTTCCCTTATTCGTGTCCCAACCATCTTTCAAGCTGTTTGGGACACGGATAGAGGGTTTTAAAAAAAACAGTAAATAGTGGTGCTCATACGCAACCAGGGTTTTAAAAAAACGGCTCTGGGTTTACTGCTGATATAAATACGTTTTTTAATCCTGAGTGCGGTTTTCCTCTTCCAGGATAACAAGTATTTCTTCTTTAAGTTGCAGGCGCTCCATCTGATCGTAATCTTTATTTTGCAAGTCAATTTCCATTTTTACACGGGCCGGCCGCGCTGTAAAAAGGTATATCCGATCAGCCAGCAACAAAGATTCCTCAATATCATGGGTAATAAATAACACCGAGGCAGTGTAACGGGCCGACAGTTCTTTCAGCCAGATTTGCATACTGCGGCGGCTGATGGCATCCAAGGCAGCAAAGGGCTCATCTAACAGCAGGATGTCACTGGCCTGCAGATAAGTGCGCAATAGGGCTGCCCGTTGACGCATGCCGCCGGAGAGTTGGCGCGGATAGTAGTTACCAAACCCCTCCAGGCCAAAATCCTTCAAAAAGGCTACTGCTTGCTCGCGAGCCGCCTTTTTAGACATTCCCTTCAGAACAAGAGGGATGGAGACGTTATCCAGGATATTGCGGGAAGGAAGTAAAAGGTCTTTTTGTTGCATATAACTGATCCTGCCCGTTTTACCGGTCCAATCCTGTCCATCTATACTTATTGAGCCTTGGTCGGGCTCAATAAGTCCCGCTATTATATTAAAAAGGGTGCTTTTTCCGCAGCCGCTGGGCCCGATTAGGACTACAAATTCGCCCTGATTAAGATTTAATGAGACCTCATCCAGGGTATGCATTCCGCCCAGCGATTTACTTATTTGATTCACTTCAATTTTCATGTGTAAAAACCTCTGTTAAGTATCACTCTGCTATGCTTAGGGCAAAAACTCATTGGTAAAGGCCTGGTCAGGATCAATCGGCTGCTTGATAATTCTATTATCGTACATTAAATCAGCAAAGCCTTTCCAAACCTCAGACTTCATTTCTCCCCAGCGAACCGCGTCATCCTGATAACGGGGGGACAGGTAGGCCTGACTGGCCATTATCAGTTCCCGGTTGCTCTCCGGCACATGTTTAATAAAAATCTCACCTGCCTCTTTCGGGTGGCTGATGGCATATTGGTAGCCTTGACTGCAGGCCAGCATAAATTTTTTAACTAACTCCGGATTTTTGGCGATCTGCTTTTCGCTGCTGACTATTAGCGGGCTGTAGAAATCCAAGGCCGTCTCTTGATCCCTAAAGGGAATAAAATCAAGGGGAATATTTCTCAGTTCGGCTTCAATGCCGGTCAAGCTGTAATAGATCATAGCAAAATCAATATTTTTCTCCATGCTGGTAAAAAAATCAGCGGAGCCTATATTTACGGTTTTAACAGTACTATAATCAGCCTGATTTTTTTCCATAAGATATTTTATTAAGGCATTTTCCATGGGCGTTCCCCAGCCCCCATAGGTTTTGCCGACAAAATCGTTTGGGGTTTTAATGCCTTTGCTTGCCGGGGCAGCAAAACCGGCGTTATTATGCTGAACGATGGCAGCTATGGCAACTACCGGGACATTTTCAGACCGGGCTGCGGTGACTTCTTCCTGGTATGAGATTCCAAATTCCGCCTGGTCGGCCGCCACCAGTTGGGGAGTTCCGCCTTCCGAAGCCTGTGTGATCTTTACATCCAGTCCGGCATCCTTAAAATAGCCTTTCTCCTGTGCAACATATAAGCCGGTATGATTAGTATTGGGAAACCAATCCAAGAGTATGGTTACTTTTTGCAGGGATTCCTGCTCCTGTCTGGTTTGATTGGTTGAACAGCCTGCCAAGGAAAAAAGCAGGCAAAAGCTTAACAATATACTAACGATTCTTTTCATAAAGCACGACACCTTTCGATAAATCAGATAAGGGATAAATCACCCTTTCATTTGCCAGCGATTCCAGGGTATAAATATGTATTCCATCAGGTCGACAATTTTTACGATCAGCAGACTGAGCAGGCAGATGACGAGTACCGCTGCCAGAACCTGATCGACCTGGTATCCTTTTTGGGCCAAAGTCATAAAATAACCCAGCCCTTTTTCCGCCCCCATCCATTCCCCGATAATCGCCCCCATTATACTGTAAGTAGCTGAAATCCTTAGTCCTGAGAAAAATGATGGCAGAGCCGCAGGTATTTTCACCATCTTAGTTATCGCCAGGCGGCCCGCCCCCATGGAACGAAAAAGTTGTATTTGGTCATCATCAACTGATTCCAGGCCGTTTATCAAGCTTATCAGGATAGGAAAAAAACAAACCAGGATGACTACCAGTATTTTGGGTAGCATACCAAAACCAAACCAGATAACAAACAACACAGTTAATACGATCAGGGGGATCGTCTGAGAAATTATAACCAGGGGATACAGGGCTTGTTTAAGCCAATATATGCTGTCCATCAATACCGCGATTAAAACCGCCAGCAGCATGGCCAATAGCAGTCCCAAACCAGCTTCCAGCAAGGTAGTAGCCGTATGCATCAACAACAGCTCGTGGATCGTAAATACGCTTTTAATTACCTGACCGGGTGACGGCAAAATCCAGGCCGGGGTATTATAATAACGCACCCCGGCATCCCACAATAATATAAAAAAAAGTACTGCCAATAGAGGCAAAAGCTTAGCTGTGGTTTGAGCAGATTTTTTCATCTATAGATACTCCGTCCGGTTTGTAATCAATAGTAATCATGGATATTACTCGTGGTGCACCTGCCGCAATACATAGCTCCTGAGCTTTTTTAACCAGATCCAAAAGAGTAACCAAATCGCCTTCGATAGTGGTATCATTCGGGCTGACCATATAGTTTAAGCCAGAATCATGAATCATCTTAATTACCTGGTCAACCAAAGGATATAGCTGATCTTCAGGAACGATGGGCAGTACCTTCAAACTTAAATTGGCTTCGGGCATATAAAATCAACTCCTTAAAAAAACTCCTCACCTGAAAAGGGTAAGGAGTTTATAAGAAGACATTGTTATGCTCCCTACGCTGGCATTACCCAGATCAGGTTATAGGGTCAGGATCGCTTTAGATCCACTCTCAGCTGAATTAATCCAGCTCCCCTTTGTATAGCTGACATTATACTATGCTGATGGTTGCAGGTCAATACAGTGTCGGCAGTAAAAAGGGGAGCTGGATCACTAACCATGATACGTCAGCTATTCTTGGTGTGCGTATTGACCGAGGTGGTTTGCTTCATAAGCAGCAAATATACATAATGCGGCTTGTGAAGTCGAAAAAACTATGCTAAACTCTTGTTATGTGCAAACAACAATATAAGCTGAGAGGAGCGAACTGGAGATGAGTAGAGAAGAGCTCACCAAAATCATTCTGCCTGAGGATAAATTACCTAAATTCTGGTACAATGTGCAGGCAGACATGCCTAATCCATTGGCACCGGGATTAAACCCCCAAACCAAACAACCTCTGACCCCCGCTGATCTGGAACCCATCTTTGCGCGTGAATTGATCTTGCAGGAGGTTTCAACCGAAAGATATATTGAAATACCGTCTGAAGTCCGGGAATTATATAAACAGTATCGTCCCGCACCGCTATTCAGGGCGCATCGTCTGGAAAAGGCCCTGGATACACCATGCCGTATTTACTATAAATATGAAGGTGTCAGCCCGGTAGGAAGTCATAAACTAAACTCAGCCTTACCGCAGGTGTTTTATAATAAAATCCAGGGAATCAAAAGAATTACGACCGAAACAGGTGCCGGACAATGGGGTACGGCACTGTCACTGGCCTGCAAACATTTTGATGTTGAAGCCATGATCTATATGGTGCGGGTCAGTTATAACCAGAAACCATACCGCCGTTCTATTATGGAATTATACGGAGGCAAATGTGTATCCAGTCCCAGCCCTTTAACCAAGGCCGGGAGAGATGTTCTGGAAAATTATCCGGATACACCAGGAACCCTGGCTATTGCCATCAGTGAAGCGGTTGAAGATGCTATCAGCCGCGATGACACCAACTATTCTCTAGGCAGTGTATTAAATCACGTCTGTTTGCATCAAACTATCATTGGCCAGGAAGTAAAGCTGCAGATGGAAATGGTGGATGATTATCCCGATATAGTAATTGGGTGTTGCGGCGGAGGCAGCAACTTTGCCGGTATTGCCTTGCCGTTTATCCCCGATAAACTGGCCGGCAGCAAGGTGCGTCTTTTAGGTGTGGAGCCGGCCGCTTGCCCAACCATGACTAAAGGCGTATTTGCCTATGATTATGGTGATGTGGTGGGTTATACCCCCATGCTTAAGATGTATACTCTAGGCCATGACTTTACCCCTTCCGGTATCCATGCCGGCGGTTTAAGGTATCACGGAGAATCACCGTTGGTTAGCCAACTGTACCATGATAAATTGTTCGAAGCTACCGCCGTTAAACAAAACGCTGCTTTTGCAGCCGCCATGTTATTTGCTCAGAATGAAGGTATCGTTCCGGCTCCTGAATCGGCCCACGCCATCTGCGCTGCGGTTGACGAAGCCCTTAAAGCCAAAGAAGAAGGTGTCACCAAAACGATAGTATTCAATCTGAGCGGGCACGGCCATTTAGATCTGTATTCCTATGACCGGTACCTCTCCGGTGAGACCGAAGACATTGAGTTCTCCTGCGAAGATCTGGAGATCAGCCTAAAAACCTTGCCGCAGGTTTAAGCAGGCCTGAGAAATCAAGTGAAAATATAAAAACCCGGATTGAAAATCCGGGTTTTGTATTCTATGGAGTGAGTATAAATAGCATTATAATGATAAACTGTTAATGGATAAGGCGGTTGAGGGAGGAACGGATGGTTTTATTAAAGCGTTTACGGGCTGTTGCCGATATGATAATTGAAAACAAAAGTTTGGCCGATATAGGAGCTGATCATGCCCAGCTATCCATTTATCTGCTTCAGCAGCAAATGGTTCCGGCAGTTATCATCGGCGAACTAGGTGATGGACCTTACCGGAGAGCTCTACAGGCGGTTTTTGCCAGCGGGCTGTCGGCTGATATTACTGTACGCCAGGGCAACGGTCTGGCCGTCCTGGAAAAAGGAGAGGTATCCACCGTAGTTCTGGCCGGTATGGGTGCAGATACGATTATAGAAATACTGTCCCACGATGATGAAAAAGCCAGAAGTTTTCAACGGTTCGTTTTTCAGCCCATGAGCAAAGTCGGCGTTTTAAGAAAATATTTGGCTTGGCAAGGCTGGCCGGTTGTAGCTGAACAGCTTGTTGGGGAGAACAATCAGTTTTTTCAGGTGCTGGCCAGTGAGCCAGGCAATACGCCTTATCGTCTGACGACATTGGAAACCGAACTGGGCTTTAACGCGCTGCAGGCAGATACTGAACTAAAGCGCAGCTTCCTTAAGCTGCATCATGATAAATATACCAAGGTAGTAGATGAATTATTGGCCTCAGGGCAGGAAGATATTGGCGCCCGGATAAATGATTACCGCGAGAGAATTAAAGAACTGGAGATGATATTAGGTGCAAGCTCAGGTTAAAGACATATGTAGACTGCTGGAAACGCATTACCCCCTTCATATTGCGGAAAAATGGGACAATGTCGGCCTGCAGTTAGGATCCTATCTAAATCCAGTCAGAAGGGTAGTAATCAGTCTGGATCTTAATCAGGAGGTATTGGATCAGGCCATTGATCAGGAGGCTGATTTAATCATTACCCATCATCCATTTTTTTTCAATCCCATAAAAAATATTAACTGTGATACCACGCAAGGCAAATTAATCTCCCAATTGATCAAACATGATATCAGCCTTTATGCGGCCCATACGAATCTGGATTCGGCCAGCCAAGGGCTTAATCAATACTTGGCTGAAAAACTCAACCTCAAAAATATTCAACTACTGACCCAGACTTACAGTGAACCACTCTATAAACTGGTGGTTTATGTTCCCGGCCAGGATGAAGCCGCGGTACGTAATGCGCTCAGTTCAGCAGGCGCAGGGCACCTAGGCAGTTATTCCCACTGCACTTTTCGCAGTAAGGGTATCGGCACATTTTTGCCTCAGCCGGGCAGCCAGCCGTATATAGGCAAGCAAGGGGTTTTAGAGGAAGTAGAGGAAATACGCCTGGAAACGATTGTGCCCCAGAATCTGCTCACAGAGGTTTTAGTACAAATGCAGACAGCCCACCCTTATGAAGAACCGGCATATGATGTATATCTTTTATATAATCAGGGAGAGTATTATAGCCCGGGCAGAATCGGCCATTTAGCTACGGCCGTCAGTTTGCTGGAGTTTTGTGAGCATGTCAAGACAGTCTTGCAGCTTGATAGTCTGCGGGTAGTAGGGAATTATTCTGATAAAGTGCAAAAGATAGCGGTTGTCAGTGGTGCCGGAACCAGCTTTATACCGGCGGCGCGGGCTGCCCACTGTGATCTGCTGCTAACCGGAGATTTAAAATATCATGAAGCCCGTGAGGCTGAAGCTTGCGGCCTGGCTATCGTTGATGCCGGTCATCAGGGTACGGAACAGGTAATGCCTGGCATGGTGGCCGATCTCCTCCAGGAAAGCTCCAGGCGGGCCGGATTTGAGTTAGATATTGTTCCGGTTATGGTCAGCACCTGTATAAAGTCGATATGACCTTAATCATCCTGACTGGTTAAAGAAAATCAGAGCAACGATTTTATTATTACCTGGCGGGCATGGGAAAAAATGTGGAATTTTTCATTTACCGGAAGGAATTTTCATCCATGGTGTGGAAAAGGAATGATGTAAACCAGGGGAGATGAGGATTTATGTTAAAAATAAAGCTCAGCAGTCTGAAACCAGGTGCAAGACTAGGCAAAGATATATATAGTTATGATGGCAACCTGCTCCTGCCCAAGGGGGCAATTATCACGAGTGAGCATTTAGAGGCCTTTGCCCGCAGGCAGTTTGACGAAGTTTTCATTATGGAAACAGGCACTAAAATCAGCTCGGAAAAGAATTTTGAAGAAGTCTATTCACAATCCCTGGATATTGCCAAATCGTTTATGATGGAAGCTCGATTAGGCAAGCCCCTGGAGTTTGATGAAATTAACGATACGGTTAATCTTTTGGTCGAACAGGTTTTTGATCAACACGGACTTTTCCGGCAGATGCGTCTTATGAAGAATAAAGACGACTACCTTTTCACCCATTCGGTAAATGTCTCCTTGTTATGTATACTTATTGGGCGCTGGTTAAAATGTGATGATGAAACCATCAAGAATTTAGGTGTTGCTGGATTGCTGCATGATATAGGTAAAGTGTTCGTAGAAAATGACATCCTAAATAAACCCGATAAATTAACCGCGGAAGAATTTGAGGAGATCAAGAAACACACTTTATTAGGGTACAATCTTATAAATCAATACCCCTGGGTTAATGCAGAGGTAGCCAATGCTGTTCTTATGCATCACGAAAGGGCGGACGGTTCCGGTTACCCGGTAGGCCTAAAAGGTTATAAAATAGGTTTTTATGCGTCTGCGGTTGCGGTTGCGGACGTCTATGATGCCTTGACTTCCAGTCGGGTTTATTCCGGCAAAGTCTCTCCTTATACGGCTGCCGAAATACTATGGCAGGAATCATTTGGCAAGCTTGATCCACGTATATCCAAAGTGTTTTATGATAAGATAACAGATTTTTATGTGGGAAACGAGGTGATTCTATCGAACGGTATGAAGGGGATTGTTGTATACGTTGATCCCAGCCAGCCTACCCGGCCGATTATTTTGGCAGGGGATGAGTTTTATAACCTGGCTGAGGAAAGATCCATCACTATTCAAGAAATAATCGATTAATACCACGCAGAGTTGAACCTGAATAAACCAGTTTTTTGTTCGAAAACTACAACATTTAGGAAAAATCTTAGCGCTTTTAGAAAAACCTATATGGAAGTCCTATAAACAGGCGTTTTTTCCTGAACCCATGCATAAAATTTTTCTCAAAAAGGCAAAATGATGATAATAAGCTGCCAAATCCAAATATATTAAATTATTTTTAAAAAAATTAGCTTATTAGAAGGAATTACCGCTTTTTTGAGGAATGTAAAATAGGTAGAAAAATTAAAGGGAGGATTATGTCGTGAACAAATCGGAACTTGTAAAATCTCTGGCGGAGAAGGCTGAAATTACTCAAAAGGATGCTGCCAAAGCATTGGATGCCGTGGTAGAGACTATTCAGCAGGCCTTGGCAAATGGCGAAAAAGTGCAGATCATTGGTTTTGGTAGTTTTGAAGTGCGTGACCGTAAAGAGAGAACCGTTATTAGTCCGGCCACCCGCGAAGAAATTACCGTTCCAGCAACGAGAGTTCCAGCATTTAAACCCGGCAAATCCCTTAAGGAAGCTGTGGGAATCAAAAAAGAAGCTACTTCCAAAAAGGGTACCAAAAAGCCAGCCGCCAAAAAGAAATAACAGATATTTTTAATGGCATAAAATAAAGAGGTATACGTATGTGTACCTCTTTTTTATAGGCCGATAAAAAAATATCCTCAGCATAAGGCGTTATAATACTTTTAGCCCATGTTTGCGTAGGGTGAATACCAGATCTTCCTTGCGGGGAATCGAATCCAGGTTAACTTTTAAAAGGGGCAACCCGGCCGCCTGAAGCGCTTTTATTGTAAAATTATTCGAAAGCTGGTTTTTTATATGGGCATCCGGTTCTTCCATATTAATGGCCAGCACAGGCTTAAAATTGTTGGAATCAAGAACCGCCATATCCAGGGTGCGATCTTTCAGACGCTGCGTATACTCTTGATAGTTGGGGCTTGCGGTAACCGTTATCAGCTCCGACATCTGGATATGAGGACAGATTATATAACCCTGGTCTGTAAGAATGTCGGCCAGCAACTGATAAAATACCTGCTCTTTAGCACTCAATACCCGCGCTCTACATTGGTAAGGCAGTTTGCTGGTATCCACCCAGGCATCACTGATGTCGATAACATCACCTGATTTGCCGGGGTTTTTTTTAGGTTTAATCTGCTCTTTGATAGCGTCTATCACCAGTTTAGATATAATGAAAACAATAACCAAGGCTATAAACTGTACCATATTTACCTCCTTGTTATATTATAGAATAGGTGCCTAGATTAGGCTTGCCCACTTTTTCTTTAATAAGTATCTCCAGTAAACAGGGATAAAAGGATTGTCAGGAAAACAAAGACCTTTAATTTACCTGTCCTTTTATTATAGAATTGATTATAGTATATTCAATTCTAATATAAAAACAGAGTCAACAAGTAAACAATCTTTGTATATCCATCTGATCTGCGTAATATGAAGCAATTAAAACCGCGTGAGTCGGCGTAAATCACCCTACGGGCACTACTGATATGAACTTCGTTCATGGTTAAGGTTGCCGCATTATCCGCATCTATTAAAAAACAGGAGGAATAATGGTGAGATACCAAAGCACCAGAGGAAAATACTCGCACATAACGGCAGCAGAAGCTATCAAGATGGGAATAGCCCCGGACGGCGGCTTGTTTGTCCCGGATGTGATCCCCGGCTTAAGCCCAGACGACCTTAAAAAGATGGAAAACCTGACTTATCAGGAAAGGGCCTGTCTGATACTGGGTTTATATCTGGAGGATTTTTCTGCCGAGGAAATAAAATCTTGTGTATCATCAGCTTATAACGAAACCAGCTTTGACGATGAACGGATTGTTCCCCTGGTTAAAATAGCAGATGACCTTTTTATCCAGGAACTCTGGCACGGGCCAACCTGTGCTTTCAAAGATATGGCTTTGCAGATTCTTCCGCATCTGCTGACCTGCAGCGCTCAAAAAACCGGCGAAAACAAAACCATCCTTATTTTGGTGGCAACTTCCGGTGACACCGGTAAAGCGGCCCTGGAAGGTTTCAAGGATGTGCCGGGAACCCAAATAGTCGTTTTTTACCCGGCTGATGGGGTGAGTGAAGTACAGAAGCAGCAGATGATTACCCAGGAAGGCAAAAATATATTTGTTGCAGCCGTAGAAGGTAATTTTGATGATGCCCAGACCGGGGTCAAGAATATTTTTGCCAACGAGCAGTTTATTCAGATTTTAAACCAACAGGGCATAAAAATGTCATCAGCCAATTCCATCAATTGGGGTCGCCTCTTACCGCAGATTGTCTATTACGTTTCCAGCTATGTGGATTTACGCTCTGAAGAGAGGATAAGAGAAGGGCAAGCCATAAATATTGTCGTACCGACAGGCAATTTTGGCAATATACTGGCTGCCTATTATGCTTCCCGCATGGGGGTACCCATTAATAAACTGATTTGCGCATCTAATACCAACAATGTACTCACTGAATTTATTCGCACCGGCAGCTATGACCGAAAACGAAAATTTGAACGGACTATATCGCCTTCGATGGATATCCTTATATCTTCCAATCTGGAAAGATTGCTATATGAACTGACTGACCATGATGCCGCAGCAGTATCCCGCTGGATGGAAGAACTAAGCCTAAGCGGCAGCTATCAGGTAAATGATGCGGTTGCAGAACAGCTAACCGATCTGTTCTGGGCCGATTTCGCCAACGATCAGCAAACGATGGCTGCCATTAAAGAGGTATGGCAGCAACACAATTATTTACTGGATACGCACACCGCTGTGGCTTGGTGTGTATATAAAAATTACCGTCAGGAAACCGACGATAGTACTCCCACCCTTATTGCATCAACGGCCAGTCCCTATAAATTTGCTGGCAGTGTAGCCGAATCATTGCTGGATGCGCAAACCCTGGCAGACAAAACTGAATTCGAGATCCTGAGTCATCTCGCCCGGTATACCGGCCAGCCCATTCCGGCAGCTATCCAGGGCCTGGAGAAAAAACCCATCCTGCACAAAACAATCACGACCCAAGCGGAGATGGGAAATACCGTTCTAACCCTTTTGGGTAATAGACGCGGATAACGTGTAAATCTTAATTATGAACGAAGTTCATATCAGTAGTACCCGTAGGCTGATTAATAAGGTTACATCGTAAAACAGACTTGGAATAACCCAGAAAAGACAACGACCCTAATAGTGCTCCGGCACTCAAAAATAAGTACCGGCGCGCTACTAGGGTCTTACTAACCCCTTACGATGCACTCATTACCAAAACTAGGGACAACCAGCCAAATCCAAGTAAACCCTTATTATCCACGTCCATTACTTATAAATAGATCCATCAGTTGATGGCCTTCTTCAATGAAGTGACCGTTTGAGGCAGTTTCTTCGTTAAAGTATTTTAGCTTTGAGGGATACAGATGATTTTTGTCAAAGATTAAAAAGGGAACCGGTTCTGCGGTATGGGTTTTAAGTTGCAGTGGGGTGGGGTGATCGGGCAGGAGAAGAATCCTTAGATCATCAAAACCATCTATTTCAGCTCGTAACAGTCCCAAAACTTCCTGGTCAATCTGTTCGATGGCCCAGATCTTGGCCTTTAGATCGCCTTGGTGACCCGCCTCATCGGGAGATTCAATATGCAGGTAGACAAAATCCTGACCAGCTTTCAATTCATCCAGGGCAGCCCGAATTTTGCCAGCAAAATTGGTCACAATTCCCCCGGTAGCTCCCTCCACCTTAACCGGGCGGAGACCGGCACAAATCCCTAGACCCTTAACCAGATCCACGGCTGAAACAACCGAGCCTTTAAGCCGGTATTTCATCTCAAAACTGTCCAGTTGAGGTTTAGTGCCTTCTCCCCAAAACCACAGAGAACTGGCCGGATTCAAACCCCGCTCTACACGGGACTGGTTGACGGGATGCTCCGACATAATTTCTTCGCTGGCTGTCATTAAATTAAGGAGAACTTCTCCATCCGGCCCCTGGGGAAGATGTATCCCGATGGGACGATCAGATATATCGTGTGGGGGAGTTAACTCAATTGATTTATCGGCTCCGCTTTTCCAGATCATAAGGTGGCGATAGCTTATGCCGGGATAAAAGGCAAATGTCTGGTTACCCAATTTGCGATTGATGCTGTCAATCAATGAGGCGGATTCAGCTGAACTGATTTCTCCGGCACTGTAATCAACCATGGTTTTATCCGCATAATTTCTTTCCGAGGATAACGTAACCAGATTACAGCGCAGAGCCAAATCCTGACTGTTAAGCTCAATACCCATACTGGCTGCTTCCAGAGGTGAACGCCCGGTATAAAACTGACGCGGATCATAACCCATAACGGCCAGATTGGCAACATCACTGCCGGGGGGATAACCGGCAGGAATCGTTCGGACTGCTCCTATGAAAGAATTAGGTGCCAGAATATCCATATTGGGAGTACGGGCATACTGCAGGGGCGTTTGTCCCCCCAATTCCTCAATCTTATAATCAGCCATGCCATCGGCCAGGATCAGCAGGTATTTCATTATAATTCAACTCCTGTTTGGTGGTATAAACGTCTTTTACAGTATAGCATCATAAGACCGGCTATCCTATCTGCAAATCACACCAGGCAGTCAATTTGGAAAGATAGAATAGATGGCTATTGACCTTAACCTCAGCAATGGTTATTCTGGTAATAGCTTGGTTATTATAATTATAAAGTCGGAGGTGTCAAAATTGGCGAAAAAAATGGGCATTTATAAATGTGAAATCTGTGGCAACATTGTCGAAGTACTTCATGAGGGTAAAGGTGAACTGGTTTGTTGTGGACAGCCCATGAATCTATATAAGGAAAACACCGTAGAAGCATCCCATGAAAAACATATACCGGTTATCGAAAAGGTAGATGGAGGTATAATGGTCAAAGTAGGCAGCGATGTCCATCCCATGATCGAGAAACACTATATTGAGTGGATCGAAGTGCTGGTGGGGAACAAGGTCTGTCGTGCTGACTTGAAACCAGATGAAGCACCCGAAGCCTTTTTCCCGATTGAGGATGAAAATATCGTAGTGCGGGCCTACTGCAATCTCCACGGTCTGTGGAAAGGTTAGGCAACCCAATAAGTACCGTGGTTAGGGTAAAACAGATAGAATAGTTAAAAAGCATATCCAGAAAGCCATCTGGATATGCTTTTTTTAAAATCAGTTCATCCCGGATTTGCGCTTGGCACACTAAAAAAAGGAGCATAAATTGCCCGAGTTATAATATTTGGGAGACGTGATTTGCGCTCATCAGCCGGAAATATAATATTATAGACGTTTTTGCACAGAATTTATGGGGTTGAAAATTAGGATTACGATTTATTATGTGTTGACTAGGATGTTTGCGGATGCTATAATTAAATTCGTTGCGGAGCCGTGGTGTAGCGGTTAACATGCCGGCCTGTCACGCCGGAGATCGTGGGTTCAAATCCCATCGGCTTCGCCATATTTTATTAATTAGTCAGAAAACCCTTGGTTCTTAAACAAATCCCGCCAAATAGCCTGTATAAGGGCAATGAAACCATGTCAGAGGCTTGACACAAGGATAAACGGGTTATATAATAATCCTTGCGGTGCGGAAAGTTGGTTAGTTCAGGGACAAACCAATATTTCGCCTCGGTAGCTCAGGTGGTAGAGCAGCGGACTGAAAATCCGCGTGTCGGTGGTTCGAGTCCGCCCCGAGGCACCATGATTAAGCGGAAGTGGCTCAGTGGTAGAGCATCGCCTTGCCAAGGCGAGGGTCGCGAGTTCGAATCTCGTCTTCCGCTCCATTTTAAAAGCAGGCGTTACCAAGGTAACGCTTTTGTTCTGCCAACGATAAAATACCTAATATAAGCTAGGCTAACGTAAAATATAGGCAGGTAGACCCTAGTATTATAGAATAGATAATCTAATAGCCGCTATATTGCAAAGCGATTGTAAAGTTGATATAATTAACTTTGCGCGGTAAGATCTGAAACAATAGTTGGGGCGGGTGGCGAAGAGGCTAACGCTGTGGTCTGCAAAATCACCATTCACCGGTTCGAATCCGGTCCCGCCCTCCATACGAAACCAAGGTGCTTTTTAAAAATTTCTGCCAGGGATATTAAAAAGCATTTTTTAATCATTATCTTAAGTTGCCAACAATAAAAACCCTGCATTTTTTATAATATGAAGGATTATATTGTGTTGCAAAGCCCAGCATAATTTGCTAAACTAAACACTGCGCACAGCCCCCTTAGAAACACCCCTCGTGCCCGGGTGGCGGAATAGGCAGACGCACGGGACTTAAAATCCCGCGAGGCTCAAACCTCGTGCCGGTTCGACCCCGGCCTCGGGCACCATATTTAAACATTCGCTGAGATGATATCTCAGCTTTTTCATTTCGTTTCGCTTTCAAAATTCATCTATTTTATTTATCACTATGTTTTTGCTCTAATGTCAATAAGCACTTTTAAGCCGCCTCTCCCAGCCTACTAATACTATCGGTGCCAAAGCAAAAGAAAAACCCCCTCCACATTTATGAAGGGGGTCTTGAGGGGGGAAATAGAACTTGAAGGAAACTAAAACCTACTAAATTTCTTTACGCATCTTTTTGATATCAATATCATATTTTGATTCGATCAAGTTAAGACGCTTGGCTTCGTATACTAATTTTTCCCTGAAATCTGGATGGGCTATACTTACAACATTTTTAACCCTTTCACGCATTCCTTTGCCTTTAAGATATACGCAACCATATTCTGTAGCCAGATATTGGACGTCCCAACGACTGATTGCAATCCAGCCATTTGCTACCGGTGAAATCCTGGAATTCATTTGACCGCTTTTATCTTCAAAGGTTGAATACATAGCCAAAAATGCTTTGCCACCTTTAGATTTCCAGGCACCCTGGACAAAATCGGCTTGTCCGCCAATGCCGGAATAGGGGACTATTCCAATAGATTCCGATATACATTGCCCAGCTAAGTCACATTCGGTTATGGCATTAATAGCGATAAAATTATCGTGGCGGGCAATAATATCCGGATTTGCGCAGAAATCAATACCGTGAACTTCAACACCTGGATTCTGATCGGCAAATTCATATAACTCTTTACTGCCGATTACTATTGTGCCTACAGATTTATCAGGCATAAAGGTTTTTTTACGATTGGTAAGAGCCCCGGCTTTATATAAATCCAGGTATGCATCAACAATCATTTCTGAATGACAGCCAAGATCCTTTTTATTAACGAGCTGTTTGCCTACTGCATCTGGAAGTGAACCTATGCCTAGCTGTACACACGCCCCATCGGGAACATGTTCCGCAATATAACTAGCTATGGCGATATCTTTTTCATTCGGTTCTACTCGCGGCAGGGCGATCAAATCCCAGTTAGCTTCTACAATAGCTGTTACCTCAGTGATATGGAAATGGTTATGACCATATACCGTAGGTGCGTTTTCATTCACTTCTAAAAACACTTTGGTGGGCAATCCTTTTTCCCAACGACGGCGGGTAATTGAATAACTATGCGAACAGTTCAAGGCCGCACTAAACCAGCCGTGTTTATCCATAGGTGAGGCAGTCATAGTAACGACATTGTAATCGCGATCTTCCACCATAGTGCGGGGGATATCCATAAAACGGAAAGGGGTTGGGTCAACTATACCTTTTTGCGCCAAAGGTCTTGACAGAGGACTAATATAACCATCACGACAGTACACTTTTGAAATAATTTCCGGTTTGGCCAAATCAGGGGCATTAAGATTTAAACCAACCGTTAGTTCACAATCCGATAACTCATCATTTGCGATCCTCTTAGCTATAGATTGCCATAAAACACGGGGGGTTCCGTTTGCAGTGGGGAGTGAAATTCGATCCCCATTTTCTATAAGTTTGGCAGCTTCATCAGCGGTCATGCATTTCTCTTTGTATAGTTCGTGCCATTTATCTGACATATTCCCGCCTCCTTGTATGCACATTATTCATATATTTTTTCTTCTTCATCGAAAGCATTAAGGGCATCTAATTCGCTATTTCTCTTGGTATTATTGGCAAGTTCTTTTTTGCGCTCTTCATACCATTCATGTTGGACAATAACATTCATTATTTCATTGCTGCCTACCCAAATCATAGATAAACGCATATCTCTTAATATTTTTTCAATAGGATAAACATCCGTGTAGCCTATACCACCCATTACTTGCATACTAAGATTGGCCACATCCCAGCATTGCTCGGTAACGAACTTCTTGCCTTCCGAAACTAAACGGCGGCATAAATTGGGATCTGCTCCAGAATCTACAGCTTTGGCGGTAATATACATCATGCTGCGACATGTATCCAGTTTAGTAACAGCATCGGCGATTTTAAAGTTAACCCCTTGGAATTTATTGATGGTTCTGCCAAAAGCTTTACGCTTGGTCGAATAATCAGTAGCAATTTCCAAAGCCGGGCGTACAGCTCCAATCGTCATAGCCGCAGTTCCAAACCGTTCCGGAACCATCATTTGATAGAAGATTGGTGTCGCACCATCAACTTTACCGATTACATTTTCTTTAGGAACCCGAACATTGTCAAACACTACTCTGGCAGTTCCTCCTCCGCGGCAACCCATCAAGCCATAAAGGTAATCGGTTTTTACTCCCATTTCTCTTTCTACCATAAAGCAAGTTATACCTTTGTGAGGAGGTACTTCAGTATTAGTTCTGGCATAGACCAAAAAATAATCGGCACCTTCACCGCCAACTATAAAACGCTTTTGTCCATTTAAGATATAGTCATCTCCATCTTTTGTGGCAATGGTTGTCGTACCGAAGAAGTCTGAGCCTCCACGTGGTTCGGTAAGACATTCCGCTGCAAACTTTTCTCCTTTACAAATGGGAATTAAAAACTTTTTCTTTTGTTCTTCTGTTCCAAAATGCACTATGGCTTCAGTAACAACATCACCTGTTACTCCGTATGTGCAGCCAAACATATAGCCGTTTACGCAAAGCTCTTCCAAAGCAATAATATCTTCTTCCCAGCCTAAGCCCCGGCCGCCATATTCTTTAGGGACTCTGAGGCCGATTAAATTTTGCTTGCCACATTCCTTCAGATATTCTTTGGGATATTTTATTTTATCGGCGTCCATATCGAGGATATACTCACGGGAAACAGATTTAGCAAACTCTCTAGTTTCATCACGCAGGGCAATTTGTTCAGGTGTCATGGTAAATTCAAACATTGATGTGACCTCCTTTAAAAATATTAACAATTATAACTTCACCTTTTTTTAGTTATTTATGCAAATAAACCGACCCCCTTAAAATTACTTATGTAATAATAATATCACAAATATAATACTAGAGGTAGTACTTTTTCAGCAATATTTAACTTAGCGTATTAAACGAGTGTAATAAACGTAATATATTACTCCTAAAACTAACAATATGTTTTATATTACAAATATGATAAAATAAACGTAAGAACCATATGGAAGGAAGTCATATGAACTTAAGAAAATTAGGGGAAAAAATACAAACCGCCCGGGAAGAAAAAAGAATGACTCAAGGGCAATTGGCCGATGCGATTGGATGTTCACAATCTGCGTTGTCGAATTACGAAAAGGGCAAAAGACGCATTTATTTATCCCAACTTGAGAAGTTATCCGAAGTTTTAGAAAAACCTTTGGAATATTTTGTGGAAGGGTTTGGCGAGAATACCCTGGAAGCATATCCTATTTCAAATACTTCGCAGGATAGTGATCTAATCAGATTAATTAATGTTATTTATAATTTAAATCCGAATGAACGCGAAATGGTGGAAGATTTTATATATTTCCTGCAATGGAAAAAGCAAAAAGGGGGATTTTAATGAACTTTGCTCTAACTGATGAACAAAGATTGTTAATTGAACAAGTTCGGGAACTGTGTATTAATGAACTACAACCCTATTTTGCAAGTAGGCAAAAAAGTGAATTAGAGTTCGATTTATGGCCTCTTAGACTTTTGGGTGAACTTAACATTGTTTGTCCGACTATACCAAAAGAATACGGAGGATTAGGACTTGATATCATAACGACTGCTTTGGTTATTGAGGAAATTGCCGCCTGTTGGCCCGGTTTGGCAGCGGTTATTGATACTAACTTACATGCGGTTCAGCCTTTGCTATTAGCTGGAAGCCCTGAACAAAAAGAAAAATACTTACCTTTGCTAACGGGTCCAGATGCGGGGTTGGCATCATTCGCATTTACCGAAACTACCGGAGGATCAGATATTGATGCCATGCAAACTTGCGCCCGAAAAACCAAAGGCGGATTTATTATTGACGGTGGTAAGGATTATGTACTAAATGCCCCGCAAGCGAATTTCCTAACCTTGTTTGCGATGACTAACCAACAGAATAAGAAATCCTCCTTAAGATGTTTTATTATTCCGCGAGACACTTTTGGAGTTAAAATTGACAAGTATTATGATATGACTACCTTAGATTATGCCCAATTAGCTAAACTCGTTTTTAATGAAGCCTTTTTAGACAATGATGCGATTATTAAAGAAAATGAGCTATTTAGTGGTTATTTGCTATTATCCCAGACTTTCGATATTGGCAGGGTTTTAGTAGGTGCGACATCGGTTGGCATTGCCAGGGCGGCTTACGAAATTGCTAAAAATTATGCTAATGAACGGTTTCAATTCGGTCGCCCTCTAAAAAGGCATCAAGCCGTTGCCCATGATTTAGTTGATATGGCAACTAAAATACAGATGGCGAGACTGATGACCTGGCAAGCTTGTTGGTTAATCGACCAAGGGGATGATTATACGGTAGCTTCAGCTATGGCCAAATTTTCGGCTAGTCAAATAGCCCAAGAAGTAACTTTGAAAGCTTCAGACATATTAGCATCGCGGGCTTATGAAAGGGGTTCATTTATAGAACAACTTTCTCGGGATGCCAGGGTATTGTCAACTATTGAAGGCGCCAATAATATTCAAAAAAATATTATTGCCTCACTTATATTGTAGGGGGGTATTTAAATGTATAAGATAAACAAAGAACTATGTTCCTCCTGTGGTTTATGTGCAGACGTATGTCCAAAAGGTGCTATAAGCGCAGTCGGCGTTTATGTTATTAATCAAGAATTATGTTCAGCATGTGGCATCTGTCAGGAAGATTGTCCATCCAATGCCATTCAGTTTATTAAGACCGCTTAAAATAAAATGATACGGTTTTAAAAAATATGAAAAAAAACCGGCAGTAGATTTACTACTGCCGGTTTTTTTAGTTCTAGTAATCGAACACTTCTACAGGGGCATCTATAGCTGTGCGGTCAGCAATCTTGATAAGATCGGCGGTGTACCAGACATAGGGTACAATGCTTCTTAGATAATAACGGGCTGACAAGGTTTTACCCAAGTAGAAATTATAATCAAAGTGGTCTTCGCCCAGTTCCTGCATCCGTTTAGCAGCGATTACTGCTTGATCCAGGAGCAAATATCCGCAATATAGCTGTGCAGTAGCCGTTAAAATTCGCCGGGCATACAAACCCATTAGACCGGCCTGCCCAGTTTTCATGAAGCCTAACACGGTCATCTGAATCTCTCTGTAGGCATTTAGGGCTTTTTCCAGATGGTTAAGCTCCAACTCCCAGCCTGGCCAGTT
Organism: Syntrophomonas zehnderi OL-4; assembly: GCF_000983115.1. GTDB lineage: Bacteria > Bacillota > Syntrophomonadia > Syntrophomonadales > Syntrophomonadaceae > Syntrophomonas_B > Syntrophomonas_B zehnderi. The sequence goes on from NZ_CGIH01000026.1 coordinate 103,296, forward strand.
ATCTTTATGGGCAGCTATGAAATCTTCTACTTCTTTAAGAGTTGAAGCAAAATGCGCCCCTTTGCCCTGAGTCCACTTGCGTCCAATCAGATCTAATGATTGGATATAGTTGGTGCCTTCCCATATGGACCAGATCTTCACATCGCGGGCGGCATTAGCTGCCGGATATTCTTCACAGTAGCCGTATCCGCCATAGGATTGCAAGGATTCGGCAATCAAGCCCCAGCCTTCATCACTCGGATAGGCTTTGCAGAGCGGGGTTAGCATGTCCAGTTTGTTTCGCGCCCATTTTCTTCTGTCAGGATCAGGATCATATGCCTTGACATCGGAATAGTAGTAGCATTTGGCTAGCAGAGCCCGGCAGGCCTCGGTGGTAGCTTTGTTTACCATATACATGCGTTTAACGTCTTCATGCTGATTGATGGTAACTCTTCCAACTTTGGGATTGGTTAAAGGACGACCCTGAACCCTTTCTTTGCCATAATCCTTGGCATTCCAATAAGCATTGGCAGTTACAGCCGTAGAAAGACGTCCAGTATCCAGACGGGCTTCATTCATCATATTAAACATTTGCATCATGCCCTGGCCGACACCATTTTCATCGGGAGGATTGCCAACAATCCAACCCCGGCAGCCTTTATTTTCCCCGACGACCAGTTGCGCGGTAGATGAGCCTTTAAGACCCATTTTATGTTCTACTCCTATACACTGGACATCGTTAGGTGAATAACTGCCATCTTCATTAACCCAGTATTTGGGCACAACGAAAAGCGACAGACCTTTAGTTCCTGGGGCTGCACCCTCAACTCTGGCTAAATACATATGAATAATATTCTCCACATCATCCCGGTCGCCACAGGTAATAAATATTTTTTGTCCGACTATATTAAAAATACGGGGATCATCGGTGGGAAATGCCCGGGACTGCATATCACCGGCATCGCTGCCGGAACTTGGCTCGGTTATGCTCATTGTTCCGCCCCAGGTACCATCCAGCAATTTAGGCAGAAACTTATCTTGTAATTCCTGGGAACCAAAGTCTTGGATTATGTCGACCACACCTTGGCCGGTAGTCAGATATGGCATAAAAGCAGGATTGGCGGCTGACATTATTTCTACCAACATATTTATCACCGTTAGCGGCAATGCGCCTTCTGTCTGATGTCCATAGTTGCTGGTACCCCATCCCTGGTCCTGGAGAAAACGATATACTTTGTGGAAGGATGGGGGGATATAGGCTTGCCCATCCTTAAATTGTACTCCGAAAGTTTCGCCATCTTCAGCCGTGGGAGCAATAACTTCTTCGGCTATTTTCCTGACCTGATCGATAACTACGTCCAGATCCTCTATACCCCAATAATCCTTGTACCTGTCATAAGCTAATACTTCTTCAGTGGGCAGCCATTCTTTTAATATAAACTTCGTATCCCGTGTATTGTATGCGTATTTGTATGACATTGAACAACACTCCTTATACTTTAAATATAATCGCTATTAAACATATTTTTTACGGCTTACTAAAGATGTTGTTTCATTATTTGATAGCTTTTGAGAAAATTACTGTCCTGGATCGGGAAAACCCGACCCAGGACGGCTGTTGATTTTTTCATCAATAATTATCATCTTTATTGCTTTTTGCCCAAATATTCAATGTCTGAGCTTCTTTAATCAAATCATCCCTGAAATCTGGGTGAGCAATAGAGATCAGATCCTCAGCCCGCTGCCAGGTAGATTTCCCCTTCAATTGGACGATGCCATATTCAGTCACTATATATTGAACGATGGAGCGCGGTACAGTGACTACTGAACCCGGAGTCAAGGTGGGGCGAATCCGTGAAGTTACGTTGCCTTTTTTATCTGTATGGGTTGAATTCAGGCATATCAGACCTTTGCCGCCATGGGATGCGAAGGCTGCAAAGATATAGTCAAGCTGTCCGCCGGTACCGGAAATGTGACGTGTACCAGCTGTTTCAGAACAAACCTGGCTGAAAAGATCCACTTCCAGGGCGCTGTTGATCGCAATTACTTTATCGTTTAGGGCAACGATACGAGGATCATTACAGTAGTTAACGGGATAAGAAGCACAAACCGGATTGTTGTGCAAGAAATTATAGAGTTTATCTGTACCCATGGCAAAGGTATAGACCATCTTGCCAACATCTATGCTTTTCTTCTTTCCGGTAATACGTCCGGCATTATACATGTCTACACATGAATCAACCAGCATCTCCGTGTGTATACCCAGATCCTTCAAATCACTACTGGCGATATTGGCACCTATAACATTAGGTAATCCACCGATACCTAATTGCAGGCAGCTTCCGTCTTCAATTTCTTTCATTACGAAATCCGCTATCTTGTAATCGTTTTCAGTGGGTATTACTTCCGGCAGTTGCAGCATCGGTTTGTTATTTCCTTCGACAATATAATCCACCCTGGAAATATGAACCGATTCTGAGTTTCCGCCTAAACAGGTGGGCGCGTTAGCTTTAACTTCTACAATTACTGTTTTAGCCTTGTCAATATGGGCGGCGGTACCGGAATTGCTTGGGCCCAGGTTAAAATACCCATTCTCATCCATACTGCAGACTGATATCATGACTACATCTACATCCAGGTATTTTCTTACTATCCTGGGTCCTTGATGATATGTTACGGGAATATAGTAGCACATTCCTTTATCGATTAATTTACGTGATACAACCCCGCAATGCCAGTCTTCCATGATTACATGTTCCTTTTTAGGATCAGCCAACACGATTTTTGGAGGCTGGGTAAAGCTAATACTGCGTACCCGTATATCTTTTAAATCCATAATTCTAGCTGCCAAAGCTTCATCCAATGCCTCAGGGAACATAGTAAATTCCCCGTAAAAGATGTTATCGCCGGATTTTACAACTTCTACAGCTTTTTCAGCACTAACCAGTTTTTCAGCATATTCCTTTTGTATCGTATTCATTTAACATATCTCCTGTCATAAAAAGATGGAATGATTTTTACGTATACCTTATTGGAAAAAATCTCACTTAGTTAAATTAGCCTGCTGTTAGCTTCTGCAATTATTTGCTATAATATGTGTGATTAATTTCACATATATTTATTGTTATTTACGAAAATCTTAAATTATATCAAATACTAAAGTCACTTACTAAAGTCACTTTTCACCCCCATCCTAAAATACTAGTTTTTAAATACCAGAAGCCAAAAGCCGCTTATTTAAGAACAAACAAAATGTAAATTAATGAAGATATATCTAGAACTAACCAATGCTTACCGACTGTTCAGTAACCAGCAAATTGCTCGCTACTTTTATGTAATAATAATATTATCATCAAAAAAAATATAAAGCAAATTTTGTTGATAAATGTAGAATACAGTCAATTATTAGAATATTCCTCATCTTTTTAAAACCTGCCCAGGAAATGATCTTTCGCAAAAGCTTAAGGGTTATAGAAAAGGTTTTGCAAGAAATATTATCATTAGTGGCATAATTTAAAAGGGTAACAATCTCTTGTTTGTTATAGTTTTCATTAATCCAATTTTTCCAAATATTCACTGTTCGTAGCAAACAATTATTAATGATATCATATTAATAAATTATTAAAGGGAGGAATATCATGATTGAAAAACAAGTATGGAAAATGAACGGTTTTTTAGCTCTCTTCTTAGCATTGTTCATGTTGGTTGGTTCTATTTATGCTTTCTTTGTATTCCAAATTACGTTGGGCCTGGTTCTGGCGGTTATATTTGCCGTTTTTGTCAGCAGTGTTGTAGTAGTTCAGCCTAATGAAGCCCGGGCGATAACCTTTTTCGGCAAGTATATAGGTACAGTTAGAGACAGCGGTTTTTGGATGACGGTTCCTTTTACTGCTAAACCCATAGTTTCGCTACGAGTCAGCAATTTTAACAGTAAAATGCTGAAAGTTAACGATACTCAGGGCAATCCTATTGAGATCGCGGCGGTGATCGTGTATAGGGTTGTAGATACGGCCAAGGCTTTGTTTGAAGTCAATGATTATGAACAGTTTGTGGAAATTCAAAGCGAGACGGCACTGCGCCACGTGGCTACCAAATATCCTTATGATGATTTTAACGAAGATGGCTATTCTTTAAGGGGCAATGCCGATCAGGTGGCCAATGAATTGGCCGAAGAGATTCAGGAGCGGCTCAAGGCGGCCGGAGTAAAAGTCATTGAAGCCCGCTTAACCCATCTGGCTTATGCAACCGAAATCGCCAGTGCCATGCTACAGCGGCAACAAGCTGCGGCCATTATCGCCGCCCGCCAAAAAATTGTCGAAGGGGCGGTCGGAATGGTTCAGATGGCACTGGAAAAACTGGAAAATGAAAACATCGTTGCCCTGGATGATGAACGTAAAGCGGTTATGATCAACAACCTCATGGTTGCCATTGTATCTGAACATGCGGCTGCGCCAGTAATTAATGCCGGTAGCCTGTACTAGGCAGCGGGAGGGTAAGATTTTCTAATTATTTATAACATCAGACCGCCTCTGCAGGACAATAAACCTTAGCTTTAAAGGTTTTTATTCTTGGCCTGGGGAGGCTTTTTCTTTTTGGATATCATTGCGCTGGCTTTTAGAAATCCAGGCTATTATTTTATCCCTTTGCCCTTCCCGGATGCCTATATATTCAAGGGAAACCTGTTTCATTCCGTCTTTTTCCATGACCCGGACAACCTTGCCGTTCAGGTATATAGAATTATCCTCACCCAGTGACAGGATGAACCTTATTTCACTGCCCAAAGCGACCGATTCTGCGGTGGAAAAACACAGGCCGCCGCCGCTTATATCAATCAACTGGTCTTGTTTGTATTTGCTCTCTCTTATTTTGGGAGCCAGTTCACTTGGAATCCACATAAATTCTCCCCGGGTTTTTATGCGGTACCAATTGCGTTTCTGGGGGCTAAGCGATCTTTGCAGACGCATTTTTTCCTGGCGCAACATATGCGACTTGCGCTGGGTTTCTTCTTCTTTTACGGAATAATAATAAATCGCACAGATCACGGCTATACAAAGTATAATTGCAATAATAATAGTAGTAATACTGCCTCTGCCTGATACCGGGGTATTGAAGGAATCTTTCAGATCAAACAGGACATCGTTTCGATTTGCGGCCTGAAGAGGAGCAGCCAGAAATAACGGCTGTACCGATACCAGGCCAAATATTAAAAGCTTAAGCCTGTGGGCTATCTTTTTCATACCCGCATCCCCCTCCGTAGCGAACTTACTATATATTTTATTGTACTATAGTGTTAAAATTTTAGAGTTATTTTCCAGTACAATTTAGAAAAAAATAGTCTAATCATCCCAAATTAATTATTTAATACCCTTATTCAATACCCTCTTGCATATCATAATATATTAAACTATCCGACCCGGCTTTTACCTGGTTGATTTCAGGGTTATACTAAATAAAATTATAAAAGGAGTTTTACTTGATATGAATCAAGCAGGAAATAACCAAACTGAGACCAAGACTGAAACGGCTTGTTTTGCTGGGGGATGCTTCTGGTGCATGGTGCCGCCGTTTGCAGATAGGCAGGGCGTTTTGCAGGTTGTTTCCGGATATACCGGAGGATATAAGGAAAATCCCACCTACCAGGAAGTCTGTCAAGGAGATACCGGCCATTATGAAGCTGTACAAATCAACTTTGATCCGCAGTTAATATCATACCAGCAGTTATTAGACATATTCTGGCAGCAGATTGACCCCGGCGATGCCGGTGGACAGTTTGCAGATCGAGGCAGCCCGTATAAAACGGCGATTTTTTATTATAATGAAAGTCAACGCCAGGCGGCCGAAAAATCCAAAAAGAGCCTGGAAGCTAATAATCACTTTTTTAATCCTGTTGCAACGTTAATTCTGCCTGCATCAACCTTTTATCCGGCTGAGGATTACCATCAGGATTATTATTTAAAGAATCCTTCCCATTACGAAAACTACCGAATTCGATCCGGCCGGGAAGCCTATATTCAGAATCAAAAATACCGGGTTCGGCTGGCTCAGCTAAATGAACTACAATTTAATGTAACGCAGAACAACGCCACCGAACCTGCCTTTCAAAATGAATTTTGGGACAACCAGAAACCTGGTATTTACGTAGATATAGTATCGGGTGAACCGTTGTTCAGTTCTGTGGACAAATATGATTCCGGCAGCGGTTGGCCAAGTTTTACCCGGCCTCTGGAAAAAGGCGCCCTAGTTGAGCGGCCGGATACCGGCCATGGTATGCGCAGAATTGAAGTCAGGAGCAAGCAAGCCGATTCGCATCTGGGTCACGTTTTTAACGATGGTCCGCTTCCCTTGGGCTTGCGCTATTGTATTAATTCAGCCGCACTGCGCTTTATACCGCTTGAAGATATGGAAAAAGAAGGCTATAAGGAATATCTGCCGGTTTTTAACGAGCTATAGGCATAAAATAAAGGAAATAATAATAATTTGAAGAATTGTATCTAATCAAATTGTGGGGAGAAAGGGGAAAGTGAAATCATGAGAAAAAGGGTTTGGATATACCCGCTGCTTTTAGTGTTGCTTTTGTCGATAGGGGGATGCTCCTCGGCAAAAAACCAGCAACAACCAGAGCCGTCTGCGGCCAAGAAAGAAACTGTTACGGTCGATGTGGGAGCCTTAAGAGGCGCAACGGCTATGGGGATGATTAAGATGATTGCAGAAAAACCATCGCTGGGCCAAGGGGTGGAGGCTCGCTATGCGATCGAACAATCCCCCGATGTGTTAAGTTCTAAACTGCTTTCCGGAGAAATGGAGTTGGCCTCCATTCCAACCAATATGGCTGCTAATCTGTATAACAAGGGTGTTCCATACCAACTGGCCGCCATGAATACCTGGGGAGTTATGTATGTGGTGAGCAATGGTGCGGCCGTAGATAAATGGGCTGACTTAAAGGGGCAATCGATCAGAGCGGTTTCCAGAGGAGCCTCTTCGGATGTAGTATTCAGATACCTTTTAAGCCAAAATGGGATTGATCCAGACAAGGATGTAAACCTTAGCTATAGTCCTGCTCCGGTGGAACTGGCCCAGTTGGTTATGGCTGGCAAAACTTCTCTGGCCTGCCTTCCTGAACCTTGGGTTTCAGTTGTTTTAAGCAAGAATCCGCAGGCCAAGGTGGTACTGGATCTGCAGCAGGAATGGATCAGGATTCTTGGCAATGATATGCCTTTCGCCCAGACCTGTCTGGTGGTAAACCGGGATTTTGCGGCCCGCCATCCTGAAGTCGTGCAAACTTTTCTGAAAGAGTATTCCCACTCGATTAACTGGGTAAATAAAAATCCCGCGGCAGCCGCAGATTTAATAAAGGAAAATGACATCGGTATTCCGGCTGAAGTAGCTCAAAGCGCTATTCCCCGCTGCAACCTGCGTTATATGAGCAGTCGCCAGGCCCGTCCGGCTGTGGAAAAATACCTGCAGGTACTTATGGAATTTTCCCCTGAAACCATAGGAGGGAAAATGCCGGATGGAAACTTCTTCTATTAAAACTATTCTTGTTACGGCTGCCTCTATTCTGGTGATGGTTATTACCTGGCATCTGCTGGCATTGATGCTGGGACATGAATATATATTGCCAACGCCGGCGGAAACGGCCCGGCAAATGATTATTTTAGTAAGTTCAGCCGGTTTCTGGCCTGTGGTTTTGGCCACCATAGGCCGGGGACTGCTGGGATTTATCATTTCTTTGGGTCTGGGGGTAATATTGGGTCTGGTGGCAGGGTTCAGCAAGGCAGCTTACTGGCTGTTGCAGCCTTGGGTTACCGTAGTCAGGAGTACCCCGGTAATGTCAGTTATCATCCTGGCTATCATATGGTTTGAGTCCAATTTGGTTCCGGTAGTCGTTACCCTGTTGATACTGTTTCCTATTATTTATGGCAATGTGGTAGCCGGGATCATGAATATTAATAAAGAACTTTTGGAAATGGCGCGTATGTACAAGGTGAAAACCTGGCGTATAGTGACCGAATTATACCTGCCCTCTATCCTGCCGTTTTTGTTGGCAGGCGCTTCTACGGCTATGGGGATTGCCTGGAAGGTGATCATTGCTGCCGAGATACTAAGTCAGCCCCAGCTAGGTATAGGAACGAATCTGATGATTGCTAAGATTGATTTTGCTACGGCTCAGGTATTTGCTTGGACGGTAGTGGCTATCGTAATCAGCTTTGTTTTTGAGTATCTTATCAGACTAATTGAAACCAGATTAAATACTTGGAGTTAATCGTATGAGCTTCACTATAGATCATGTTAATAAAAGTTTTGCCGGATTAGAGGTCATAAAAGACCTTTTTATGCAAGTGGAAGAAAATCAGATAATATGTATACTTGGGCCTTCGGGAGCCGGCAAAACCACCCTCTTAAACATAATTTCGGGGGTTATTCCAGCCGATCGGGGTAAAATATCCGGTTTTGCCGACAAAAACATTAGCTATTTATTTCAGGAGCACCGGCTTCTGCCTTGGAAGACGGTGGAAGATAATATTGATTTTGTTCTTAAAGACAAAATCAGCTTAAAGGAGCGTAAACGAATCATTGCCCACTATTTAGATATGGTGGATCTTACCGCCTTTAGTGCTTATTATCCAAGCCAACTCAGTGGCGGTATGAAACAACGGGTAGCCCTGGCACGTGCATTTGCATATCCGTCTGAGATCCTGCTGATGGATGAGCCATTTAAAGGATTAGATTATCATTTAAAAAGAACCCTGCGGGAGGCTTTTATTAAACTTTGGCAGGCAGATAAACGCAGCGTATTTTTTGTAACCCATGATATCGAGGAAGCCCTGTTGATGGGGCAGGAGATATATGTGTTAACAGATCGACCCGCCACGGTAAAAGGGAAAGTGCCCAATCCCATTCCTTATTATGAAAGAACCAGAAATAATTCTGCCCTGCAGCGAATTGAAAATGAAATTCATCAGCTCTTATCCAGCAGGGTATAACCTGATCGGCAAGAATAAATTTTTAATAGAGTCACGCGGCTATTTTCCAAGGTGGTGCACCCTTCGGACACTACATATGTTACCTTGCGAAAAATATTAAGGTCGGATCCTGCGGCCCTGCTTTATGTCTTCAAAAATTCCCCCCGCCCCTATGCCTGTCCTGCACATTAAATCTACTGTCTAGAAAAAAACGACAAAAATTGAGAAAATATCTACAAAAAATGTCGAATCACTTGTAATAATTAACATGAGTGTATAAACTTTAGATAAAGCTATTAATATAAGAAATATTTAG
>NZ_CGIH01000026.1:112563-185781 GCF_000983115.1 Syntrophomonas zehnderi OL-4
AATCACTTGTAATAATTAACATGAGTGTATAAACTTTAGATAAAGCTATTAATATAAGAAATATTTAGTAAAAAGAAATTATGGAATTAAAACAACGAATTTATGGCAAGGGGGAAATGTTTATGCAAATGATAGCAATTGAGGATACGCACATTGTTGCAGATAACCTGGCGGTTAGCCGGGCTGTATTTGCTAGCGGGGACAGGCAATATCAGGCCGAGTTAAGACTCTATCTGCAGAAGAATGATTGCCTGGGGATCTGTTTAGGAAGGCATGATAGGGGTATAGATACCAGCGAACTTAATGATTATTTGTTATCTCATAAAATGGAACTGCGACAGAAAATCAGCACTCAGATACCAGAATTAAGACGTGAATACAGGCAGAAACTGTTGGCTGATAAGGACGATATTAATTGGCCGGTAGTCAATGCCGGGTAAATGTGTTGCGGCAAAACCATGCTATTAACCGGGTTGACTGGCTCGGTCAGGTTATATTAAGGCCAGCAATGCTCCTGCCGTCAGCCCGGCTAGAAATGCTATAAACAACGGCTTTAACGGAAGCTTTTTTTCTTGAAGTATAGACTTGACCATAGTTCCTTTGACATTTGTCCAAATCCATTGTATCTTATGATTTTTATCTACATAAATTTTATCCTCGTTGTTTTGCTGCGGAAATAACTGCATGCTAATCCCTCGCTTTTTTTGCACCCGCCTGTATTTTCTTCAACTGATTGATACACCATAGATCCGCAATAATACCAACAAAATATAAAACCCAAAAAAAAGGGTTAAAAAACCAGCCTCGGGCCAGTGCCGGGTAGATTGACAGGACAATAACGGTTGTCAAAACACAGGCTGTTAACTTTAATAATATTTCCATAACCGCACCTTAATAAACGTATTTTGTTTATTTAATCTGCAAAAAGCTTGTCAGACATATTTTAGCACTTTTTTATATGCCGCCCAATCCTTGCATTGGGTTTCATTTCATGATATAGTTTGATGTCTGTAAACATAATGGATCTTTAAAGCAGATGTTTAATTCATCCATTTATGAAAAATCACTGTTTTTTCAAGCGGGATTCACATATAATTTAGATATGATGAGTACAATGAATTGTGAAATTTTAAAAACACAGTATCTGTCAGCAATCACCCGGAAAAATTACTCTTTATTTTTATGGCAAATAGATTCGGAGGTGATCTTATGAGAAATAAATGGGGAAAAGGCGATCCTGTCAATCTATCTGATTTGCTGAGGATTACACCAGTAGCCAACGAAATTCTCCACTTAAGTGATGAACTGAACATGACCGTTACTGATGTAATGTGGATTGTGGCTCAAATACTGGAGAATAGCGAAGAACTGGAAAACTCATCGGTTTTTCAATTAGCTGATGATATTGTGTCTCTGGATGATGAGTGGGATGAGTCGGATTTGGAGGCCCTGGAGGAAGAACTGGATCAGTCTGCTTACCTGGTAAATGTTAAGATAAACGGAACCGGCAGATTCCCGGAAATTGGTTTTAAAGCCGGTATCAATGATAAAGAGGACATGAATTACTTTTTTGATATGATCGTAGAAATGCTTGACCGACTGGATGGTTAAACGATTATTTTCTAACCCGGGGAGACCCGGGTTTATTTTTAGGCTGATAGTCTGCTATGGAGGAATTTATGCTAATTGACCTTAACCCCAATATCAAAGTTGTACGGCCCGAGGGTCAAGCCGTATTCCCGTACAGCAATTCAATCTTTATTGACGATAAGGTTAAAACTTTGATAGATGCCGGTTCCGGAGGAAAAGCATACACTGATATCGCGCCTGAAAAAATCGAGCTGCTTTTGCTGAGTCATTATCATTTTGATCATACCAATGGGATAAGCTTTTTTGAAAATGCCCGTAAAATGGTTGGCGAGGAAGAACTGTGGGCCTTTACTGATGAAAACCAATTTCTGCGCTCTTCCGGTTATTTTCGCTGGGAAGAATTAATAGGCAGTCCCAAAGAGGAAAGCTGGTCAAAATCAATCCACCTTCCAGACGATGTTCCGTCCCGACCTGGATTTCAGCATTGGGAAATGGAAGTTTTCAAGGATGGTCAAGAGTTTATAGTGGGGGAAACCCGTTTTAATGCTATCCATACTCCGGGTCATTCCCCGGGGCACTATGCCTTCTTTTTTCCTGACCAGAAGATTCTCTTTTCTGCCGATCTGGATATCTCCCCGCGCGGCCCTTGGTATGGGGGGGAATTTTCTGATTTTGATGATATTGTCCAATCGATAAATAAAATGACGGCTCTAAAGGCAGAAACATTAGTGAGCTCTCATCGCAGGGTTTTTTACGGACAGGTGGAGCAATTATTGCATGATTATCTCAAGGTTGCCTTGGACAGGGAAAACAGAATTCTGGACTGCTTGGATCTACCCTGCAGTCTCGATGATCTGGCCGAACGGGATATGGCTTTTGAATCACTGCCGAAAACATCCCATAATATCTTCTGGGCGAAAATGATGATTCTTAAACACTTGCAACGCCTAATTAAAATGAGACAGGTAAAACATCTGGGGAATTATCGTTATGTGCGAACTGATTAAAAAAAGGAGTTGGCCGCCATGAAAACACGCAACGTAATTTATTTGATTACATTTGCCATAATAGCTTTTTTAATTTTTAAATACGGAGGTGGCGAGGATACCCCCCCTTTGGCAAGTATCAGCAAACAAGATGTATTAGAGGACTTTGCTGATTTGCAGGATAATCCGGGCATTCCTTCCGGCACGCTGGGCGGAACATATTACACCACCGAAGTGTTTTTTCCTGACGATTATACGGGTGATCTGGGCAATGAATTTTATGTAGCCATGGAAGATGGACATTCTATACTTACCCAAAAATATGTGATTTACAAAACCACTGCCCAGACAGACCAAAGCGAGAGTTTACAGTATAAACTAAAAGACAGCTGGGAAGATTTCAAACCCCCGGCCGGTAAATATGAAAGCCATAAATATGATGGAAAGAAATGGATAAAAGTTGAGGTGACCGAAGATTAGTTTTTTTAACTGCTGCAACTCTAATCAGTCAGATCGGCTGGTTTTTAGATACTCCCAAAATTCCACCAGGGGAGAATATCTTAAAAGTCCGGTAGCCAGCTCCATAGTACCCAAGATGCCGCAGACGGTTGCCGGCCAGCCGGTAACCATCTGGCTGCCTGAAAGCAGGAAAAAACAGAATGCAAAAATAATACGGGCCCATACCCCGTCACTCCCGAGCATAAGAACCTCCGTGCTAAATGCTTTAATCTATAGTATTTTGAATATTAAACCTAAATATGTATGAAATAAGCCATAACATTCCAAAAAAAAGTTGGCAAAAATGCTTGCCAAACCTTGCGAATGTGATTATAATATATTAAACTGGCGTCATCTTTTTATAAGAGGCAGTAATACGATACGATAGGAGGGATATAAGTGGATAAAGCCTTAATTGATGAAATCCTAAGGGAAATCGGTTTAGAGCATATCGATGAAGACGAAACCGATCAGCAATAACTTGGAGCCATTTAAGCAAAGACTCTTAAATGGCTCCAAGTTTTTTCTGGTTGACTTTTTATTTTTTGGCGTTTAATTTGCTTAATTCACTAACAGTTTTAAACTCATAGCCCTGATCCTTAAGCTCCTTTATTACCCCTGGCAAGGCCTCAACCGTCTGTTTGCAGGTATCACTAGCGTGCATCAGAATAATAGCACCCGGATGTACCTTTTTGCTGACTCTTTCCGTAATCGTTGCCACCCCTGGATTCATCCAGTCCAGAGAATCCACGCTCCATTGAATGACTTCATAATTTATTTCATGGGCTGCGGCAATGACCTGATCGTTGTAATCACCGTTGGGGGTACGAATCAGTTTGGCATTCACCCCGGTTACTTCTTTTATATTGTTATGGGCTTTCATGATTTCATCCTTGATTTCTGATTTGCTGAGTTTGCTTAGATTAATATGCCGATAACCGTGGCTGGCTATTTCATGACCTTCGGCTTTTATCCTTTTGGGAATTTCCGGGTACTGTTTTACCCAAGGTCCGGATAGGAAAAAGGTGCACTTAATATTATTCTCCTTTAAAATATCGATTACCGGTGCGGGGGTATTATTCCCCCAACTAATATCAAAGGTTAGAGCCACTGCTTTTTTGTCAGTTTCGATCTGATAGATTGGTTTTAACTTATGGTAAGCTTGCACATATACCACACTACTGGTTACCAGCAAGGCAGCCAAAACAGCAACGATAGCCAGCTTGGTTCGCCGATTTAACTGATAAAAACCAAATATTCTGGGCATATCAACCATCCCTTCTGAAACTTTTTTACATTTTATTTAGAAGAAATGTCCTTTATTCTTTTTTTTCTAATTTCATTAATTCGCTCATCGTAACAAAACGATACCCCTGTTTGGTTAAGTCTGTAAGCAGAAGATCAACAGCTTGGGCGGTAGCTAAACCATTTGAGCCGCCATCGTGCAGAATGATAATCTGGCCAGGGGCAATATGCTTTACGATGTGATCTGTGATCGAACGGGAACTGCTGCCTTTCCAATCTTTACTATCTGTTTCCCAACTCCAGTAAGCGATTTTAACCTTTTCCTGATCGCAGATTTTAACAAGCTCATAAGACAGATAGCCGCCGGGGGGACGGAACAGGATTGGTTTTTGCCCCGTGATCTTATGGATGATATTATTCGTTTGCCTGATTTCGTGGCGGATCGCATCTGTGCTCATATTGTTAAATGCTTTATGGCTATAGCTGTGGTTTCCTACTTCATGGCCGCCCTCAACCATCTGCTGCAGTAATTGTGGGTGGGCTTCGGCTTTGTTGCCCATGACAAAAAAAGTAGCCCGGGCATTATGTTTTTTAAGGTATTTTAAAATCTTGTCGGTTACACCAGGATCTGGCCCATCGTCAAGGGTTAAGGCCGCTACTTTTTCGCTGGTATTGACCCGGGTAATGACTATCTTGTTTTTAACCCAGTAATCCATGTTTTCATGCAGGGCGTAGTTATAAAAACCGATAAACATACCCACAAAAAGGAAGCCGCTGAACATAAACCCGGCCGCGGTCTTTTTCCACTTGCCCATAATAAACGCCTCCCGTCAAATACAATCTATTAAGGGAAGGAAAAAAGTATGCTGGATAGAATTGCATGTAAGCCTATCTGTCCATTAATCTGCCGGTAAATATCTATACAGGCCTTGATTTTGCCGGCGGATAAATATATAATCATTATTACCGACCAGGGCCGTTAACTCAGTGGGAGAGTGCTTCCTTGACGCGGAAGAAGTCATAAGTTCGAATCTTATACGGCCCACCATATATACAAGATATAGCGGGGAATGTAGCCCGCTTTTTTTGTTTTTCTGCCTCGAAAATTGCTTGGTGCCGGACTGACCAGCCTGAGAGTAAAGTCCGCACCCCGTTAGGAAAGCGCATGAGTGTCAGGACGAGGTTGTGGGCCCATACTAAAAGGCTATGGTCGTGTCTGCCTGATAAACCGGGGCAATGTAAAAACAATAAGTGTAAGCAAGAATAATTTCAATTATAGTATTATTTTGCTGCGGTCAGAATTGAATAATGAAAAATGGCCTCACATATAATAACGTAAGCATGGTATAGGAGGCCCAAAATGATTTATGAATTACAGATAACCACAACGGCTGGGAAAAATATGTTATGGGAGGATTTTTCCCAGAGATTTTGCTGGCTTAGGGAGCGGGGATATTTGCTGGGAGTAACCCGGGTTGCTTATGAGAAAAACGACTGCCTGTTTCTTACTTTAAGTCTGCGGGGTAATAACGATGATTTATTTTTGAGTGAGGAAGATATCATATATATTTTCAAACACCAGATTTCTGAATTTCTGGCTGAGCATATTTTACGGGATTGGGAAGACAAAATGCTTATAAAGGAGGTTGGCAAAAAAAACCGGCATATACCGCCGCAGGATCAGGAAATTATTGTGAACAAGGCGGCAGGTTTTTTGCAAAGCTTTAACGAAAATGAAAGTCTTAATCTGTTATTAAACTATGGACGTAAAAATAAAATAGCCCATAAAATTATGGAGTATCTGTACTCACATAAAAAATTGGTTATTGAAGGGCTTATTAACTTTTGTTTGCCGGATTATTTAACCGACCTAAGATTTGCAGTAGATCTGGCCTGCGAGGAGTTGCGCAATGAAAAAGAGTATAATGATTTCGTTAAATTACTTAGATATTTTGTGGACACTCAGCCTTCATGTATCCAGGAGGTCAATCTGCGCATGGATGCAGACGGCCTTTTTTGGCTGTGGGATGGGCAGGGAATCAACATTGAAGAAAAACTCCTCGACTGTTATGGCCTGTTCATTGATGAATTAGGCCTGGATGATCTGTTGGTCAGCATTCTGGTTACAGTTTCCCCCCGGCGCATTATTTTGCATAATGTGGAACAATTAAATACTGAACCGGTAAAAATGATAAGGAAGGTATTCGGTGAGCGAATCAAGGATTGCAGCGGTTGTGAACGCTGCTTCAATAACGGATGGGAGAGCGACAAAAGACACCATTAAAGGCCAGAAAAAAAATAATAACTATATTTAGACTAAGCCGGGTGCTTGGTCTTTTTTTTTTGCAGACTAAATGGCATAACGATCAAATGATTGCTTAGGGCATGAAAAAGTGCTATTCTTTGAAAGTAATACGGATTATTAGGTGATAAAATTGATTATTAAAATAATTGGCATTTTGTTTATCAGTACATTGATCGGTTATACTACTAACGTTGTAGCAGTGAAAATGCTGTTCTGGCCGCGCCGGCCGATTAACCTGGGTTTTTACACAATGCAGGGGATACTCCCTAAAAGACAAGCGCAAATTGCAACCAGTCTAGGTGAACTGGTAGATAAAGAGCTTTTATCAATGGATGATGTCCTGGAACGCGTCAATACCCCTGAAGTACAAGAGAAACTGGTTGCCAAGATTTCCGAACTGATGAGGGACAGGCTGAGTGAACTGCTGCCCCGCATCATACCGGCCCGTTTGATTCAGGTGATTATTGAGACTTTGGACAGGGTTCTGCTCCAGGAATCGGGCAAATTAATAGATCAGCTGTTTCGTTCCGGACAGGAATTTCTAACCGAGGAGATTCATATCAGCAAGATAGTTGAAGATAAGGTAAATGCTTTTGATCTTAAGCAACTGGAAGATATGATCAAGGGTGTCTCCGCCCCGGAACTGACATTTATTGAAGTATTAGGCGGCGTAATGGGCTTTATGATCGGTCTGGTACAGATCGCTATTTTATTGTTTTTGCCGGGCAGTTAGGCTTAAATGCGGGAGGTTTCAACAATGGTATCAATATCTTTAAAAGACGGAAGTAAGCGGGAGTTTCCAGAAGGCATAAGCCTGCTGGAAGTAGCCGAAAAAATCAGTCCCAAGCTGGCTAAAAATGCGGTAGCCGCTGTTTTTAACAATAAGGTATCTGATCTGACCGCTGCGTTAGTTGAAAGCGGTGATTTGGAATTTATTGATTTTGAGGATGAACGGGCGCGTGAGGTTTACCGCCATTCTTCATCGCATGTTCTGGCTCAGGCCGTGAAACGTTTGTGGCCGGATACCAGCTTGGCAATTGGCCCGGCTATTGATAAAGGTTTTTACTATGATTTTGATTCCACCCATACCTTTACCCCGGATGATTTCCAGGTTATTGAAAAGGAAATGGCAGCTATCATCAAGGCCAACTATCCTATCGTTAGAAAAGAAATGCCCCGCGATGAGGCCTTGGATTTTTTTGCTGAACGGGGAGAGAACTATAAGGTTGAACTAATCAGGGATTTGCCTGAAGATGCGGTTATAACTGTCTATGAGCAGGGGGAATTCATAGATCTCTGCGCGGGTCCGCATGTACCTTCCACGGGCAGATTAAAAGCTGTTAAAATAATGAGCCTGGCCGGAGCATATTGGCGCGGCAATGAAAAAAACAAAATGCTGCAGCGCATATACGCTACTTCTTTTCCCAAGCAGTCTCAAATGGATGATTACTTGACTAAACTGGAGGAAGCGAAAAGACGGGATCACCGTAAATTAGGCAAAGAACTAGGGCTTTTTGTTTTGCTGGATGAAGGCCCTGGTTTTCCCTTCTTCCTGCCCAAAGGGATGATACTCAGAAATGAGCTGGAGAACTTCTGGCGGGAAGAGCATCAGAAAGCCGGCTACCAGGAAATAAAATCCCCCCTTATCCTTAACCGGGAATTGTGGGAACGCTCCGGGCACTGGGATCACTACAAGGATAACATGTATTTTACGCGAATAGATGAGCAGGATTTTGCCGTCAAACCCATGAACTGTCCCGGAGGCATTTTGGTCTACAAGCAAAATCTTCATTCCTACCGGGATCTGCCGCTGCGCATAGGAGAAATGGGTCTGGTGCATCGCCACGAAATGTCGGGTGTTTTGCATGGGTTGATGCGGGTGCGGGCTTTTACTCAGGATGATGCCCACATTTTTATGCTGCCGGAGCAGATTATTGATGAAATAAAGGGTGTTATTGATCTGATTGATACCTTTTACAGCCTTTTTGGCTTCAGCTACCATGTGGAACTATCCACCAAACCGGAAAAAGCCATGGGTTCCCAGGAAATTTGGGATATGGCTACTGATGCCCTGCAACAGGCATTACAGGAAAAAAAGATGGAATATAAGATTAATGAGGGAGATGGGGCTTTTTACGGCCCTAAAATAGATTTTCACCTGCAGGACTCCCTGGATCGTACCTGGCAATGCGGAACTATCCAGTTGGATTTTCAAATGCCGGAGAGATTTGATTTGACGTATATTGCTGAAGACGGCGAGAAACATCGGCCAGTTATGATTCACCGGGTTATTTTCGGCAGTATTGAGCGGTTTATCGGTATCCTGACCGAACATTTTGCCGGTGCCTTCCCAGCCTGGCTGGCACCGGTACAGGTACGGGTTCTGCCTATTACCGACCGTCAGCATGATTACGCTGCGCAGGTAGTCAGTGAGTTAAAAAAACAGGGGATCAGGGTAGAGATAGACACCCGCAGTGAAAAAATCGGCTATAAGATTCGAGAAGGTCAGCTGCAAAAAATTCCTTACCTGCTGGTAGTAGGCGATAAGGAAGTGGAGAGCGGAGCTGTAGCAGTTCGCCATCGCCAAAAAGGTGATCTGGGCACTCAACCGCTCGATGAATTTATCGGTCTAATCAGTACCGAAATAAGGCAGCGTTTGGTTAAATAGATGCGCGAGGATGCTGATTAACAATGAGGAGCTGCGTAAATCATAAATAATTAGCGTTTAGCTGGTAGCCGGTATTCATGATATTGTATGGGCTTAGAAACCGGATGACTGCATGCCGACCAGGGAACTTAACAAAAAAACCTATATTTTTTTGCCGGGTGATGATTTGCTTGCGCAGGGCCGGACGATTGTGGTATACTCAAAAAGATGTTTTAAGCAGGAGCCGTGCTTCTCACCTTACAACGACTGTTCGTAAGGTTACCAGAATCAAGTAAGACGATTTTTATCTGTAATTTTTCATGGCAGATGGAATACGACTTGTGTATGGCATTTTAGAAGCGGGTTTTTGCAACCCGCTTTTTTATTTAATTATGGAGGTGAATTCCTTATCAGCAAGGATTGGAGAGTTAACGAGGAGATTCGGGTTAAAGAGGTTAGGCTGGTCAGTGAAGATGGTGAACAATTAGGTATTGTCCCGATCCGCGAAGCCCTGCAGATAGCCCAGGAAAAAGGTGTGGATCTGGTGGAAGTTGCTCCGTCAGCCAAACCGCCGGTATGTCGCTTGATGGATTATGGGAAATTTAAGTTTGAACAAGGCAAAAGGGACAAAGAGGCGCGGAAGAAACAAAAGGTTATTTCTATTAAAGAAGTGAAAATGCGTCCTAACATCGAAGAACATGATTTCGATGTTAAAACGAAAAATGCCCGTAAGTTTTTGACTGCCGGTGATAAAGTCAAGTTTACCATTATGTTCAGAGGCCGGGAGATAACCCACCCGGAATTGGGGCAAAAACTGTGCCAAAAATTCGCTGCTGAGCTCGCAGATATCTCTGCGGTTGAGAAGATCCCTAAAGTGGAAGGTAAAAACATGGTAATGATCCTGGTACCCAAAATAGAAAACAATAATGATTAGTAAGGAGGAAACCCCTATGCCTAAAATGAAGACTCATAGAGCTGCCGCTAAGAGATTTAAAAAGACCGGCAGTGGAAAAATAAAAAGATCCAAGGCTTATGCCAATCATATGTTCAGTTCCAAAACGCCGAAAAGAAAGAGGAATCTACGCAAGCCTGGATTGGTAAGTGATGTGGAACAAAAGAGAATCGCTAAACTGATTCCTTATAAATAGATAAAGGAGGAGCTTAGTCATGCCAAGAGTAAAACGTGGGGTTACTTCTCACAGAAAACATAAAAAAGTCTTAAAATTAGCCAAAGGTTACCGGGGGAGCAAATCCAAGCTCTACCGGGTAGCCAACCAGCAGGTTATGAAGTCCGGCAATTATGCCTATGCCCATAGAAAACTCAAAAAAAGAGAGTTTCGCCAATTGTGGATTGCCCGCATCAATGCCGCCGCCCGTGATAATGGCACCACCTACAGCCGGATGGTGCATGGCTTAAAAGTAGCCGGGGTCGATATAAATCGCAAGGTTCTGGCTGACTTAGCCATCTCCGATCCCCAAGGCTTTTCGGAACTGGCTGAACTGTCCAAGAAAGCTTAAGTTTACGATATCAGCAAAAAGTATGGCCCTTAAAGCCATACTTTTTTTATAAACAGACCCAGATAACACAGATTTATTATGTGATTTTGCAGGGGCAGATAAATGCGCCCTTTGAAACTTTCTAACCTTGATCTGAAGTGTTGTCCTTTTTATTAATTTTTACCAATCTTGCCAATAACTTAAAAGGATAATCTGTGTAAATCTAAACAATCTGGGTTATCAGTGTCTATTAAACACTTAAGTATAGCAGGTGAAGTATGAAGATTATTAAATCTTTGGATAATCAAACGGTTAGGCAGGCGCGAAAACTGCATCAAAAAAAGTATCGTGACCAAGCAGGTCTGTTTTTAATGGAGGGGAGAAGATCGGTCCAGGAGGCCTTGGCACGGCCGGAACTGCTGCGGGCTATCTTTATAGAAGAAAGTCTAGCGGCAGACTTCTCTGATTTAGACGGGTTGGATAGTTATATAGTGGACAACAAGCTGTTAAAACATATCTGTACAACGGAAAACCCACAAGGAATCGCTGCTATCGTAAAAAAACCGGAGTGGTCACTGGAGGATTTTTTATCTGAAGACGCTTTAATCGTTTTACTGGATCAAATTGCTGACCCCGGCAATATGGGCAGTATTATCAGAACCTGCTGGGGTCTGGAATCAGCCGGGATTATATTGACACCAGGCTGTGTGGATCCATTTAGTCCCAAGGTGGTCAGATCCAGTATGGGAGGTGTTCTCAACCTCCCTCTTCTGGAAATAAAATCCGCGGCGGAGCTAAGTATCTTTTCTGAGCGCGGGTATGAACTTATTGGGACGGCCTTGGAAAATGCCTGCAATTATTATGATACTGATCTGAGTAAGGCCAAAATTCTGGTATTTGGAAGTGAAGCTACAGGAATAAGTCCAAATTTGAAAAAAAGATGCAGCCGACTCATAAAAATACCAACGAATCCCAAGATTGATTCTTTGAATGTAGCTGCTGCCTGTGCTATAATAGTCGCAGAAGCATGGAGACAGCGACGGTAGATCATGGAGGATATTATACTCTGAGCATGATGGTGTGAATTTTAATTCTACCTTGGAAGAATCGGAGGATGGATCATTTATGTACGATCAGACCGACAGCTTATGGAATCTTTTTGAAACTTCAGGTTGCATCATATACTACCTTTTGTATAAAATGTTTATTACCCAATAGTTAAAATGTGATGAACAGGACAAGTAACCTGCCGGTAACCTTGCAGGGAGGCCGTATCATGGACTGAAAGTATGGCCAGGGGAAAGCAGTTGAATTCACCTGGGAACAGTAAACTGAAACATAGATATCTTTTTACCGTCTATTCAGTAGGTTTAACCGCAGGTCGGCGTTAAAGACATCAAGTGAACCGGTTGCGTTTGACATCGGTTAATCGGGGTGGTACCGCGGAAGCAAGCTTTCGTCCCTTGGGGATGAAAGCTATTTTTATGGGAAAAAATATTATGACATATAAGGGTTGTCCAGGTAAAAATATGCATAAAGGAGGGCTAATTATGATTGAGCGGCTGTTAAAACTCAAACAGATGACGGAAGAAACTATTCAAGGTATTAATGATATGCAAACTTTAAACGAAGTCAAGGTCAAAACCTTAGGAAGAAAAGGCGAAATAACCATGCTCCTGCGGGGGCTTAAAGATCTGGGAGGGGACGAGAAGATCGAGGCCGGCAGGACGGCTAATGAAGTAAAAAACAGCCTGGAAAAATTGATTGAGGAAAAAACAGAACAGATTAAGAAAAAGGAATTGGAACAGCGGCTTAAAAGCGAGAAAATCGACGTCACTCTGCCGGGGCTGCCCCTGGAAAGCGGTGGATTGCACCCCATTACTCAGGTTACCCGGGAGATAAAGGAGATTTTCATGGGGATGGGTTTTACTGTTGCCGAAGGGCCGCAGGTTGAGACCGACTATTATAATTTTGAAGCCTTGAATGTGCCTAAAGATCATCCTGCCCGAGATATGCAGGATACCTTCTACATAGATGAGGAAATCCTTTTAAGAACCCATACCTCACCGGTACAGGTACGAACCATGGAGAAAATGGCCCCGCAGATTCCGGTCAAAATCATAGTGCCGGGCAAAGTATATCGCAAAGATGATGATGCCACTCATTCACCTATGTTTCATCAGATAGAAGGGCTGGTCATTGACGAGAGGATTACCTTTGGCGACCTTAAAGGCACCCTGATGCAGTTTGCGCAGAAGATTTTCCATGCGGATGTGCGGGTGCGCTATCGCCCCAGTTTTTTCCCATTTACCGAACCGAGTGCGGAAATGGATATTTCCTGTGTGAATTGTCAGGGTGAAGGCTGCAGGGTTTGCTCCCATACGGGATGGCTGGAGATACTCGGAGCAGGAATGGTCAATCCCCGGGTATTGCAGTACGGCGGCTATGATCCGGAAAAGGTAACCGGCTTTGCCTTCGGTATGGGTATTGAAAGAATTGCCATGCTAAAATACGGGATTAATGATTTACGTCTTTTCTTCGATAATGACAAGCGGTTTCTTACCCAATTTTAAGGAGGTAATAATTCATGGCTGTTTCAATAAATTGGATGAAAGACTACGTTGATTTTGCCTTAGATCCCCACGAATTAGCCCATGAGCTAACGATGGCTGGAATAGCCATTGAAGGGGTGGATGAAAAAGACGGTGATTATTTACTGGAATTGGATCTTACCCCTAACCGGGGTGACTGTTTGGGAATGATAAATTTGGCCAGGGAAATAGCAGCCCTAAATGACAGTCAGATAAAGATCCCGGAGCATAACCCACAAGAAAACGGGGAGAGCATCCACAATTATATCAAGGTGGAAATAGCGGATGCAGATTTATGCCCGCGCTATACCGCCCGGCTGATAAAGAATGTTAAAATCATGCCCTCACCGGAATGGATGCAAATAAGATTAATAAACAGCGGGATACGTCCCATCAACAATATCGTGGACATTACTAATTACGTTATGCTGGAGAGCAATCAACCCCTGCATGCATTTGACTATGATCTGTTCAGCCCGGCTAAAAAGATTTTAATAAGAAGGGCCGGGCCGGATGAAACGATTGTTACCCTGGACGATGTGGAGCGTAAATTGGATGAGGAAATGCTCTTGATTACTGACAATGACCGGCCGGTTGCCTTAGCCGGTATTATGGGAGGCCAGAATACCGAAATAAATGAGAATACCGTCAATGTCTTGTTGGAATCAGCTTGCTTTAAGCGCACCGGTATCAGAAAAACTTCCCGCAAGCTGGCCTTAAGGAGCGATTCTTCCGTGCGCTTTGAAAAAGGAACGGATATTAACGGGGTTATCTACGCAGTTAACCGGGCCGCCTACTTAATGCAGGAATTAGGCGCAGGTGAAGTAGTAGCCGGTATTTGCGACCAGTACCCGGAACCTCAAATACCACGCCAGATTGTGTTAAGGCCGCAACGGGTCAACTATCTATTAGGTACCGACATCAGTGTCCCAGAAGTTAAAGGTTATATTGAAAAACTGGCTTTTAAAATTAGCGAGGAAGGACAGGATTTACTCGTTTATATTCCAACATATCGCCCGGATATTGAAATGGAAGCCGATCTGATTGAAGAGGTAGCCAGACTTTACGGCTACGATAAAATCAAGGCTACGCTGCCGAGGGGCAACACCACCCAAGGTGGGCTAACCACCTATCAGAAGTTCAGGGATTATTTGGAGGATCTGCTGGCCCGCACCTTTAATGAGGTAATTAATTATAGCTTTATAAATCCCCGTTATTTTGATATGCTCCTGCTGCCGGATGACAGTAAGTTGCGGGAATTTATTGAGATTGCCAACCCTTTGTCCGAAGAACAAAGCGTAATGCGTACCATACTTCTGCCCGGAATGTTGGAGACGGTCAGTCGCAACCTGGCTAGAAAGAATGAAAACCTGGCGTTTTTTGAGATGGGCTCGGTTTTTTATCCTCATGGCGGCCAACCCCAGGAAGTACTGAAAGTATCAGCAGTCGTAGCCGGCAAATCCAAGCTTAACTGGCAGAAAAACAATGTAGTTATGGATTTTTTCTATTTGAAAGGGATTTTGGAGAATATCCTTTTACAATTAGGGATAGAAAACCTGAGTTTTGAGGAAGGTGTCAATCCATCCTATCATCCCGGTCGTACCGCGATCGTTAAAAGTCAGGGTATAGAACTGGGGATAATAGGGGAAATACATCCGCTGGTAAGACAGAACTTTGACATAAAACCACGCGCCTGCGCAATGGAACTGGATGTTAATACACTTTATGAACTATCCAGCCACCGGGTTATGTTGGATAGTATTGCTCGCTATCCAGCGGTTGAACGCGACTTGGCTATTCTGATTAAAAATGATGTTCCGGCCGCAGCGGTTCTTAAGATCTTAAGGGATTGCGGCAGCGAATTGCTGCAAAACATCGTAATTTTTGATATATATGAGGGTGATCAGGTGGCTGATGGGTTTAAGAGTATGGCCTTTAGGATGACTTTCCAATCTAAAGAGCGCACCTTGACCGAAACTGAAGTGAACACCATCACCGAACAAATGCTGGTCAAACTGCAAAACCAACTACAGGCCAGTCTGCGCTGATTTAGTTGTGGCGAAAAACCTTAATAGGCGGCTGCCCGGGGAGGTGTGCCTCGTAATCATGTCCCCCATTTTGCTTATATAGTATATAATAGCGATATGGGGAGGAGGCATTTTAATGGCAATATCCAATCGAGAATTAAATACGATAGAAGTTGTCGTAAAAGGAAAAGGTTCCTACCAGACCGTTTCTGGAATAACCCTGGGGGCGTTTTACGACCAATTAAGGGACGAACTTGAATATCCGGCAGTAGCCGGGATTATCGATAATCATTTAAGAGACGTTTATTTTCCACTGGATCAGGATTGCGAAATAGAATTGGTGGATCTGTCCTCAGACATGGGCTTAAAAACCTACCGCCGCAGTGTGGTATTTTTAATGATTAAAGCCAGTTGGGATCTGTTTCCGGGCCGAAAATTAATGATAAAACACTCTCTTTCCAACGGACTTTATTGTGAGTTCCTGGATAGAGCCAGCACCGCCCAGGAGATTGAAATGATCAGCAGACGCATGGAAGAATTGGTGGCTCAGGATCTTCCCATTAACAGAATTCTGGTGGACAGAGAAGTTGCCCGCCAACTGTTTACCGATCAGGATCAGGATGATACGGTGGAAATTCTGGAATATCGTAACAAGTCGAAAGTGCATGTATATGAATTGGATGGCTTTTATGAATACTTTTATGCTTACATGGTAAGCAGTACCGGTTTGCTTAAGAAATTTAAGCTTTTAAACTATGCTCCCGGTATGATACTCCAAACTCCAGAAATAAATGATCTTAAATTAGAACAGCCTTTCCGTGAATTGCCGCAGTTATTTAAGGTATACCAGGAGGCTAAGGCCTGGGCAAATATGCTGAATACGTCTCACCTGGCAGCGATGAATAAAATTATTGCCGCCGGGGAAATCGATGATTTGATCAGGGTTAATGAAGCCCTGCAGGAAAAAAAGATAGCCCAAATTGCGGACATGATCTGTAACGATCCCAAGACCCGCTTGGTGTTGATCGCCGGGCCATCATCTTCCGGCAAAACCAGCTTTGCCCAGCGGCTATTAATCCAGTTAAGGGTCAACGGACGACATCCGGTTTCCATTTCCCTGGATAATTATTTCGTAGATAAAATAAAGACCCCCCGGGATGAGGACGGGGATTATGATTTTGAAGCGCTGGAAGCGTTGAAGCTGGATTTGTTTAACGATCATTTAACCCGTTTAATCAGAGGGGAAGAAGTAGAGATTCCCATCTACGATTTCAGACAGGGCAGGTGTTTGAGTAAAGGTGTGCCCATTACGGTTCCTGCGGGTGAGCCTATTATAATTGAAGGAATTCATGGACTTAATGACCAGTTGACTTGGAGTATACCTGCGGAACAGAAGTTTAAGATCTATGTAAGTGCCCTGACCATGTTAAATATCGATTATACCAACCGTATTCCCACTACAGACTGCCGTCTGATTCGCAGAATCGTGCGGGACAGACGCACCCGGGGTTATTCGGCTTTGGAAACCATTAAACGCTGGCCTTCGGTACGGCGCGGGGAAGAAAGAAACATTTTCCCTTTCCAGGAAAATGCGGATATCATGTTTAATACTTCGCTGCTCTTTGAAATGTCAGCCTTAAAACCTTTTGCTGAACCGCTGCTGAGGGAAATTGGCCCGGAAAACCCGGAACATGCGGAAGCCCGGCGGTTATTAAAATTTTTAAGCTATTTTCGTCCCATCCCTTCCACCAATATTCCGCCCAATTCCATTCTGCGGGAATTCGTTGGCGGTAGTTGGTTTAAGGTATAAACGATGGGGGTCGGGACAACCAAGTTTTAAAAAACAGTTGTCGGGTTTATGGGCAAGTGTAAACCAGAATAGATCTAGGGCAGGCCAGGAGGCGTTTTCCTGGACTGCCCTTTGTTAATTGTGATAATTGTTAACTACATCAGGGGAGCAAACATACGCAGTAAGGCCCGGGTTATCCTGCGGTACCATTTAACCTCCCGGCAGTCTTGCCAGGTTATGGGGCGGCAAATGGTCAGAGTCTGCAGAAAATCCTGCTTGACTTCTGCGACACTTTGGGTTTTAAAAAGCCAAACTCCGCACTCAAAGTGCAGGTACAGGCTGCGGTAGTCCAAATTAATGGTTCCCACTACCGCAAACTTATCATCCACCACCACGGTTTTAGAATGTATAAACCCCGGTGAATATTCGTAAATCAAGACCCCGGCTTCAGTTAGCACTTCGTAGTTCGAGCGGGTAACGGAATGTACAAACCATTTATCGCCTGTCTGCGGTGTAACGATGCGCACATCAATACCGCGCTTGGCAGCCAGGCAAAGTGCCGTGGTTAATTCATTATCCAGGATTAGATAGGGTGTGTTTATA
The DNA here is from genome assembly GCF_000983115.1 of Syntrophomonas zehnderi OL-4. Lineage (GTDB taxonomy): Bacteria > Bacillota > Syntrophomonadia > Syntrophomonadales > Syntrophomonadaceae > Syntrophomonas_B > Syntrophomonas_B zehnderi. Next base: position 130,342 of record NZ_CGIH01000026.1, read on the forward strand.
TAGATGTAATGCTGCGCTTGGGCAATCATATTCAGGTAGACAGAAACGCCCACCGCCTCATCATCAAAGGGACTGTCGGTAAATGGCTGCACATATCCATCCGCCGTGAATTGAGCGGCTTGCTCCGGCAAAGCTTTGAAATGCTCATAATCCTCATTCTTACCGCTCATCCATTCCCATAAGGACAAGAACATAACCGTCAGATTCCAAACCGCATCGCCATGAATAAGTAAAGACGCATCTTTCCAATGGCCGTGCAGGTTTATAGCATTGATATACTCATCGGCCAGGTTAATGCCGCCGGTAATGGCAGTATGACCATCGATTACCACGATCTTGCGGTGATCCCGGTTGTTGTGGCGTAACGATAAAACAGGGCGAAAGCGGTTAAAGACCTGGCATTTAATCCCCATGCTCTCCAATTTACGGTCATAACCGGGAGGCAGTTTTAACAAACAGCCCATATCGTCATAAATGACCCGCACATCCACCCCTTGCTGAACCTTTTGCTGCAAAATAGCGAGAATCGCATCCCACATGATGCCTTCCTCGATAATAAAATACTCCAAAAAAATATAGCGCTCTGCCTTATTTAATTCCTCCAGCATACGCTTGAATTTTACTTCTCCGGGGGTAAGGTACTCGCTGGTGGTGCGGTCGTAAACCGGGCAAAAGGAATACTCCCTGATGTACCGAGCCTGATTGGCTGCAACCAGATTCTCCTGCTTAAGATCGGCTGCCACCCGGGGATCCTGCTCGAGGGCAGTATTGGTTTTTTGGCCTATGATTTCCATTTTGCGCTTGTTTTTCTGGCTGGACTTGTTGGCCCCAAACATCAGATAAAACAAGCCGCCAAATATTGGGAAAAGCATGATGGGTACTATCCAGGCAATCTTATAGGCCGGGTTGCTTTTGGCGTTAATTATAAGCAGAACTGCCACTAAGCTTAATAAGGCGCACAAGCCGTAAAAAAGGGGAAAGTAATTACTGAATTTCCATACGACAACTACTAAAACTACCAGTTGCAGCAGGATGGCCACGCTGAATAAGACGACCCGACTGAACAAATTTTTCAGTACTCGGTAAATAAAAGTCATATCCGTTCACCATTTAAAACAGGCAGAGACACGGTTTTAGCCGTTGGGACTGCCTGATTTTTTTTGACCACCTTATATTAATTCATTTTTTGACATAATAATTGTATCGCAAAATAGATAAACAGGCAAAAAAAACCCATCTAATTTGCGAATATATGATTTTTTTAGGTTTGAGATCAATATCAGTCGATTTGGAGGCTGTATATCCTAGATTATTTTTAAATCAGGCAGCAGGCTCTGCATATACTGCCGGGCTGACTGAATTTCTTGCTCGGTTGGGGGCCGGGAATCAAGCAGGGGGGATTTTAAACCTAAGGCTCTCCACTTGGGAGTGCCCATAGTATGGTAGGGCAGCAATTCAAGTCTCTCAACATTGGGCATTTTATAAATCATTTGGGCCAGCATTTCAAGATCCCGGCGATCGCTGCTTACTTGCGGAATCAATACGTAGCGAATCCACACCGGCATCATAATCCGGCTTAAATAGCGACTCAACGCCAGGGGGCGATCATTGGATTGTCCGCATATCTCCCGGTGACGGTCAGGATCAGGATGTTTGATGGATAACATGACCAGGTCAGTTAAAGACATTAATTCCTTTATCTTTTCAACTTCGGCAAATCCGCTTGTATCCACTGCCTTATGAATATTAAGTTTTCTTAAACGCGAGAAAAGCAGGGTTAAAAATGAGGCCTGCAGCAACGGCTCGCCTCCGGAAACCGTAAGTCCTCCTCCGGAAGAACGGAAATAGGGCAGGTAGTTTTTTATATCCTCCACAAACCAAGCCACGGTTTTTTTCTGGCCATGCACCATCCTCCAGGTATCCGGATTATGACAGAATGCGCAGCGCAGGGGACAGCCCTGCATAAAAATGACATATCTTATGCCTGGCCCATCCAGGGTTCCAAAAGTTTCAATAGAATGAATATAACCTTCCAGCGCCATATCTTCCCCCTAAAACGATTTATATCTTACACAATAGTATGGAAGGTTCGGTTGATTACATCCAATTGCTGTTCACGGGTGAGTTTTATAAAGTTTACTGCGTAACCTGATACCCGGATAGTTAGCTGCGGATATTTCTCCGGATGTTCAATGGCATCTTCCAATATTTCCCGTTCTAAAACATTGACATTAATATGGTGGCCTCCGCTGGCAAAATAACCATCCAGCAAAGACCTTAAGTTGCGGGGACGTTCCTTGATTTCCCGGCCTAGGGCCTTAGGAATAATGGAAAAAGTATAGGAGATGCCGTCCAAGGCATAACGGTAGGGCAGCTTGGCAACCGAGTTCATGGAAGCCAGTGCCCCTCTCTGGTCACGACCATGCATGGGATTGGCTCCAGGAGCAAATGGTTCTCCTGCTTTGCGTCCATCCGGGGTACTGCCGGTTTTTTTTCCATACACAACGTTGGACGTAATAGTCAGAATCGACAGGGTGTGTTTTGAATCACGATAAGTAGGATGTTTCGCTAATTTTTCCATAAAAGTCTTTTGCACCAGTATGGCGATTTCATCTACCCGCGGATCATTATTACCGAAAGACGGGTATTCTCCGCAGACTTCAAAATCAGTAGCTAATCCTTGACTGTTGCGGATAATCTTAACCCGGGCGTGCTTAACGGCGGAAAGAGAATCTGCGACTACAGACAGACCGGCCATCCCAAAGGCCATGGTGCGGTAAATATTCAAGTCATGCAGGGCAAATTCCAAACGCTCATAAGCGTATTTATCATGCATATAGTGGATGATATTCATAGTGTTAACATACGTCTTGGCCAGCCATTCCAGGACTTTGTCGTAGCGATCCCATAATTCATCGTAATCCAGTATATCACCGGAAATAGGTTTAAACTCAGGCGCAACCTGCAGCCCCAGCATTTCATCAATGCCGCCGTTTATGGCATAAAGCAAAGCTTTGGCCAGATTTGCCCGGGCACCGAAATACTGCATCTGTTTTCCGATCCGCATGGCAGACACACAACAGGCAATGGCATAGTCATCTCCCCAGTAGGGACGCATCAGGTCATCATTTTCGTATTGAATCGAACTGGTGTCGATGGAGGTCTGGGCACAGAACTCTTTAAAGGGTTGGGGCAGATTTTGCGACCATAATACAGTCAAATTTGGTTCCGGGGCGGATCCCAGGTTATTAAGGGTATGCAAAAAACGAAACGAGGTACGGGTAACCAGGGTGCGGCCATCGATACCCATGCCGCCAATAGATTCTGTGACCCAAACCGGATCACCGGAAAAGAGTTCATTATAATCAACGGTGCGCAGGAAGCGTACCATGCGCAGTTTGATGCAAAATTGATCTATCAATTCCTGGGCTGCCTCCTCATCGATATCTCCGCGTTTAAGATCCCGATTTAGATATATATCCAGAAATGTAGATACCCGGCCCAAACTCATGGCAGCTCCGTTTTGTTCCTTGATAGAGCCTAAATATCCAAAATAGACAAATTGCACAGCCTCCCTGGCATTACGGGCAGGTTGGGAGATGTCATACCCATACATTTCCGCCATTTCATTTAGCTCCTTGAGCGCGGTAATCTGCTCACTGACTTCTTCCCTCAGCCGAATCAAATCATCGGTGAACACATCATATTCAATTTGCTTCAGGCACGCTATTTTATTTTTTATTAAAAAATCGGTTCCATACAGGGCAATGCGCCGATAGTCACCGATGATCCGTCCCCGGCCGTAGGCATCCGGCAAACCGGTTATAATGCCAGCTTTACGGGCTTTACGTATTTCCGGAGTATAGACATCAAATACCCCCTGATTATGGGTTTTGCGATAATGGGTAAAAATCAAGTCGATCTCTGGATCTAATTCATACCCGTAAGAGTCCGTAGCGGCACGTACCATTCTGATGCCCCCCATCGGCATGATGGCCCTTTTTAAAGGTTCATCGGTCTGCAGGCCTACAATTACTTCCAGATCACGATCAATATAGCAAGGTTTATGGGATGTAATGGATGATACTGTATGGGTGTCAATGTTTAAAACACCGTTTTTCTGATGTTCTTCCCAAAGTAATTTTTTGACCTTATCCCATAGATCTAGGGATTTGGCAGTAGGAGGTTTCAAAAATGTACCATCCCCGGTATAAGGCATATAGTTGAGTTGAATAAAATCCCGCACATCTATTTCATCTACCCAGTGTCCGGCCACAAATCCTTCCCAAGCAGTATTTTGCATAAAAGCGCCCCTTTCTTCACATTGTCCCCGCTTAGCCGGGATGCTTGTTAAGTTTTATTAGTTTGACCCGAATTGAATTGTAAATTCCGCATATGTAGATTGTAAAATCTTTCCTTGCCAGCAACCGACTATTTATATTTTGGCTGTTTAAGTATAGGATTAGAAAAAGACATTTAAAATTTATACCATAAGATTATTTTCAAGCAGGGAAGTGATTAAATGAATGGCAAAATCATGGTAGTTGATGACGAAGAAGCCCTGGTCAGACTAATCAGCTATAATCTGGCCAAAGAAGGATTTAATATATTGACGGCCGGGGACGGAAATGAAGCCTGGCAGATGATTATTCAGGAAAAACCGGATCTTATAGTACTGGATCTGATGCTGCCGGGCAAAGACGGCCTGGAGATATGCCGGGATTTGCGCAAAGAAAATATTGATATACCCATCATTATGCTGACTGCCCGAGACGAAGAAATCGATAAAGTTCTGGGCCTGGAACTGGGTGCGGATGATTACATGACCAAACCATTCAGCGTGCGGGAATTAAGTGCCCGGGTAAAGGCCGTATTAAGAAGAAAACAGGCAATTATGACTAGTGAGTCGGCAGATACGGAATTGATAATCGGCAGCTTTATTATTAAACCGGAAAGGTATGAAATTTACTTTAACGGTGAATTACTGGACTTAACTTTAAAAGAATATGAATTGTTAGAGGTTTTACTGAAAAACAAAGGCCGGGTCTTAAAACGCGAATACCTCTTGCAGATCTTGTGGGATTATGCCGATGGGGTTAACACCCGGGTACTGGATGTTCACATCAGCAAAATAAGAGATAAAATTGAGATTGATTCGAAAAATCCGCGCTATATTAAAACGGTACGGGGACTTGGCTATAGATTTGAGGACAATTCAGATGTTTAATAGTTTTCGCCGTAAGCTGACCGTCAGTTATCTGGCTCTTATAATTCTGTTGCTGATTATAGCCGGTGGGCTGGTTTTTACGAGTTTCAGACAATACTATCTGCATAATCTGGAAACCCGGCTTACCCGGGAAGCCTATCTGATTGCCGATATGGTCGCATATGCAGAGTCAAACCATAACCAGCGCATGCAGGAATTGGCCGACACGGCCAGCCGGGACAACGCAACCCGGGTGAGCATTATAGATCGGGATGGTGTAGTCCTGGGTGATTCCCAGTTCGACTCCACTCAGATGGAGATTCACAAGTCCCGGCCGGAGGTCTATCAGGCTCTGCGCGGAGAAGTCGGCGTAGCCATGCGCTATAGCACTACGGAAAAGGTTAAACTGCTGTATGTGGCTGTTCCCCAAGCATCCGGCGGTGTTGTCAGAATAGCCATGCCTTTGGCTGAACTGACCGCTATCAATAAACACATCTTATTCAATTTGTTCCTGGTTCTTCTCATATCTGCTGTGCTGGCAGCTATTTTGAGTTCGCTGATGGCTAAAAAGTTTTCTGGGCCTCTGGATGATATTACGGATGTGATAAAGGAAATGGCCGATGGAAACCTGACCCGACGTGTCAGTTATCAGGGCATTGACGAATTAAGTATCCTGGCTGAGTCTTACAATCGTATGGCAGATTCCATCGAGCAGGGCATTAATGAGATATCCGAGGTTAAAAATCGTTTGGAGGCTCTGCTGGAGAATTCGGTAAATGGAATATTGATGGTTGGCGGCGATGGCCGGATAAGTTATATCAACCCGGTTGCGATATCTCTGTTGGGACTGCAGGAGAACGTAATTGGCCGTAACAAGAATGAAGTCATAAATGATTACGAAATAATAGCGGCCATTGACCGGGCCAGAAAAGATCTGCAGCCGGTTCGTCAAGAAAAGGTTCTGCACATTCTGGGCGGGAAAACCGTGGAAATGAATATTGTCCCTATTTTGTCCGAGGATGAAGCTTTTCAGGGGATTCTGGTTATATTAAACGACATAAGCGAATTAAAAAGGCTGGAGCAGGTACGTAAGGATTTTGTGGCCAATGTCTCCCATGAATTAAAAACCCCGCTGGCTGCGATCAGCGGTTTTGCTGAGACATTGCTGGATGAAGAAGGTGAAAAATCCAATCATGTCAGCGAATTCAGCCGGATTATCTTTGATGAAACCCAGCGCTTGAATCGTTTGGTTAATGGCTTACTGGAATTGTCCCGGATGGAATCAGAAAAAATGGAGTTAAATGTACTGCCTGTTGATATTGGAGAAGTGGTGCAAAATACGCTTAATGCTGTGCAGCAGCAGCATCAATCTGTCAATATCTGCTTTGATTATATTCCGCCTCCTGCGGGGATTGTAATAGACAGTGACCCTGTACTAATTTCCCAGGTTTTGAGTAATTTGCTGGATAACGCCATCAAATACAGCCCTAAGGGAGGGCGGATACAGGTAGAGGTTTTAGACTATGCCGATCGCGTAGAAATTAACGTGGTCGATCAGGGGATAGGGATCCCCTCTCAGGAGATTCCCCGAATATTTGAACGTTTTTACCGAGTTGATAAAGCCCGCACCAGAAAGACGGGCGGAACTGGCTTAGGTTTGGCAATAGCCAAACACCTGCTTGAAAACCTGGGCGGACAAATATCAGTCCAGAGTACCGTTGCCCAAGGCTCAAAATTCACCTGCACTCTTTTTAAATAATTCGTATTAGATGCCGCTTGGAGAATAGAATCATATAACAGGAGATGCTGTTTAAGCAGCGTAGTTCAGCTTCCGGGAGAAGCCCGCCATACTTCCGGTTGATTTACATTTTATTTACACAGCCGGCAGATAGTCTTAAGAAACGAGGAATAATGGTTTTACATACGGGTGGTAGACTTTTGATAGAAATATCAAAAGGAGGTTTAATGATGAGGAGAAAACGTAATGTTGCAATTGTGATGGTGGGTATGATACTGATTTTACTTTTGGCTGTAGCCGGATGCAGCCAAAAGGAAGGAAGCAAAAGCGGGGATGATGGCCAAGGTACAGCCAAACTGGAAGGAACATTGACGATTGCCGGTTCAACTTCTGTGCAGCCGTTCAGCGAAGTTCTGGCCGAGAAATTCCAGGAAAAAAATCCGGGTGTAAAGGTAAATGTTCAGGGAGGTGGCTCCAGTCAGGGTGTGGAAGCAACCATCTCAGGTGCGGCCGATATCGGAGCTGTATCACGCGATTTGAGTGACGAGGAAAAAAACCGTGCCAAATTAACGGTAACACCTATAGCCATTGATGGAGTCGCAATAGTCGTTAACCCGGCCAACCAGGTGAGCGGCCTGAAAACGGAAGATGTTAAGAATATATACCTGGGAAACATTAAGAATTGGAAAGAAATCGGCGGTATTGATGCCCCTATAACGGTTGTATCAAGGGAAGATGGGTCTGGAACCAGGGATGCCTTTACCAACATAGTTATGAATAAGGAAGATATCGTTAAAAGCGCCATTATCCAAAACTCTACCGGGGCAGTGAAAACGACTGTTGCCGGGGACAAAAACGCTATCGGTTATGTTTCCATGTCCAAGGTAGGCAAGGATATTAAAGCCTTGGATATTGACGGAAACCAGGCCATTGAAGCCAACGTTAAATCTGGAACCTATAAACTGCAAAGACCTTTTATTTATATTACCAAAGATAACCCGCAGGGTCTGGCTAAAGCCTTTATTGATTTTGTGCTGAGCCCCGAAGGCCAAAATATCATTGTTGAAGAAGGTGCCTTCAAAATAAAATAATCTTTTCCCCAATCCGGCCGAGCCGCAGAAAACAATATTTGAAAACTGCCCAACTGGAAAAAGGCAGTCAGTCCATGGAAACATCTGTTAAGCTGTTCGTCCGTACTTCCCGTGCCGAAAATGGTACGGGATTTTTTTCGCCTTTAAAGGCGGGTTTACATTATTTTTACATAAAGATAACCAAACCTTTAAAAATACCAGGTTTGCTCTTAACACTGCCTTGTTATCTTTAATATAGATAACAATCTTAGCAATAATGAAAGTGAGCTGGCAACATCATGGAACTAATCACCAAGCCGGGTCTGTCAAACTGCGAAAAGAAAAACCGTTCTTTGATTGTGGCTGAAAACAGACACAGGCGCGTAGATGTGGAAAAGCTGATAGAAAAAACCCTGTTGCTCTCTGCGGCGGTATTCGTGCTGATCATCGCCTTGATTACAATCTTTATTTTTGCCAAAGGGCTGCCGTTGTTTTCCAAAATCGGATTGGGCGACTTCCTTTTTAGTAATCAATGGAATCCCACTAAAGGATTTTTCGGCATTGGCACCATGTTTATCGGTACCCTGCTGGTAACCATGGGAGCTATGCTGTGGTCGGTTCCAATAGGGTTGAGCAGCGCAATATTCATGGCCGAAATTGCTCCCCCGCGCATAGGAAAAACGCTGGGTCAACTGGTCAACCTGCTGGCCGGCATACCTTCGGTCGTGTACGGTTTTGTGGGCTTAATTGTGATAGTACCTTTCATCCGTGAATCTTTTGGAGGCAATGGTATGAGTTTACTGGCCGGGGCTATTATCCTGGGAATAATGATCTTGCCAACAATAATAAATATTTCCCGGGATTCTTTGCTGGCCGTTCCCAATGATTATAAATCATCTTCGCTGGCCCTGGGGGCCACTCATTTCCAGACTATACGATATGTGATTGTTCCAGCGGCCCGTTCCGGTATTATAACATCGGTGGTGCTGGGTATGGGCAGGGCCATTGGGGAAACCATGGCGGTAGTAATGGTAACCGGCAATTCGGCCATGATACCCACCAGCATATTGGCGCCAATCAGAACCATGACCAGCAATATCGTGCTGGAAATGGGCTATGCCAGCGGCGATCATCAGACCGCCCTGTTTGCTACAGGGATGGTACTATTTTTACTTATCGTGGGGCTTAACCTGATTATCAATCGTTTAGCAAAGGCGGGAACAGATGATGGGCGCGGTTAGTATAAAAGACAGATTTATTTATGGATTGTTTTATTTATCCGGACTGATCATTGTAGGTATCCTGGTCAGTATTATTGGTTATGTGATAGCCAGGGGGGTTTTAGTTCTTAACCTTGAATTTATCCTGGAATCACCCAGACATGCAGGCAGCGCAGGAGGAATTTTTCCCACTATCATCAGCACCTTGTACTTGACTTTGTTGGCCCTGGTTATAGCCGTACCTATAGGGGTAGGGGCAGCGGTCTACCTGGAGGAATATGCCTTAAGCAGCAGCAAATTTGCCTGGCTGGTGAATCTGACTGCCGAAACCCTGGCCGGGATACCCTCGATTATATTCGGCCTTTTTGGATTCGTATTCCTGGTTATTTTCCTGGGTATGGGCTGGTCTATACTCTCGGGAGGGATAACCCTGGCCATTATGATCCTGCCAACCATTACCCGCACCGCCCAGGAAGCCATACTGACCCTGCCTCCCGAGTACCGGGAAAACAGCCTGGCCTTGGGAGCGAGCAAATGGCAGACCATCCGCAAGGTGATCCTGCCCTTTGCCCTTCCGGGTATAGTAACCGGGGTAATACTGTCCATAGGCCGGGCAGTGGGAGAAACAGCGGCTTTAATCTTAACAGCCGGCAGTTCTCTGGGAATGCCGCAGTCCCTCTTTGATCCGGCTCGTACCATGTCGGTACATCTATATATGCTGGCCATGGAAGGAATTTCCCTGGAAAGAGCCTTCGGCACAGCCTTTGTGGTGGTAGTACTGATTCTGATTATTAACTATCTAGCCAACCTAAGCCTGCGCAGGCTTTCCCGTTAGCAGGCCGGGGGAGAAAAAGACACCGTTAACACAGCCACCTTAATTATGAACGAAGTTCATATTATTTGTAACCCGAATGGTGATTTACGCGGATTAATTACTTAATTCAATTTACCTTAAATTACAGTTGGGGAGTGATGTCATGGAAAAGGTATATAAAATGCAAAGCCGGAATTTGCAGGTTTTTTATCAGAACTTCCAAGCTTTGCAGGGGATCAACATGGATATAGAAGAAAATAAAGTCACTGCTCTTATTGGCCCATCGGGGTGTGGTAAGTCCACTTTTTTACGCAGTCTTAACCGTTTAAACGAATTGATCGAGGGTACGACCACTAAAGGCCAGGTCTATCTTGACCGCCAGGCTGTTTATACCAATGAGGTTAATGTAGTAGAATTGCGCAAGTCTGTCGGTATGGTATTTCAAAAACCATCCGTTTTCCCTATGTCCATTTATGAAAACGTTGCTTATGGGCCACGGATTCACGGCATAACCAAAAAAAACCGTCTGGATGATATCGTTGAGAAAAGCCTTAAGTCCGCAAATCTCTGGAAGGAAGTCAGCAACCGTCTTAACAGTCCCGCGGCCCGACTGTCCGGAGGCCAGCAGCAACGTCTGGTAATCGCCCGGGTACTGGCGGTAGATCCAGAGGTTATCCTGATGGATGAACCTGCTTCCGCCCTGGATCCAATCTCCACCGCCCGTTTGGAAGAACTGATCGCCGAGCTAAAAAGTAATTATTCGATAGTAATCGTAACCCATAATATGCAGCAAGCTGCCCGGATATCAGACTATACCGGTTTTTTTCTTAACGGCGATTTAGTGGAATTTAATAACACCGCAGATATATTTGTTAATCCGCGTGACAAGAGAACCGAAGACTATATTACGGGCAGATTCGGTTAAGAGGAGGGGGAATAGGGATGGTTATTGATACCCTGGAAAATGAACTGGTAAAACTAAAAGAAGAAATTATGAAAATGGGCTATTTGCTGGAGGAACAGATATTTAAAGCCGTCAAATCTCTGGTGGATAAAGACCAGAAAATGGCACAGGAAGTAATCAGTCGTGATGACATCATAGATCGCATGGAATTGGAAATAGAAAAGAAATGCCTGCAGTTGATAGCCATGAAACAACCGATGGCAGGCGACTTGCGTTTTATTGGAACGGCCCTTAGAATAATAGTCGATATGGAGAGAATGGCCGATCACGCGGAGGATATATCAGAGATAACCATTCGGCTATATGAGCAAACCTATATCAAACCGCTTATTGACATACCCCGAATGGCTAAAATCGCTGAGGAAATGGTTAGGATTGCATTAAAAGCCTTTATAGACGCGGATGTTAATTTGGCAATGCGCCTAGTTGATTTAGAAAGACAATCTGATGAACTATATGAACAGGTTTTCCGTGATCTGCTCACCTACATGATGCAAGATACCCAGAACATCCCCCAGGCTACCGATTTATTATTAGTGGCCGGTCATCTGGAACGCATCGCCGACCACGCCACCAACTTGGGCGAGATGGTCATCTATACGGTGGAAGGACGGCGGGTAGATATAAACGTCCTGGCCAGAGATGGATAATCAAACCGATACACTCAAAATTATACGTTCTCCGGGGACTGTCCTCCATAAAATAACACCTTGAAGGAAAAGTAATTATATGTGCAGAAATAACTATTTAATTCCCGAAGAGGAGGAAAAGTGATGGAGACAAATAATAACACTGTGAACAAGGTTACAGTTAACATTTACAACGAAGAATATGTGGTAAGGGGAAATGAGAATCCTGAATATATGCAAATGCTGGGAGCTTATGTGGATCGGCGGATGCGTATGATTGCTCAGCGCAATCATAACCTGTCCACCAATAAGGTGGCCGTTTTAACGGCTCTTAACCTGGCTGATGAATTAAACAAACTCCAGGAAGATTATGACCAACTGATAAAGAAATTGGAGGAGGAGAAAAAAAAGTAGGCAGGTTAAATTATGAACAATCAAGAAACGGCTGAAATATTGGAGAAAATAGCTGATTTACTGCAAATAAAGGAAGATAATTCATTTAAGGTCAGGGCGTACCGCAACGCAGTTTCTTCCATATACCATCTGGATGAGGATTTAAAAACCATCTACCAACAAGGAAGGCTTGACCAAATCCCCGGGGTAGGCAAGGCGATCCAGGGAAAAATCGTAGAAATTTTGGAGACCGGCTCCTGCCAATATTATAACGAACTAAAAAAAGAAATACCTGCGTCTCTTTTAGAATGGCTGGCTATACCCGGGATTGCCCATAAAACTGCCCGGCAGATTTATAAAAAACTAGGCATATCCACCCTAGATGAACTATACCAAGCTGCAGTTGCGCAAACTATACAAAACCTTCCCGGAATGGGTGCTAAGAGTGAAGAGAAGATTATCAAAGGAATAGAGTATTTAAAAGGCGTGAAAGATAAAACGACCCTGGGCGAGGCATTGCCGGTTGCCCGGGATCTGTATAATTATCTTCAGGCCTTTGCTAATATTGAAAAACTTAGCCCGGTAGGAAGTGTGCGCAGGGGCAAATCCCTGGTAGGCGATCTGGATATACTGGTTGCCAGCCGGGATGAAGCAGCGGTTAGAAAATACCTGCGCGATTACCCTTGGATTAAAGTTATAAAACTGGATGAATCCGGCCATGTAACTGGAATACTAAAAACCGGTCTGCCCTTTGAAGTGATAATCGTTGAGCCGCAAGAGTATGTTCAGGCTTTGTTTTGGACAACCGGTTCCAAAGAACATTGCCGGGTCTTGCTGGATAATGTTAAGCCTGATCTATTGCGGGGAGTCGCCAGTGAAGAGGAACTCTATAAACGCTTTAATATGGATTATATCCCGCCGGAACTCAGGGAGAACCGCGGCGAAGTGGAAGCGGCTCAAACAAGCAGCCTCCCCGCCAGGCTTGAATTACATCATATAAAGGGAGATCTGCATGTCCACACGGATTGGAGTGATGGCAAGAACAGTCTGGAAGAAATGGCTGAGGCCGCCCGAGCCCTCAATTATGAATACCTGGCGATAACCGACCATTCCCGTTCCCTGACGGTAAGTTCAGGTCTGTCTCCAGAGAAACTGCTCCTGCAAGGGGAGCAGATAGACCGGTTAAACCGAAAATGGGATGATTTTCGCCTATTAAAAGGAATCGAAGTAGATATATTAAAAGATGGCAGCTTAGATCTGCCGGATGACGTGCTGGCAGGGCTTGATATCGTTGTAGCCTCCATTCATTCAGCATTTAACCTTGATAAAAAAGCCCAGACCCAGAGACTTGTTAAGGCCATAAATAACGAACATGTTGATATTATCGGTCACTTAACCGGTCGTTTGCTGAAACGTCGTCCCGGATACGAATTTGACCTGGATAAAATATTGGAAGAAAGCGCCCGCAACCACAAGATTCTGGAAATCAACTCCCATCCCGATCGCCTGGATGTTGATGAGGATATTGCCCGCCGCGCCAAAGATATGGGTATTAAGATAGCCATTAACAGCGATGCCCACCATAAAAACGAACTCTCTATCATTCAATTCGGAATCATCACCGCCCGCCGGGGCTGGCTGGAAAAAGAAGATATTATTAATACCTCCACATATCTCAAATAACTATGAAACATAATATTTATTCTTAATGTTTCTATCATACTTTCGTAACTCCAACCTGGCATCAAAAGATGGTCGTTTTTGCCGGCTGTTGTCCCAGGGTATGCCTGAGGATTTTGGTTTATTGACCCCCTGTAAACCATTCCCGTGAAAAGTATATAACTAAATAAGTAAAAAGCTTCGGTGTCCGGTGGCTGTATACCTTGTATGCGAAGGCGAAATACTAAGTCAGGGGATGTTTAAGGGGGCGAGCTTTTTTTTGGAAATACTAAGCTTTGCTTTAAGAATTGCCGGTATGTACTTTTTGGCACTGATTATGGTACGCTTGCTAGGTAAAAGGGCTCTGGGGGAACTAGGGCCTTTTGATTTTGTGATTATGACCGGGGTAGGTGATACGGTCATTTCTGTGGCCCTGGACAGAAGCATGCCTTTTTATGATGGGATTATCGTGCTGGCTACCCTGGCCTTTTTAGAATACACTATTAATTATGTGAGCATAAAAAATGGTAAGCTATCAAATCTTTTAACAGGTACGCCGGTTGTGTTAATCGACAACGGCAAGGTATTAAAAAAAAATCTGTTGCGGGAGAAATTTAATGTCGATGATCTTATGCAGGAACTTAGGAAAAAAGGTATCCGGGATGTAAATGAAGTGGAACGGGCTATTTTAGAATCCTGTGGCGGTTTTAGTGTTGTTCTAAAAGAGGATGAAGAACCCGTTAAACGCAAAGATCTGGGAATTAAGGCGCAAGAAAGCAATTCTGTCCTAACGATTGACCAACTGCCGCGCGGGGAGTTGTTTAAAAAATTGGAACAGGTGATACAGGAAGAAGCCAGCCCCAAGCTGATGGATAGTCTGACCAATATCGAAAACAGGTTGGAACAATTAAGTAAGCAGCTGGCATTATTGGAGGAACAAATCAGGTCATAGTATATGATATAATTTGAAAAAAACCAATAATAATAGGGGGCAGCTTATGAAACTATCAGAAATCTACAACCTGGCCGTACAAATGGGCACGACTTATGATATCCGGGGAAACTACCTGGAAAAAATTTTAGAGCAGAATCAAAAGGCTTACCAGGCCTTGACCGCAGACGAAAAAGACTACTTTGATCAGGAATGCCTTTTTAATCCGTATAATGATACCCGAATTCTGGTGGGGTCGGGCGAAGAAGAGATAAAAAGCATTTTATGTGGTATCGATATGGAAACACCGGAGATACTGCTCGCTGACCGTCTCTGCCAAAGGGGGATTAAGGTTGATTTGGTTCTGGCTCACCACCCGGAAGGTATCGCCGATGCGCAGTTGCATGAAGTTATGCAGATGCAAGCGGACATGCTGGAAAAAATGGGGGTTCCTATTAATATTGGGGAAGGCCTTATGGCTGCCAGAATAAACGAAGTCCGCCGGGGCAGAATGCCGTTTAATCACCAGCGGGCTGTAGACGCTGCCCGCTTGCTTAATTTCCCCTTCATGTGTGTACATACCGCAGCGGATAATCTGGCTGCTCACTTTATGCAAAGATTGATGGATAAATCAAATATTTCGACTCTGGACGATATTTTAAATCTGTTATTTACCATCCCTGAATATGCTGAGGCACGTAAGTTAAAAGCAGGCCCGGCCATTATTCTGGGAGACATGAAAAGACGCGCCGGTAAAGTGTTTGTGAAGTTCTCCGGAGGAACTGCTACTGCAGACAAAGCTTACGAGAAACTGGCCCAGGCCGGGGTGGGAACCATGATTTGTATGCACCTAACCGAAAAACATCGTCAGGCGGCGCGCGAAAATAATATAAATGTAATTGTAGCCGGACATATGGCCAGTGATTCTTTAGGCATGAATCTATTTCTGGATGAATTAGAAAAAAGGGGAACAGACGTTATTCCCTGCTCCGGCTTAATCCGCGTAAAACGTTTTAGTGGCAGTGAGGTGCATTAAACCGGCACGCAATGACGGAAGAAGATACTAGGCAAGCGAAACCGGGGCTGTCTGCAAGGGGGCATCTTTTCTGTTTTGCACATTGAGTACCGGGTGGATGAATAATATCTATAAAACCGCGTAAACCCGCGCAACTTGCGTTATCCGCTTCTATTTTTTAAAATTGGAGGTTATGCAAACAAGTATGGAACTATTGGCTCCGGCCGGGAATTGGGACGCTTTTATGGCAGCACTTAAAAATGGGGCAGATGCTGTGTATATAGGTGGCAAAAGTTATAGTGCTCGTCAGTCGGCCGAAAATTTTGATCTGCCCCAGATCGAATCTGCCGTAGACTATGCCCACCTGCATAATAAAAAAGTCTATGTTACGGTCAATACCCTTATCGATAACGATGAATTTGCTGCTGCGCTTGACTATTTGTATGCACTGGAGCAGCGTCAGGTAGATGCGATAATAATCCAGGATATTGGGTTAGCTGCAGCCTGCCATCGGGTGTTGCCTAAGTTGCGTTTGCATGCCAGTACCCAGATGACAGTCCACAATGAGGGCGGGGCTGCTTTTATAAAAAAACAGGGTTTTAAGCGTATTGTTTTAGCGCGGGAACTTGCGAATACCGATATTAAAACGGTTCATGAACAATACCCGGATGTGGAACTGGAGGTCTTCGTCCATGGTGCCTTATGTTTTTCCTATTCGGGGCAATGTTTGTTCAGCAGCATGGTAGGAGGCCGGAGCGGAAACCGGGGCAGATGTGCGCAGCCTTGCCGCCTGGCTTACCAGCTCAAAAGCCGGTCAGGCAAAAATAACCTTGATCCCGCCCGCCATGGCAGATATTTGCTGAGTCCGGCTGATCTTTGCCTGATAGAATACCTGCCCGAGCTTAAAGAAGCTGGGGTATGCTCCCTGAAAATCGAAGGCCGCATGAAAAGACCGGAATATGTGGCAGTGGTAAGCCGTGCCTATCGAGAAGCTCTGGATTTGCTGGAAGATTCGGGTCAACGGCCGGAACCGGAAATAAAGGAAAATTTATTGAAGGTCTTTAACCGCAATTTTTCCAGCGGTTATTTTTTCGGTGCCGGTGCTGATTTTTTAAGTACTCGGCGGCCCAATAACCGGGGCGTTTTTGTCGGCCGGGTCGTGGAGCAAAAACCTGACCTGATGGTTAAGATCAAGCTGACTGATGCGATCGGCTCTGGCGATGGACTGGTGGTATGGGTAGGCAAGGGAAAAAACCCGGTCGTAATCGTTGAAGAGATGCAAATTGACGGACAACGTGTTAATGAAGCAACCGCAGGCGATATTGTCAGTCTGCAGTTGGAGGAGCGCGTTTTTCCTGGGGATCGGGTATTTAAAACCCATGATGAAGAACTCCTGAGCGAAGCGCAACATAGTATCCGGGATGAAAAGGCTCATAAAATATATGTGGATGCCGCGGTTAGTGTAGGCTTAGGGGAGCCTTTGCGCCTAATTTTATGTGATGACGAGGGCAATAGAGGGGAAGCCCAGACTAAAACGGCAGCGCAGATGGCAGAAAAATACGCGCTGGATGAAGAAGTTTTGCGCGACAAACTGGGGAGAATGGGCAATACTGACTTCGTTTTGCGCAATATAACGATACAGGGCGAGGGCGGCCTGATGCTTCCGTTCAGTGATTTAAACGAGGTACGCCGTCTGGCACTTGAGCGCTTGATTGAAAAAAGGCTTTTAAAGCATGCCAAGCCCGTTACCAGTATCAATTATTTTAATCAGGAAAAGCAGGCCCTGCTCGATGATCCGCGCCCTGACTACAACAAGACCTCCCCCCTGCTTACAGTAGCAGTAAGCAGTGTTGAACAGGCCCGGCTGGCGCTAAAGAACGGTGCAGACCAGGTATTGCTGGGTTTGGAGGGAATGGGCAGCCGCAAACGGCCGTCCAGATCCGAGCTTAAGGAGATGCTAGCTTTAAATCAAGGTAAAAACATACCGCAGGTGATACCCGTATTGCCCCGCATCAGCTTGCCCCAGGATCGATATTCGTATCACCGCATGGTGGATGAAGATTTTTCTGCCCTCATGGTGGGCAATTGGGGAGATCTGCACTGGGGATTGGAGCAGGGGTTTAAAATATTGACTGATTACAGTTTAAATGTATTTAATATATACAGCCTGAAGTTTTTAAGCGGACTGGGGATTAGTTCAGTATGCCTGTCTCCGGAACTTAATTTTAAGCAGTTGCATAGCTTTAAAGGCATTACAGGAGTAGAAATGATCATACATGGGGAATTGCAGTTAATGGAAGCACAGTATTGCGTTTTGGGAGCCACCCTGGGGGGAGATAGAGAAAAATGCACGGCCCCTTGCTCCAAGGATACCTTTTACCTGCAGGATGCCAAATCATATCAGTTTCCGGCAGTAGTCGATGCTGATTGCCGATTTCATGTGTTTAATTCCCGCACCCTTTGTATGATCGAGGATTTAGCCCGGATTATATCTCTGCGGCCGCACAGCCTTCGTATTGAGGCTCGGCTGATGCAAGATGACCAACTGTCTCAAACGGTTAAAACCTATCGGCAGGCCATAAATATATTGCTGGCTGAAGGTGAGCCTGATTTAAACAGGTACAAAAATGAACTGGCTGCCTTGGGTCAGCCATTTACCAAGTGTCATTATTATCGAGGGGTCATTTAATTATGAACAAAGAAACTTTAAACAAGCTGGAGTTTGATAAAATACAGTCGATGCTGGCCGATTTGGCCTATTCGGAAGGCGGCCGCCAAAAAATCATGGCCATGCTGCCCTCAGCCGATCTTGAACTGGTGCAAATGCGTCTGGATGAAACGGAAGAAGCCATGGAACTGCTGCGCTTTGGCGAGCCCAGCTTTTTAAGTTCCCTTAGTCCTGCCGACAGGCATTTAAAAAAGGCCCGCGTGGCCGGTATACTTAATCCCCATGAGTTATTGGACATTTACCATCTGCTGCGGGCATCCCGACTGGCCATAAAATATACCGATGAAGATTCAGTCAGGATATTAAAAAATATCAGCTCCGGTATTATGGAAAACAAAGAACTGGAAAAGAAGCTCAACGATATGATCAATGAGGACGGGGTAGTCCGTGATGATGCATCATTGGCTTTAAAGAGCATTAGGAAACAGATAGAAACGAGCCGTCAGCGGATAAAGGATTATTTACAGAACTTTATCCGTTCTGGCAACAATCAGACCCTGCTGCAGGATGCCCTCGTTACCGAGAGAGCCGGGCGTTACGTAGTACCGGTTAAACAAGAATACCGCCATGAGGTAAAAGGAATTGTCCATGATGAATCTGCCAGCGGAGCCACAGTTTTTATTGAACCGTTGCCGGTCGTTGAACATAATAATAAAATCAAAAGCCTGCAGATTGAAGAACAAAGAGAAGTGGAGCGCATATTAAGAGAGCTCAGCGCGGCGGTGGCTGTTTTTGCCGATGAACTGCTGGTCAATCTTGAATTGCTGGAGGAACTCGATCTTATTTTTGCACGGGGCAACCTGGCTTATAATATGAGCGCCTTCCGTCCCCAGGTCAATAACCGGGGAATTATTGATTTGCAGAAAGCCCGCCACCCTTTGCTGGGCAAGCAGGCGATACCGGTAAACATCACTTTGGGCAAATATTTTGATATTCTGGTTATAACCGGCCCCAACACCGGAGGTAAAACGGTGGTATTAAAGACGACTGGACTGCTGAGTGCTATGGCCATGTGCGGCCTGTTTATTCCGGCCCGGGAAAACAGCGAGATATCTGTTTTTAAAAATATCCATGTTGATATCGGAGATGAACAGAGCATTGAGCAATCGCTTAGCACCTTTTCCTCCCATATGCATAATATCATAAGTATTCTCAAACAGGTTGGGGACGGCTCCCTGGTGTTGCTGGATGAATTGGGGGCCGGTACTGACCCGCATGAGGGTGCCGCTTTAGCCAGCGCCATACTGGAAAGGATGAAAATCCTGAATGCCCGGGTTATTGTAACCACCCATCAAAGTGAATTAAAAACATTTGCCTATCAGAATGAGCGGGTTGAAAATGCCTGTGTGGAATTTGACCCGGTAACCCTGATGCCTACCTATGAGTTGACCATTGGCACACCTGGTCAGAGCAATGCTTTTGCTATTGCCTCTCGGCTGGGATTGGATGCTGAACTGGTGCAGCGGGCCCGCCATCTGGTACCCCAGCGGGAAAGGGAAATTTCAGCTATGATTCGTCAGCTGAAAGAAAGTCAATATCATTTTGAAGCTAACAACCGCGAACTGGAGCAGGCTCAAAGGGATTTGTCTGAACAACGAGCCGCATTGGAGCTGGAAAGAGAAAAATTATATGCGGAAAAAAACGAAATCATCAGAAAGGCCCGTCAGGAAGCTGATACATATGTCCGGGTCATCAAGCGAGAAGCCAATGAAGCCGTTGACGAATTAAAAGA
Source organism: Syntrophomonas zehnderi OL-4 (assembly GCF_000983115.1). GTDB lineage: Bacteria > Bacillota > Syntrophomonadia > Syntrophomonadales > Syntrophomonadaceae > Syntrophomonas_B > Syntrophomonas_B zehnderi. The sequence goes on from NZ_CGIH01000026.1 coordinate 150,441, forward strand.
GATGCTAAAAGATAAAGAACAGCCGCCCAAATGGCATGAGATAGAACAAAAACGCAAAAAGATTCGTGAACTGGTGGTAGAATTGCCCAGTCAGGAAACGGTTCCTGACGGACAGACGATAAAGGCGGGAGATTATGTTAAGGTTAAAAACATCAATCAGCTAGGTTACGTTTTAGAAAATCCCGATGATCAGGATGAGGTAGTTGTACAACTGGGAAGTATACGTCTTACAGTCAAACGTGACCAGCTTGCCTTAGCCAAGGCAAAGGAAGAAAAACCTACCCGCCAGCGTAATCAGACTTTTGCCGACAAGGCCAATACTATTTCCCCGGAGCTGGATCTGCGCGGTAAATACGCAGAAGATGCCCTTAAGGATTTGGAAAAATATTTAGATGACGCAGTACTGGTAGGTATCGAACGGGTAAGAATCATTCACGGCAAAGGCACTGGAGCACTGCGCCATGCGGTGCAAACTCACCTGAAAAACCACCCCTATGTAAAAGAGTATCGGGACGGTGCACGCGAAGAAGGCGGTTTCGGAGTTACCGTAATAACCTTGAGATAATATGGACACCAAACCCCGACAGCTTTGAAAAGTGAGGAAAAAGCGGGGAATAACCCATTTCCGTATCTTAATCCTTCAAGACGCGATTAAGTCAATTCATCCAGGTCATAGGGGGTTTCCTGGTATACATAGTAATTTAGCCAATTGGAGAACAGGAGGTTAGCATGGCTTCTCCACTTAACCACTGGCGGCAGGGCCGGATTGTCATGGGGAAAATAGCCGCACGGGACAGCTGTGTTTAAGCCCCTGCTTATATCCCGGTCATACTCGTTTTTAAGAGTCAGGGGGTCATATTCGGAGTGCCCGGTTACAAAAATCTGGCGTCCATCCTTACGGATAACGATATAGACCCCGGCTTCTGCTGATTCCGATAGTATTTCCAGGTCAGGAATCCGTTCTATATCAGCCTTACGTATTTCGGCATGACGAGAATGGGGAGCATAAAATACATCATCAAAGCCACGTAATAGTTTAACGTGGGATTTGTTAACCGTGTGCGGGTAAACCCCAAACATTTTCCGCTCCAAAATATACTTTTTAACTCCGTAATGGTGATACAGTCCGGCTTGTGCTCCCACACAAATATGAAAAGTGGAATATACATGATGCAGGCTCCAATCCATTATGGCTTTTAATTCCTCCCAGTAAGACCACTTGTCAAACTCCAAATGTTCAATCGGCGCACCGGTTATGATCATACCGTCAAAATTCTGCCCTTTTATAGCGCTAAAAGTGGTGTAAAATCTGGCTAGGTGATCTTCTGGTGTATTGCGGGCAGCATGGCTCTGCGGATGCAATAAGACAATGTCAACCTGCAGGGGGGAGTTGCCCAGTAAACGCAGGAGCTGCGTTTCGGTAGCAATTTTTAGTGGCATTAAATTTAAAATCACGATACGCAATGGCCGTATGTCCTGATGTAAGGCGCGTTTTTCGTGCATTATAAAGATATTTTCCTTGCTTAATATATCGGCCGCCGGCAAATCATTTGGTATATTAATGGGCATTTTCAAATCACATCCTGGTTTAATACTTTGCTTAGTTCTGATTCGGTATATTTCATTATCTAAATTCTTTATTACTTTTTATTAACTATGGTGACAATGCATTAAATTTCCCAATCAACAGTGGCTCGGGGTACTTTAAATCTAAACTGATTTGGTCTTGGCAAAGGCCTGGTCGAGATCGTAAATAAGATCATCAACATCTTCCAGTCCGATGGAAAGCCTGATCGTTTCCCCGGTAATCCCAACCGAGCGCAGTTCATCCGCGGACAACTGGGAATGGGTAGTGCTGGCAGGATGTATCACGAGTGATTTGGCATCACCCACATTAGCCAACAGCGAGAATAATTCCAGATTGTTAATGAAATTGCGGCCGGCTTCCAGGCCACCTTTAATCCCGAAAGTGAATATTGACCCTGCCCCCCGGGGCAGATACTTTTTAGACAGGGCATAGTACTTATTGACCGGCAATTCTGGGTAATTCACCCAGGAAACCTGAGGGTGATTATTAAGGTATTCCACAATTTTCCGGGTATTAGCTACATGGCGCTGCATCCGCAAAGAAAGGGTTTCCAGACCCTGCAAAAAAAGAAAAGCGTTAAAGGGACTGAGTGCGGCCCCGGTATCTCTTAACAACTGAACCCGGGCTTTCGTTATGAAAGCCACCGGACCTAAAGCTTCGTAATATTTGATTCCATGATAGCTCGGGTCTGCTTCGGTAAAAACGGGGAATTTACCACTGGCGGCCCAATCAAAATTACCCCCTTCCACTATTACTCCTCCAATCGAGGTACCGTGTCCGCCGATAAACTTGGTAGCGGAGTGAACTACAATATCGGCTCCAAATTCTATAGGACGGCAAAGATACGGGGTGGCAAAGGTATTATCAACAATCAAAGGAATACCATTTTCGTGAGCTGTGCGGGCGACCGCTTCGATATCAATAACATTGGTTTGCGGGTTACCAATAGTTTCCATATATAGAGCCTTGGTTCGCGAATTAATTGCCCAGTTAAAACCATCAGGGTCATCAGGGTCTATAAAAACAGTCTTAATTCCCAATCTAGGCAAAGTAACCGCCAAAAGATTAAAGGTACCTCCGTATAAAGTACTGGCCGCTACTATCTCGTCTCCCGCCCCGGCAATGTTCAGAATGGCATAGGTAATAGCCGCCGAGCCGGAGGCAGTGGACAGTGCTGCCGAACCGCCTTCCAGAGCAGCCATTCTCTGTTCAAAAACATCATTGGTGGGATTCATTATACGGGTATAAATATTGCCGGGCTCTTTTAAAGAAAACAAATCAGCCGCATGCTGCGCATCATTGAAAACATACGATGTAGTCTGATAAATCGGCACCGCTCTGGAACCAGTAGTCGGGTCAGCCTGTTGACCTGCATGAACCTGCAAAGTATCAAATTTCATTTTTCTCTTAGTCATCCACATTTCCCCCTTATATTTTTTATTTAAAAATTTGATAATAAAACTTGATATTAAAACCGAGTAAATCCGCGTCTGCTAAAATTCTAATTTCTAACTAACCCCTAATTTATTAGCTTCCTTGCGCATATAATCAGCGATAGCGGCATGCAGTGCATCGGCAGCCAGATTGGAGCAATGCATCTTAACCGGGGGAAGGCCGTCCAGAGCCTCTGCCACCGTTTGGTTGGTAATCTGTTCTGCTTCCTGCAAAGATTTGCCTTTTACCATTTCCGTAACCATACTGCTGGTAGCGATAGCGGCAGCACATCCAAAGGTTTTGAATTTAACATCAGTAATGATATTGTCTGCTACCTTTATATCGATATGCATGATATCACCGCAAACGGCATTGCCAACTTCCCCGCTGCCGCTGGGCAGGTCTATCCTGCCTACATTGCGGGGGTTCATAAAGTGATTCATTACCTTCTGTGAATACATTTCTTTCCCTCCTTTAATTACACAGGGGAGACATGCCACGCAGGTTTTGGATGATATTGGGAAGCACTTCCAAAACCTTATCAACGTCTTCCTCTGTATTATCTTTGCCCAAGGTTAAGCGCAGTGAGCCGTGGGCTATTTCATGGGGCAGACCCAGAGCCAGTAAAACATGAGAAGGATCGAGCGAGCCGGAAGTGCAGGCCGACCCGCTGGAAGCCATTATTCCGTAGCTGTCCAGCATTAGCAAGATGGATTCTCCTTCCACAAACTCAAAGCATACACTGACACTGCCGGGCAAACGTTTGACCGGGTGGCCGGTCAAACGGCTATGAGGAATACTATTTAAAATGCCTTCCTTAAGACGTTGACCCATTTTGTTCAAGCGGGTCTGTCTTTCCGGCAAATTAATATGTGCCAGTTTACAGGCTGTGCCAAAACCGACTATTCCCGGCACATTCTCTGTCCCGGGACGCAGTCCTCGCTCCTGCCCTCCGCCGTGAAAATAATTACCTACCCGAATCCCCCGCTTGACATACAGGCAACCTACTCCCTTTGGGCCATACAGCTTATGACTGGAAGCCGCTAACATATCCACATCCATTTCTTCTACATCTATCGGCAGTTTACCAACCGTTTGCACCGCATCGGTATGAAAAACTGCTCCGCCTGCATGAGCAACAGCCGCCAATTCCTTAATAGGTTGTATAGTACCAACTTCATTATTGGCATGCATGATACTGACCAAGGCAGTAGTCGGCTTCATGGCTGCCTTAAGTATGTCCGGCTCAACCAGTCCATCAGCAGTTACCGGTAGTACGGTGAGTTCATATCCTCGTTTAGCCAGGTGGAGAAAGGCATCTAATACGGCATGGTGCTCAATGGCCGAGGTAATAAGGTGTCTGCCTTTATCCGGGTTGTTGCTTAAATAGGAAATGATAGCCTGGTTATTAGCCTCAGTACCTCCGCTGGTAAAAACAATTTCTCGTTCCGATGCACCTAGAAGTTCTGCAGCTTGGCTGCGCGCCTGATCTACTGCTTGACGCGCCCTTTGCCCCTTTGTATGGATACTGGACGCATTACCAAATCTATCGGTATAGTAGGGTATCATGGCATTAAAAACCTCCGGGTCGACCGGAGTAGTAGCGCTGTGATCCATGTAGATCTCTCTCACGTAAGCCACCTCCTAAAATTTGTACTTAATTATTCCTGCTTGAATAAGACCGATATAAAACCTTACCAAAATCTCCAGGTCTAAAGCTAAGAGCTGTAGATAATCATCTTTTCCAGGGCCATAGCCGCCCCAACCCTGATGTTTTCCGGAACCGTAATTACGGTTTGCATCTGTTCGATCGAGTAAAGGATTTTTTCCAGGGTAATGCTTTTCATATTAGGGCAGATTAATTCTTCCGCAGCTAAATACAGCTTTTTATCGGCATTTGCTTTATTAATGGCATGCATAACCCCACACTCAGTAGCGATTATGAACTTCTTTGCCGATGAATTGAGCACAAAATTAATAATGCCAGCTGTGCTGCCGCAATAATCAGCTTTAGAAACGACTTCAGGTATACATTCAGGATGAACCGCCACCATAGCTTCTGGATGTGCTTGTAACTTTGCATCTAAATCTTCTTCCGTTACCTGTGCGTGGATAGGGCAGGCGGAAGTAAAATAATCAAGCCGGCGCCCTATTCTATTGGCTACGTTAACAGCCAGGTTCTGGTCGGGTAGAAAACAAATGTTAGCTTCCGGTGGAAACCGCTTTATTATTCTCTCGGCATTGGAAGAAGTGCAGCAGATATCGCTTACCGCCTTAATCTCAGCCGGAGTATTAACATAGCTGACAATGATGCTGTCAGGATGTTGTTCTTTATAGTCTAAAACATCAGCAGCCGAAATACTGTTGGCCATCGGGCAGGTGGCCAGTGGTTCAGGGGACAGAACCGTTTTATCAGGACAGAGAATGGCTGCCGACTCGGCCATAAAATCGACCCCGGCGACTAAAATGGTGTTACTGGGTGATTTTTGGGCGGCTACCGCCATAGAATATGAATCACCTACAAAATCGGCAATATCCTGAATAGATTCGCGCTGATAATAGTGAGCAATTATGTATACGTTTTTTTCCTTTTTCAGATCCAAAATTGTCTGGATTAATTGCCGATCGTCTTTTCCCATTTATAATTTTCCCCTTTCCCCTCAAGTACAATAACCTTATCCCCGGATTGTACCCGTCCAGATTCCAATACTCGGGTGAAAATACCTTCCAGCGGCATAACACATGTGCCGACTTGTTGTTTAATTGGACAACCTTTATTGTGACATTCCTTGCCTATTTGAGTTACTTCCAGCAGCGCTTCCCCAATCCTTATGCGGGTTCCCAAAGGGAGAGAAGAGACATCAATGCCTGCTATGGTAATATTTTCAGCAAAATCACCGTATTCTACAGCAGCTCCCAGAGCCTGCATTTTTTTAAAACTGGACAGTGACAGAAGACTTACCTGACGATGCCAACTGCCGCTATGAGCATCTGTTTCTATACCATAATCAGCCTTAAGATAGGCTTCTTGAACATTATGTTTCTTTTCAGCACGTTTCTTGGATATATTAACAGATAATACATAGCCGTTTTCCTGGTTCATTATGCCGACCTCCTGCTTAATCAATATTAGCCGTCCCATCAATTTCAAAGCGTTAACAATACTACAGTAATTTTATAGGGATTATAAAACAATTTATTCAAAGTAGCAAGATTAATTATTAATTTATGCTCAAATTTTTTAAGACTAACGCAGAGTAATTGATCATCGTTTTCAAATCAAAAGCTAGAAAACTTTGACAAATAAAAAACACGGGATTAAAATAACCAATAAAACATATAGAATTACTAGGAGATAGCTGGCAGAATTAAGGTGATGGAGGCGATAGTATGTCTAAGGTTGCTAAGTATTTAACGGATTTAGTTGGGAACACCCCTTTGCTTGAACTGAGTAACTACAATCGAATTAATGAATTGGAAGCGACATTGATTGCGAAATTGGAGTATTTTAACCCGGCTGGTAGTGTCAAGGATAGGATCAGCCTGGCAATGATCGTAGACGGGGAAAAACAGGGATTTATCAAACCGGATACCGTGATCATTGAACCCACCAGCGGAAATACTGGTATTGGTCTGGCTTTCGTGGCGGCTGCCAAAAGGTATCGTTTAATACTGACTATGCCGGACACCATGAGTGTGGAAAGAAGAAGCCTGCTCGGTGCTCTGGGAGCTGAACTGGTATTGACTCCAGGTGTTGAAGGGATGAAAGGGGCTATTAAAAAGGCCGAAGAACTGGCTGCGCAGATAGAAAATTCGTATATTCCGCAGCAGTTTGTGAATCCGGCTAACCCTGAAATTCACCGGCAAACTACAGCCAAGGAAATCTGGAGGGATACCGATGGTAAGGTGGATATCTTTGTAGGAGGAGTAGGTACAGGCGGCACCATAACCGGCGTAGGCGAAGTATTAAAAACAAGAAACCCCAACATACAGATTGTCGCGGTCGAGCCCTTTGATTCACCGGTCATTTCCGGTGGTAACCCCGGGTCTCATAAAATACAGGGAATTGGAGCCGGATTCATACCGGAAATATTAAACACTTCGATTATAGATGAAATCTTCCAGGTTAAGAATGAAGAGGCTTTTACAACGGCTCGTCAGCTAGCTGCGACCGAAGGATTGCTGGTGGGTATATCTTCAGGAGCCGCAGCTTTTGCGGCCTCTCGGTTAGCCCGGCGGAGAGAGAACAGAGGTAAAAATATCGTTGTCTTGTTACCCGATAGCGGAGAAAGATATTTATCGACCCAGCTATTCCAAGATTCAGGCTTATTTGAATCTATTTGTTAGTATCTGTTTGAAAATAGCGCGAGATATACTGATTTGGCCCGGCACTCCATAACGGAAAAGGTAAATACTAAAGAATGAAATATGTGCCCCGCAAGAAGCTGTCTCTTGCGGGGCGTCAAATCAAGTGGCGGGTTGAGTGTTTTGCGCCCCAACACGTTGGGAAGCTCAGGTTTTTCTGGCAAATAATAAAATTAATAAAATTACAGTGTCCGGCAGTGTCCTTAATAACCGCGTAAATTCATTAAATCCGGTTATCAGCTTCTATATTCCCGCTAATTGTTTAAAATCTGCTCCACGATGTCACCGGGTTTTTGCTTCTTAACCTGATGTTCTTCCAACGGGCAGAAGGGCAGTCTTTCACCGGGTGGAACTATTATTTCTTCAATATGGTCGGCGGGGCAGCCGCCTGTTTGGCTGGCATTGGGAATATTGGCCCGATATAGCTTGCCTTTGTGAATCGGATCCCGGCACACCTTTACCGTATTTTTAAACAGGCCCGGTACATTAAAGTCAGTGTGAATATCACATTTTTCAGTTGGTATTTTGGATTGTTCAGCACTGTTGGATCCCACCTGCACCACTGATAATACCTCTGTATGCGGACAGAATTTCCCGGCCAGCTTGCCGGATTCCTTACAGATTACGATAGTCCTGTGTGAAGGGCAGGTGTTTTTGGGTGTATGCTGTTTTACGCAATATTCCGTTATAATCTGATCCTCCGGGCAGCTTCCTGAAGGAAGCAGGCCGGATTTCGAACAGACACTAACGCTTATAATGTTGGCAGGTTTTGACCAGCTTGCTGTTTTTTTCCCGGTATGCGCTTTTTCCAGCATAGATCTTAGCAGTTTGGCCGGGTAGTTTCCCCCGTATTGATTATTCATAGTATAGTGAGCATCATAACCCATCCAGACCGCACCGCAATAGGTGGGTGTAAAACCACAGAACCAACAGTCCCGGTTTTCTTCTGAAGTTCCTGTTTTACCTGCCGTAGGCACACCTGGTACACGGGCGTTTGTTCCGGTTCCGGAGCTTACTACGGTTTGCAGCATATTGGTCATCAACCAGGCTGTTTCCTTGCTCATTGCCCTGCTGAAAGCCGGTTTGTACTCATAAACCGTCAGACCTTTGTTGTCTACGATCTTCGTTATAAAATGACCTTTGATATATATACCGCCATTGCCTATACTGCCATAGGCAGATGCCATCTGTAGGGGGGTTACTCCTTTAGTCAAACCTCCGAGAGACAAAGGTGCCAGTCCTAAATCATTTTTACCAGGTGTATCAATTAAAGGCAAACCTAATGATTTTCCGCAGTCAAAGCCGCTGCGTACGCCGATTTTGTCCAGCAATTGCACCGCATAGGTGTTAACCGACCACTGTACTGCCGTACGCATGGGAATCAAACCCCGGAAGGTATAATCGTAGTTCTGGGGTGACCATACCTCGTTGCCGACTTTATATGAAATCGGGGAATCATCTAAAACCGTGTAAGGCATAATGCCTTTTTCCAAAGCCGGCACATAAACCGTAAGAGGCTTTATGGTGGAACCGGGTTGCCGGTAGGCTTGAGTAGCCCGGTTAAATCCACGCTGCTGCTTATATTCCCTTCCACCCATAATAGCTTTTACTTCACCGCTGCTGTGATCGATAACCGCCATGCCTACCTGTATGGGTTGCCCCTCCTTAGTTTCACTGGGGAATTTGGCTGGATCTTTGAAGTATTCTTCCCCGTGGAGCTGCAGATCAGCATCCATCGTTGTATAGATCTTAAGACCGTTGCGGTAAATGGCATAATCAGGGTTTTCGATACCATTTTGTTTGAGTTTTTGCAAGGCTTCCTCAATCACGGCATCAACAAAAAAACCGTAGCGTTCAATACTGTTTTGTCCCTTGACCAGATGAATCTGCTCAGCCCAGGCCTCGTCAGCCTGGGCCTGGCTGATAAAATTACATTTGACCATGCTGTTTAAAACAATCTTCTGCCGCGCTTTGGCAGCGTCAAAATTCAAAAAGGGGTCGTAGGTACTTGGGCTTTGTACGAGTCCTGCCAACAGGGCTGATTCGGGCAGGGTCAAACCACTGATATCCTTGCCAAAATACGTATTGGCGGCAGCCTGGACGCCATAGGCGCCTGCTCCGAAATAGATCTTGTTAAGATATAGTCCTAAAATTTCGTCTTTGGAGTAGTTTGCTTCAAGTCTAAAAGCCAGCAGGGCTTCCCGGGCTTTTCTATACCAGGTTTTATCAGAACTAAGGAAAGCATTGCGGGCCAGTTGTTGGGTGATGGTACTGGCGCCCTGACCAGTCAGATCCCGGGTTTGGATATTGGATATTACTGCCCGGGCAATGCCTTTGAAGTTTATTCCGTGGTGTTCATAAAAAGCCTGATCTTCAGTAGCAATAAAAGCTTGGATAAGATCATCAGGAACCTTGTCCAAGGTAATTGCGGTTCTATCCTCTTCGGCATGCAGGCGGTAAAAAACCTGTCCCTCGTCATCAAAAAGCAGGGTCGCATTAGCTCCGGTTAACTGCTCTTCACTCCAGGCTGGCAAATCCGCGGCCACGAAGGCCAGAGTGCCAACTAATGAGCCCAGAACCACCAGGGCAATTACCGAAATTAGAATTTGCCACCCTTTGCGTTCCTTTTTGATTTGGGCGGGTTTACTATCCGGTTTTTGTTCTCTCTCCATAATAATAATCCTTCCGTAAATAATTAATTGTACTTGTACAATAAATATTGGTTCAATAATTGCTATATGCGCAGGTTTACACAGTTTGCTAACCCTAATTATTACATAGTTTAGTATTTCAATAAATATAAATATAATCTAAAATTGCCCGCGAACAGAAAAACCTGGTTTTTTAGTCTTTTTTAAAATCAACCAGTACCGCTATTGATATTCTATTACAAAAAACCAAAAAAATGACAATTTTGCTGCCGGTAAAAATTAATACGTCTATCCAGTAATTATTGTCAGGTCTTAAGACTTGGATAAGATTGCAATAGAATGACTGAATATGCTATTATGCTGTAATGGTAAGGAGGTTATCGTTTTGGATAATAGTATTAAAACACAGGTCATGAGACAAATGGAATTAATTGAGCGGGGTGTGGCGGAAATTATTCCTCGCGAAGAACTGATACAAAAGTTAGGCAAATCAATATCAACGGACAAGCCTTTACGTATAAAGCTGGGACTAGACCCAACCGCACCTGATATTCATCTGGGGCATACCGTTGTTTTGAATAAATTGCGCCAGTTTCAGGATCTGGGCCATGAGGTACACCTGATAATCGGTGATTTTACCGGCAGAATCGGTGACCCCAGCGGAAAATCTGAAACCCGCAAACAGCTTACTGAAGAAGAAGTTATGTTTAACGCCCGCACATATCAGGAACAGATCTATAAGGTTCTCGATCGGGAAAAGACCGTCATTCATTTTAACAGTAAATGGCTTATGCCCATGCAGCTTGCCGATGTTTTGACCCTGGCGGCTAAACATACGGTTGCTCGGATGATGGAACGCGATGATTTCGAAAAACGTTACAAGGAAGGGCTGCCGATTGGAATACATGAGTTTATGTACCCATTAATGCAGGGATATGATTCGGTAGTATTAGAAGCTGATGTGGAAATGGGAGGAACTGATCAGAAGTTTAACCTTCTGGTAGGACGCCAACTCTTAAAAGAATACGGACAGGAGCCGCAGATTGCCTTGACGATGCCTATCCTGGAAGGCACTGACGGTGTTCAGAAAATGAGCAAGAGTCTGGGTAATTATATCGGGGTTAGTGACGAACCCTATGAAATGTTTGGCAAGACCATGTCCATTCCTGATGAAATGATCGTGCGTTATTTCGAACTGCTTACCCGCGTGTCTATGGATGAAATCAAGACCATGCAAACCGAAATGGAAGGTGGCAGCTTAAATCCCCGTGATGCGAAGATCAGATTAGCTATGGAATTAATCACTATGTACCATAGTGAGGCAGAAGCAGTCGCCGCCCGGGATAAATTTCAACTGGTCTTTTCCAACCGTGATATCCCGGATGATATCCCCGAATTAAAGGTAAATGAAAGGGAAGTATGGTTGCCCAAATTCTTAAGCGAAAACAGGTTGGTTGATTCCACCAGTGATGGCAAACGTATGATCAAGCAGGGCGGAGTTAAAATAAACGGCGAAAAAGTCAGCGCTGAAAACATCGTACTGGAAGATGGTATGGTTCTGCAGGTGGGTAAACGCAGGTTTATTAAAGTCTTGCTGTAACTTTATCAGGATAAACAAACGGTGTACATATTAAATGTCCCCTGGAACAGGTATACTGTATAAACTTAGGCAGCCTATTGTATTTTGGTTCTGTCATGCTATAATCATTAAAGATTTAATGATGATATTATTTGAGGACAAAGGCGTTCTCGGCGCATATTGATTCATATGCGGGCGAGAACGTTTTTTTATGCAGTAGACGACTTAGGGGAGGTATAAGGATGGCAAAGCAGAGGGGATACCTGGTTTTGGAGAACGAAGCAGTGTTTGGCGGGATTTTGCTGGACAATACTTATCAAACTCGAGGAGAGGTTGTTTTTAATACCAGTATGGTAGGGTATGACCAGGTTATTAGTGATCCGTCCTATGCGGGTCAGATTGTGGTGATGACCTTTCCGCTTATAGGAAATTATGGAATTAACGCCAATAATCTAGAATCAGACCACCCTTGCTTAAGAGCCCTGATTACCCGGGAAATTTGCCCGGGTGCCGACTACGGTCATTATCAGCAGGAGATCACCCTGGAAGAATATCTGCATTATCATCATATCCCTTGCTTGACCGGGGTTGATACCCGGGCTTTGACCAAAATGATAAGAACCCGCGGTACTATGGGGGGGATCTTAGTTGATTCCCTTGATAATAAAGAAGAACTTTTGCAGGCGGCACGTTTAGCCCTGCAGCCTCCACCACAGGGATACGTCATGCAGGTGAGCCGCAAAGCTGTAACGCGGTTAGGAGCTGGAGGCAAACGCCTTGTCCTGATCGACTTCGGAGTTAAAAAGAGTATTGTTACAGCCTTGCTTAAACAAGGTTGTGAGATATTCATCGTTCCGGCATCTGTGAGTGCCCGGGAGATCCTGGCTTTTAATCCGGATGGGGTAGTGCTTTCCAACGGGCCCGGTGACCCGCTTGATTGTCCTTACGCCATTCAGACTATTGCTGAATTGATCGGTCGTATGCCGATTTTTGGAATATGCCTGGGACATCAGCTGCTGACGTTGGCTTTAGGGGGAAAAACCTATAAGATGCCTTTTGGTCACCGGGGAGGCAATCATCCCGTCAAAGATATGCAAACCGGGCGTGTTTTTATTACCTCGCAAAACCATGGCTATGCAGTTGATGAAAAATCCCTGTGTATTCCGGGCCTTAAGCTAAGTTTTATCAATCTGAACGACCGTAGTGTAGAGGGAATTATTCATAAAGAACTGGCTTTGATGTCGGTGCAGTTCCATCCTGAAGCAGCGCCCGGCCCGGAAGATACCGCTTATCTTTTTGACGATTTTATGGCTATGATCGCCTAAAATAAGGTAGGCCGAAACATCAATGGTATAAAAAAAATATAATCCAATATTTATTGATAGAGCAAAGGTGCTTTATATTCCGCCGCTGCCGGAAGATAAAGTGCCTTTTGTTTTATATATGGGGTGTTATTTAGCGAGTAAGGAGGTGTTGGTAATGAAGAAAATAGAAGCCATTATCCGTCCTGCCAAGCTGGAGGAATTGAAAAAGGAACTAAGTGATCTGGAAGTGCGGGGAATGACTGTCTATAACGTTATGGGCCGGGGCTTGCAGAAAGACATCAAGCAATACTATCGTGGCCAGGAGGTGTCTTTGGATCTGTTTCCGAAAGTCAAGGTCGAGATTATTTGCCGCGACCACTGGGTGGAAAGGATTATTGAAGTTATCCTTAAGGTTTGTTCCAGCGGACAGATTGGTGATGGAAAGATCTTTATCTATCCGCTGGAAGATATTATTCGTATCAGCAGCGGCGAACGAGGCGATGATGCTCTGTAAAGATGATCTAAGCGAGGTGAAGTAGGTAGAGGGGTTTTTATAATCTGCTTTATAAATAATGGCGGGGCGTTTGTAAAGGTTTAAGAATCAGGGCGCAAGGTTTATACTATTATCCTGACCCTTTCAAGGGAAGTTAAATCAACAGTACCAAGCCCCATAATTAAAGAGCAAAGGCGCTCACGGAGAATCTGGGATTTCCGTGACGCCTTTTTTGCTTTTCCAACTAACTAAAGACAGTAATTTTATGCGATAATCGGTAGCTTGATAATCTGTGAGGAGGAATTATTATGAAAACCGCATTAAAAAGCCTGGTGCTGAGTGGACTTACCTGGGCAATTATAACCATGCCGGGGATACCGGTGCAAGCAGCCGAAAAAGCTGCGGCCGACACGGGCGATACCGCTTTTATTATAATATGTGCTGCTCTGGTTCTGTTAATGACTCCTGGCCTGGCCCTTTTTTATGGCGGTATGGTCAGAAAAAAGAATGTTTTAAGCATAATGATGCAGTGCATCGCTGTAATGGCTCTGGTGTCAGTCCAATGGGTCTTGCTGGGGTATACCCTGTCATTTGGTTCTGACCAGGCCAGTTTGATAGGAGGGCTGGAATTTTTGGGATTGCAAGGCATCGGATTAACCCCCAGCGCTGATTTTGGTACTACCATACCCCATCAAGTTTTTGTGGCCTTTCAGTTAATGTTTGCTATTATTACGGCCAGCTTAATCAGCGGTGCCTTTGCCGAACGCATGAAATTTTCAGTTTTTGTAGTATTTGTCCTGTTATGGACGACATTGGTTTACGATCCCCTGGCCCACTGGGTATGGGGAGGCGGCTGGCTGACCAAACTGGGAGCTTTGGACTTTGCAGGTGGTACGGTAGTGCATATTAGTTCCGGTGTGTCGGGGCTGGTAGCGGCTCTGGTTCTAGGCAGGCGACATGGTAGGGAACGCGAAGCCATATTGCCGCATAGCCTCCCTCTGACCGTACTGGGAGCAGCATTACTCTGGTTCGGCTGGTTCGGATTCAATGCCGGCAGTGCTTTAGGAGCCAACGGTTTGGCCGGCTTGGCTTTCTTAGTCACCAACACCTGTGCGGCTGCAGGCGCGCTTTCCTGGGTAGCTGCCGAGTGGATTGACCACGGCAAGCCTACAGTCTTTGGTGCTGTCAGTGGTGCGGTGGCGGGATTGGTCGCCATAACTCCGGCGGCCGGTTTTGTCAGCCCGCTCTCATCAGTTATTATGGGCCTTTTGGTAGGACCTTTATGCTATCTGGCCGTCAGTCGGGTAAAAGAAAAGCTGGGCTATGATGATTCTTTAGATGTCTTTGGTATTCATGGCGTGGGCGGCACTTTTGGCGCCCTGGCTACAGGTGTTTTTGCCAGTCAGGCCTTAAATCCGGCCGGTGTAAACGGCTTGATTTATGGCAATACACATCTGATCCAGGTTCAAGCGGTGGCAGTCCTGGCTACGTATGTCTTTGCCGGTTTAATGACCTACCTCATCCTTAAGGCTATCGGTCTGTTTACAGATCTGCGGGTTACTGCCGAAGAAGAAGAAACCGGTTTGGATGTTTCATTACATGGCGAAAGCGCCTATGGTTATTCCGAGGAAGGGCAGAATACATTAAGTCTAGGGGCTGTGTAAACAGTTTCGGCACTGATTCAGACATAAAATTACCAGTAACAATTATATTATTTTATCATATTATTTGGTAGGCAATGGCGCCGGGGCTTAAGTCCCCCGGTGCTTATTTTTTGAGGAGAGTGGTAATATATGTGCGGAATCAGCGGCTGGATAGACTGGGAAAAGAATTTGACCGGAGAGGTACAAATAGTGCAGGCCATGACCCGCAGCCTGGCACATCGGGGGCCAGATGCAGAAGAATTAAAGATCTTCCCTCATGCCGCTTTAGGGCATCGTCGCCTGATCGTTGTAGACCCGGCAGGCGGACGGCAGCCCATGAGCCGGGAGCGAGCCGGAAACGTATATACAATCGTCTATAACGGAGAGTTATACAACACAGCCGACCTGCGCCGGGAACTAAATGCCTATGGATGTACCTTTCAAAGTAATAATTCTGATACGGAAATTTTGTTACTGGCATACATGTATTGGGGCCCGGCATGTGTGGATAAATTAAATGGAATTTTTGCCTTTGCTATCTGGGATGAAGAGTCGCAAAGTCTGTTTATGGCACGTGACCGCTTGGGGGTAAAACCTCTGTTTTATACCCAGTCCGGTCAGGGCCTGCTTTTTGCTTCCGAATTAAAAGCTTTGCTGGTTCATCCAGCGGTTCATCCTTATATTGATAGTGAAGGGTTGGCTGAACTGCTGGTTATGGGGCCTTCCCGGACACCCGGTCAAGGAATATTTTGCGGTATTAAGGAGTTAAAACCGGGTCATTGCCTGTTTTTTAACCGCTCTGGTTTGCGGATACAACGCTATTGGGAATTAGACAGTCACCCCCATGAAGACGATTTGGCTAAAACGGTTGCCACCGTCCGAGAATTATTTATAGACAGCGTTAGGCGGCAATTGGTTGCCGACGTTCCGGTTGGTACGCTCTTATCCGGGGGGCTGGACTCCAGCGCGATTACAGCGGTGGCCGCCCAGGAATTTCGGCAGACCGGCCGGGTTCTTAATACTTTTTCGGTTGATTATCTGGGTAATGAGGATCACTTTCGCCCTAATGCGTTTCAACCCGATGCTGACGCCGCCTGGGTAGGAACCGTTGCCGACTATCTTCAAACTAAACATAATAATATTAAAATTGACAACCTTGAACTTGCCAGGGCATTGGAAAATGCCCTGTATGCCAATGATCTGCCGGGTATGGCAGATATTGATGCTTCTCTCTACCTGTTTTGTGTCCAGATAAAAAAACAAGTTACAGTTGCTCTATCAGGGGAATGTGCTGATGAAATCTTCGGCGGTTACCCCTGGTTTTTTAATCAGCAGACGTTGTCCCAGGACAGCTTTCCTTGGATACGGATGATGGAGGAGAGAATCCAAATGCTGTCTCCAGAGATTATAGCTTTGATTAAGCCGCGTGAGTACCTGGCTGATCGCTATCGGGAAGCGGTTGCGGAAATGCCTGGTCTGGTTGGAGAAGATAAAGCAGCCGCACGAATACGGCGGATGTTTTATCTTAATATTACTCGCTTCATGCCTACCCTGCTGGAGCGCAAGGATCGTATGAGTATGGCCTGCGGACTTGAAGTAAGGGTACCCTTTAGTGATCATCGGCTTTTGGAGTATGTGTGGAATGTTCCCTGGGAAATAAAAACCTGCAACAATATGCCCAAGGGCTTGTTTCGGCAAGCCGTGATAGGTTTGCTGCCTGAAAAAGTTCTGGCACGTCCGAAAAGCCCTTATCCCAAAACCCATAATCCCGATTATCTGATGCTTATGCGGGAATTCGTTAACGATATATTAAATAAACCCTCCGCTCCGCTCTTAAACCTTATTCATCCTGCCGCAGTAAAGGAGAGATTAACCTCTTCACGACCAATCATGCCCCAGCCCTGGTTTGGGCAATTAATGGGCGAAGCCCAGTATTTAGCTTATTTGATCCTGTTAAACAGCTGGCTGGATAAATATCGGGTGCAGATTAAGTGAGGTAATCTTAGTATTTTTTCAGGTATACAATATTCCTGAGCGCAACTACTTGTTAAGCGAAAAGAAGGGCGGTAGAATGAACTCGTAGCCAACGTAAGCTGTGTTTTAAAATTCGATATTGGGAAACGGGACATAGGCGTCCTTAGGTTGAAGTTGCGGCACTGATCCGGATGAACTTTATCTTAAGGCGCTTTTTTGTGCCTAAAACCAGGAGCCGAAACACGGACTGTTATTGGCGGGCAGTATAGCAACAAGGAGGTGATGCTTTTGGGTGGGAAGATTATTATAGCCAGTGCTTCGGTTCCGGAAAAAAAATTTCTCAACGATTCTTTAGTTCGGGCCGGTCACCACGTAATAGCCGAAAGCAACAACATGAGTCATGCGTTCAGGCGAACCCGCTCACTTGACTGCGACCTGGTTATTGTGGATAACAATCTGGACGGCGGCAAGGGCTTAAAAACAGCATCTATTATCAGTGAGGATCATTTAGCCGCGGTATTATTATTGGTTGACGGTGAGATGTTTCCCGCAACCAAAAGCTTCCATTATCTTATACGGCCTATATATTACAATACCTTGATACCTGCGGTTGAAGCTGCTCTCTGGCACTGGCAAAGAGAACTGGCGATGCAGGAGCAGATTAGAACCCTGGAAGAAAAGCTCAAAACTCGCAAACTCTTGGATAGAGCCAAAGGAATCTTAATCGACAAGCTAAAACTCAGTGAAAACGAAGCCCATCATTTTATCCAAAGGGAAGCCATGAACTCAGGCTCTACCCTAAGACAGATTGCGACCGAGATTATTAACCAGGAGCAGAAAATAAAGCCAATCGATTCTAATTAATAAATTTGGGGAGGAGAATATCATATGATTAAAGACAAAAAACTTGAAGTTATGGAAAAGGTTAGAGACAATGGGGTTCGCTTTATTAGACTTCAATTTACAGATATAGGCGGGATTTTGAAAAATGTAGCTATTCCGGTAAGCCAATTGGATAAGGCCCTGGACGGAGAATTGATGTTTGACGGATCTTCCATATCCGGATTTACCGAGATTGAAGAGTCCGATATGTACCTGGTTCCTGATCCCGATACATTCACGATTTTCCCATGGCGTCCCAGCAATGGTGCCGTAGCTCGCCTGATATGCGATGTCTATACCCCGCATCCCAACCATGCCCCTTTTATTGGTGATCCACGCACTAATCTTAAGAGGATTATCAAGGAAGCAGCCGATATGGGATTTGTTATGAATGCCGGGCCTGAGGGTGAGTTTTTTCTCTTCCTGGTCGATGAACAAGGGCATCCAGCTTTAAATACCCAGGATATGGCCGGTTATTTTGATCTGGCCCCGGTTGATTTAGGTGAAGACGCTCGTCGGGATATGGTATGTACACTTGAAGACATGGGCTTTGAGATTGAAGCCTCTCATCATGAAGTAGCACCCGGACAGCATGAAATCGATTTCAAATACGGGCCGGTGGACAAGATTGCCGATGATATCCAGACCTACAAACTGGTTGTACGTTCCATAGCCGAGCGTCACGGGCTGCATGCTACCTTTATGGCTAAACCAATTGCCGGTATTAACGGTTCCGGGATGCATACCCATCAGTCCCTTTTTAACCTGCAGGGGGAAAATGTTTTCTATGCACCCGATAAACCATACCAACTTAGCGATTTAGCCCGCTGGTATATGGGCGGAATCATGAAGCATGCCCGGGCGTTAACGGCCATCACTAATCCGACCATCAATTCTTACAAACGTCTGGTGCCCGGTTATGAGGCACCGGTATACATTGCCTGGTCGGAAAAAAATCGCAGCTGTTTGATCCGGGTTCCGGCCAAACGCGGCTTATCCACCCGTATAGAGGTTCGTCATCCCGACCCCACCTGCAATCCTTACCTGGCGATGGCCGTTATGCTTGCCGCCGGACTTGACGGGGTAAAAAACCAGATTGAGCCACCGGCTCCGGTAGATGCCAATATATATCACATGACCCAGCAGGAACGCGACCGGGCAGGTATTGCCAGCCTACCTGGCTCCCTTCTGGAAGCCCTGGCTGAGCTGGAAAAAGATGAGGTTATTAAGGATGCCCTGGGCGAACACATCCTCAGTCACTTTTTAGCCACCAAGAAAGCTGAATGGGAACGCTACCGGCTGGAAGTGCACCCCTGGGAAATCAATGAATACTTACGGTTATTCTAGCCTGGGATAAATTTACAGAAGGAGGGAAGTGCGGATGTTGCTCAATGAGGGGCAGGTAAGAATACCTAGCGGTTGCGCTATAGCCGGTATTATTAACCGGCAAGGACAGGGTTTCGGAGGCGGAAAAATAATTGATTGCATTGCGAATATGCACCAACGTTCCAACGGTCTGGGAGGCGGGTTCGCGGCATATGGAATATACCCTGGATTTGCAGAATACTATGCCCTGCATATCTATTTTGACTGCAAAGAATCGCGCAATGATTGTGAAAGATATTTAACCAAAAATTTTAATATTCGCCTGCAGGAGCCGGTTCCGGTCAGGAAACAGGCCCGGGTGAACAACGCACCTATTATATGGCGGTATTTCGCACAGCCTAAAGAAGAATGCCTGGCATACACTCAATTGGATGAACATGAATTCACAGCCCGGGCCGTAATGCATATCAATGCTGCCATCCCCGGAGCCTTTGTGGCTTCCAGCGGACATAATATGGGTGCCTTTAAAGGGGTTGGTTATCCCGAAGATATCGGAGAGTTTTTCCGCCTGGAAGATTATCAGGCATATCTTTGGACGGCTCACGGACGTTTTCCCACCAATACGCCGGGTTGGTGGGGGGGAGCCCATCCCTTCACTCTCTTAGAATGGTCGGTTGTGCATAATGGAGAGATATCATCTTATGATGCCAATCAGCGTTTTCTACAAATGCATGAATACCGGTGCACTCTGCAGACCGATACGGAAGTCATCACCTATAGCTTCGATCTTTTGATGAGAAAAGAGCGGTTTAATCTGGCTGAAACTATAAGTGTTATCGCGGCTCCATTTTGGAGTGACATAAACGATGAAAGGATCAAGCGGCTCCGCCGGATTTATGGAGGTCTCCTGCTTAATGGCCCCTTTTCCATCATCGTTGCCACCGGGAACGGGCTTATTGCTGTTAATGATCGGATTAAATTACGCCCTTTGGTGGCTGCCCGCAAGGGGGAATTTCTGTATGTAGCCAGTGAAGAGTCCGCTATCCGGGTCGTAGAAGCCCATCCTGATGAAATATGGTCTCCGGGAGGCGGAGAACCAGTCATCGGGTTGCTGGCTGATCGGGAGAATTTGCTTGATTTAGCACCCCATAATGATTCCATCGCCCGGCCGGCATAGGGGAGGGATAGGATATGGCCCATAATATAATGATGCCTGCTTTTAAAGTGCAAAGGGATGAAGAACGCTGTATTCGGTGCGGGGTTTGTGTCCGTCAATGCGCCAATAACGTTCACAATTTAGATGAGGATGGCTGGATGTGGGTACAGGATGATAAATGCGTAGCCTGTCATCGCTGCGCAGTTCTTTGTCCTACCCGGGCATTAAACATTATTGAATATCCGCTTGACTTTCGGGGCAACCAGCATTGGACCCCCGCAAGTATTCGTGAGATATACGCCCAGGCTCAAAGCGGCGGGGTTTTGCTCAGCGGAATGGGAAACCCGCGCACATACAAGAACTATTTTGATCATTTGTTGATCAATGCCAGCCAGGTAACCAATCCTTCCATTGACCCACTTAGGGAGCCTATGGAAATGACCACCTATCTGGGCAATAAAAATCATCATAGCTGCGGGGAGAAGCCGCAGCTTAAGCTGGATATTCCCCTGATGTTTTCCGCCATGTCTTTTGGTTCTGTCAGCATCAATGTCCATAAGTCGTTGGCGGTTGCCGCCAAATCTCTGGGAACTTTTTGGAATACCGGTGAAGGGGGACTTCATCCTGATCTGCTCGATTTTGGCAGAGGAGCCATCGTACAAGTAGCTTCAGGCCGTTTTGGGGTTCACCCGGATTATCTTGACAATTCAGCCGCTGTAGAGATAAAAATCGGACAAGGCGCCAAGCCTGGGATTGGCGGACACCTCCCCGGCGAAAAGGTAAGTCAGGATGTATCGCTGGCCAGGATGATTCCAGCCTGGTCAGATGCGATATCTCCTGCACCGCATCATGATATTTATTCCATAGAGGATCTGGCGCAATTGATTGAGACTCTAAAAGTTGCCACCCGTTTCGAAAAACCCATCGCCGTCAAGGTAGCCGCAGTCCATAATATCACGGCGATTGCATCTGGTGTAGTCAGAGCCGGTGCGGATATTTTGGTTATCGATGGTTTTCGTGGTGGTACTGGCGCCGCGCCAATGCGTATCCGTGATAACGTAGGTATTCCGGTGGAGATGGCTTTGGCTCAGGTGGACAGTCGCCTGCGAGATGAAGGCATACGTTCACAAACCTCCCTGGTAATCAGCGGCGGTATAAGAAACAGTGCCGATGTCATGAAAGCCATAGCCCTGGGTGCTGATGCCGTCTATATAGCAACTGCCGCGCTAATAGCATTAGGCTGCCATATGTGTCAGATGTGTTTTACTGGCCTATGCAATTGGGGCATCGCCACCACCCGTCCAGATTTAACCAAACGTTTAAATCCTCACCTGGGCAGCGAGCGGGCCATTAACCTCCTGGCCGCCTGGAAGCATGAAATGATGGAGATGATGGGCGGCATGGGTATTAACGCCATAGAGAGTCTGCGAGGCAACCGCTTAATGCTGCGGGGAATCGGTTTAAGCAAGGAAGAACTGGGTCTGCTGGGAGTAAAAGGGGTTGGAGAGTAGGTGATTACGATGAAAGTAGTGGCATGGACAGAATATTGTTTAGGCTGCGGTCTTTGCGAAATATACTGTGCAGCGCAACATGACGGATACAATGGCAATGTGTTGAAAATATTTAAAAAAGGTCGCCCCATGCACCGATCCAGACTACTGAAGGCAGAGCAAGGCACCTGGTTAAATACCTGTATGCATTGTACCCATGCCCCTTGTATAAACGGATGTATCAGCGGGGCTATCAAACGCGATCCGAACGGTATAGTGTATGTGGATTATGAACGCTGTGTAGGGTGTTACAGTTGTGTAATGCTTTGCCCCCATGGACACGTACGTCCCTGGTCCGAAAGACATCAGGTGCTTAAATGTGATTTGTGCCGGGATACCGGACTGCCGTCCTGTGTGGCCAACTGCCCCAATGGCGCGCTGCAGTTAGTTGATTAGGAGGTTTGAACCATATGAGATATGTCATTATTGGCGGCTGTATTGCAGCTATGGGAGCAGTGGAGGGCATTAGGAGCATTGATAAAAAGGGGAGTATAACCATATTAGATGGCGAACAAAGAGGTGTCTATTCCCGCCCCTTAATTTCTTATTATTTGGCCCAGCCAGATAGGTTTAAAAACCTTGCTTATCGTAGTGCTGAGTATCTGGATCACCACGGTGTAGACGTAATGAAGGGATGGGCCGTACAGATTGACCGCAGCAGACGCGAGGTGGTTTTACACGACGGGCAGATTATTTCCTATGATCGTTTGCTGATTGCAACCGGTGCAGCTCCTTTTATTCCCGATATATCCGGGATAAAAGCACCTTGGGTGAAAACTTTTTATACAATTGCCGATGTTGAGGCCTTGGATAGTATCCTGACAAAAGGGCACAACGCTTTAATCATTGGTTCAGGATTAATCGGGATGAAAGCAGCTGAATCCTTGCGGCAAAGGGGTCTGAATGTAAGCGTTATTGAGAAGGAAAGGCATATCCTGCCCCGAATTTTAAGTCCAGAGTCTGCCAACATGGTTAATTGCCTGCTGAATGAAGCAGGCATAAAGACCCAATGCGGGGAGGAACTGACGGCTGTAAATGAAAACCAGGCGAATTTTGCCAGTGGACTATGTCTGCCTGTGGACATATTAGTCCTGGCTATGGGAACTAAACCGCATATAGAATTGGCTATGGATGCCGGGTTAAAGGTTAACCAGGGAATTATGGTTGATGAATATTTGCAAACCAGTGACGAAAACATTTATGCCGCCGGGGATGTTATCGAGACTCGCAATATTATTACCGGCACGAGCGAGATAATGGCACTTCTTCCTCTGGCTCACCGGGAAGGCTATTTGGCTGGGGTTAATATGGCTGGCAGCAAGTCGTGTGCCTATGAAGGCGGCATTTTTATGAATTCTTTAAACATACTGGGTATCAGTATTTGTTCGGCAGGCAGCCTGCCTCGAGCCGAGACAGAATTCCTGGTATGGCAGGAGGATCATAAATATCTGCAGATATTTTTGGATGGGGATTTTTTATGCAAATATATTGCTGTTAACCTGCCGGAAGTAACCGGCCCATTAACCAACACAATTGCTGACAAAATTAGGATAGAAAAACGCCTCTGGCAGCATTTTATGACTTCTCCGACATTATCAGCGTTTCCTGATGTATATTGGCAGAAACTTAGGAAGGAGGCCAATTATGACTATAATAAATGCAGCTGACTATGATAATTATGAATTGCTACAGATGCTGGAAAAAATGCCCCAGCCGGAAATACAGATAAGTCATGTCAATGGGCAGCGTTATATAGCCTGCGGCTGGAAAAACAATAAGCGGCTTATTTTGCAAGGTACCGTTGGCAATAATCTGGGAGCTTTTGCCGAGGGACCTCAAATCGTTGTATTCGGCAATGGACAGGAAGGTGTTGCCAATACGATGAATGATGGTCAAATAATCGTTCATGGGCGGGTTGGCGATATTGCCGGATATGGTATGCGCGGTGGAAAGCTTTTTATTAAGGAAAATGCGGGGTATCGCTTAGGTATTCACATGAAGGCTTACCAGGAAAAAAAACCGGTCATTGTTGTAGGGGGGAGTGCAGGTGCCTTTGCCGGTGAATACATGGCAGGCGGCACCATCATAATCCTGGGGATGAATTCAAACCAGGCTTTGATTGGTTCTTATTGCGGTACCGGGATGTACGGCGGAGCCATATACCTGCGTGGTGAATATCCCTCACGTAATCTGGCACCTAACCTAAAAAAAGAGGTGCTGGGCGCTGATGGGTTGGCTGAAATAAAAGACTATTTAGCAGAATATGTTAGCTTTTTTGGCGATACCATGGAAAATATCACCAGCGCCCCTTTTACCCGCCTAAGTGTAGAAAAAAAGCGCCCCTTTGCCCATCTCTACACCGGTTTCGTAAGCTGACATGTTAATATTTAACCTGCAATGACTTAAGAGCAGGCATAATATCATCCACATGACCTTCAAAAAAAATGGCGTGTCCTTTTACGTTCGGGAATTCCAGCGAAATCATTTTAATAAACACAAAACCTATATCCTCAAGCTCTTGGCGGCTCAGATTACGGATATATTCCATATGTTTATCGGTAATCTTTTTGGCAGTACAGTAGATTTCTTTGCCTTTGGAGTTAACCAGAGTAGTTGCTACCAGGGTGCGCATATCTTCACCTCGATCTATTTTAAATATACTAAGGCCACTCCTGTCGAGTGGCCTTAATCATTGCGTTTATTGGTAGCCCCAAGGGGAATCGAACCCCTGTCTCCGCCTTGAGAGGGCGGCATCCTAGGCCTCTAGACGATGGGGCCATAAAAATGGCAGCCGAACAAGGATTCGAACCCTGGCGAACTGATCCAGAGTCAGTCGTGCTACCACTACACCATTCGGCTGCATTGCGCAATTTGCCTGCGCAAAAATCATTATAATACAGGGAATAACGAATGTCAAAGGGTTTATCCTCATTGTTAAAAAAGTTTTCACCGGCCTCAATAGACAAAGTAAATGTAGCGTTTAATCTTACAAAATAAAGGTTGCATTTACTTATGACCGCCCACCAAATTTGAACCAGTTCTAATCGAAGGTTAAAAGGTAGTGTAAAGGGGATAATCCCATAACCCGGAATAAGGTTTTACGGATGATTAACACCGACCCATTAGCCGCCTTTATTTTCTAATAAAGCTATGGCCCTGTTTATCCTTTCCCTGCACGCCTGCGCGCCCAGCAGTTCCATAACCTCAAAGAGTCCCGGGGTATTGGTACGCCCGGAGAGAGCCAGACGGGTAGGATGAATCAGATCAGCCGCCTTAAGCCCTGCTTCTTCAGCCCGGGAACGAATGGCGGCTTCCAGTGATTCGGCATTAAACGGCCTGGTTTCCAGCAAGGCGGCAACCATCTGCAGATTTTCCAGGGCACCGTTTTTGTAAAAATACTTCGTTGCCCCCTTTTCATCATAGCTGGTGGGAGCCACAAAGAAGTATTCGATAGCCAATAAAAGTTCAGCCACGGTTTTTACCCGACTGCGTACTAGATCAATGGTCTGACAAAAATAATCCTGATTTTCATCGGTTAGCCAACCCCGGGTGCGGGCTTCTTTTTCCAAGCTTAAGGCCAGTTGGGGGGTATCAATTTCGTTCATATAGTGACCATTCATCCAAGTCAGTTTTTCGATATCATAGATGGCGGCTGATTTAGAGACCTGATTCAGATTAAAACGAGCGATCATTTCATGACTGGACATTATATCCGTATCATCACCCAAAGACCAGCCCAGCAGGGCTAGATAGTTAAGCAGAGCTTGAGGCAGGTAGCCTTGTTCACGAAACTCTTGGACCGAAGTAGCTCCATGCCGTTTGGAAAGCTTGCTGCGATCCGGAGCCAGAATCATGGAAACATGGGCAAATTTAGGCAGAGGCAGTCTTAATGCTTCATATAATAACACCTGCTTGGGGGTATTGGATAAGTGCTCCTCGGCTCTTATAACATGGCTGATTCTCATACTGTAGTCATCTACCACCACCGCAAAATTGTAAGTAGGCCAGCCGTCTGCCTTGGCAATGATAAAATCATCCATTAATTCGTTTTGAAACTTAACTTCGCCGCGCACTAAATCCTGTACTATTGTATTTCCTGTGGATGGCATCTTGAAACGGATAACCGGCTGGCTGCCCTGTTCCAGACGAGCGGAAACCTCAGCGGGACTGAGATCACGACACGTTCCGGCATAGGCATAAGGTTTCTGATTGGCTTCTGCTTTTTCCTTGGCGGAGCGTAATTCTTCAGGTGTACAAAAACAATGGTATGCCTTGCCGCTATCTAGAAGCTGCTTAAGGTACTGTTTATATATGGGCAAGCGTTCACTTTGACGATAGGGCCCGCAGGGGCCGCCGATATCCGGGCCTTCATCCCAGTCCAACCCCAACCACTTTAAGCCGTCTAAGATACCGGTTGCCGAGTCCTCGGTGGAACGTGCCAGGTCGGTATCTTCCAAACGCAAAACCAGTTTACCGTTTTGACCGCGGGCAAACAGCCAATTAAACAAAGCAGTACGGGCACCACCAATATGTAATGTCCCAGTGGGGCTGGGCGCAAAACGAACCCTCACATTATCCATTTAATACACCTCTTGATAATTTATTAATTTATTGATATAAAAAAACTGCGGCGGATGGTTTACCTGATTGATAAACCTTGTAAATAGGACTTCAAAGCGTTGCTGAGGCAAATCCTTCAGAGAAGCCTGCAAGGCCGCAGACTCTTCCTCTCCGCCCGGATGGCCCGGGTAACTGACTACCGTCAGAATACCACCCGGCTGCAGAACTTCCAGGAGACGGTTTACGGCCAGGACAGTATCAAAGGGATTAGTTATAATCGAATGGTCGCCGCCGGGCATATACCCCAGGTTAAACATACCTGCCGAAACACCATTTTTGATATAAGACTGGAGGTTTATATGATTATCCCGGAACAGGGCAACCTGATCCAGGCAGCCTTGGGAGTAAAGTAATTCCGTGGTGTCCTTAATGGCCTTTTCCTGAATATCAAACGCCAATACTCTACCGTCCTGACCAACCAACCGGGCTAAAAACAAAGTATCCTGACCGGTGCCGCAGGTGGCATCAATGACAGTATCACCCTTTTTAACCTGACGGCTCATGATGCTGCGAGCCAGACGAGTAGCGTTACAGATTGCATCCATATCTCTTTTCCTCAACATACTTATTCTTCATCTACCAAAAACTGATCACCGATTCCCTCTCCATTGTTTTACTATAAGTTGCCTCCAAGTACAATATTATATCCTCCCCGGACAATATTATTATCTGGAAGAGCCCAAGGTATCTAAGCAAAAAAAGTGTGCACCAAATATAAACATTTTTCATATATATAATACAGTTGCATTGAGATATTAAAAATCCCATCAATTGTTTAAAAGCGAGGGGAGTATTAAGTGTATTATCATAAAAGAAACAAAATACTATCAGCGGCTGTAATTATTTTAATTATCGGCCTGACCGGTTATTTTTTTATGGACCAGAGACTCAAGGGCAGTATCCTGCAGTTGGCTCAGTCTAGGGCACAGTTAAAAGTTGTTGAGATTATCAATCAAGCTGTCAATGAAAAAGTGGTACAGGAAACCGAGTACAGAGATATAGTTTATGTGCACAAAGATGATGAGGGCAGGATCGTAATGATTCAAGCCAATACCATAGTTTTGAACCAGATTATAGCTAAAACAATCGGTGCCGTAGTACAAGGGCTTGATCAATTAGACGAAGAAATCATCCGGATCCCGCTTGGACAAATCAGTGGTGTATCCTTTCTGTCCGGGAGCGGCCCCCGCATAGGAGTAAAGATTGTGCCTAGCAAACAGGTTGCGGTGGCAGTCAAGGATAGATTTGAGCAGGCAGGAATCAATCAAACCAGGCATAAAATCTACCTTATGATCAACACCAAAGTGAAGATGGCAGTCCCCTTAATGGCAAAAGACGTCCTGGTTACGACTACCATCCCCATGGCAGAAACGATAATCGTGGGTGATGTGCCGGAAACGTATGTAAATTTTAATGGCCCTTTAGAGTTGCTCTATCCAAAGCTCAAAAAACCAGATAAATAGTCTGTCGGCTCGAGGTTCATTTCCCAAGGTAATTATTTATATATGTCTGGATCAGATTATCGTATGCCTGCATTATCTTCTGCACTGCCGGGTGAGCCGCTGAATCGAATTTAAGATGATCCACTTTATTGATCGGCAGAACGTTCGGAGACGTGCCGGTGAGGAATAATGCCTCCATATGGGTTAACTCGTCCAGGTGTATCTTCCTTTCTATTACTGTCAAGCCCAGCTTTTCACATAGATCGATTACACATCCGCGGGTTATGCCCGGGAGTACGTTTTGCAGCGGGGCAGTAATTACTGTGTTTTCTTGCACCATAAAAATATTGGAACGACTGCCTTCGGTAACAAAGCCATTATTATCTAAAAGCAGGGCTTCGAAAGCGTTGTGTTGCTCGATTATCTGCTTGATTTTACTGGTGAAGGCACGATTAATCACCTTCGCATGGGGATTTGTTCTTTCCGCATTATGAGTGATCGTTACAACCCCATTTGAATAGTCGGCCGCAGAAGGGTAATGATAAGGGATGAAAAAAGCATAAAAATCAGCCTTCTTATCTGTCTCATGGGGATAATTCACTACAAACTTTATATTGCCAGTATCGGTTTGGCAGGCATGAATCAGATCATTTATATGGGTTTTAATCTTGGCCGGAGATTGAATCAACTCATGATTGGTCCTCGCCGCTGAAGCAACCAGTCTGTTAATATGTTCTTCCATAAACAGAGGAACACCTGATATAACCTTAAGAACTTCATATAATGAATACCCTTCATTAAATATTTCGGAAACAAACGAAGTGGCCGGAAGTATCTCATCATTTTTAACAAAGTGACGTTCAATAATTGCCTCCATAACCTACAGGCAGCCAATAATAGCGCCTGTTTTTCACCTCGCTTTTAAGTATATTTTACATCTAAAAATTACCTGCAATTTATTAGATTATAACGTTTTTTTCATATGTTTAATAGTCGGGTAATACTCGGAAGCTTAATCAGGGACAAGCAGGATATAAGGTTTGCTATAAACAAATAACATTTTACATAAATCTTTAAATGATTGCTTGACATCATATAATCAGACATGATAATATAACTCTTGCGCGGCAGGCGAGAGTCGAAGCGCGAGATCTTGATAAAACAGAACAAAGAGAACAAGAAGTGCGAAAAAATGGTTTTCTTAAATAGAAAGAAGACCAAGGTCCAGCGAAAAGAGTTTTAAAAAAAGCCAATCAAAACGCTGATAAAAGAAAAAGGTACGGGCAGCCTTAAAAAAGGGAAGCCTGTAGCAATATTTTATTGGAGAGTTTGATCCTGGCTCAGGACGAACGCTGGCGGCGTGCCTAACACATGCAAGTCGAACGGACTAATGTTTGACACTGAGTGTTTTAAGAAGGATCAAGAAGAGTCAAGACCCGAAGCGGGGGAGAACATTCAGAGTTGAACATTAGTTAGTGGCGGACGGGTGAGTAACGCGTGGGTAATCTGCCTAAGAGTGGGGAATAACAGTTGGAAACGACTGCTAATACCGCATAAACTGCTAACGCAGCAAAGATGGCCTCTTAACAATGCTGTCGCTTTTAGATGAGCCCGCGTCTGATTAGCTAGTTGGTGGGGTAAAGGCCTACCAAGGCAACGATCAGTAGCCGGCCTGAGAGGGTGAACGGCCACACTGGGACTGAGACACGGCCCAGACTCCTACGGGAGGCAGCAGTGGGGAATATTGCGCAATGGGGGAAACCCTGACGCAGCGACGCCGCGTGAGCGAAGAAGGCCTTAGGGTTGTAAAGCTCTGTTTTAAGGGACGAATGTTCGCGTCAGTAATATGGGCGTGAAATGACGGTACCTTAAGAGGAAGCCCCGGCTAACTACGTGCCAGCAGCCGCGGTAAGACGTAGGGGGCGAGCGTTGTCCGGAATTACTGGGCGTAAAGAGCACGTAGGCGGGACTTTAAGTCAGGTGTGAAAGACCGGGGCTCAACCTCGGGGTTGCACTTGAAACTGGAGTTCTTGAGGGCAGGAGAGGAAAGCAGAATTCCTGGTGTAGCGGTGAAATGCGTAGAAATCAGGAGGAATACCAGTGGCGAAGGCGGCTTTCTGGACTGACCCTGACGCTGAGGTGCGAAAGCGTGGGTAGCAAACAGGATTAGATACCCTGGTAGTCCACGCCGTAAACGATGGATACTAGGTGTAGGAGGTATCGACCCCTTCTGTGCCGCAGCTAACGCAATAAGTATCCCGCCTGGGGAGTACGGTCGCAAGGCTGAAACTCAAAGGAATTGACGGGGGCCCGCACAAGCGGTGGAGCATGTGGTTTAATTCGATGCAACGCGAAGAACCTTACCAGGTCTTGACATCTGGCGAATCCTGTAGAAATACGGGAGTGCCTTTTAGGAGCGCCAAGACAGGTGGTGCATGGTTGTCGTCAGCTCGTGTCGTGAGATGTTGGGTTAAGTCCCGCAACGAGCGCAACCCCTGCTATTAGTTGCTAACATTAAGCTGAGCACTCTAATGGGACTGCCTGTGACAAGCAGGAGGAAGGTGGGGACGACGTCAAATCATCATGCCCTTTATGATCTGGGCTACACACGTGCTACAATGGGTGGTACAGAGAGCAGCGAGACCGTGAGGTGGAGCGAATCTCAAAAAGCCATTCTCAGTTCGGATTGAAGTCTGCAACTCGACTTCATGAAGTCGGAATCGCTAGTAATCGCGAATCAGCATGTCGCGGTGAATGCGTTCCCGGGCCTTGTACACACCGCCCGTCACACCACGAAAGTCGGCAACACCCGAAGCCAGTGAGCTAACTGAACGGAAGTCAGAGGTCAGAAGTAAGAAGTCAGAGATTAGTGAAGAAATTGGCAATGCCAATTTCAACCAAAGATCCGACCTCCTACATCCGATTTCCGACTTCTGTTCAGAGGCAGCTGTCGAAGGTGGGGTTGGTGATTGGGGTGAAGTCGTAACAAGGTATCCGTACCGGAAGGTGCGGATGGATCACCTCCTTTCTAAGGAGACAAGATATACCTTAGGTATATCGTAACTTCTATTGGTCGATCACTCTTGTTCTCTTGTTCGTTTTATATAAAAAAATGAGCTGTGTCCAAAGGAGACAGCCGATTTAGTGCTACTTTGCATGAGCAGAGTTTGCGTATAAAACATCCGACATAAGTCGGCTTTTTTTGAGGGCCTATAGCTCAGCCGGTTAGAGCGCACGCCTGATAAGCGTGAGGTCGATGGTTCGAGTCCATCTAGGCCCACCATTTCTGATGTCAGAGGTATGAAGTAGGAAGTCAGAACCGAAACAAAATTCGCAGATCCGACCTCATACAGCCGACATCCGACTTCTGTTTATGGGGGTGTAGCTCAGTTGGGAGAGCACCTGCCTTGCAAGCAGGGGGTCAGGAGTTCGAGTCTCCTCATCTCCACCATATATAATGTGAGGAGTAAGGAGTAAGGCGTAAGGGTAAAAACCTGACACCGAAGCAAGAAATCCTCATAGAAGAAAGACAGTAGTAGGGAAAAAGAAACCCCACTAAAATGTTCTTTGAAAACTGCAGACATGAAGAAACGAAGTAGGAACAATTCACTAGAGACTCAAGAGTGACAACACTTAAACGAGCGACTAGAGAAGAGTTCTCTCGCGAGAACCAGCTTTGCGCAAGCAAAGCCAAGATGGTCAAGATACAAAGGGCGTATGGTGGATGCCTTGGTACCAGGAGGCGAAGAAGGACGCGGCCAGCGGCGAAACGCCACGGGGAGTTGCAAGCAAACCTAGATCCGTGGATATCCGAATGGGGGAACCCAATAGAGGCAAACCTCTATTATCCCTGCCTGAATATATAGGGCAGGCGAAGCCAGACCCGGGGAACTGAAACATCTTAGTACCCGGAGGAAAAGAAATCAAGCGAGATTTCCAAAGTAGCGGCGAGCGAAATGGAAAGAGCCCAAACCTGTTATGTGTAAGCCTGCAAGCGTTGCATAACAGGGGTAGTGGGGCAAACCGGAGCAAGATGCAGCTTGCTCATGGAGTTACAAAATAACTGTTTAGCCGAATGGATCTGGAAAGATCAGCCACAGGGAGTGAAAGCCTCGTAGGCCAAAAGCAGTTATCTCCAGGTAAAGACCCCGAGTACCGCCGGACACGTGGAACCCGGTGGGAAGCAGGGAGGACCACCTTCCAAGGCTAAATACTACCTGGTAACCGATAGCGAACAGTACCGTGAGGGAAAGGTGAAAAGCACCCCGGGAGGGGAGTGAAATAGAACCTGAAACCATATGCTTACAAACAGTCGGAGCACTATTCAGAGGTCAGAGGCCAGAGATCAAAGGAGCAGGAAAGGTTCTTTGATTTGCGGCCTCAGACTTCTGAAGTGTGACGGCGTACCTTTTGTAGAATGGGCCAGCGAGTTATGGTAGCAAGCAAGGTTAAGTCTAAAAAGGATGGAGCCGCAGCGAAAGCGAGTCTTAACAGGGCGTTAAGTTTGCTGCTATAGACCCGAAACTGGGTGATCTATCCATGGCCAGGGTGAAGCGATGGTAACACATCGTGGAGGCCCGAACCAGAGTACGTTGAAAAGTGCGTGGATGAGCTGTGGATAGGGGTGAAATGCCAATCGAACCCAGAGATAGCTGGTTCTCCCCGAAATAGCTTTAGGGCTAGCGTTATATGATTCCTTATGGGGGTAGAGCACTGGTTAGGCTAGGGGCCTTACCCGGTTACCGAACCTTCCCAAACTCCGAATACCATAAGGTATAGTATAGCAGTCAGACAGTGGGTAATAAGGTCCATTGTCGAGAGGGAAACAGCCCAGACCGCCAGCTAAGGTCCCCAAATCTATGCTAAGTGGGAAAGGATGTAGGGTTGCCCAGACAGCCAGGATGTTGGCTTAGAAGCAGCCACCATTCAAAGAGTGCGTAATAGCTCACTGGTCAAGTGACCCTGCGCCGAAAATTCAACGGGGCTAAGCATAGTACCGAAGCTGCGGATAGCAGAAGTCGGAAGTCAGAGGTAAGAGGTCAGAATAGGGAGATATGATGGCTATAACGAGTTATGAAGACCAGCATGTGTACCGAGAAGGGTATACACTAGCAGGATCTTGGTTATATAGACCAAAGTTTACATGACAATCTACGCCAAAGCTATGATAACCTGACCAAAAAACTATACCGTCTGATAGAAAGATGGAGAAAAGAAGTTGAGGCAAACGGATAAGAGTCCGACCTCAGCCCTCTGACTTCTGACTTCTGCTGTGGTAGGGGAGCGTTCTTAATGGGCAGAAGCCGTACCGTGAGGAGCGGTGGACAATTAAGAAGTGAGAATGCTGGCATAAGTAAGCGAGAAGGCAGGTGAGAATCCTGCCCGCCGTAAACCTAAGGTTTCCTGGGGAAGGCTCGTCCGCCCAGGGTAAGCCGGGACCTAAGCCGAGGCCAAAAGGCGTAGGCGATGGACAACTGGTTGAGAATCCAGTGCCACCTAAAGCCGCTATGAGCGATGGGGTGACGCAGGAGGATAAGTGAAGCGTACGAATGGAAGAGTACGTCCAAGCATTTAGGAGGCAGAGTAGGCAAATCCGCTCTGTAGAAACTCTAAGGTGTGAAGGGGAGGGAAGCGTAGTACCGAAGTCACCGATTCCAAACTGCCAAGAAAAGCCTCTAGCCAGGTCAGGGTGCCCGTACCGTAAACCGACACAGGTAGGTGAGGAGAGAATCCTAAGGCGCGCGAGAGAACCCTCGTTAAGGAACTCGGCAAAATGACCCCGTAACTTAGGGAGAAGGGGTGCTCTGTTAGCGTGAAAGCAATTGAGCGTGAGAGAGCCGCAGTGATCAGGCCCAGGCGACTGTTTAGCAAAAACACAGGTCTCTGCAAAATCGTAAGATGACGTATAGAGGCTGACGCCTGCCCGGTGCCGGAAGGTTAAGGGGAGAGGTTAGCGCAAGCGAAGCTTTGAACCGAAGCCCCGGTGAACGGCGGCCGTAACTATAACGGTCCTAAGGTAGCGAAATTCCTTGTCTGGTAAGTTCAGACCCGCACGAAAGGCGTAACGATCTGGGCACTGTCTCGACGAGGGGCTCGGTGAAATTGTAATACCGGTGAAGATGCCGGTTACCTGCGATAGGACAGAAAGACCCCGTGGAGCTTTACTGCAGCTTGATATTGGACTTTGGTAGTACATGTACAGAATAGGTGGGAGACAGGGAAAACAGGTCGCAAGGCTTGTTGGAGTCACCATTGGGATACCACTCTTGTATTGCTGAAGTTCTAACCTGGCACCGTAATCCGGTGCAGGGACATTGTCAGGCAGGCAGTTTGACTGGGGCGGTCGCCTCCGAAAGAGTAACGGAGGCGCCCAAAGGTTCCCTCAGCGCGGATGGAAACCGCGCGCAGAGTGTAAAGGCAGAAGGGAGCTTGACTGCGAGAGAGACATCTCGAGCAGAGACGAAAGTCGGGCTTAGTGATCCGGCGGTACCGAGTGGAAGGGCCGTCGCTCATCGGATAAAAGCTACCCCGGGGATAACAGGCTTATCTCCCCCAAGAGTTCACATCGACGGGGAGGTTTGGCACCTCGATGTCGGCTCATCACATCCTGGGGCTGGAGAAGGTCCCAAGGGTTGGGCTGTTCGCCCATTAAAGTGGTACGTGAGCTGGGTTCAGAACGTCGTGAGACAGTTCGGTCCCTATCCATCGCAGGCGCAGGAGAATTGAGAGGATCTGTCCCTAGTACGAGAGGACCGGGATGGACAGACCGCTGGTGTACCAGTTGTCTCGCCAGAGGCACAGCTGGGTAGCTATGTCTGGATGTGATAAGCGCTGAAAGCATCTAAGCGCGAAGCCAACCTCAAGATGAGTTCTCCCACCTGGCACCTAGTGCCAGGGTAAGATCCCATCAAGACTAGGTGGTTGATAGGCCGGGTGTGTAAGTGCAGCGATGCATTAAGCTGACCGGTACTAATAGATCGAGGGCTTGACCATATTTCACGAGAGAACCATGTTCCGCTTCCTCTTCATGTTGTAGTTTTCAGAGAACATAAGATTAGTAAATAAAGAAATAAGATTTCCTGGTGCGTCGCAAGTCAGCCCTGCGGGCTTCTATTTTGCGACACTAGCTGCCAAACTGGCAGCGTTGCAATGGCGGTATCCGCCATTGAATGAAGTAAATAAAGAAATATGATTTCCTGGTGACAATGGCGGAGAGGCCACACCCGTTCCCATCCCGAACACGGCAGTTAAGCTCTCCTGCGCCGATGGTACTGCAGATTCTGTGGGAGAGTAGGACGTTGCCAGGAATTATTTTTTTCTGTTGTCAAGGGTGT
>NZ_CGIH01000026.1:185791-220460 GCF_000983115.1 Syntrophomonas zehnderi OL-4
ACTGGCAGCGTTGCAATGGCGGTATCCGCCATTGAATGAAGTAAATAAAGAAATATGATTTCCTGGTGACAATGGCGGAGAGGCCACACCCGTTCCCATCCCGAACACGGCAGTTAAGCTCTCCTGCGCCGATGGTACTGCAGATTCTGTGGGAGAGTAGGACGTTGCCAGGAATTATTTTTTTCTGTTGTCAAGGGTGTCAAGGGGACGGTTCTTTTGACACGTTTAGTGTCAAAAGAACCGTCCCCTTGACACGTTTAGAAGAGGCTTTCCTGGAAGGAAAGCCTCTTCTGGCTATATTGACTATACATTTAGCATTGGGAATGGTGGCCGCATAGCAGGGTATCTATGGCGATCCAGGTTTTGGCATGACCATACTCATCTCCAGCAATACTAAGAATCAAGGTTTTTAAGGTCATATTATCTACCATGTTGGCCATTTTAGCATACATTTGGACGGCATCGATTTCATCGGTAATCGCCTCTTTTACCATATGACAGAAATTATTTGGTGAAGGGGGTTTGTGATTATATCCAGGTCTGGAATGGGACATACGATTCACCTCCTTTTAATAAGAGAAAATTGTTGGTTATATTACACCTTTAAACACTATAGTGTATGCTCATAGATTCCCAGTTGTTACCGCCTATGTAAGAGTATATTAAAAATGGCAACTAACAGCATAAAGAATAATTATAAAAGTCCGGAATGTCTAGTTTTTTCTAATTATTGCACTAGAAGACGTCCGCCTGTTGTTTTGTAACAGATTGTAGTGTAGCTCATATTATGTGGTAGGAGAAAAATGTAAGCTAAAATATGAAAGGTGGTACTACTAATGGATTCTGGGGATTTGTTAACCTTGCTTAATCGGGCAATTTCGGATAAGGAGGCGGCCAAGGAAAGCTATGCAAGCTATTTCCAGGAAATGAATAATCCTACTTTAAAAAAAATAGTTCAAGGTGTATTGCAACGTGAGGGGGAGCACTTAGAGATATTAAATTCTTTGAAGGATAACTTGCTGAGTAGCGGTAATACAGAGGAACTAGCCGCGTTAACTGCTGAAGGGCTAATTCGTAACACGGAGCACCATAAACAACACCTGGAACTGCTGCGAATGGTAATGGCAGATTTGGGTCAAGAAGTGTTTATTGCAGACGAAGGAGAAGAGATACCGGTAGCTGATTTTGCAGAGAGCGATATCCCGCCCGCGCTTGTCAGTCCTAATAATAGTGATAGGATCAGTCGAAGATCTGCTGCAGCGGCGCGGTATCCCCGCTATACGGGTGCTAACCGCAGTGTGTTCAACTCTAGTCGGGGGAACCCCAAAACCAGAACTAAAAAACGCCAGCCTAAATGATGAAATATAGCACATTATACGGTATTCTTTTAGAATAAAAGGAGTCAGGATCAATGGTGATATCCTGACTCCCAACTTGACTTTTTAACTGTTTATTATTTTGCAGTAGTTTTTAAATTAACACTTAATTGTTTATAGATGATATCCGCTAGTCCCAGTGAACCGGTTTGGCTGCATTCTTTGGCATATTCATCATAGAGCATCGATTCAAATGTCTCTTCGGCAAAGGATTTTTTCAGCAACCCTCCATCGGGAATCGTAGCTCGCATCGACTCCAGAACCTTGGACAGAAATATACTTTCTAGTTCCTGACAACTGGCGTAGAGTTTTTTTTCGTCACTGGTCTCCAGTGCAGCCTGTAGGGTGCGGGAAAACTCCTTACTCTGGGTTTTATCCAGGGGCTTGGTGTAGGGCGTACCCATTCCGATATTTATCAAGCTGTTTTTGATTTCCATGCTTATCTACCTCTTTTGGTTAATTACCTGCGCAAATTGCTGGCTGTCTGTAACATTTCATCGGAGGACTGAATTACTTTGGAGTTTATTTCATAGGCCCGCTGCGCCGTTATTAGATTAACCATTTCTTCAACGATCTTCACATTGGACATTTCCAGGTGGCACGGTATGAGCGAAACCGACTTATCGGTAAGCAGGTCGCAATCCTGGGGTTCTCCTGAATTTGGAGTAGCTTGATACAGATTATTGCCCACCCTTTCAAGTCCCATCGGGTTTGTGAATCTGGCCAGTTCTATTCTACCGGCTTCCTGAGCGTCATTTTGACCCGCAATCATATAACTAACGAGTCCGGTTTCGTCAATTTTAACGTCATAGGCTCCTTCATCTATTTGCTCGGCTCCGACTACCTTGTTTCCATCAGCCGTAACCAGATTGCCCTCACCGTCAATCTTAAAAGAACCATCTTTGCTATACAGCGGTTCGTCAAAACCTTCTACCATGATTTTAAAAAAAGCGTCACCGTTAATTGCTACATCCAGAGGGTTTTCGGTATTCTGCAGGGTACCCTGGGAAAACAGGGTGGCAATAGCGGCTGGTTTGACCCCCAGGCCGACTGACAAGCCTACCGGTTGGTTGGTTTCTTCGGTGGAGACAGGCCGTTTAATGGTTTGATACAGTAGATCTTGAAATTCGACCCGCTGTTTTTTAAAGCCCACAGTATTAACGTTGGACATATTATTGGCTAAATTGTCAACATTAAGCTGCTGCGCATACATACCTGTACTCGCAGTATAAAGAGACCGCATCATAATAAAAATCCTCCTTGAGATGATATTAAATTCTAATCCGGCACCTCAATCGCTCAGTACCGTGCGGGCCTCTCCATATGAGTCCAGCCCGTTTATCGTGATAATATCCATAAATTACACTATTTCTTATATCGTAGTATGGCAGAAAAATATTTAGCTGTAAATGCCATTTTGTTTCTACAATCAAGAAGTATATACCGTTTGTATGTTTTTTTGGATAGCAGCTTTAGGCAACTTTTAGCTCTACTTTTCATATATTAGTTGGAGTAGGAGGTGATTGGGTGGTTAAAATATCGGATCTTAGAGCGCGGGAAGTAGTAAATGTACTGGACGGAAAAAAACTCGGCAGTATAATTGACATTGATCTGGATATGGAAAGAGGCAAAGTATTATCCTTTATTCTTCCGGGACGGTTAAGGGGTTGGAGTATATTCTCCAGGCGGGAAGAGATCGTCGTGCCCTGGGAGAAGATCGTGCGTATCGGACGGGATGTCATATTAGTTGAAGTGCCTATCTTCGGTGAAGTAGATCAACAACCGTACAATAAAAAATATATGCTGGATGAAGGACCTTACTAAATCGCATAAAAGTTGAATTTGTTGGCTTTTTTGTTCATAATAAGTGCAGTAGCCATTTTCCAGAATGGGAGTGATGAGGATGCGTTGTCCTTATTGCCGTGAAGCCGATAGCCGGGTTATAGATAGCCGGGCCTGTGAAGACGGTCTTTCCATCAGGAGGCGCCGGGAATGCATCGTTTGCAAAAGAAGGTTCACCAGCTATGAGCGGGTGGAAGAAAGGCCCCTCTTGGTGATTAAAAAGGGCGGCACCCGGGAACCGTTTGATCGCAATAAACTGCTTAATGGTATTAGCCGGGCCTGTGAAAAAAGGCCGGTGAGTATCGAAGCTATTGAAAATATTGTAGCGCAGATTGAACTGGATCTTCGTGACGTCAATGAACGGGAAATAAGCAGTATGGTTATTGGCGAAATGGTTATGGACAGGCTACGCGATCTGGATGAGGTCGCATACGTCCGTTTTGCTTCAGTCTACCGCCAGTTTACTGATTTAAACAGCTTTATTAACACCATAGATCAGATGAAACAGAAGTAAGGCAGGGAGTTTAATGAGTGAATGGCAGCTTTATAATAGAAAAGGCCAGGAGTATTTTAGTATTGACAGCTGGCTGCAAGACGGGGTTGATATAGCTTTTACAACCCGCCGGGGTGGCTGTGGCACCGGGGCATTTGAGGCGTGCAACCTGGGTTTGCACGTTGGGGATCAAGCTGAAAAAGTATTGACCAATCGCCGCAATGTTTTGCGCATTTTTGACGCCGAACTAGGACAGGCTGTGTGCTGCCAACAAGTACACGGCGACATTATTCAAAGTGTAAATAAAAGCCAGCAAGGTCAAGGGGCTTTCCGGCATGAGCAGGCCATACCCAACTGTGATAGCCTGATTACGAATACACCGGGTGTGTTTTTGTTTACATTTTATGCCGATTGCATTCCGATTTTCTTTTTTGATCCGGTTCATCGGGCAGTTGGTGTCGCCCATAGCGGTTGGAAAGGAACCATGGCCCAAATAGCTGTAAAAACGTTAAAAGCTATGGAACAGGAATACAACAGTCGCAGTGGTGAAGTACATATTGCTATCGGACCAGGTATTGCAGGTTGTTGTTTTCAGGTAGCTAGTGATTTATATGATAAAGTAAATCAGGCTTTTACGGGATATAATGGTATTATTAAGACTACAGATTCAAATGAGTTTTACTGGGATTTGCCGGAAACAAATCGCCAGATGCTTATCAAGTATGGAGTTAAACCCCATCATATAACAAGCAGCAACTTGTGTACGGCCTGTCATCCGGAACTGTTTTTTTCCTATCGCAGAGACAACGGAGATACAGGGAGGATGGGGGCGCTAATTGCTCTAAAACATTGAGGTGATACTTTGTCTGTCTCTAAAATACTGGTTGTGGATGATGAGACCTATATCGTTGAACTCGTTAAATTTAATCTGGAAAAAGAGGGATTTGAGGTAGTGGTAGCATATGATGGCTTAAGTGCGCTGCAACAGGTGGAGTCCGAAAACCCGGATCTTATTATTCTAGATATCATGCTGCCGAATATTGATGGTTTGGAAGTCTGTCATACCCTTAAGCAGGATAAAAACTATAAATTTATTCCTATTATTATGCTTACTGCCAAAGGCGAAGAATTCGAAACTATCCTGGGGCTGGAAGCCGGGGCTGATGATTATATAACCAAACCTTTCAGTCCGCGGGAGTTGCTGGCCCGGGTAAAAGCGCGGCTAAGGGCGGTAAAGATACTGGATGCCGAAAAAGCGGCAGGCGTAAAGGCTTACGTTTTTAAAGATTTGACCCTGGTACCTGACAAATACGAAGCCTTTATGGGGGAAACCAAACTGGAACTGACTCCTAAAGAGTTTGAACTTTTAAGGCTATTGACAGTCAATCAGGGTAAGGTTTTTACCCGTGAAATCCTTTTGGCGAAAGTATGGGGTTATGAGTTTTCGGGCGATACCCGTACCGTTGATGTTCACATCCGGCATCTCCGCCAGAAGCTAAACGATGATTCTTCCTATCCGGATTATATAGAAACTGTTCGCGGGGTAGGTTACAAGTTCGTTGAAAAAGACGGGCCGGTGCATAGAAGGTGATAATGATGACCCAGTCAGTGCAAGACCATGGAACAATAGGAACTATTTTGAGCAATATGGGCGAAGGGGTGCTGGTGTTTGACCAGGATTCCCGCATTATACTGGCCAACAAAGCGGCGGAGAACATTTTTTGGGTCAGGGAAGGGATAATGATTGGACAAACCTTCTCCAGCATTACAGATAACGAAAAAATATTTCATATGATCTCCGAGGTATTAAAAACCGGTAAAGAAGTCTTTACCGAAACCGTTATCAGACCGAATACCCAGATTTACCGGGTACATGTAACGGCCCAAAAAGATGCCGCCGGAGATATTAACGGTGCGGTAGCGGTTTTTCAGGATGTGACCGATGCCCGTAATTTCGACCAGATGAGATCAGAATTCGTAGGCAATGTCTCCCATGAACTAAGAACCCCTTTAACATCCATCAAAGGTTTCGTTGAAACATTGCTGGATGGGGCTATGGAAAACAGCGAACAATGTCGGCGCTTCTTGTCTATTATCGATGCTGAAACCAACCGTTTAAGCCGATTGATTGAGGACTTGCTGACCCTGTCTGCTATCGAATCGAAAGAAAAAAGTATGCGTCCCAAACCGGTCTGCATGTTAACTTCGATGCGTAGTGCATTAAACATCCTGGGGCCTCAGATAAGCGAAAAATCCCTGCGGGTAGAATTAATTTACCGGCGTGACTTGTCGTATATCCTGGCGGACGAGGATCTGCTAAACCAGGTCTTTATTAACCTGCTGGATAATGCCATAAAATATACCCCCGAAAACGGCAGTATTATTATCAGATGCAGAAAACAGGATAGCCGTCTGATAACTACTTTTACCGATACTGGCGTGGGCATTCCACATGAAAGCCTGCCGCGGGTTTTTGAACGTTTTTACCGGGTGGATAAAGCCCGTTCTCGGGATCAGGGAGGCACGGGACTGGGGCTTTCAATCGTGAAACATATTGTGGAATTGCATGGCGGAGAAGTATTTGTTGAAAGTGAAGTTGGGAAAGGCTCAATTTTTGGCGTAAGCTTTATTGCTCTATAAAGAATCCCCAATATTTTAAAACGGAGTGATTTATTTGTCCGACCGGATGAAACGCCATGAAAGGGAAATTGTAAAAAAACGGTTGTTAAAATGTGCCTTACTAATCCTAATATTATTTTTGGGCACGGGTTTAATCTATAAGACCGGGCAAAATATAAGTGTCTGGTACGGCCGCAAGCAACTGGATACAACCGTCCCTATCTACGGTTGTCTGGAGGACAAGCTAAAGGGCCAAGGGCTGGTATTGCGCAGTGAAATTACGGTAAAGGCTCCGACCGTGGGGCGTTTTGAGAATGCGGTGGCCGAGAGAGACAAGGTGGCCCGCAGTACCCTGGTCGGTTATTACCTGAATTCGGGTCGTAAAACCGCGCTGTATGCCCCGACCGCAGGGATATATACCCGTCGGGTGGACGGGTTGGAGGCGGCTCTTAGTGATATCAAGCTGGCATCAGTTGGACCGGAGGTTTTCAAGTACCAGCCGTTGTTGCCTCCAAATACTGATGAAATAAAGGCCGGCCAAGGTGTATTCAAAATTGTCAATAATCTGATTCCAAGCTTAATATTGGCTCATTTTCCCGTGTCGGATCCCGATCTGACCATTAACAAACAGCAGAAGGTGAAACTGTTAGTCAAAGATAAATCGCTGGGGTTTTTCCAGGTAGCGGACTATAAGCGGGATAATGATGAAATTTTCCTGCTGCTTGAAAGCGATGATTTTCTGGAGGAACTGCTGGATAGTCGCTTATTGGAAGTGGAAATGGTCTATAATTCCAGTGATGGCTATCTTGTACCCCAAAAATCTCTGGTTAAAAGGGGACAAGAAAAAGGAATATACTGCACGAAGGGCGAAAATATAATATTTAAGACTGTCAAGGTTTTAGACCAAAAAGACGATATTGCTGTAATTGAGGGAATTGAAGCAAATGACATAATAGTTGTTAACCCCGCAGCAGTCAAACAAAAGCTATAACCGGGACGAAAATCTATTTATGAAACGCTTCTAGTGCAGATACAAAGGTGATGGAAATTATGTCGTATTCGCAAATAGAAGAATTAAAATCAAGGATAGTGGAAATACAGCAAAAAATTGACCGGGCCGCCCGGAACGGGGGCCGCAGCGGCAAGGACGTTACCCTGATAGCCGTTAGTAAAACGGTTGATATCAGCCAAGCTCAAGCCGCCTTTGATTTGGGGATACACGATTTTGGGGAAAACCGCACCCAGGAGCTGAAAAGCAAGCAGCAAGCAATCCCGCAGGCTAACTGGCACATGATTGGCAGGTTGCAAACCAACAAGGTAAAAGATATTGTAGGCAAAGCGGTACTCATTCATTCCTTGGACAGTTGGCATTTGGCTCAGGAAATAAATAAAAGAGCCCAAAATCTTAATATTGAAATGCCGGTACTGCTTCAGGTAAATATATCGGGGGAAACCCAAAAGGCCGGAGTTGATCCCGCTGATGTAAGAGGGTTTCTGGACTCGGTCGGAGAATTGACCGCTTTGCGGGTAAAAGGTTTTATGACCATGGCATCTTTAAGCTCCGCAGGAGAGGAAAGCCGACCTGTTTTTGCAGAATTGGCAGCCCTTAGGGATAAGTTCAAAGAAAAATCATTTTCTCAGGTTGAATTAAAATACCTTTCCATGGGTATGTCCCAGGATTATGAGGTGGCAGTGGAAGAAGGGGCCAATATGGTGCGTATAGGCAGTGCCATTTTTACATAAATAACAAAGATGCCTTAAAAGATTCAAAATTTTAGGAGGGTTAAAATGGGATTGTTAGATAGCTTTTGGAGCTGGTTGGGGGTACAGACTGAGGTAGAAGAACACGTAATGGAACTCCCTGCTGCGGTCGAACGCGAAAACAAAGCAACCAATAATCTAGTCAGTATTCATACAAACAAAAATCTAAAAGTAGTCGTCTGCGAGCCGGAAAGGTTTGAAGAAGTACAAGCTTTAGCCGATCACCTTAAAAATCGCAAACAGGTTATTCTTAATTTTGAAAATACGCCTCCGGAAATTTCCCAAAGGATTATTGACTTTATAAGTGGTACGGTCTATGCACTAGATGGGCAAAGCCAGCAATTGGGACGCAACATATTTTTATTTGCGCCTTCTAATGTTGAGGTTACCAAAGATCATCGTTCCCTGATGCGAAAAGGCGGCGCGCTGACAGATGCCTTTAGAGGAGACAGATAATGTCTTTTAACCTGGGTGTCATTGGTTGCGGGAAAATGGCTTACGCCTTGCTCAAAGGCATACACGGCAGTTCTGAATACAGACCTGACTTTATCTACGTGTGCGACCCTGACCAGGACAGGGTGGATCTGTTTTCTAACGATTATAAGGCGGTTGCTATGCCTGCCGGTGACTTAGTAGGCAAATCCCAGATCGTTATTCTGGCTGTTAAGCCCGGCCAGGTACAGGAAGTGCTTAATAATACGGCTGTTTTCTGGAATGATCAAAAAC
Organism: Syntrophomonas zehnderi OL-4; assembly: GCF_000983115.1. GTDB lineage: Bacteria > Bacillota > Syntrophomonadia > Syntrophomonadales > Syntrophomonadaceae > Syntrophomonas_B > Syntrophomonas_B zehnderi. The sequence goes on from NZ_CGIH01000026.1 coordinate 194,609, forward strand.
TCCTCATATCAGTAGCCGCCGGGATCAAAACTGTAGATCTGGAAAAAAACCTGAATAATCAGCCAACCCGGATAGTAAGGGTTATGCCCAACACACCCAGTCTGGTTGGAGAGGGAATGTCTGCTATTTGTGCGGGCAGTCGGACTACAGACGATGATCTTAATTTTGTGCGGGCTTTATTGAATGGCAGCGGCAAGTCAATCATTATTGATGAAAAATACATGGACGCAGTTACAGCCGTATCCGGCAGTGGGCCTGCCTATGTTTTTTTGTTGGTAGAAGCCTTGATGGAGGCTGCCGTAAATGCGGGACTTAACAGCAATATTGCTCGCCAGTTGGTTTTACAGACATTTAAAGGCAGTATTACGATGCTGGAAGACAGCGGGGAGCATCCTGCTATATTAAAAGCACAGGTATGTTCGCCTGGCGGAACAACGATTGCTGGTGTTCGCCAACTTGAAGCCGGTGGTGTGCGTAGTGCTATCTTTAACGCGGTAGAGGCCGCCAGCATCAGATCCAAGGAACTAGGCGAAAAAAAAGATTAAGGAGGACTCTCTGTTTTGGGATTAATAAGTATAGTAAATACTATATTTTTAGTTTATATCTATATAGTCATTGCCCGGGTACTCTTGTCATGGGTGCCTCACGATCCATCCCAGCCAGTCTTTAGATTTATATATGAAATAACTGATCCGGTAATGGCTCCTTTCAGTAAGTTGATTCCTCCTATTGGCGGAATAGATTTTTCACCAATTTTTGTTATCTTTGTCATTGAAATTGTACGCAGAGTCATCATCAGTCTATTGTTAGGGATATTTTAACTGACACCCTATGTCTGCAGAACATAACCATGCATGAAAAAATGAAGCTATGTTTTAGATAGGGGTGGATTTAATTAACCGCCACTTCTAAAACATTGCTTCAGAAGTTAAGCAGCCTTTTAGTTTAGATAATTCTAATAAAAACCCAGTGTCAAAAAAAAAACAATGGGTAAATCCAATTTACCGGTTTATCTGATTCTATTTTCGGATTGAAGGAGTTACAGCATGTCAGGGCAAAATATTGAACTCTTGGCTCCGGCAGGAACCATGGCGGTTTTGGAAACGGTTGTAAAATCAGGTGCTGATGCAGTATATCTGGGGGGCAAGCGTTATAATATGCGCATGCTGCGTCCAGAATTTAATTTTTCTGATACTGAGTTGACCGAAGCTGTCAGCTTACTGCACCAATTCGGCAAAAAAATATATATTACTGTAAACAGCCTGTACAAACCAAATGAAATCGAAGCAATAAAGGATTATCTGCTGTTTCTTGATCAATTGGGAGTTGACGCTCTGATTATTCAGGACTTAGGACTGATAAAACTATGTCAGGAACTTAACATCCGTATTCCCTTACATGCCAGTGTGCAGATGGGCATCAATAATATGGCAGCCATTAAATTACTTGAAGATCAGGGTATCAGCCGGGTAATCCTATCCAAAAACCTGAGCCGGGAGGAGATCCGGGCTATTCATAAAGAAACCTGCCTAGGGCTTGAGTATTTTGTGCATGGGGATCAATGTATTTCTCATTCAGGCCAGTGCTACTTAAGCAGTTTTATATTTGATGAGAGCGGTAACTGCGGGCGTTGTCGCAAACCCTGCCGCTGGCCCTATAAAATCTCCCATGTTTCTCAACCGGAATCTCATGAAGCTCAATACTATTTAGCCCACCAAGACCTCTGTCTTTATCCCCAACTGGTGGATCTTATCGAAGCAGGAGTCAACTCCTTTAAAATAGAAGGGCGCATGCGCAGTAAGGAACATCTGGCTTTTACCGTGGCGACATACCGTAGGGCTTTGGACATATATCTGGATAACCCCGATTCATATATCGTTTCCGAAAATGATTGTCAAAAACTTTATGACCGGCGTATTAGAGATTTAACAGCCGGCAGCTTTCTTAAGCGTACCAGTTGGGATGACATTGGTTTAAGCGGTGCCAGAGAGCCTCATTTTATTACGAAGCCTATCCGGCTGAGCAGGTTGACTTATACCGATCTGCAACTTAAAAAACCTATACCCACAGTGGCGGTAAAACCCGAATTAACGGTCAAAGTGGGTGATTTTGAGGGTCTAGAGAATATGCTGGAAATGGGTATAAACAACGTTGTTTTGGGACTCGACAGTATGCGTCAGCAAGCAGTCAATTGGGAGGCTGAGAATATTATAAAGGCATTGGAAATCTGCCGGGGATATGACAGCCGAATACTGCTGGAAACGCCCCGAATCGTTTGTCAGCAGGATTTAACCGATATTTACGAACTAAGCCAGCAATCTTTTTTAAGTCAGTTGGACGGACTGATTGTTAATGATTTAGGCAGTTTAAGGATATTGCGGTCCAGTGATATCATGCTTTGGACCGGCTACGGTTTTAATGTCTGTAATGATCGGGCTAGCGCTTTTTTAAAACAATCAGGAGCAAAACGGATAGTGGTTGCATTGGAAATGAGAGGTTCCGATCTGGTCAGCCTGCTAGGCAAAGATGGAGATATGGAACTACTCGTACAAGGACCGTTGCCAGGTATTATTACTGATTTATGTATCCACTCGGGTGAAGTTTTAGACTCCGGATGTGCCTTGGATTGCAGGCGAAACCCAGTCGACCTGCAGGATGAATATGGGCAGAATTATAAAGTGTTAAGTGATTACAAGTGCCGTAATCATATATATAATCCCCTGGAAAGATCACTATATCCTTATTTGGCCGAACTGATGGGCTGGGGACTTAAATCTTTGCGAATAGATGGGCAATACTACCCATCCGGATTGCTAAGTCAGGTAGTTGCCCTGTATATGGATGCTATTACCGAGATCATGGCCGGTAACTGGGAGGCTACCTCCGGTTTTGAAAAAATTTTGGGGCTCTTCCCGGACGGACTTACGGCCATGCCTTTGTATAAATCAAACCTGCATTAATTTTGTAAAAGAATATAAGGGGGATGGGATCATGATAACCGCAATGGAAATACGCAACCAGCAGTTTAACAAATCCCTGCGTGGTTACAACCCGGAAGAAGTAAAAAATTTCCAATATAGACTGGCGCAGGACTTTGAAAACATCTACAGTGAAAATTCCCAGTTAAAAGAAAGCCTGCAAAAGGTAAGATATGAGCTGGAGCGTTATCATAAACTGGAGGAAACGATGAATAACAGTCTAATCCTGGCTCAACAAACCGCTGAGATGCTAAAAATAAATGCCCAAAAGGAAGCCGATATGATTCTGGAGGATTCCAAAAAGAAAATTGCGGAAGCGTTTACGGTTTATCAGGAGATTATTAAACGCTTAAATATGTTTAACGCAGAAATAAAAGCCCAGATAACAGGTGAATTGGATATGCTGGAACGCAGTCAGCGTAAGGCAGATGAACTAAGCGATTTTTTCTTCAGTAAAGATGTTAAAGACATTCTGGATAATTTAGGTAAACTGGACATGGAGGCAAGAAATGACACTAAAGATAACACCCCATAATAATGGCATCTATCTGGAGGTGCAGGTACAACCTCGCTCATCGCGCAGCCAGATAGTAGGTGTTACGGAGGGAAGGCTCAAAATTAAGCTGACTGCTCCGCCGGTAGAAGGTGAAGCTAACCAGGCATTAATTGACTTCCTGGCTCGTGAATTAGATCTTCCCAGAAGGAACATCAGCCTGCTCAGAGGAGAGACATCGCGGTACAAACTGGTAGCTATCTTTGGCTTAAGCCCAGAGCAGCTAAGAGAAAAACTCCCCATCAGCAAGGAGTAGGAATTCTTCCCAAGTTCCATAACACCCTGCTCTTAACCAGGGAAGGGTGTCCTACTACAGGAAATATTAGACTTAAAATTAGCACCTTATTTTAATTGACAAATACGCAATTAAAATTACCCCCGCTGACAAATGCTTTCTTTTTAATACCTCGATTCAAAATTAGAAAACACCCGCCACGCCTATAATACATTTTTTAAACCAAAGAAGACTATATGATTTTAAAACACCTCAAACATCCTATACCCTTGACATCAACGGGTCGTTAGCGGGTTTTTTGCGCAGCAGGATGGAGAGAAGCATGGCCAAAAGAATCAGTCCCGCCCCGGTATAGGCGCGCTGGGATAGGAGCTCGCCCGCCCACAGGTAGGCGGCCAGGGCAGCAAATACCGGTTCCGATGTTAACACTACTGCGAAACGGGTAGGGGTACTGAATTTCTGCAGATAATTTTGCAGGAGAAAAGCCATGGAGGTGGCAAATAGAGAAGTTACAATAATAGCGGTAATTGCATTCAGGGTGAAATGATCCGGCCAGGGTTCTGACAGCAGGCCGGTTATCATACACAAAATGCCTACGAACAGAATCTGAACTCCGGTAATTGCCACAGGATTATGGCGATGGGAGTAATGATCTACGAATACTATGTGCAGGGCAAATCCAAAAGCACAGATTAATATCAAAAAATCACCGTAGCTCAGACTGATTTTACCGGCTGGCACAGATAAAAGAAACAGCCCAACGGCTGCCAGAATTACTGTAAAGGTAGTCAGCCAGGAAGGCAGCTGGCGTTTTTTAACCGCCATCATAATGGGAACTAAAACCACCGAAACTCCTGTAATAAAGCCGGCATTAGAGGAAGTCGTAAACTGCAGGCCCACGGTCTGAAAAACATACCCAATAAACAGGAAAAAGCCTAACAATGAACCGGCTGCCAGGGTTGTATCATTATATCTAAAAATATTTTTAAAGGAAAATAAAACCAGAAACAAAAAGGCTAAAATAAATCTTATACCTAAAAAAAGAAAAGGCCCAATATCAGCCAGGGCATTTTTAATCAATACCAAGGTAACACCCCATATCAGGGCTACCAGCATCATCATTAATTCTGCTTCAGTGCGCTTAAAATCAGAGTTCATTATTAATATCTCCATCTGAGCTGGTACCAGACTGTCCCACGGCTAAAAGGGATAACCTGATGATTTGCAAATGATTTAGCAACTATTTTATATTATGTCCCAATTTGCAAAACGGAGAGCAATTTTAGCCGGAAAAAAATGATCTGATCAAGGTGGGCAAAGGGCGTATTTATTAGGAATACCAGGTTAAACCATAGAAAACTTCTTGTCGTTATATACGGTTAGCTGTATAATTATTAAGTTAGCATTACGTAGATTAAGAAGGGGAGAGTGAGAAAGTTTGAAAAAAATTACTGCGATTTTGGTTTCAGCCCTGCTCGTAATGGGGATGCTGGTGACTGTAAGCGGCTGCGGTAAAAATGCCGCCGATAATCAAGACCAGGAAAAGGTATTAAGGGTTGTCACCGAAGCTGGTTTTAAGCCTTTCGAATTTAAAGAAAACAATGAGTTTGTCGGTTTTGACATGGACTTAATCCGTGCTATCGCTGAAGCTGAAGGATACAAAGCTGAGATTACCCATATGGGCTTTGAATCATTAATTCCGGCTTTGCAATCCAATAAGGCCGATTGCGCCATCGCCGGGATGTCGATCGACGAAGAAAGAAAAAAATCGGTTGATTTCAGCACCCCCTATTTTAATGCCGGCCTTATCATTGCCGTACAGAAGGATACCGAAGGAATTAAGAGCCCGGATGATTTAAAAGGCAAACGGATAGCCGGACAGGTAGGTACCATTGGAGCTGATGCCTGTAATGACATTAAAAAGCAAGATCCCAATACTACCGTAAAGATATTCGACAGCGTTGGAGAAGCCTTTATGGAACTGGAAAAGGGCGGTATTGATGCAGTTATAAACGATTATGCCGTAACCTACGAATATATATCCACAACCGGCCAGGGTAAGACCAAAATAGTGGGCGATGTATTCTCAGCCGATGACCAATATGGAATTGCCGTTAAAAAAGGAAATAAGCAAATGCTCAATGTTATAAATGATGGATTAGAAAAAGTAAAAGCCAGCGGCAAATACGATGAAATTTACCAGAAATGGATTAAGCAGTAACGTATAACCAACGACTGTCAAAAAGGTTCAGGCTGTTGACAGAAGTAAAGCCAAGCCGCGCATTTAGAGCCTGCGATTGATACGTACCCGGTACGTTGATTGAGCGGGCTTTAATACTGTTATAAACCAATAAACCCACCGGTAGATTTTGTGAATTGGGGAGGTAAATATGTCTCACGTTATGCCCGGTCTTTTTGGTATCAACTTTATACAAACCCTGATGGAAATCAATGGATTAAAATTAATTACCAGCAACCTGGATGTCCTGTTATTAGGAGCGCTGGTCACCTTGGAGTTAACCGCTTTGGCAGTTGCTTTCGGCATGATATTGGGACTAATATTCGGTCTGGCCAAATTATCCCCGCAGCGGCGGCTTATATACGGTATAGCCACATTTTATATCGATTTCTTCCGCGGTACACCCTTGTTTGTGCAGATATTGCTGCTGTATTTCGGTATACTTCCGATGTTTGGGCATGTAGGAGATTTTTCGGCTGCAGTTATTGCCTGTAGTTTAAACAGCGGGGCTTATATAGCAGAAATAGTCCGGGCGGGAATTCAAGCTATCGATAAAGGACAAATGGAAGCCGGCCGTTCCCTGGGAATGACTCATGGTCAGACGATGTGGTATATTATTCTGCCCCAGGCCTATAAGGTAGTAATTCCTCCCCTAATTAATGAGTTTATCGCCATGTTAAAAGATACCTCCCTGGTCTCCTTGATTGGCGTTTCCGAGTTGACGCTGCGGGGTAAGCTGCTGTATTCAGTGAGTTACAATGCTGCCTGGGTCTGGGGAACCGTAGCGATCATCTATTTTATAATGACAAAACTTTTGGCTATGTTAGGGGATTATGTGGAAAGGAGACTGGCGACCGAATGATTGAAGTGAAGAATATTCACAAGAATTTTGGCAGTCTGGAAGTTCTAAAGGGTGTCAGCTGTTACATCGCTCCCCGGGAAGTCGTCTGCGTAATCGGCCCCAGTGGTTCCGGCAAAAGCACCCTGCTAAGATGTGTCAATCAGTTGGAAAAGGTTAATTCCGGGCAAATCTTGATTGACGGGGAAGATGTCACCCAATCCCGGGTTAACATTGATAGGATCAGAGAGCAGGTAGGGATGGTATTTCAGCATTTTAACCTTTTTCCGCATAAAACCACCTTGGACAACGTTACCCTGGCACCCATAAAAATAAAGGGTATCCCCAAAGAAGAAGCCCAAGAAAATGCCAGGAATCTGCTTAGAAAAGTTGGCTTGCTCGATAAAGCCAATGTATATCCCAACCAACTGTCCGGCGGGCAGAAGCAGCGGGTGGCTATTGCCCGGGCATTGGCTATGCAGCCTAAGGTCATGCTCTTTGACGAACCGACTTCCGCCCTCGACCCGGAAATGGTCGGGGAGGTCTTGGAGGTTATGAAAGACCTGGCCCGCGAAGGGATGACCATGATGGTGGTAACCCATGAAATGGGTTTTGCCCGTGAAGTGGGGCATCGGGTTCTTTTCATGGATGAGGGGAAAATTATGGAAGAAGGCTCACCCGAGCAGATATTTGACAACCCCCGTAATGAACGTACCCAATCTTTTCTGAGCAAGGTATTATAAAAAGGCGGGGCAAATGATCGTGGCAAACCGAAGCCTAAAGATAATTGAATTATTGCAGCAAGCATACCCCGATGCCGGGCCTATGCTTAATTATAATTCGACCTTTGAACTGCTGGTAGCGGTAGTGTTATCAGCCCAAAGTACGGATGAGCAGGTCAACCGGGTAACGGCCGATCTATTTGTTGATGCCAATACCCCGGCTGATTTTGCGGCTATGGACATTGGCGAACTGGAAGAGAGGATTAAGGGAGTCGGTATCTATAAAAATAAGGCCAAAAACATCCGGCAGTTATCAACCATCTTGTTAGAAAAATATGGTGGCAAGGTTCCGGAGGATTTTGCGCAGTTATTGGAATTACCGGGAATCGGCAGAAAGAGTGCCAATGTAATCATGGCGGTGGGCTTTAACCGGCCGGGTTTAGGGGTAGACACCCATGTACAGCGAGTAGTAAACCGGATTGGACTGGTAGAAGAAAAACATCCGGAAAAAACTGAAAAAGCCCTGAAAGCCATTCTCCCCGAAGAAATCTGGAGTATCAGCCATCATCTGTTCATTTTTCACGGGCGCAAGGTTTGCAAAGCCCGTCGGCCAGCCTGCCAAGACTGCTGCATTGAACCATATTGTCAGAAAGTCATTTTGTAGATAACGGTAATTAATGTTTGCCATGCAGACAAGCCATGGACAAATATATTAAAATACCGTCAGCAGATTATTTACTTGTTTAATGAGTTAAAGTAGAATATAGTTGTCAAATAAATTATGGGAGGTTTTTTTGTTGAAAAGAAAACTAGCGCTCATTTTGTTGTTGTGTTTTTCCCTTTCCATTTTGGCGGTTGGCTGTGGCTCAAAGGCGCCCAAGGACGGAGATAACCAACCGGCTCCTAAGGCCGACACATCCTGGCAGGATATCAAGGACAAGGGAGAATTCGTGGTGGGCTTGGATGATGCTTTTCCGCCCATGGGTTTCCGGGACAAAAATAATGAAATCATAGGTTTTGACATTGAATTGGCTAAGGAAGCAGCCAAAAGAATGGGTGTAGATGTAAAGTTTCAAGCCATCTCCTGGGACGCCAAAACTGATGAACTCGACAGCGGCAATATTGATGTGATCTGGAACGGTTTAACGATTACCGAGGAAAGAAAGAATGAGATGTTGTTTACTGACCCTTATATTAAAGACTACCAGATAATTATCGTTCCAGCCAATTCACCCATCAAAACCAAGGCTGATCTGGCTGGTAAAAAGATCGGTATTCAAGCAGCTAGCAGCGCCATTGAGGCTGTTGAGGCAGATAAAGAAACATTTGATGTTATCAAGGACAACCTGTTACAGTTTGACACCAATGATATGGCCCTGCGGGATCTAAGAGGCGGCGGATTGCAGGCAGTTATCGTTGATGAAGTAGTAGGACTCTACTATGTTCAAAATCATCCCAATGAATTCAAAGTACTTAATGAAAACTTCGGAATGGAGTATTTCGGAGTGGGCTTAAGAAAAGGTGACAAAGCTTTCCAGGCCGAACTTAACAAGACTTTAGCAGCTATGAAGAACGATGGAACAGCCAGCCGGATATCCGAAAAGTGGCTCGGAAAAGACATAATAAACAAATAGGTATAATACAAACGATTTAAGGTATTTAACCGTGGCAGGCTGATGAAGTATTGTTAGCCTGTCACTATCCTTTATGCCTTCATTAATAAAGGGGATTGAGATGGAATATATTATAACTTTGATGCCCTCCATGCTTAAAGGCTGGACGGTAACCCTGCAGCTTTTTTTTATCGTGCTGATATTTGCCTTGCCCCTGGGGGTCGTAATGGGTATCGCCCGGCTTTCCCATTTTAAACCACTGGCCTGGTTTATGGAGCTTTATGTCTGGCTGTTTAGAGGCACGCCCCTGCTGTTGCAATTGTTGTTCTGGTATTTTGGACTTATGGTTATAGGGTTGCGGGTGGAGCGTGAAACGGCTGTATATCTGGCCTTCGTATTAAACTACGCGGCCTATCTGGCTGAGATTTTCCGCTCCGGTATTCAATCGATAGAAAAAGGACAGTACGAAGCAGCGGATGTACTGGGATTAAGCCAGCGCCAAACCATGACTAAAATTATCCTTCCCCAGGTATTCAAGCGGGTTATACCTCCGGTCGGCAATGAAGTGATTAACCTGGTTAAGGATACTGCCCTGGTTTATGTTATCGCCATTAGTGAGCTGTCACGAGCGGCTCGGATCCATGCGGTCAGAGATGATACCCTGATCCCATTTGCGATTGCAGCCCTGTTTTATTTATTAATGACTGCCGTTGTGCAACAGTTTTTTAAATGGCTGGAATCCAGACTGGATTATTATCGTTAGGAGAAGTAATCGCCATGTATATATTGCAAGCACAGGATATTTACAAAAAATTTAATAGTACTGAGGTATTAAAAGGTATTTCTCTGCAGGTTGAAAAAGGGGAAGTTATAGCTATTATCGGCCCTTCAGGTTCTGGAAAAAGCACCTTTTTACGCTGCCTTAACCGGCTGGAGACAATCGATAGAGGTCGGATAGAAATTCAAGGCGGGATTATGGTGGAAAACGATGCAGGTGGAAGAGCCGTCTATAGCAGCGAAAAAGACATTGCCCGTATGCGACAAAAAATGGGCATGGTTTTCCAAAGCTTTAATTTATTTCCCCATATGTCGGTGCTGGAAAACCTTATGCTGGCTCCTTTGCTGGTCAACAAGGCTGATCCGGATCAAGCCCGGGAAACGGCATTGGCCCTGCTAAACAAGGTAGGACTGGAGAATAATGCCAATAGTTATCCTTTCGAACTTTCCGGCGGAATGCAGCAGAGGGTTGCTATTGCCCGGGCATTGGCCCTAAATCCAGATATTATGTGTTTTGATGAGCCGACTTCCGCTTTGGATCCAGAATTAACTGGAGAGGTGTTGCAGGTTATGAAAGACCTGGCCATGGAGCACATGACCATGGTGGTGGTAACCCATGAAATAGGCTTTGCGCGCGAGGTTGCCCAGCGGGTCATTTTTATGGATGAAGGCTTGATCGTTGAGGAAGGTAAGGCCGAGGAAGTCCTGCTCAATCCTTGCCAGGAGAGAACCAGGAACTTCCTGAGTAAAGTGCTCATGGCTCGTTAGTAACTTTAATAGATGCGGGATAACAAGGAATTTCACCGCAACCTTTATAACGACCGTTAAGGTAGCACCAGAAGTCCCGGTAGGGGAATTAATCTTTAATTTATAAAAGTCGGCATCATCGCATATGCTTAAAAATCCGACAGGGAATGTCGTTTAGCATCCGTATAACCCGCCATTTTCATGAGTGAGTATGGCCTGCTGTTCTGGAGGTTAGATAGAAAATAGATTTTTGACTGCTGTTTTTTTATACCTTGAAGGTGTCAATCAATTTTTTTACGTTGGCACAATTTTCTTTTAATAATTCGATTGCGGAGATCACCGCTTGTAAGGAGATAACCTGGTTTTCAGCCAGTTGACTGACTTCTTCAGAATTACCGGCAGTTTGCTGAGCAATCACTGCCACTGATTTAACCGCTTGCACCAGCTCATCCGTGGAAGCCGACATTTCTTCAGTGGCAGAGGAGATTTCAATTATTTCATTATCAATATTAGTTACGCCTTTAACAATGGCGCCAAATACCTGGTTGGTGGAATTGATTGCCTCGGCTTGTTGTTTGTATACACCCCTGGTTTCATTCATATCTAACACCATCTGACGGATATTAAGCTGCATCTGTTTAATCAGCCCGGCAATTTCCCGAGCTGATAAATTCGACTGTTCAGCCAGTTTGCGCACCTCATCGGCCACCACTGCAAAGCCCCTGCCTTGCTCTCCAGCCCGGGATGCCTCAATTGCTGCATTTAAGGCTAAAAGATTGGTCTGGTCAGCGATACTGCTGATTACCTCCACGATTTGCTCGATACGGGTAGAGTTTTCATTCAGTAATTCTACGGTCTGGCTGGCTCCCTGAATAGCCTGATAGCTTTCCTGCATACGGCTGTTTTGCAGTTCAATTGCATTTTCTCCGTCCTTGATAGCTTGCTGGGTCTGTATTGAAGTGTGGACACACTTTTGGGTGTTTTCAGCGACAGCGTCAATCGTTTCCGCCAGATTCAGAATTAAATCAGTAGTGTGTTGAGAATAATTGGCTTGTTCGTCAGCACCAGCCGCTATTTGTCCCATGGCCTGGGCTACTTCGTGGGCGGCCATCCCCGTTTCCTCAGATAAGGCCAACAGGTTTTCTGAAGATTGAGTGATAATTTCGGCGACCTGACCGGTATTCTCAATCAAATCTCTCAAACGCTCAATCATGTTGTTCGTGGCATCAGCCACCATTTGCATATAGCCGCTGTTTATAAGGTTTACCCGCTTGCTAAGATCGCCGTTGGCTACCGTTTGAGCGAAATCAGCCAGTATTAGGGCTGGATCAACAAATTCAATCAAGTTTCGATGTGATGAATATAGCCCGATACAGACCCCGCCCAGGCCGGCGAAAATGCTGGCAAACAGGATGTGATTGATATGCGGATATAAATGTAGACAGATGCCGATGCCTAAGCCTAGCAGGGCAGCACCTAGTCCAGATCTTAAACATACTTTAAAGCGCATGGCCTGTTTATTTTTTTTGTGATCGATATCCCCCACTTGTAATCCCTCCTGGAGTGTTAATACTCTTAATAGCTATTTCTCCACAAAAAACAAAAATACCTTTAATTCCCAAATAAAATAATATATAGTTTACCTGGCTTTCTATATAACAGAACTCACTAATTTTAGGGCGGCAGTTGTTATGTCACCGGCTATATGCTAAAATATATTAGTTTTTAGGGATACCGGAAGAAATTAATTATTAGATTGGGTTTCAAGATTTTACCTTTCGCCCCCTGGGATGAGAGGTTTTTTCTTAACTATTTATGATATGTTGACAAACAAAATGACTGGTGAGGTGTTTATATAATGGCAAAAGGCAAATACGATTCAACCCTGAACCTGCCGCAGACTGAGTTTCCCATGCGCGCTAATCTTCCCAATAAAGAGCCGGAGATATTAAAGTTTTGGGAGGAAAACAATATCTATCAGCAGGTTCTGGATAAAAACCAGGGCAATGAGAAATTTATACTCCATGACGGACCTCCTTATTCCAATGGAGATATACACCTGGGACATACCTTAAATAAAATATTAAAGGATATAATTATTAAGCAGCACTTAATGCTGGGTTTTGATTCGCCCTATGTACCCGGTTGGGATACCCATGGCTTGCCCATTGAGCAACAGGCCATCAAAAACCTGGGGATTGACCGCAAACATACGGATGTGGTTGAATTCCGTCGGCATTGTCGGGATTATGCCCTAAAATACGTGGATATTCAGAAGGAAGAATTTAAACGCCTGGGCGTAGGAGGGGATTGGGACCATCCCTATCTGACCCTGGAGCCTGGATTTGAAAGCATCCAGATAAAAGTGTTCGGAGATATGGCCAACAAGGGCTATATATATAAAGGGTTAAAGCCGGTATACTGGTGCGGAGATTGTGAGACTGCCCTGGCGGAAGCCGAAATTGAATATAATGACAAGGTATCGCCTTCCATATACGTTAAGTTTCCCATTAAAGATGGCAAAGGAGTCGTTCCGGAAGATGCTTTTATCATAATCTGGACTACCACTCCCTGGACACTGCCCGCCAATTTAGGAATCTGCTTGCATCCGGATTATGAATATCTGCTGGTGCAGGTAAACGATGAAAAATATGTAGTGGCCAAAGGTTTGCTGGAGAATGTTGCGGCTCAGTTGAATTGGGATTCATGCCAGATACTTAAAGAATTCAAGGGACAGGAGATGGAACGCGCGGTTTGCCGTCATCCCTTTGTGGATCGGGATTCTCTGGTAATTTTGGGCCGCCATGTAACCTTGGAAGCCGGTACCGGTTGTGTCCATACTGCCCCCGGACATGGTGAGGATGACTTTTACGTAGGACGGGAATACGGACTGGGGGTAGTTTCCCCTGTAGATAACAGTGGTAAATTTACGGAAGAAGCCGGCAAGTTTAAAGGAATTCCGGTTCATAAAGCCAATAAAAACGTAATCGATGAACTTGAATCTTTAGGTATGCTGCTAAAGGCGTCTGACTATGAACATCAATACCCCTATTGCTGGCGTTGCCGCAACCCCATAATCTACCGGGCTACGTCTCAGTGGTTTGCTTCCATAGATGGATTCCGTCAGGAAGCACTGCAGGCAATTGACGAGGTGCAATGGATTCCTTCCTGGGGGCGGGAGCGCATTTACAGCATGGTCAGAGACCGCGGTGATTGGTGTATATCCCGGCAGCGGACCTGGGGTGTTCCTATTCCTATCTTCTATTGTGACCACTGTGAAAAAACTATTATTACTCCTGAAACCATCGCAAGAATCAGCGATCTGTTTGCAAAACACGGTTCGGATATCTGGTTTATGAAGGATGCCGCTGAGCTGTTGCCGGATGGATTCGTTTGCCCGCATTGCGGCCAGCAAAAATTCAGTAAAGAAACTGATATTATGGATGTCTGGTTTGACTCAGGCTCATCCCATATGGCAGTATTGGAGACGACCCCTGGTTTAAGGTGGCCGGCTGATCTGTACCTGGAAGGCAGCGACCAGCACCGGGGTTGGTTTAATTCTTCCCTGTCAACCGCGGTAGCGGTGCGGGGGAAGGCTCCTTACAAACAGGTATTGACCCACGGCTTTTTAGTCGATGAAAAAGGTCACAAGATGTCCAAGTCACTGGGCAATACTGTGGATCCTCTGCAGATGATCGAGGAGCTGGGTGCTGATATATTGCGTTTGTGGGTATCTTCAGCCGACTATCGTAACGATATAGCTATTTCGAAAAACATTATCAAACAGTCCAGTGAAGCTTATCGCAAGATCAGAAATACCTGCCGCTTTATACTGGGCAACCTCTACGATTTTGACCCGGTCAAGGATACGGTCTCTTATGAGCAATTGACCGAACTAGATAAATGGGCCCTTTTAAAACTTAATAAAGTGGTGCAAAGGGTTACCAGAGCCTATGCCGACTATGAGTTTCATGTGGTTTTCCATACCGTCCATCGGTTTTGTACCGTAGATTTAAGCAGTATTTATTTTGATGTTATCAAAGACAAGCTATACTGCAACGACAAGAATGACCCGGAACGCAAGGCGGCTCAGACCGTACTCTACCGGCTCATAAATGATTTGGTAGTAATATTGGCACCGGTACTGGCATTTACGTGTGAAGAAATATGGACATATATTAAAAAAGAAAATGATCCCGCCAGTGTGCATTTATTGGCATGGCCCAGTGAAAGCAAAGTGAAATTTGACGAGGCCTTGGAAGCCAGGATGGACAAGATTTTGCAGGTGCGGGAAGTTGTTACCAAAGCTATGGAAGAAGCGCGCAGCCAGAAGGTCATCGGCCACTCTTTAGGGGCCTGGGTGACCATATATGCCGCTTCTGAATGGCTGGAACTGCTGCAGGACACCAGACAGCTGGATAAAATATTGATCGTATCCCGGGTTGATGTTAAACCGGCGGATGAGAAGCCTGCAGATGCCCTGGCCCTGGATGAAGTCAGTGGTGTATGGGTCAAGGTGCAGGCCGCCGAGGGGAACAAATGTGAACGTTGCTGGATTATTGATCTGTCGGTGGGTGCCAATACGAAGCATACTACCCTGTGCAGTCGGTGCGCCGCCGTAGTCGAGCAAATGGAGGGATAGTATGACCAGGCCGGAGGAAGGAAAACGCCTAATAATTACCGTGCTGGGCCATGACAAAGTTGGGATTATCGCCATGATATCAACGATTCTGGCTGAAGCACAGATTAACATTTTAGATATCAGTCAAACTATTTTGCAGGAATTTTTCACAATGGTTATGGTGGTGGATACTAGTGGTAGCCAGACAGATGTCGTTACATTAAGGGATATTTTGACCCGCAAGGGAGAAGAAATGGGTATTAAGATCACTGTTCAGCATGAAGATATATTTAAATTCATGCACCGGGTTTAAGAAAAAAGACTTACAAAAGGGGAACACCCTCGCTGCGGAAACATTAATAATGTCATATTAAGACACATATGTTGTCCCTTAGAGGGGAATCTCCCTCTGGCTATACATGAAAACCTTATTACCATGAATAACAGCGGTTATAAGCTGCATTCGGGGAGTGGATTATATGCCTTTTAGTATCAGCAAGGATGAGATATTGGAAACTGTTTCCATGCTGCAGACTGAAAATCTGGATATTAGAACTATTACTATGGGGATTAATATTTTAGATTGCCGCGGCGGCAGCGGTCAGGAAACAGGCGTAAAAATATATGACAAAATATTGCGTTATGCATCTGAGCTTGTAAAGACCGGGGATGATATTGAAAAAGAATATGGCATACCTATAATTAACAAACGCATATCTATTAGTCCGGTCGCGATGGTAGCCGATGGACTATCCAGTCCGGACATGGTTAAGATCGGCTCCTATCTGGACAAAGCCGCCAACGAGGTCGGGGTGAATTTTATCGGCGGTTTTTCCGCCCTGGTTCATAAAGGCTTTACCAAAGGAGATAGGGCATTGATAGAAGCCATACCGGAGACGCTGGCTGCAACCGAGCGGGTATGTTCATCGGTTAATGTAGCCACTACCAAGGCCGGGATCAATATGGATGCGGTGTACCATATGGGCAGCGTTATCAAAGAAACCGCCCGGCTGACTGCGCAGCAGGATGGCGTGGGCTGTGCCAAACTAGTGGTTTTCTGCAATGCTGCCGAGGATAATCCCTTCATGGCAGGCGCCTTCCATGGGGCAGGTGAGCCTGAGTGTACAATCAATATAGGGGTCAGCGGCCCCGGGGTCGTATTAAACGCTGTAAAAAAATATCCGAAAGCCGATTTCGGTCAACTTGCCAATATTATTAAAAACACCGCTTTCAAAATTACCCGTACCGGTGAGTTGGTTGGCCGGGTAGCTTCCAAACGTCTAGGTGTATCATTTGGTATCGTGGATCTGTCCCTGGCGCCTACTCCCGCCATCGGGGACAGTGTGGCCGACATTTTGGAATCCATGGGTCTGGAAACGGTAGGAGGGCATGGAAGCACGGCAGCCCTGGCCATGTTAAATGACGCGGTAAAAAAGGGCGGGGCGATGGCCTCCTCCTACGTGGGTGGTTTATCGGGAGCATTTATTCCGGTCAGCGAGGATCAGGGAATGATAAATGCGGTTGAAGCCGGTGCTCTGTCCCTCGACAAACTGGAAGCCATGACGTGTGTTTGTTCAGTCGGTCTGGATATGATTGCTATTCCAGGTGATACTCCGGCTGAGATCATCTCGGCCATTATTGCCGATGAGGCGGCAATAGGTATGATTAACCGCAAGACAACCGCAGTAAGAATTATACCTGCTCCCGGTAAAAAAGTAGGGGATTGGGTGGAGTTTGGCGGTTTACTGGGCCGGGCCCCAATAATGCAGGTAAACCAAAGTTCTCCGGCCCAGTTTATACAACGCAGAGGCCGTATCCCGGCGCCCATTCATTCTTTAAATAATTAGGTATTGATTTGGCAAACCCTGAGGATAATAGATTTTAGAAGCGGTGGGTGATTTTATTGGATCGCAAACCCGACGATCATACGTACCTGGAAATGCTGGGCAATAAAATCGATGAGTTGTCTCTTGATATGGAGAAACTTGGAATTGCCGAATATGTTATGATGATTAAGAACCCGCGCCGACTTTTCTGGGTGAATTTTTGGCAAGGTGTGGCGCGGGGGTTCGGTATGGCTATTGGTTTTACCGTTCTGGCTGCCCTGGTAATATATATATTACAAAGACTGGTAGTATTAAATACCCCTTTAATTGGCAGTTTTATAGCTGAGATCGTCAATATCGTGCAAAACCAGCTGTATGTAAAATAACCTTATCCGCTTTAATAATCTATGAAAGACAGGTGTTTGTAATGGACGAGCGGCAGCAGATATTGGCCAGAAAAATGCAACTTGAACAACTTATCCAAAATAAGCAGGAAATAATAATGATTCCGTTAAGCGAATGGACAGATGAGTTGTCATCCTATGACCAACATTCGGCAGATAATGCCACTGATTTATATGAAAGAGAAAAGAATATCGGTATATTGGAATTACTGGAACTGGAACTGGAAAAGGTCAATGATGCCTTAAACCGATATGATCTCGGCCAAAGAGCCATTTGTTCAATCTGCGGCCAACCCATAGAACCGCAGCGGCTTAAAAGGCTCGTCAGCACAACGGTCTGTTCGCAATGTGCCCACTACTACGACTAGATCAATAATGAAGTACCGGCTGAACCAGGTTTGATGTCGGACCGCGGGGAGAGTTTCCAGGTAGCCGGTTATGAATTGTATGAAGAATAACGTTGTCATAGTCAGCGCAACAGTTTTAGCTTGTCTTTAATAATGATGCCAAAGGAGGTTGGCGCTGTGAGAATAGGTATTTTCACGGACAGTTACAAGCCCTATACCAGCGGCGTGGTCACTTCCATCTCAACCTTCAAAGAAGAAATGACTCGCCTGGGACATGAAGTATATATTTTTGCTCCCAGCTACCCTAACTATAATGATACCGAGGATAATGTTTTTCGTTTTTTTTCAGTGCCTTCACCGACAAACCCCGATTACACCTTGGCAGTTCCGGTTTATCCAGGTCTAAATATGATAGTAAAAAAACTTAGAATGGATATTATTCATGTCCAATCGCCCTTTACCATGGGGCGGGTAGGGTTGCATTACGCCCGCAAGTACAACATCCCCTTGGTAATAACCTATCATTCCCGTTACGACCAATATGTTCATTATGTCCCGTTAGCTCAGGATCTGGCTAAAGAAGTTACCATAAAATACAGCAGTTCATTTTGCAACCACTGTGACCATGTTGTCGTACCTTCTCAGGATATTTTGGAGATCATAAGAGAATTCGAGGTTAATAAACCTATTACGGTAATACCTACCGGGATACCGCTCTATAAATTTGAAGGCGCTAATTCGAGTTGGTTACGAGAAAACTATGATATTCCCGAACAAAATAAAATCCTGCTTTTCGTAGGAAGATTAACCAAAGAAAAAAATCTGCCCTTTTTAATTAAGGCATTTCAAAAAATCAAAATGCAAATACCCGACACAACCCTGGTATTGACTGCGCAGGGGCCAATGGAAGCTGAATTAAAAAGCCTGTGCAAAAACCTGGGGCTAACCGGAAGTGATGTCATATTTACCGGTGCCTTGCCATTTGAAACCCTGGTAGACGTATATCACTCGGCAGATCTTTTCGTATTCGCCTCACTTACAGAAACCCAAGGTTTGGTCGTCACTGAGGCAATGGCCGCCGGTTTGCCGGTAGTCGCCGTACGGGCATCGGGAGTGCAGGACATGGTCGATGACGGGTTGGATGGAATCCTTACCAATGAAGATATGGATGAGTTTGTGGCCGCCGTCTGCAAGGTTTTAGTCGATAAAGATCTCTATGATGAATTAAAGGGTAACGCCTACCGCAAAGCGGAAATGATGTCTTCACGCAGTATGGCTCTTAAAATGGAAAAATTATACACAAAATTACTTGAACAACGCATCTACCGCTCTAACCGTTTTCTTGATATCGGCTCCTGGTTTGGCAATTAAGGCCATAGATGCCAATATGCAAATAAGGACAGGGGATTTTTTTCACCGTCCATCTAAGAGGTATTTATACATATGAAAATTCGATTGTACTTAGCTATTCTGGCCGGTAAAATGGCTATTTTCTTCAGCCGTCTGGCCGGTAACCAAGGAACTAATTTTCCTGGCCGCCTGGCCCGCAGAATTTATCCCCCTATCCTCACCGAACTGGCCGGAAATATCCTTCGTGAGACCGTTATAATTACTGGTACGAATGGTAAAACCACCACCAGCAATATGATGGCCGAGATAATAAAAGAAAATAATTTTAGCTATGTTCACAATAGGGCTGGTGCCAATATGATAACCGGTATTACCACCGCTTTCATTCAAGCTACCAACCTGAGCGGAAAAAGAGAATTTGATTATGGATTATTGGAAGTTGATGAGGCCAATGTGCCCCTCCTGTTACAGGAAATACCGGTTAAAGCCTTGCTCATTACGAATTTTTTCCGGGATCAATTGGATCGGTTTGGCGAATTAGATAATACCATCAATATTATTAAGGAAGCGGTACAAGATACGGATATTGAATTAATCCTTAATGCTGATGATCCCCTGGTTTCTCATTTTCAAAACCAGACCGGCCTAAACTGTTGGTATTTTGGCTTTGATGATACCGTTTACGATGATATTGCCAGTGCCGAAAGCCGGGAGGGACGCCACTGCGTTTTTTGCGGTCATGAACTCGTCTATGAGCGCTTCCATTATGCCCAGTTAGGCAAATATTCCTGTCCCCAATGTCAAAATCAAAATCCGGCACGCGACTTCAGCGCCCATGGTTTAAATCTGTCGCCCGCCATTTCTTTTCAGGTCAATAACCTGCCGATACAAAGTCCCTACCAGGGTTTTTATAACGCCTATAATATATTGGCCGCTGTATCTCTGGCCAAGCGCATGGGATTTCCTGATGAAACCATTCAGACCGCTATCAGTAGTTACCACCCCCAGGCAGGCAGAATGGAGAAATTTATAATTAACGGCAAGACGGTGCTGCTGATACTGGTGAAAAATCCTACCGGCCTGAACCAATCCCTGGTTGCACTTACCCAGGAAACCGCTAATAAAAATGTTTTCATGGCTTTAAATGACAATGCAGCCGATGGACGCGATATATCCTGGATCTGGGACGCGGATCTGGAAATACTGGCTAACAGGCAGGAGGATATAAATTATTTGATTTGTTCCGGACTGCGCAGTGGTGATATAGCTGTACGCGCCAAATATGCCGGTTTTGATCCCGCGAGAATAGTGATTAAAACTCGTCTGCAGGAAGGCATTGCAAGGGCTGTCGAAGGATCCAACGATACCGCGTATATTCTAAGCACCTACACGGCTCTTTTTACCTGTCGTCAAATCCTGCTCAAAATGCAAACGAAAGCTAAGCGGCAATCGAACCAGTCCCAGTACCAGAGACAAAGCGGTTAGAAGTCCGTCCACATTTAACGAAAGGAAAGAAATATGGAAAGCCTGGTTATCGCATATATGTATCCAAATTTGATGAACCTCTATGGAGATAGAGGCAATATGGTCTGCCTGGAAAAAAGGATTGGCTGGTATGGGCATCAATGTGAAGTGCGCACCGTTAACCATAATGACAGGCTCGATTTCCAGAGGATAGATATGCTTTTCATGGGAGGCGGATCAGACCGGGAACAGGGTTTGGTATATAATGATCTGTTGGTTAAAGCCGATAAGCTGATGCAGGAGATAGAAGATGGCCTGCCCGCCCTGTTTGTTTGTGGGGCGTATCAATTGCTGGGCACCAGTTATCAATCCCATGAAGGAACGGTCCTGAACGGCTTAGGCTTTTTTGATTTACACACCCTTGGTCAGAAGGAACGTCTGATCGGCAATATTCTCCTGGAGAGTGAATTAGAAGGCGAGCTGAAAACGGTAGTCGGCTTTGAAAACCATGGCGGCCGAACCTACTTTGATGATGAGCAGCTTAAACCTTTCGGCACAGTCGTTAAAGGGTATGGCAACAATGGAGAAGACGGCCGCGAAGGTATCCGCTATAAAAATCTAATCGGCACTTATCTGCATGGTCCGCTGCTGCCCAAAAATCCCCATGTCGCTGATTTTCTCATCAAGGCCATGGCCCAACGCAGAGGAATCACCCTTTCTGAACCCCTCGATGATACGATTGAAAATTTTGCCCACCAACAGGTGAAAAATCGCATATTAGCGGGAAAATAAACGCAGATCACGCGGATTTTCGCGACAGCCTTAATTACTTCCCGTAGAGGAAGCTTCAGCACTTCTCGTTAGCGAAAGCTTTAGCACTTCCCGTAGCGGAAGCTTCAGCTTCCGCAGTCCAAGCCTAAATTACCACACTACTTCCCGTTAGCGAAAGCTTTAGCACTTCCCGTAGCGGAAGCTTCAGCTTCCGCAGCCCAAGCCCAAATTACCACACTACTTCCCGTTAGCGGCAACTTCAGCACTTCCCGTAGCGGAAGCTTCAGCTTCCGCAGTCCAAGCCTAAATTACCACACTACTTCCCGTTAGCGAAAGCTTTAGCACTTCCCGTAGCGGAAGCTTCAGCTTCCGCAGCCCAAGCCCAAATTACCACACTACTTCTCGTTAGCGGAAGCTTCAGCACTTCCCGTAGCGGAAGCTTCAGCTTCCGCATCCCAAACCTAAATTACCACACTACTTCCCGTTAGCGGCAACTTCAGCACCTTCCGTAGCGGAAGCTTCAGCTTCCGCATCCCAAGCCTAAATTACCACACTACTTCCCGTAGCGGAAGCTTCAGCTTCCGCCGGGAACCTGGGAAACATAGCTTTCCCCTCCCAATCACGCTATAATTTTCCAGGTTGTGTCCTGCGGGTACGCGGGGTGGCTTGATAAGGTATAAAAAGAATCCGCTCAGGCAAAGCTATAAGTAATATCTGCCATACCTGCGGGAACCTCCCGGCATGACTTGCCGGGTATATTACTAACCCGTTTGTAAATAATTCCCGTTAAAAAGTGGGGTGTATTGCTATTTGCCTGGATAATAAGACCCTGACCCGGTATCCTTTCCCAGCTGAGCTGGTAAATCAGCGTATGCGGGAAGTTCTTACCTGTAACCATAATTTTATAGAGGAGATAATTAATGACCTATTGGAGAGTCAAGGCAAGATGCTGCGTCCGCGGCTGGTTTTCCTGGCTGCCTCCCTGTATCCACATGATCCCGTAATGGTCACTGATGTTGCTGTTGCTATCGAATTGGTTCATCTGGCGTCTCTGATACACGATGACGTAATTGATCAGGCCCAGCTCAGAAGGGGACGGGAGAGTTTAAACAGCCGCTGGGGCAATCAGGCCAGCGTGTTAACCGGCGACTACCTCTTTGCTTCAGCTTTCAATTTAGTCAACCGCCACAATCAGAAAGAAATACTGGATGGGCTGACCAGCACGATCAAAACCATGTGTGCCGGGGAGATTAAACAGATGTCACTGGCCTATAATCTGGATATAAGTGAAGATGAATATATAGAAAAGACCCATGGCAAAACCGCTTGCCTGTTTGCTTTATGCTGCAAGGTCGGAGGCCTGGCTAGTTCCATGCCTGCTTCAGGCATAAAGGCCTTGGAACAGTTCGGACTTTGCCTGGGCTACGCCTATCAAATTATTGATGACCTGTTGGATTTCCTGTCCGAAAGCAGTCTCTTAGGCAAGCCCTGCGGCAGCGATCTTTTGGAGGGCAATATCACCCTGCCGGTGATATATGCCTTAAAAGATCCCCATTACGGTTATCAGCTCAAAAACCACCTGCAAACCAAACCCCTTGACTCACAGGGGATAATGGAAATTGTGCAGATACTAAAAAAAAGCGGCGGCATTGAATACTCTTTAAATCTATCCCGCAGGTTTTTAGCACGAGGAATTGCCGGCCTAAATGAATTGCCGGCCACTCCTGCCCGTAAGGAAATAATAGATATGGCCGCTTACCTGCTGGACGATTATTATAAAAGTCTGAGTTCATATAACACTATGGAAGCAAAAGGGGCAAGCAGTTAATGAACGTCAGTATGACTCAAACCGAGACCGTATATGCGAGATCCAGTACCCATCGGCAAGCAAGGATCATGTATCATTACATATTTAAAACCCTGCCGTTGGTAAAAAAAGAATTAAATAGATGGCGTCAGCAAGCCCGCCTTTGTGTTGATCCGGTTCTTAAAACCCAGGCCTTAAACAGTATTAACAACAAGGATTTTCACTGCTACGGCGGGGCCGTATTCGCAGTAAATGCAGGCCAAAAGGAAAAAGAACTTATCCGATTAATCGTAGCCTATCAGACTATTTGCGATTATTTGGATAATCTTTGCGACCGCAATGATTGTCTGGACGGGCAGGCCTTTTTAAAATTGCATGTCTCGCTGCTGGATGCCCTGCAACCTGATCGGGGAAAAAGCGATTATTATCAATATTATCCTAATCAGGACGATGGAGGTTATCTGGACAAGCTGGTGGATTGTTGCCGCAACTATCTAAAAGACCTGCCAACATTTCAAATGGTTCAGGATGACATGGTCAGCCTGGCCCAATGGTATATTAACCTGCAGGTAAAAAAGCACCTTGATCCTGAGCAGCGTGAAAGTATCCTTATTAAGTGGGCGGAAGGCAATTTGCCCAAATACCCCGGTATCCGCTGGCAGGAGTTTGCCGCCGCCAGCGGCTCCACTTTAGCCATATTCGCCCTGATGGCGTTAGCCGGTCGAAGCAGGGTAGATCCAGAAGAAATTCAGCATATTCTTAAGGCCTATTTTCCCTGGATCTGCGGTTTACATATTTTGCTGGATTATTTTATCGATCAACAGGAAGATCGGGAAGGCGGTGACTTAAATTTTACATTTTATTATGCGGACGACACAGATATGTTGTACCGGCTAGGGTATTTTGTCCGCCAGGCCCATCAACAGACCGTCTGTTTAGATGATCCGGTTTTTGCCAAAACCGTTGTGGAAGGCCTTTTAGCCTTATACTTATCCGACCCTAAAATCAAAATCCAGGAATATCAGCAAAAGGCCCGCACTTTATTGAGCCAGTCAGGCCAGAGCACGTATTTAATCTATTACCTTTGTTCCGTTGTCAGGAGATTTTTCTAAGGCGCTGTCCTCATTAAGGTTACCCTGCGTTTTGCGGCAGTGCCCGCTTAAGCCATTTCTTCCGGCGATAAATCACTGTAAAAGTCAACCCCCTGAGCAGCCAATCACTGATAAATATAAGCCATACGTAAGCAATCTGGAACCCCCAAATCCGTATAAACAAATACATAAGCGGCAGGCGATAACACCAGAAAAACAACGTACTAATTACCATGGGAGTGCGGGTATCCCCAGAACCCTTCAATATACCGCTGATAACACTGCTAAGCGCTATACCCACTTGTTCAATAGCCGCAATGCGGATAAGCACTGCAGATAAAGCTATAACATCAGGATCATTGGTAAAAATAGCCGCAATCTGATTAGGCAGCAGGGCAAAAAACAGGGTAAACATCCCCATAAACAGCAATGCAAATTCCATACTTCCCCGAGCTGCTTTCTGCAAAGCCTGCTTATCCTGAGCACCGACCGCGTGCCCTACCAGGGCTGTAACCGCCACTGCAATCCCAAAACCAGGCATATAGGAAACCGATTCCACCGTAATAGCCAACTGATGAGAAGCAAACGCCAGAGTTCCCAAGTAAGCGATTAAAAACAAGGAAACCAGATTAGCCAGGGTAAAAAAAAGTTGCTCTGCCAGACTGGGGATTCCCAGGTGAAAAATTTTCCGGTAAGTAGATAGATTAACTTTAAAAACATCTCTTAGATTAACCCGCAAACCGCTTTTGCCGTTAAAGAGAAACAAGGCTGCCAATATAAAACCTACCACATGAGCCAGAGAAGTAGCCAAAGCCGCCCCGGCCACCTCCATGCGCGGGAACCCCCACAATCCAAATACCAGGACAAAGTCCCCGACTACATTAACGATATTTACCGCTAAGGCAATAATCATAGGAATATCTGTGCGGCCTAATCCCCGAAAAATCGAATGAGCCATATACAGACCCAGGGCCAGGGGAGAAATTAAAAAAGTAATCAGCAGATAGTTTAAAGCCTGATCGTAGACCGCCTTCTCTACCGCAAAAAGATTTAGAATATCCGGGGCAAAACTGATTCCCAGGAAGGCTACCAACAATCCCAGGACGATAGACAATAAAAAAGTATGTCCGGCCACTTCACCGGCATCCTCCATCCTGCCCGCCCCCTTGGCCTGGGCTACCAGAATCGCCGACCCAATCGCCAAAGCCTCCAAAAACAATATAACCGAAAAAAAGATCTCCGCGCCCAGCCCCACAGCCGCCAGCGGTGCCGCTCCCAACCGCCCCACCACGGCGATATCCACCAGGCCGATTACCATATACATAACCATTTCCACCATAGCCGGGCCGGCCGTTTTAAAAATCTGCGTCCGCAGAGCATAGTCCTTTAAAATCAGCATAAAAGTGCTCCTTAAAAATCTGCAGTTATCAGTTTATTCTAGCTTATTTTGGGGATGGGGGGAAGGAAGG
>NZ_CGIH01000027.1:0-202474 GCF_000983115.1 Syntrophomonas zehnderi OL-4
CTCCAGGAACTGTTCCATTTCCTCGGGAGTCATGTCCAGGTATTTATACACTGTTGTTCGGGATAGATCCAAACGCCGGGATATCTGACTTATGTTAAAATGTTTGGCTTTTAGGTCCTGGATATCTAAATACATATTCCACCCTTCTGCTACGTTCATTTCTTCCTCCTCTGCTATGATCAAAGCTGTTTTTATTTCCAGCTCAATCATAGCCTTTTTGGAGGATTGTGGTAAATACTGTTCATTCTTATTTGTTGTTTTCTGTCCAATTTAGTTTAGCGGTTACAGCAATGCGCAAATGTAAACCTTGCCATGTCGTTTGTATGCGGGAAGGGGTGTTATTATGATAAAAATTCAGATAGTATGTCAACAGTGTGGAGCCAACATGGAATTATGTCAGAGAACGCCGCAAGAAGTATATTTCGATAATTTCGGCTATGCGGAAGAAAATAAACTGGAAGCGCTTGATGTGACTTTATATCAATTACAAATGGATATAGAAAGCAAGGAATTTAATTGTTTTGAGTATAGTCTTTAATTGTTATTTTTTTTATATGTATAACTTACAGATAAAATGAGCGGGTTTGTGCCTGCCGGCCTGATTATTCTGGGTTCGGGCAGGTTTTTTTTGGGGATATGTTTACAGTTAAAAAAAAGCCCCCTATCAGAAAATGATGGGGGACCGTTTATACGTATTTTTATACGGGTGGTTGGCAATTAACCATTTCTTTTCAAGATATTTGCCAGATGCGTTTTTTATTCATAATCATGTGTTACATAGCCCTTCTGTTGAGCCAGAATATCCAGGTAGATGGTTTCAATGTTGGCAATAAAAAGATCCGTAGTCTTGCCGCTTTCGCGTTCATCATAGGTCTTCAGGTAACCTTTGCACTTTTCGCAGGTATAGAGCTGATAGGAAGGGTCGTTTTCAATAGTCATATAATTGATGGTATTGGGTTCATCATTGCCGCAATGAACACAGTAAAGGTTGGGGGATTCCCATTCGGTAAAGCAGCGGTCACAGAACATGAACCTCCTGCCATCATCCAGGCGCAAGCGACTAAAACGTGACTTGCTCCCGCAGAAAGGGCAGATCGTTGGCTGATTCCAGTGGCGGAAATCATCGTTAGTAAATGCCTGATAATAGGGTTGGGCGAATAACCTTAATATGGGGCGCAAAGCATGGTCGACTGTAAAGACCAGCAACTCTGGCGGAACGTCCAGTCGGGAGGCCAGCGATGAAAAATAATTCTCATCATCATCCAGCAGCTTTCCAGGCAGTTCTGCAAAATCTAAGTTATGGGCCGCTTTTGTTAGATGGTTAAGGGTTTCAGTAATCCCCGATCGGTGTATTTTAAGTAATTCCAATAATGATAAGTAATTATTCTTGTATTGTTGCGGATCAATCACAAAGCGATAGAGTTTCATTAAGGACTTATTACTGTCGGCAATTTGCTGGACATCATGGACTGCTTCCGGGGAAAAGGTTTGTTTTAGTCTAATCTCTTGTTCGTTTTGCCAGTTCTCCAGATGCTTATAGAATTCAACATAGCCTTCGGGAAGGTCTACTGGAAATTCCCTGGTCATAATAATCCCCCTCTTAAATAATGTAAAAATATTTACTGCCTGGCAATAGCTTGATTAAAAATGAAGGGGAGTATTACTCCCCTTTTAAGATTTGATTATTTCTACTCTTTTTCTGCCGCCTTATCGCCATATGTTTCTTCGTACCAAATGGAATGGTGATGTTGGGCCCAATCTTCTCTAACGGTACCTTTCCACATTCCCCAGAAGGATTCACCTGATCCGGGATGGAAGGAGCCCAGATAACCGTGCATACATACCATGAAGGTAGCCAAAATCATGGCTATGTCATGGGTAGGATAAGCAACTCTTACCAGACCTGCAGGGAATAAGCTGGGGAACCACATGATATACCCGCTAATTACCAACAGAATAACCATGGTAGGAGTCAACATGGAGTTGCCTTTTTCACCCCCATTGAAACGGGTCTGGGGTGGCATTTTAACAGGAAAACCTAAAAACTCCAAGGGAAACTTCAGCACAAAGATAATATCATTGACCCCAAAGCGAAGGATATCTTTGATCCAATTGATGATTCCTTTGAAGTCAAATATGATAAAGAACACAATTATTAAAGTCATAAATACGGCTGATATCCTGTGCACCAAACCGGCAGCGGCATATCCGCCAAAAATAGCGGCCAGCCAGTCTACGCTATCCAGAAACAGAACCAGACCGGTAAAAAGACACAGCAAGAAGGTCACCGTATGACCCCAATGCGTAAAACGAGCCACGAAGTTAAAACGCTCGACTCTTTTTACATCTTCTCTATATTCGGGAACCAATTGCATTACTCATGCCCCCCTTCCTCGTGTCCACCGTGTTTGTTAGCTAATACACGTGTGCTTACAAAACTGAATGCTGATCCTGCCAGTGCCAGCGGAATTAACCAGCCAAAATAAGGTTGAATGATATTTTGCCAAGCGGTGATGTTCTTAGGTATATGCGGATTTACGGGTAAATCAAATTTATCTGGGGTATCGGTTAATACGTACAATTTGTTTAACCCACCCAATTCAAGTTTTCCGTAAATAGTTGCATTGGGGAAGCCGCTAGCCCGCAGATATTTAACCCTTTCTTCAGCTATTTGCAGAAGTTCTTCTCGGTCGCCGAATTTTAATGCTCCAGTAGGGCAAGTCCTGGCACAGGCTGGTTGCAAACCTTCGGCAGTCCGGTCGGCACACAGGGTACACTTGGAAACTTTGTCCTCTCTCTTACGATACTTGGGTATCTGGAAAGGACAGGCATAGGTGCAATACTGACAGCCAATACATCTATCGGGATCATGAACGGTAGCACCGGTATCGGTTTTGGTATAAGCACCCCGGGGACATACCTTTAAACAAGCCGGGTCAAAGCAGTGCATGCATTGGTATTTGATAAAGTTCCATTGTACACCGCTATATGCATCTTCCATTTCCAGAAACTTTACGATGGTATAGGTATCCCCATTAGTATCTTCATGGGTTTGGTAGTTACCTTTAAAAGGTTCAATTACAGCCGGAAGCTGGTTCCAATCCTTGCAGGCTACTTGACAACCGCGACAGGCTGTACATTTGCTAACGTCGTAGAGATTTGTCATATTAGCCATAGTTAAGCCCTCCTTATGTCGCATAGCCATGCTTTATATTCCGGACACATAGCATTAGCATCACCAATATGCGGGGTAAGCCGGTTGGCTGGATCGCCGGTAGCATAACCCTTGAAACCAAACTGCCATAATAAACCAATCTGATGTATATATTGGCCGTTAATGTTAAAAGGCTTGAAACGTTTGGTAACACAGGCAACTGCCTTAACATCGCCGCGGCTGGTGGAAATAACTACGTTGTGGCCGTTTTTAATCCCTTTTTCCTTGGCCAATTCTTCGCTTAGCTCAACCATCATGTCGGGCATTAATTCAGCCAGCCAGGGCAGGTTGCGGGTTAGAGCGCCAGTCTGCCAGTGTTCAACTACCCGGTAGGTCGTACCAATAATCGGATATTTATCGCGGGTACCCTGTTTGTCAGGTTCCCAGACTTTAACAGCCGGATTAAGGTTCTGTTTATTCATTATATTAACAGTGGGGCTTTCCCAGGGCTCATAATGCTCCGGAAAAGGCCCGTCTTTTAATGAGTTTTTAGCTGCAAACAAACAGCCCTTACCTTCCGGTCGCATGATAAAGGGGCTGGTAAAGGCTGCCTTATCCGGGCCGGTAGTCTTGATGAAGTCAGGCACGTCTACCCCCACCCAGCTTCCCAAGGAGGTTGGGTTTTTGGGATCGGCCAGGGCTAGGGGATCCCATTTGACCAACTGACGTTTAGCGTCACCCGGCCAGGGAGTTACTCCATCCGGTTGCACTGAGCAACGGTTGTATACTATACGGCGGTTCATAGGCCATGCCCAGCCCCATTCGGGATGGATTCCCAGGCCGCTGGGATCGTCTTTTTTACGCAGTTGTGGTTTATATATATTCTTTCCATCCTTGAAGGTCATGGCTCCGCAGTATACCCAGCAACCACAGGCAGTGGAACCGTCATCAGCCAGCTTGGCAAAACCTTCGACCGGTTTGCCATCGGCGACGTTATAGCCGCACAGCTCCAGGGCAACTTTCATAATATCATCGTGGCCATGTTCATCATCATAATCCCAGGTCATGTTAACTATGGGTTCGTCTTCCTTGCGCTTACTGGCGCCATATTTTTGCTTGATTTTTTTTACCAGCTCATTGTAAATCCAAAGGTCGGATTTGGAATCTCCAACGGGTTCGGCGCCCTTCCAGCGGTATTGTACCCAGCGGCCGGTTTGAGCAGCCGTTCCTTCTTTTTCATATACAGCTGCAGCCGGCAGGAAGAATACTTCTGTACCGATTTCAGCCGGTGTCATCCTAGGAACGTCAGGGTTTTTAACCGGTCTGTCCCAGGCTTGATGAGTCCAGAACTCGGCGGTTTCGTTGGCCCATAGATCAATTGACACCATCCATTTGAGTTTGGTCAAGGCCTCTTGTTCCTTATTGGAATTTGGGCCACCTACAACCGGATTGGAACCGTTTACGAAAAGGCCCTCGATCTCGCCTCTATGCATAGCTTCAAACATGGCGATATGAGAATAGTTTTTCTTTTCATCCCGTTTGGGAAGATAATGGTAGGCGAAGTCGTTCCCGGGTGTGGCGGCCTTTCCATACCAGGCTTTAAGCATACTGACCACCCATTTGGAGGTATGGATTTTCCATCCGGAGTTGGGGAATCCAGCCTTGACCAGTTCTCTGAACTCTGCCAGATTGGTAAACGGCAGTTTCGCAGCCCCCGGGGTAACTTTACGTATAAAGGAAATGAGATCTTTATTATCTGCAGTATTCATAGGTGAATCAACATAACCAGGGATGATATGGAACAATAAGGCCATATCGGTTGCCCCTTGAACATTGTTTTCACCGCGCAGGGCATTGATTCCGCCGCCCGGCCTGCCCATGTTGCCCAGCAATAGCTGCACAATTGCGAAAGCCCTGATGTTCTGAGCACCGACCGTATGCTGGGTAATCCCCATGGCATACAATATGGTACCGGTTTTGTCTGGGGCACCAGTGGCACAGAACGTTTTTAAGACTTCCAGATATTTGTTTTTGGGAGTACCGGTAATCTTGCATACTGTATCAATGTCATAACGTTCATAATGTTTTTTCATGAGTTGAAAAACACAACGGGGGTTCTGCAGACTGGGATCGGTTAAGGGTAAGCCGTTGGCATCTGCCTGGTAGTCCCAACTACTTACATCGTATTTTTTATTTTCTTTATCCCAGCCGGAGAAAAGGCCGTCATGGAAGTCAAACTCATCTTTGATCAAATATGAAGCGTTGGTGTAGTTGACCACGTAATCCCGGTGATAGAGTTCGTTATCAATAATATATTTTATCATTCCGCCCAGGAAAGCAATATCGGTTCCCGATCTTAAAGGCGTATAAAGATCAGCCCGGGCTGAAGTTCGGGTGTAACGCGGATCCACATGGATAATTTTGGCACCCCGAGTGTCGCGGGCTTTTAACAGCCAGCGCATGCTAATGGGATGGTTTTCCGCAGCATTACTGCCCATAATTAAAGCACAATCAGTATTTTTAAGGTCAACAATATGATTGGTCATAACACCACGACCAAACGAAGGTGACAGTCCTGCCACCGTGGAGGAATGTCAGATACGGGCCTGGGTTTCTAAATATACAACACCCAGGGAGCGCATCATTTTAGAAAGCACATAGGCTTCTTCATTATCCAGCCCTGAGCCGCCTAAAGATGCTATTTTTTCAGTACGGTTTACAATAATTTCACTGCCATCAGCAATTTTTTCCTTATGGATAAAGCTGCTGTCGCGGGTCTCTTTTATCCGGTCAGCGATTTTATCCAGCATCCAATCCCAATCTTTTTCTTCCCATTTGTCACTGCCTGGAGCTCTGTACATTGGTTTTTGCACCCTTTTGGGGTTAATAACCTGCTTGCCGGTCCCTTCTTCGTAAATCTCCCTAAGGTTGAACATGGCTGCACCTTTAGAACATGCTCCTCCTTGGTTAATAGGATTGTCCGGGTCTCCCTGCACACTCAACAATTTCACAAATCTGCCGGCTGCGTCCCGCTCGGAATAAACCATGAGGCCGCATCCTGAAGCACAATAGGGGCAAACTGTCGGTGTGGGAGTGACGTTTCTAGTTCTTACTCCCTTGATCGCACTGGCGGTAGCCGTCATGTCAAAACCTAGATCCACTACTGCCAGGGAAGCCGCAGTTGCTCCGGTTACCTTTAGGAACTGTCTACGGGTAACCCTCATTTGTGTAACACTCTCCTTCCCCCTGTTATTAAATTTTCTGAGCAAAATCCCACATTTTAAGTATATCATCCAGGAGACAATATAAAAACCAGCATTTAGAATAAATCGGCCTATTATAAAATATATCCCAATAAATGCTGGTTTTTCTTGAACAGTTTTTCCACCTCCTTATGTGATTATAGTTAGCTGCATTTTTGTGTGAAACATATCTTATTTGAAAATCTTAAATTTTATATTCGACATAAACAAAAAAAATCCTCGCTAAATATAAATGCAAGGATTTTTCATATAATTATGTAACACCATAATTACAAATCGTGCCTATATAATATTTGGCCGCATAAATCCAACTCATAACCACCGCAGATATTGACCTGTTTTTTGAATTCATCGCTGCGGATAGCCGCCAGCAAGCTATCTAACTGGTCGGGACTTACTAAATCAGCTAAGATACAAAGGTCGTAACGCTCTACGGCAATAGGGACAAAATCCAGTCCCATGGCTTTAGCGCTTGCATAAACGGCCAGCCCGGTGTCGCAACCATCATTTTTAACTGCTGCGGCAACGGCTAGATGGGTGTATTCTTCGCGGTTATAACCGTTAATTGCGCTTGGATGCAAGTTAGCCTTTTTTAACAGGTAATCCAGCAATATTCTGGTTCCGGCACCTTTCTGACGGTTAATATAGAGAACCCTTTTATCTGCTAAATCTTGGATATTTTTAATTCCCAGGGGATTGCCAGGGGCAACGATGAGCCCCTGATGCCTTTTAACCAGATTAACGAGCAGCCATTTTTGATCAGGTAAATATTTTTGCAAATAACTGGTATTATAGTCCCCGGTCTCATAATCCAAAAGATGCAGTCCGGCAAAATGTGTTTCTTTGCGCCTTAAGGCCATAATTCCTCCCATGCTCCCCACGTTGGCAGAAACCAGACGAACACCGTGTTCTTTGCCCAGAATATCGATTAGAAAATCAATTGTGAGGTCATGACTGCCTAGGGTTATCAGGGTGCGTTCAATTTCCTGGGGAGAACGATTTAAAATGATGTTGCAATTCGCCCCTGCTTCAAGGCCTTCCTGGCCTCTGGCAATATGCAGTACTCCGTCTGATTTTACCAGGGTGCTGCTTATGCCGGCGCCCCGGTTTAAGGGATAGGCCACGAGCCGGTCTTCAATTCGAGCGACATTAACCAGAACATATTCATCCACTCCCATAGGGGAGGGAATCTTTTTAGATATGGAACAGTTGAGCTGGTCATCCTCAGGGATTGCAACCCCCATTTTCTTATATAATATGGGGCGGGCCAGCAGGGAAAAGATTAACTGGGCGGAAACGGGATAGCCCGGAACGCCGATCACCGGTTTCTGGTCAATTACGCCTAATATGGCTGGTTTGCCTGGTCGGATGGCTAGTCCATGAACGAGCAGCTCACCCAACTCGCTTACTACAGCCGATGTATAATCCTCCCTGCCTGCCGAAGAGCCGGAGCAGATCACGATTAAATCAGCATCGGGCAATACATCTAGAACTGCTTGTTTAATAAGGAGCTGATCATCAATAACGATGTCATGGCGGATAGCGATGGCTCCCCATTCCTGGCAGAGCGACATAAGCATATAACTGTTGGATTCAACAATTTCGCCTGGAAGCATGTGCGGGGCGGCCTCTTCGATTAGTTCGCTCCCAGTAGGAATAATTGCTACCCGGATTTTTTTAACCACCGTTACATTATCAACTCCGGCTGTAATTAAAGAAGACAGTTCATAAGGCCCGATGCGGGTAGAACTAGGTATAATCATATCTCCTTCCACCAGGTCTTCGCCGATGGAACGAATATACTGCCAGGGAAAGGCTGCTTTTATGATCTGAATTCCTTCCGGCAGGAAATTTACATCTTCCACCATGATTACCGCATCATATTCTTTAGGAACGTAATCACCCGTATCTACTTCCAAATATTCATCAGACGGTATGATTATGGGATTGGTTTCGGTGGCCCCAAAGGTAGAACTGGATTTTACAGCCACCCCGTCCATGGCCGATGCTACATAGTGAGGTGATGATCTTCGAGCCATAACCGGTTTAGCTGTGATTCTGCCCAAGGCGTCTTTTACCGGAATATTTTCACTGTCCTGAGAAAACCAATTGCAGTTTTGCAGTTTTTCTGCAAAAAGTTGTTGGGCTTTTTCAAGCGGCATGTTGCTGATGTAGACATTTCTCTCCATAAGGTTTTATCCCCCCACATTTAGTAAAGTAAACAGATTTTAATTGACACAGATAACACAGATAAGACAGATTTGCACTGATTAATCTTTTATTAACGAAAAGCTATTAAAAGCATCACTGCATATGCCCCAAAACCTGATAATTTTGATTAGGAACCCTTGGTAAAATAGCGTAGCGGAAGCTTTAGCTTGCGGAAGGGAAGCAAGGCTTTCCCTCCGTATCATTAGCACCGTTCGACATCCTGCAAAATTTGTAGATGATATCTCGTTTAAGTATAATTGATTGATGATAACTAAACAAAATATTACTTAAGGGGTTTTATAATGGGGGAGTTCTTAAAGGTATTAACTTACCAACAAGCTCGGGATTTGCTCAATCAAAATTTTAGCTGGGCGGCTACAGAATTGTTGCCAATTGAGAAATGCGGTGATCGGCTTCTGGCCCAGGATATAATTAGCCCAGAGAATATTCCGGCATTTATCAGGTCTTCGGTTGATGGTTATGCGGTCGATTGTGAGGATACTTTCGGGAGCAGCGAAAGTCTGCCTGGGATGTTGGAGCATGCCGGAGAGATTTTGATGGGCAGCGGCTCGGATTTGACCATCGGTTCCGGGCAGTGCGCTTGGATTCCTACCGGGGGTATGCTCCCATCCGGCAGCAACGCCGTCATTATGGTGGAATACACTGAAAAACTGGATGATAAGACTATTTTGACATTCCGTCCGGTGGGGCCTTGGGAAAACGTGATGCAAACCGGGGAAGACATCGCCACAGGAGAACTGGTGTTTACCCGGGGAAAAAGACTGCGACCCCAGGATATTGGACTTTTGGCTTCGCTGGGAATCCATGAAGTTGAGGTTTCTAAACAAAACCGGGTAGGGGTTATATCAACCGGTAATGAAGTGATTCCTATACAACAAAAACCCGACCTGGGGCAGGTCAGGGATGTTAACTCCTATGCCATAAGCGCGGCTATACAATCCTGTGGTGCAATTGCGGATGTTTATCCGATTGTTCCCGATAGTCCGGCAGCCCTTAAAGATACGATGGCTCGTGGCCTAACGGAAAATGATCTGTTACTGGTATCGGGGGGGAGTTCGGTGGGTATTGCCGATTATACCCTGGATGCGATGCTGTCTTTCCCTGATTCAGATCTGCTGTTTCACGGTATTGCAATGAAACCAGGCAAGCCAACCCTGGCGGTACGCGTTGGCCAGCAGTTGATTATTGGTTTGCCCGGACATCCGGTTTCAGCTTTAATGGTATTTCACATAGTGTGTGCTTCATTATTGAGTTCGTTTAGACGGCAAACGGTTCAGGGGAGGCTGTTGCAAAATATCGCTTCCCAGGCTGGACGTGATGATTTCATTCCGGTACGGTTAATACCCAACGAACATGAGCTGACAGTTCAACCCCTACTGGGCAAATCCGGCTTAATGAACATTTTGGCCCAGGCAGATGGTTTTATTCATATAGAATATGAAAAACAGGGGTTATATAATTCGGAAATGGTTACGGTGACTTTATTCTAAATAGATTGGGGTGATTAGATGAATTGCCTGCTTTAGTGCCTATCCGGCCAGGTTTTTTAGCAAGGCTTCCGCTGTTTCCTGGCTTAATTCTTCAACCCTGGCAAAGTCCATGGCCGGAACATAATAAGTTTCCAATTTATCGTGGCAGGTCTTAGCGGTGTTAATAAAACTAACGGCCTCTGAAATTCCAACCGTAAAGCGTTCGCGGCACATAGCCATAAGTTTAGCATAGGGGTTTAGTATTTGCTTATCCAGGAACTGATCGAAATCCAGGAAACGTTTGAATTTACGATTAGGCAGGATTTTTTCGTAGTCGACTACATGAGATGAGATATCTATCAGAATCGATTTGTTTTCAGGGATAATGATCATGTCAATTTTTTTCGGATCAAAGGGACAGTGGTAGATTTCAGCATAGATGCCTTCTAACTGCAAACGCTTTTCTACATACGTAAACAGATCTTTACAGCCGCCGCCGGGACTGCCTTTAACTCCTGAGATGGCATAATCAGGATCTATCAGGCTGTCTGCCTTGGTAACTACTCCTTCGGGGCTTATGGCGGCGGCAAAAAGATGTCGAGGCGCAGCAGGTGCTTTGGAGCTATGCAGAAAATCTTCACCTAAGGCCAGTACATTACGATTTACTGAGGCATAGTCACAGGCTTCCTTTATATAGGTCTGCCATTCTTCCAAGGCCAAACGGGCTTCACTCAGCCGATTGTAGGCACGCTGAAAGCAAAGACCGATGTGGTCGGTCAAACCGATGATGCTGGCGCGGTTAGCGGCAATAATATCTTTATCCCAAAATTCTCCTAAATTAATTATGCGATCTACGGCTCCCGGATAACGCGGATCAACCACGTGCGGACTAGTTCCATCCAAAACACAAACCTGACGATTACCTCCTACCACGCCGTCCAGGGAATGATTGTCCGATGAACACCAGTGATACTCAACATCTATTTGCTGCTGGGTTAATATCTCCCCAATCTTTTTCATAAAAGTAGATTTTCCGACTCCCGGGCCGCCTTTGAGTATAATTTTTTGGTTGACAGTTTCAGGGACTATATGATTATAAAAAGAGAAAAAACCATAACAACTGTTGCCCCCCGGAAACATATTTCTGACTTTTGCCAAACGAGTCACCTCCGTAATATAATTTGCCTTTTTGCCCCTGATTTTAAAACAAAAACAGCCGAAATGAGATTTTTATTCAGCCAACATTATTAAATATGTAGGATATTTTGATTTATGTCTCTAATTAAATGGTTAATAATGGTATTAAGATTGGCTAGTCAATTAAAATGCTCCCTATAGAATATTTAGTAGTATATAATTTATTGGAAAGCTGCTAGTAAAACCTTAATTACCTGCAAGATTCAATACTTAAACCAGTATTCAGGAGGAAATACAAATGAACAGCATTTGGCTTTTAAATACTTGTGATGACCAGTTGGCACGAAAAATCAGTACTGACCTTAATATTTCCCTTATATTAGCTCGGCTTTTGGTTCAGCGGGGCATAGCCAGCCCGGAGGCAGCCAGGAAATTTTTGAATCCAGATCTAGTGAACTTGACCGATCCCCTGACAATGAACGGTATGCAGGCTGCGGCAGACATCATACTAAAAGCTCTGCATAATAAAGATAAAATCGTTATTTACGGTGATTACGATGTTGATGGAGTCTGCAGTGTCGTTATTATAAAAGAATGTCTACAGCGGCTGGGCTACAATGCTGACTACTATGTGCCCGATCGTTTTTTGGAAGGGTATGGGTTAAATAAGGAGGCGATCCTGGAACTGGCCGGGCTGGGCTATAAACTCATCATCACGGTAGACTGTGGGATAGCCTCAGTTGAAGAAACAGAATTGGCTCGCCAATTGGGTATGGATTTGATTATTACCGATCACCACACACCTCCGCCGGATCAACCCAATGCTAACGCAATTATTAATCCCAAGAATGATAATATACCCGCTATAAATGATCTAGCCGGGGTTGGGGTCGCTTATAAACTGGCTTGCGCTCTGCTGAATCTCCAAGGTAAGGGAGTTGGACAGGAATGGCTTGAGCTGGTGGCTCTGGCTACAGTGGCCGATATGGTACCACTTATTGAGGAAAACCGCATTTTAGTCAAATACGGACTTAAAGCCCTGGAGAAAACTGAGCGGCCGGGTTTACAGGCTTTAATTAACAAGACGTCATTATGCGGAAAAGAATTAGAAACCTGGCATGTTGGCTTTATGCTGGCTCCCCGTCTAAATTCTGCCGGTCGGCTGGATTCTGCCCGCACCAGTATAGAACTTCTGCTAAGTCGGGAAGAATCCCAGGCTGACCAATTAGCAGCCCGACTCTGTGCCCTAAATGATGAGAGAAAAACGATTGAAGATTCAATTTACCAGTTGGCTGTAGCTGATATTGAGAGCAATAAGGCGTATGTCAGTAAAGGCTATATAATTACGGGGGGGGAACACTGGCATGAAGGGGTTATCGGCATAGTAGCCTCACGTCTGGCAAATCATTATAATCTTCCGGCAATCGTCATTTCCTGGGATGGGGATAAAGGCAGGGCATCGGCCCGCAGCTCGGCTAATGTAAACCTCTATCAAGCCCTGACGCACTGTCAGGATACTTTGGAAAAATTCGGCGGGCATAAGATGGCGGCCGGTTTGAGCCTCAAGAAGGAGAATTTGGCTGCTTTTGAGCAAGCTTTCCGGGAATACCTAAACGATGTGGAATCAGGAAGACTTGATGGGGTAATTTATACGGTGGATATGGAACTTGATCAGGCTGCGATAAACCCGCATTTAATTAAAGAAATTAAGAGTTTAAGACCTTTTGGTGAAGGCAACCCAGTGCCCCGATTCATTTTAAGGGGCAGCGAAATACATGAGCCCACTTTGGTAGGAGCGCAAAAAGAACACTTTAAATTTAAAACCGGCAGCAATTATGTGGAGTCCATTGCCTTTCATAGATCAGATTTGATGACTCCGGTAATAAAAACCTGTAAACACGATATGGTATTTGAGTTAAGTGAAAACGTCTTTCGGGGACGCACCAGCATACAGTTAAAAATAAAAGATATGAAGAGTTCCTGCTGTCCGGATTACTTTCCAGGCAAGGATAATAAATCTTTGGAGTTATTGTCAGCCATTCAGCGGTCAGCTTACGAACTTGCTAAGGATCATC
Source organism: Syntrophomonas zehnderi OL-4 (assembly GCF_000983115.1). Taxonomy (GTDB): domain Bacteria; phylum Bacillota; class Syntrophomonadia; order Syntrophomonadales; family Syntrophomonadaceae; genus Syntrophomonas_B; species Syntrophomonas_B zehnderi. The sequence goes on from NZ_CGIH01000027.1 coordinate 13,331, forward strand.
CGGTGCTTTTTGTCTATCCCGGTTACCGCAGCCTCAGAAAACATATTGATCTTTTGCAGGGATTAATAAAAGCGGATCAGTTAAAGGAAATGCATGGGTTATTGCCAGCGGGACAACGTAATTCTATCCAAAATCAGTTTGAATCCGGTCAGACCAAAATCTATCTGACTACCCAAGCCTTTTTGAATTATTACTGTGACCATAACCGGCTGCCGGAAAAGCTGCGCTACACAGTCTTTTTATGGACAACCGAAAAACCTAAGCTAGAGGCTTTTCAGAACACCTTTACGGAGATCTTTATTATCAACAATCATCAGCCCGAGATTTTAATATCACCTTCGGATTGGAATTCCCTTCCGACTGATCGAACGGTCATATATGCGAACCGCCCCTCTACAATCAAGAAGTTGTTTAAATCCCAAAATGGGATGATGATAGAATCAGGTTTAACTGATGTGTGGCAAAGGATGACAGTTAGGCAAAGGTTTAGCAAGGCTACAGCCGGGATGCTCCTGTTTGACGGAACTCACCCTACAGGCCTTGCGCAAATAGGGAAGATTGACAATTTTATTTTGGCCGACAGTCCTTTTGGCCACTATGAACTGGCGGCGGTGGCTGATTATTGGGATGGAGACGAGATCCCGCTTAAATTGTCTTTTACGAAACAGGATTTGCAAAAAAACCGAGCCTTTTTGGAGCGGATGTATCCGGAAGGCGAATTGGTAGAAAGAGTGTGGCGGCAGTTACGGCGTCAAATAAAAACCAAGCTGCGGATCACCGAAGCAGAACTGGCGGGGCGCCTTGAAAAAGATCTGCACAGGCCAATACATCCCCTGGAACTGAATTCAATACTGTGCATACTGGCTGATCTGGACTTGTGCCAATTTGAGAAAAGCGGTAGTATTATGGAAATAAAGCTGTTGCCAACCGATTCGGCTAAACGAAGCCTGCAGGAATCCCCCTACTACTTGGAAGGACGGGAAGAAAAAAAGCTGTTGGTAAAATGGGAACAACATATTAATACTAATCTGGTACGGTGATATTATTGGGAGTTCAGCTAATTAACGACAAAGTAAAGCAATATGATAGCAATGCCAATTTTGAGTTGATTGAGAAAGCCTACTACTATGCTGAAGCTGCTCATTTGGGTCAAAAGCGGATTTCCGGTGAGCCCTATTTTATTCATCCGGTTGAAGTGGCACTCGTTTTGACGGAAATTGAAATGGATACGGCTTCAATCTGTGCTGCTCTTTTGCATGATGTAATAGAAGATACTCACTACAGTTACCGTGACCTGGAGGAAGAATTCGGCGAGGAGATTGCCTTGCTGGTAGAAGGGGTTACCAAGCTTAGCCGCATTGAGTTCAAATCCCGGGAGGAAGCCCAGGCCGAAAACCTGCGCAAAATGTTCATTGCTATGGCCAAGGATATTCGGGTTATCCTTATAAAACTGGCTGATCGTCTGCATAATATGCGCACCCTGTCATATCAACCTGAACACAAGCAAAAGGAAATTGCCCAGGAAACCATGGATATATTCGCCCCCTTGGCTCACCGTCTTGGAATATTCAAATTCAAGTGGGAACTAGAAGACCTGTCCTTTTTATATCTCGATCCTGAAATGTACTATGAAATTGCCCGGCGTCTCAAAGCTAAACGTCGGGATAGAGAAGCATATGTCAACGAGTTGATTGCGCGTATTTACACAGGTTTAGATCAAATCGGCATTAAGGCGGATATTGCCGGCCGTCCGAAGAATATTTACAGCATTTATAAAAAAATGCTCAAACAAAACAAGAATATTGATGAAATATACGACAAAATCGCCATTCGGGTCATCGTAGACCATGTCCGGGATTGCTACGGGGTATTAGGGATTATTCATACCATGTGGAAGCCCCTGCCGGGTCGTTTCAAGGATTATATCGCTACACCCAAACCTAATATGTATCAATCCCTGCATACTACCTTGATCGGGCAGGGAGGAGAGCCTTTCGAGGTACAGATTAAAACCTGGGAGATGCACCGCACGGCGGAAACAGGTATAGCCGCCCATTGGAAGTATAAAGAAGGCGAGACCAGCAAAGATAAAAAATTTGATGAAAAGCTGGCCTGGCTGCGCCAGATTTTGGAATGGCAGCAGGATGTTAAGGATACCAGCGAATTTATGGAATCCTTAAAGATTGACCTTTTCGATGATACCGTCTTTGTCTTTACCCCTAAAGGGGCGGTTTTTGAATTGCCCAAAGGTTCCTGCCCGGTTGATTTTGCTTACCGCGTCCATACCGAAGTCGGACATAAATGTATCGGTGCCAAGGTAAACGGCAGGATTGTTCCTCTGGATTATATATTGAGCAATGGCGATATCGTTGAAATATTGACTTCTAAAAATTCCAATGGCCCCACCCCGGACTGGCTTAATTTTGTCAAAACTTCTTCGGCTAAAAACAGGATAAAGCATTGGTTTAAGCGGGAAAAACGCCAGGATAACATTATAAAAGGGCATGACTATCTGGAAAGCGAGTTGAAAAAGAAACACCTTGATCCCCGTGAATTAATGAAAGAAGCCAAACTGATAGAAGTAAGCGCCCGCTTTTCCCTTACTAAAGTTGACGATCTTTATTCTGCCCTGGGTGATGGCAGCCTGACTGCAAATCAGGTTATAAACAAGATAAAGGATATGTACTTTCAGGACACACAACTGGAAGATATCCTAAGTGTAACTGTGAATACCAGTGTACCAAAAGAACGGGAAACCGCATCAATCAAAATAAAAGGCGTAGACGATGTTTTTATAAGGCTGGCCCGCTGTTGTAATCCCCTGCCCGGCGATGACGTCCTGGGTTATATAACCCGGGGAAGGGGAGTATCAGTACACCGCCGGGACTGCCCTAACCTGCAGAATTATTTGCGTACAGAAAAAGACCGTATTATGCAAGTAGAATGGGCCAATGAAAAAGGGGTTTATGTGGTGGAACTGGAAGTCAAAGCGATTGATCGCGCCCGCCTGACCACGGATGTTATGAATGTTATTGCCGATAGCCGGGTACAGATAAATTCAGTGTTTTCGAGGGTAAGCAAAAACGACCTGGCTTTAATTAATTTAAAATTGGAAGTAAAGGATATGGGCCATTTTAATGCCGTAAGGCAAAGGATTCAAAAGGTAAAAGATGTACTGGAAGTAAGAAGGGTATTGCCGGGAGAGGTTAAAGGGGAATAATTATGAGGGCAGTCGTACAAAAGAGTCAACGCAGTAGCGTAAATATTAATAATGAGGAAATAGCCTGTATATCCTACGGTTTGGTGGTATTACTGGGAGTTAAAAAAGGTGACACGCGGTCTGACGCCGAATATATAATGGATAAAATAATTAATTTAAGAATTTTTGAGGATGAACAGGGCAAAATGAACCGCTCTCTGCTCGAGGAAGGCGGAGATCTGCTTATGGTAAGCCAGTTCACTCTGTACGGTGACACACGCAAGGGACGCAGACCGAGCTTTACTGCCGCAGAAGATCCCGAGCCAGCCCGAGAACTTTTTGCATACTGCTTAGAAATTGCCAGGAATCAGAATATCAGGGTGCAAGAGGGTGTTTTCGGCGCCCATATGCAAGTAAATATAAGCAATGATGGTCCCTGTACCATATTATTGGATAGTGAAAAAATATTCTGAAGGGAGTTTTAATGTGATCTTAACAGGTTTGGAAATCAGTTCTATGGGAGAAAATTGCTATATTGTGGGATGTGAAGAAACCAGAGAAGTAGCGGTTATTGATCCCGGCGGCAATCCCCGGGCTATAGTTAACCTGCTGGAAGAAAACAATTTTAAGGCAGTATATATTATAAACACCCACGGACATATTGATCATATCGGCGGCAATAAAGAGGTCAAGGAGGCTACCGGGGCCAAGATATTGATTCATGAAGCCGATGCTAAGATGTTAACCAGTTCCGCTGCTAATTTTTCCTTTCTATTTGGCAGCAAGATTGTCAGTCCTCCGGCCGACCAGTTCATCAAGGATGGGGATGTTGTAAAAATTGGCAATACGGTTGAACTGCTGGTCATCCATACACCAGGTCACAGTCCGGGCGGGATCTGCTTAAAAACCGGAAACATAATATTTGTGGGTGATACCCTTTTCCAGGGTTCCATCGGCAGAACCGATTTTCCCGGGGGCTCCCACAAGCAACTGATTCGGATGATCAAAGAAAAGCTCCTTTGCTACGATGATGACGTTGTCTGTTACCCCGGTCACGGTCCGGCCACTACTATTGGTTTTGAGCGGAAACACAACCCATTCCTGTAAAAACCATAGCAAACCATGAGTCAGGGTCGTTTCCTGGCTCATTTTTTTTGGTTAAACAGTACTGCCGGGCGGGGATTGCTGCAAAGTTGACAAGCTTTAGGCCTTAAATTAGAATTATCCCAGGAACGGAGGATGAAAGATGCAAGCAAAAGCTCCGCGGGGGACCTTTGATGTAATGCCAGGGGAAATATTTAAATGGCACCATATTGAGAAAACTATAAAGGAAACCGCTGAAATTTTTGGTTACTCGGAAATTAGAACCCCCATATTTGAACATACCGAACTGTTTGAACGGGGAGTCGGTGATACCACCGATATCGTCAGCAAGGAAATGTATACTTTTAAAGATCGATCCAATCGTAGCCTTACTTTGAGGCCGGAGAATACAGCTTCCTGCGTCCGTGCGTTCATTGAGCACAGTGTCGCCGGCGGTATATTGCCGGCCAAATGGTATTACCTAGGCCCCATGTTTCGTTACGATCGTCCCCAGGCCGGCCGCTATCGTCAATTTCATCAGTTTGGGGTAGAAGCCTTTGGCAGCAATAATCCCCAATTGGACGCGGAAATCATCAGCCTATTGCTGCAGATTCTTACCAAACTGGGTTTACAAGACTATGAATTACACTTAAATTCCGTGGGTTGTCCACAGTGCCGGGAAGTATACCGCAAGCAACTGGTAGGGTATATCGGTCCATTTAAAGATCAATTATGCGCCGATTGCCTGGCACGCTATGAAAAAAATCCGCTGCGGGTTTTAGATTGTAAAGTGCCTTCCTGCCAAGAAGCCATCGCGGGCTTTCCATATATTTATGACTATCTCTGTGCGGATTGTCTGGAGCATTATAGCAAGCTTAGAAATACCCTTGATGATAATCAAATCGATTACGTTCATGATAACCAATTGGTTAGAGGTCTTGATTATTATACCAATACAGCCTTTGAGGTTCATATCCCCCAGATAGGGGCGCAGAGTGCGATAGGTGGGGGCGGACGTTACAATGGATTGGTTAAAGCCTGTGGGGGGCCGAACATTCCCGGGATTGGCTTTGCCATGGGCCTGGAAAGATTGCTGCTGGCCCTGGAAAGTCTGGATGACCAACAATACAAAGACCATAAGTTGGATGTATTCCTGGCCGTAATGGATGGAAAATATGAAGCTCAGTCGGTAAAGATATTAACACAACTTCGCCAAGCCGGTATTAAGGCTGATAAAGACTATAATGGCCGCAGCGGCAAGGCTCAGATGAAATATGCCGATAAACTAGGGGCCCGCGGGGTCATATTACTGGGTGAAGATGAGATGCGGCGGAATATATATACATTGCGCAATATGGACTCTAAAGAACAGATTGAAGTACCAGCGGATCATTTAATTGATGCCATTAAGAAGTTTCTTATATAGAGTGGGAGGATAAAACAGTAATGAAAAGGACTCATAGTGCCACAAGTCTTAGTATGGAAAACGTTGGGCAGGAAGTTGTCGTAAACGGTTGGGTAAATACCCGCAGAGACCACGGCGGTCTTATTTTTATCGATCTTAGGGATCGCTCCGGAATAATCCAAATCGTTATTAACCCGGAACTAAATAAAGAAGCCTTTCATCTGGCGGAAAACGTTCGTAGTGAATACGTGATAGCGGCCCGGGGCAAAGTGCTGGCCAGGTCTGAAGCTACCGTTAATCCCAATCTGAAGACTGGCCGCATTGAAATACATATTGAACAGATGGAAGTTTTAAATACGGCTAAAACCCCTCCGTTCTATATCGAAGATGGCATTGAAGTTGATGAAATTCTGCGGATGAGATATCGTTACCTGGATTTACGCCGCCCGGAAATGCGAGACAACCTGATGCTGCGTCACCGGGTGATAAGTACCATGCGGGAATTTCTTGATAAAGAAGGATTTATCGAAATCGAGACTCCCATGCTGGGCCGCAGCACCCCGGAAGGCGCCCGCGACTACTTGGTTCCCAGCCGGGTGCATCCAGGTGAGTTTTTTGCCTTGCCCCAATCCCCTCAGCAATACAAGCAAATCCTGATGGTAGCCGGTATGGAGAAGTATTTTCAGATAGCGCGCTGTTTCCGGGATGAGGATCTGCGGGCAGACCGGCAACCGGAATTTACTCAGTTGGATATAGAAATGTCTTTTGTCGATGAAGAAGATATTATAACCTTAATCGAAGCCCTAATGAAAAAAGTGTTTAAAGAATCAAACCAGATTGATATCACCACACCTTTCCCCCGCATCACCTATGACGAGGCGATGTTAAAATACGGAAGTGATCAGCCCGATCTGCGCTTCGGTTGGGAAATTCAGGACATTACCGAACTAGTCAAAGATGTAGATTTTAAAGTATTTTCCAGTGCCATTGCCGCCGGAGGAGTGGTACGGGTGTTAAATGCCAAATCATGTGGTTCCTTTACCCGTAAGGAAATCGATGAATTGGGCAGGATAGCCGTTGCCCACGGTGCCAAGGGCCTGGCCTGGATAAACGTACGTGAAAACGAGCTAAACTCTCCCATCATCAAGTTCTTTAGTGAGGAACAAATTCAGTCCATCCTGACGGCTTTGGATGCTCATCCGGGTGATTTATTGCTGTTTGGAGCTGACCAGGCAGAGGTGGTTGCGAAAGTCTTGGGCTCGCTGCGCCTGGAACTTGGTAAACGCCTAAAACTATATGATGAAAGTACGTTTTCTTTTAATTGGGTAGTTGATTTTCCCATGTTTGAGTTTGACAAAGAGGAAAGGCGCTTTGTGGCAGTTCACCATATGTTCACTTCTCCCCGGAATGAAGATATTCCGTTATTGGATACTGCACCTGCCCAGGTAAGAGCTCGATCCTATGATCTGGTCTTAAACGGGATTGAAATTGGTGGAGGCAGTATAAGGATTCATCGCCGGGATTGGCAGGAAAAAGTATTTTCCCTGCTAGGTTTAAGCCCAGATGAAGCCCGTGATAAATTCGGATTTATGCTGGAGGCTTTCGATTATGGCACCCCTCCGCATGGAGGGATTGCTTTTGGCGTAGACCGTATGGTGATGTTGATGCGACAACGGGATAGCATCCGTGATGTAATAGCTTTTCCCAAAACCCAGAGCGCTTCCTGTCCTATGACATCTGCACCTTCGGCAGTAAGCCCTCGACAACTAAGGGAATTGTCCCTTAAGATAAGGGACAAATAATTATTACATACTTGGCAGTAAAGGCAGCAAGTTATGGGGAATATTTCCTGAGCTGATACGTGATTGCCTACGTTGAAGCCTACGACAATTTATGATATACTGACTTCAGGAAAAAACATATTTACGTTCAGGACTATCCCTGCTGCGTACGTGATAGCCGTGTAGTTTTTGCCAACACAAAAACTATGGGAGTCCGTACTTCGTATCTGACTTGCATGCCCATCTGCTGGGACACAAACAGGACACGAGAGGACACCCACCTGCATTGCAGGTTAAAACTTGCGGCGCCACGGCTCAGTGGGGTTTTTTTGTGGAGAAACGCTCCTGAATAAGTTTATTAAAAGAGCAATTTGATTGCCTAAGTATTGTCCCCATCCCGTGCGTGTGATAGATATAATAATCACAGAAATATTAATTATAGGAGTATATTTATGACAACGCGTGATGATAAAATAATAGATATTTACCGGTTGTTGTTGGGGCATTTTGGACCTCAAGGCTGGTGGCCGGCCGAAAGTACCTTGGAGATAATTCTAGGGGCCATACTCACCCAGGCAGTAGCCTGGAAGAACGTAGAAAAAGCCTTGGAATCTCTAAAGACCAACCATAAGATATCAATTCCGGCTATTCTTAATACGCCTCAAGACGAGCTGGCAGAGCTCATTAAACCAGCGCTATATCATCGCCAAAAAGCCAAAAAGGTCATCATAATGATGGATTTTATTGATAAAAACTACCATGGTGATTTTGAGCTGATGTTTCAGGAACCGATGTTAAAGTTGAGACAGGAACTTTTGGCTCTATGGGGGATTGGTGAGGAGACGGCAGATTCAATATTGTTGTATGCAGGAAATTACCCTGTCTTTGTAGTAGATACATATACCTGCAGGATATTTTCCCGCTTGGGACTGGTATCGGAGAAAATCAGTTATGGTAAAATGCAGGGATATCTTATGGAGCGTCTTCCTGAAGAGGTACCGTTATATAACGAATATCATGCTTTGCTGGTTGCTTTGGGGGCTAATTACTGCCGAAAAACCACACCTTTATGTTCGCAATGTCCCCTTATACTAATTTGTAATTATTACGAAATCATGCAGGAATATACCGAAAGGAGTAGAACTAATGATATATTGGGATCAGGAAAAGGAATGCATGTCTAGGCAGAGCTTGGCAGAGCTTCAGCTAAGAAGGCTTAAAGAAACCGTTTTTCGGGTCTATGCCTTTGTCCCGGCATATCGAAACAAGATGGATGCCCGGGGGATTAAGCCGGATGATATTAAATCATTGGAAGACATCAAACATCTGCCCTTTACGGATAAGCAGGACTTAAGAGACAATTATCCTTTTGGATTATTTGCAGTTCCCATGTCAGATGTGATTAGAATTCATTCGTCCTCCGGCACGACCGGCAAGCCGACCGTAGTGGGCTATTCCAAAAGAGATTTGGATACCTGGTCGGAATTGATGGCCCGGGCTCTTACAAGCGCCGGAGCCACCAAAAAATCAATTATTCAAAACGCTTATGGTTATGGACTTTTTACCGGGGGATTAGGTGTCCATTATGGAGCTGAGAGGGTAGGAGCTTCAGTTATACCAAGTTCGGGTGGTAATAGTAAACGTCAGATTATGCTGATGCAGGATTTTGGCACTACCCTTTTGACTTGCACCCCATCGTATGCCTTATTCATGGCTGAAATCATGGAAGAAATGGGAATTAATCCCACGGATTTAAAACTGCAATCCGGCTTATTTGGGGCCGAACCATGGTCTGAAAATATGCGTCGCGAAATAGAATTAAAACTAGGAATTAATGCCTTTGACATTTATGGCTTAAGCGAGATTATTGGACCTGGCGTGGCAATCGAGTGCGATTGTAAATGTGGGCTACATATTGCAGAAGATCATTTTATCCCAGAAATCATTGATCCAGTAACGGAAGAAATATTGCCGGACGGTTCCCAGGGTGAATTGGTGATTACCACGATAAGCAAAGAAGCCCTGCCGATTATTAGGTATCGAACCCGTGATCTTACCACCTTAAATACTGATGCCTGTGCCTGTGGCAGAACCCATGCCAGGATGCAAAAAGTTTTGGGACGTTCAGATGATATGGTGATCATAAGAGGCGTGAATGTATTTCCGTCCATGGTAGAAAGCGTTCTGCTGGATATCCCTGGAGTAGAACCCCATTATCTTTTGATCGTGGACCGTTTAGGCAATCTGGATGTACTTGAAGTCCAAGTAGAAGTATCAGAGCAGATATTTAGTGATGAAGTAAGAAAACTTGAAGATCTGGGCAAACTTATTACCCGGGAACTAGAAAGTGCTTTGGGGGTAAATGTTAAAGTTCGTTTGGTAGAACCAAAAACGATTGAACGCAGTGAAGGCAAGGCTAAAAGAGTAGTTGACAGAAGAAATATTTAAAGGAGGTATGGACTTATGTCTAAACAGCTTTCAGTTTTTTTAGAAAACAAAGCAGGCAGATTATCCAGCGTTACCAAGGCATTGGGAGAAGCTCGTATTAATATCCGGGCCCTGTCTATCGCTGATACGTCTGATTTTGGCATTTTGAGATTGATAGTCAATGATCCCAATAGAGCCTATCAGATACTGAAAGATGCAGGTTTTACAGTCAGTGAAACTGAAGTAATCGCGGTTCGCGTCCAGGATACCCCAGGTGGTTTGGCAACAGTTCTGGAACAAATGTCTGATGCCAACCTGAATATAGAATACCTATACGCCTTCCTAGGTACGTCTGAAGATGATGCTCTGGTTATTTTTAAAGTAGAAGATATTAAGAAGGCCCGCATCGCTTTTAAAGAAAAAGGAATTCAGTTTCTTGAAGAACAGGAATTATACCAGCTTTAAAACCCCAACCGAGTATCTTCCTGCAGACATACCTGCAGGAAGATACGAATCCTCGTACACATCTAATTATCACAGACTCTCATCACAGCATTGCTAGTATTAATACTAATACCTATTAAAGATATTAAGTTTATTTTTAGTGCCCCTTAATAGCAGCAATATTCAGACTATTTACGCACCAAAAGTCAGAAAAATGCTACAAAGGAGGTGAATCGATGAAAAAAGCTATTGGTCTTGGTTTGCTGGTAGCAGTATTTTTTGCTGCATTCATTATGGCCAAAGATTTTATCGCTGTGAGCTCATTTTATATGGCTGCTGTGGCCATGGCTATGTTTGCTGTGCTGGGTCCGTTTGGTGATTATTTTAAAACGGCTATTTCCATGCTTTTAGGGGTTGTTACAGGTCTGGCAGGTATTCTGGCTCTGGTAGCCGCCATGCCCCTTCCGCCTGATAATCTGATTTATGTAGCCCTGGTCAGCGGGTTATCCTTATTCGTACTTGTCTTACTGTCTACCGTAGGACTAAGAATTGACGGAATGTTCTTAGGCTGGGCGGCCTACTTTGCTTCTGTCTATGGTACCTATACCACCAATGCGGCATCCCTGGCAACCGGTGCTATACCAGCTGCGGTAGGAGTGTGTGTATCTCTGCTGGTGGGCCTTATCATGGCAAATCTGATTATTAGGATTGCCATGGCCACAAATCAATAAGGAAGGAGGGAAAAGCATGCTACGACACAGTAAAGTAAAAAGCTACATAATCCTGTTGCTCGCCCTGTTGCTGGTTATGGCTCCGGTTTTCTCAGTAAATGGAGCCGGTGGCGCCAATGTGAGCAAGGTACAGGATAATGAACTTGTAATATCCACCCTTAACGATACCGGCAGTATTGACGATATCAAGGTATTATCGCATATGCGGGTTTCGGGAAACGGTAATGTAACGATTCAAGATCAGAGTCAATACAAGTTAAAATCGGTACGAAATCTCTATGGTTCAGAAAAAATCACCCAAAAAGATGGAGCTCTGGGAATAAACTTTAAACTGGGCAGTGGTGAAGGCCACCAGGATGTCTACTACCTGGCTGCCCTGGATAAAAATGAAATATCTCGGGCAACTATGCCGGTGAGCATCAAAGTTAGCTATTTCCTGGACGGACAGCAGATTAAGCCATCCAAATTAGCAGGCAAAAGCGGTCATTTAAAGATTGTCTGCGAGGTGGAAAACCTCACCGGCAGTAAGAAAACACTGGAGTTTAAGAACAATAAGGGTGAAATGGTCAAGAGTGAAGCCATGGTTTATACACCTTATGTCGTATCTTTGTCCGGTTGGGAATTTGACAACAAAAAATTCTCCGCCATTCAAGCTCCTGGAGTAGCTGAGGAATCACCGGAAGGAGTCATAGTGGATGTACAGGGCAAAACCTCGGTAAGTTGGTCGGTACCCTTGGTTCCGCCCAAATACCCGGCCAAGCAATATGTTGTACTGGAAGCCGATGCCAAAAAGATTGAGCTCCCCAGCTACAAGATTGCTGTGATCCCTATCGTTCCAACCACTTCGGAAATTGATTCCCTAGGGACAGTGCAGGAGAGCTTCGGCAAGCTTTATGATGCTTTTGACAAGATTCAAGGCGGAGTTGGAACCCCTGCGCAAGATGCTACCCTGTTAAATGGGCTGAATGCGGTTAAAAACGGCCTAGGGCAGGTAAGTGATGGTATGGGTTCGCTGGTTGAAAAATTAACCGCAATTCGTTTAGGCTTATCAAACCCCAAATTTGATGTTGGCACTTATAATTCAGCTACCGGAACCGATGCCAAAGGCAACACGCCCGCGGTTCGCGAAGCTATTACGATAAGCAAAAACGCTCTGGATGAAAAGATTACGCCCGCCCTGGAAGGCCAAAAGAAAGTGCTGACGGTTATGGAAGCTACTATGGGCAAGCCAGGCGGTGAAGTGGTGCAACCCAGTTTAAGTACGAGTCTGTATAATGATGTGAGTTTCATGCAAGGCCTGGTTAAAGGTACTCCGGCTGAAGATGTTATAACCAAGGCTATGGCTCCCAAAATAATGGCCATGGGAGCAAATCTGGGTGTATTAAGAGATGGCGGCAACCTGGTTACAGCGGGTGGGAGCATGCCTTTCCCGGCCAGTATTAATGCTATTGCAGCCGGAGTGGAACAGATCTCGTCAGGTCTTGGCAAAGCCAATAGTGGCGTAGGCATGATAGCCCTGGGATTAGGTCAAATTGGTGCAGATGGCAAGCCGGTTAAAGTAATGATGGATGGAAAGCCCGGCAGTATTTTATATGCCCTGGCTTATCTGCAGGAATCGATCGACGGCAAGATGGTTCCCGGAATCGACATGCTCAGTGAAGGAACGGCCAAGATCGGAGATGGTTCCAGCCAGGCTAAGGAAGCCATTACCGGCGGATTAGAAAAAATGATGGCAGCTCCGGCGATAGTGTCCGCACTAAAAGACAATGCGAGCCAAGCCAATAGCTTCCTGGGTAAACCGGAAGGTGCCGAGGGCACAGTTGCTTATGTGTTCCAGACCCCGGAAGTCAATACCGCAGCTTCTGCTATGAATTACGGTTTGGGAGCCATTGTGCTGGCACTCATTATCCTGTTTGCCATCGGGCGGCCCAAATCACCAAGTCAGTTTACCGAAGTGAACAAGGAAATGTAGAGTATTATTTGGATGGGGGGAAATAATCTAATGAAAAAGAGATGTGCAATTTTACTATGTCTGGCAATGGTAATGGCCATGCTGGCCGTACCTGTTTTGGCAGCCGAGACCGGCCCTTCAGTAGTAATTGATGGGCAAGCCGTAACGTTTACCGATGCTGCTCCAATCATTGAAGATAGCAGAACCCTGGTACCTTTAAGAGCTATCTTTGAAAAGATGGGCGCTAAAGTAGAATGGAATCAGGATACCCAAACGGCAATAGCCGTGAAAGCTGACATCAAAGTAGTTATTAAGATTGGTTCGCTGGAACCAACCATCAATGGTGAAGTCAAGAAAATCGATGTTCCTGCCAAAATCGTTAATAACAGAACTCTGGCTCCCATGCGTTTTGTTTGTGAAGCCTTCGGCGGCAAAGTAACCTGGGATGATGCTACCAAAACCGCTTCGGTAACGTCCCCTGCGCCCCCGGCAGACAAACCTGCAGATCCAGGGACTCCTGCAGCTCCAACAACTGCAGCTGATTTAGCTAAAGCGGTTGTTGCTAATTTCGCACCAGTTAAAGTAAAAACTAATCTTACCGGGACTGTGGCAGGTATCGTTCAGGTTGGCGGACAAGCCGAATCAACGATTGATGCTGCAGGTGTTGCTTCTTCCACTATCCAAGGTGATTCCGGGCCACTGGGTAAGTCCACTAGTACTGTAGCAGTATGTCCCTATTCAGAAATTATTTATGGCCCTGAAGCGGAAGCATTAAAACTGCTTGCTAACGCCACTATGAAAGATACTGTACTGAGTGTATCCGGGAATCTGCCCACATCGTTGATTAATTTCTTAAACGGTGTTAACAAAGATGTAAAGTGGTCTAATGTTACAGGTGATGTTTCTATAACAGTTGATAAAACCACTAAGCAAGTAAGCAAAATCATCGTTAAGAATGGCAAAGCTAAAGTGGCAACTCCACTAGGTGACAAAGAGGCAGTATTTGAAGCAACTTTCGAATATGCTTATTAATTAAGATTAAAATTCCATAAAAAACTTTAAAATATTATGAGGGTTGGGGCCTAAATGGCGTCCAACCCTTTTTTAGTCCAGGTACGGCCAGATCCCTATTAAAATCACTTATTCGATGATTCAGGGGGATTCAAGCCGGCACTATATGGTTTGATGTCCAGCACCGGGGTACCGTCCAGCATATCAACCCCCTCAATTTCCAGCCAGTTTTCAGTGATTCGTACCAGCTTGACGATAGTCATGCCAATAGGGTTGGGACGGCGTGGGGAACGGGTGGCAAAAACGCCCCGCAAGGTTTCATCATGACGGGAACGCTGTTGCAGCAAACATTCCCCGGCCTGATGAAAGAAAAAAAGTACCACGATATAAGGAGATTCATCCAGGGTATAAAGGCCTGCCCGGAGTTCTTCCTTCAGCTCAATGAAGGCTCGGGTATCGGCCGCATAAATACTCTGCCGGGGAATTTCATCGACATTTTTAAAAGGGGAATGAATAACCCCGATTGGTTCAAAATAAACAGGTTGCATCTCATTCTCCTTTAAATAGAGTAAAGGTTGACCAAGGTGCTATCGGTCAGCATCAGCAATTAATTCCACTGCTGCACAGTTTTTTATGCTTTGTCCGTCCTTTTTTTTAGTATACCATACGCAAATTGCCTGATAACCAAAAAAGTGATCTTATCCGGTTCCCATAGGGTTTACAAGCGACCCAACTAGACAGATGACAACCATTTGCAACTTAAATATAATTAATCACGTGTCTTAAATAAATTGTTATGTTATATTATGTTATATATTAAGACATTCAGTTTTAATCATAGATAAATAGTGACAAGAACATATCCCTTGATTTTTAATAAACTGTCTATTTTTATTGCTAGAAACAACTTGCGATCTAGAAAAAGAAAAATGTAATAACGAAGGGGGGTAATTTAGCGAGTTTCGGTTGAGGAGTAAGTTAAGAATTATTAGGGGGAATAGAAAATGCGTAATTTTAAATCTGCATCCCAAAAGTGGTACATAGTTGGCCTTATGATGGTGTTTTTATCGGTTGCTCTAGTTGGCTGTGGCACCGAAAAATCCAAGGAACCAGCACCGCAGCAGAACGCGCAGCCAGTGACCCTGTTGGTGTCTGCCGCAGCAAGTCTAACTGATGTTCTGGCAGATATTGAAAAGGAATATCAGAAAGAGCACCCAAATGTAAGTTTTGATTTTAACCTAGGTTCGTCCGGTTCTCTGCAGGAACAGATTGCCAATGGAGCACCGGCTGATGTATTTATTTCCGCCGCTAAGAACAAAATGGACGCCTTAGAGGAAAAAGATTTGATCGTAAAAGAAACCCGAAAAGACGTTGTTAAAAACACCCTGGTTTTGATCGTAGCTAATGACAACGATAATATTAAGAACTTTGCGGATCTTGAAAATGCCAAAACCATTGCCATGGGCGAACCGGAATCAGTGCCGGTAGGCAAATACGCTACCGAAGCTCTGACCAGCCTGAACTTAATCGACAAGCTGAAAGCTAAAATGGTTTATGCCAAGGACGTGCGCCAGGTACTGGCCTATGTCGAAAGTGGCGATGCCGAAGCCGGTTTAGTATATCAAACTGATGCCAATATATCCCAAAAAGTAAAAGTGGCTGCAGTCGCCGATGAAAATCTGCACTCAAGCTTGGTCTATCCTGCGGCAGTAGTAAAGGAAAGCAAAAATCAAGCCGAAGCCAAAGCATTTGTCGATTTCTTGAGCAGTGATAAGGCAACAAAGCTTTTTAAAAAATACGGCTTCACAGTAATAGAATAATCAAATGACACCACTCGGCACTTCTGCCTTCCCATCCGAATCACGCAGCTATTTTAAAAGGTGGTTGCGTCCTCCGGACATGGGGGGGTGATAAGTAAGAACTTAAGGAAACAGGTAAACATAATGACGGCAATGAATCTTAGTCCTCTTTGGATATCATTAAAAACAGCATTGGTAGCAACCGCCATTACTTTTATCCTAGGTATTATAATAGCCCGCTGGATGGCCAAGTCTGAATTCAAGGGTAAAAGCATTTTAGACGGGATTTTCATTCTTCCCCTGGTTTTGCCACCAACGGTAGTAGGCTTTATCCTGCTATGGATTCTGGGAAGAAACGGCTGGCTGGGCGCATTCTTTTTTGAGATTGGACGGCCGGTGGTGTTTTCCTGGTCAGCTACGGTTATTGCAGCCACAGTAGTGTCATTTCCCTTGATGTACCAGACTGCCCGGGGAGCCTTTGAACAGATTGATAGTAACATTGAAGATGCCGCTCGAACCCTAGGGGCTTCGGAATGGAATATTTTCTGGCAGGTTACTACGCCTATGGCCTGGCCGGGAATAGCGGCTGGAACTATTCTAGCTTTTGCGCGTTCCCTGGGGGAATTTGGGGCCACCCTGATGCTAGCCGGTAATATTCCGGGCCGAACCCAGACTATACCAGTAGCCATTTATTTTTTGGTGGAAGGCGGCAGGCAAAAGCAAGCCTTGATTTGGGTACTGGTAATCTTATTAATTTCATTTGTCAGCATCGTAGCTTTAAACTATTGGAAAAAATATCAGCGCCGCTTTAGCAGCCACCCGATCGGGGAGGTGGTAAGCGATCCTTAGTATCGATATTAGAAAATCCCTGCCTGAGTTTAAATTAGAGGTTAACTTTGCAATCGATCAGGAAATAATGGCTATCCTGGGACCTTCCGGTTGCGGTAAAACTTTGACTTTGAAATCCATAGCCGGATTAATGCAACCCGATCAAGGCAGGATTACTCTCAATGAAAAGATATTATATGATAGTCGGCAGGGGATTAACCTACCTGCCCAAGAACGCAATATTGGATTTCTCTTTCAAAACTATGCCTTGTTTCCTCATCTAACAGTTCATGATAATATAGCCTTTGGCATAAAGAGGCTCACGGATTACCAAAGGAATAAAAGGGTGGAAGAGCTGTTAGGCAAGATGAGATTGCAAAGTTTCGGACACCGTTATCCTGCGGAATTATCTGGGGGACAACAGCAAAGGGTAGCTCTGGCTCGTGCCTTAGCCCCAAAGCCGGAAGTATTATTACTGGATGAGCCGTTTTCCGCCCTAGATACCCAGGTAAAGTCCCGTCTGGAAGCAGAACTGCTGGAAATTCAATCTGATTTTAAAGGCCATATTTTATTCGTTACCCATAACTTAGCAGAAGCCTACCGTATAAGCAGTAAAATAGCCGTTTATGAGGCTGGGGGTTTGCTGCAATGGGGCGATCGCCACAGTATTATTGAACGTCCGGCGAATAAAAAAGTAGCTCGATTAACGGGAATGGAGAACATATTTGACGGAATTGTGATTGGGGTCGATGATCCCAGGCTCAAGGTTCGCTTGGGCACAGATCACTTATGTCTATACCCGGATAATCTGGACAACTTAAATGTCGATGAGGAAGTATCAATAGCTATACGTCCGGAATATGTAAAACTAGCAGATAATGGAGACGAAAACGCTTTAGAGGCTGAGCTGATTGATATAACTGAGGAGCTGATTTTCAACAGTTATACCTTTCAGACAAAGCAAGCAGTAGCTATTAAAGCCAGCATTCCTAAAGATATAGGTCGGAGGCTGGTAGTGGGAAAATGCTACAGTCTCTGTCTGCCTCCGGAAAATTTGATAGTGATTGGGATATAGTATTAAGCGGGAATTATTCTCCCGCTTGTTTTTTAAATACCCTTCCTGACTTCAATTCGATCCATTTACACCTACCCAGAACCTACCACGCCCTTCGTCTACACAGGCAAGCTTTCCCGCCAGCCAAAAGAACCGTCCCCTTGGCCGTAACGACAATAGGACTTAAAGTTCATTTTCAAGGTAAATTATACAGGACATCGGGGCATAAATGCGATTAAATAGGGGTATAAGTCGTTTCCTGACGGGGGAAATGTCGTAGTTTTTAGATTGTTATATATTTCACAAAGAAGGATACTGGGTGGTAGAGTAGAAATAATTGTGGAGGAATGTGGGGGGATGTGGAGAGCAATCCCATGTATTTGAGTTAAGGGAGCAAAACGTATGTTCTTGGGTGAGTATCAACATTCTTTGGATACCAAAGCAAGAGTAATTATTCCTGCTAAATTTCGCGAGGAATTGGGCTTAAAGTTTGTTGCCACCAAGGGCTTGGACAACTGTATCTTTATTTACCCGCTGGATGAATGGCAAGTTATTGAAAAGAAATTGCGCGCTCTGCCTTTTACCAGGGCCGATGTCCGTTCGTTTGCTCGATTTTTCTTTTCCGGCGCTTCTGAGTTGGAAATAGATAAGCAGGGCAGGGTACTGTTGCCCCAGAATTTAAGGGAATATGCTAACATAGACAAGGAACTGGTAATTATTGGGGTAGGAGCACGGTTGGAGATTTGGTCCAGTGAGAACTGGGTATCCTATAATCAGACTGCCGAAGCATCTTACGGCACTTTGGCAGAAAGTTTGGTAGATTTGGGATTATAGGAGTGATTTATTTGCACCAAGCCGTGTTATTGCCACAGACCGTTGATTATTGGCTGACAGATCCCTGTGGAACCTACGTAGATTGCACCCTGGGCGGTGGAGGCCATCTGCGCTGCCTGGCCGAAAAATTAAGTGATAATGCCCAGGTAATAGCTCTGGATAAAGATCAGGATATCCTGCAAAAAACAGCCTTAACTTTGAATATACCCCGGCTGACCATGATACATGGAGATTTTAGAAATTTGCAGGAGATTATGGACAACCTGGGCATAAAATTAGTAGATGGGATTTTAATAGATCTGGGGGTTTCTTCTTTTCAATTGGATATTGCCGAGCGCGGATTTAGTTTCCATGAAGATGCCGCTTTGGATATGCGCATGAACCGACAACAATCATTAAGTGCTTGGGATATTGTAAACAGTTATAGTGAAGCAGACTTAACCAGAATTCTTTATCAATATGGAGAAGAGAAATATGCCCGTTCTATATCGCGGGCGATTGTAAACTACCGTGAGCACTCTCCTATTGACAGCACTCTGGAACTGGTAAGCCTTATACAATCCAGCGTGCCAGCCAGTTACAGGCGCGAAAAGCATCCCGCCCGTAAAACTTTTCAGGCCTTAAGGATTGAGGTCAATGGCGAACTGGACGCTTTAATAGAGGTTCTGCCTCAAACGGTTGATTTATTGAAACCAGGCGGTCGCATCTGTGTTATCAGTTTTCATTCTCTGGAGGATCGCATCGTAAAGCAGTTTATGCAGGATAGAGCCAAAGATTGCATTTGTCCGCCTGGTTTGCCGGTATGTACCTGTAACCACCGGGCAGAGTTGAAAATCTTAACGCGTAAGCCGGTAACAGCCAGTACTGAAGAATGTGAGCATAACCCTCGCGCTCGAAGCGCTAAATTACGGGCAGCGAGTAAAATATAGTTCTAAATACCGGGGAGGTCGAATAGTATGCAACAGACAGCAAGCAGATATACAACCTGGAATCAACCCAAGGATAATAAAACCGATCTGAGTATAAGGCAGGTTACCAGGGTCACCAAAAAAACCAACCATCACCGCAAACTGATGGTTAAATGCGGCCTGGGCGTTTTTGTCTATTCGGTATTACTGGTATTTCTTTGCGCAAAAAGCGCCAGTCTGGGATATGAAATTGAAGGATTAAACAAAGATATAAGCAAGCTGGAAACAGCCAACAAACGTCTAGAATTTCAAATTTCTCAAAACAGTTCTTTGCCCCAAATAGAAGCTATAGCTGTCAGTAACCTGGGTATGGAAAAACTGGACATAAATAATTCCTTAGCTGTAAAAGCAGAGCCCCAGCCGGTTCAGATAGCGAAACAAAAAGAAAAGAATACGGCTGATAATACGGCTAGCCAAAAACCTTTATATAAAATCTATACCAGCTTATCAAAATTGGCTCAAAACAGCTTGTGAAAATTCCTGATAAATGAGGGGGCATAAAATGCAAACTACAAGTTTGCTGGTAAGAAAGCGTATAGCAGCGCTTTTTTTCTTATTTACAGTAGGGTTTTTTATGCTTGTAGGAAGGATATTCTGGGTTCAGTTTGTTAAAGGCGCAGATTTATCCGCCAAAGCTACCCAAAACCGAATGCGGGACGTACCGGTGGAGTCCAAGCGCGGGGTGATCTATGACCGCAATCACCGGGAATTGGCTATTTCCATAAGCACCGATTCAGTCTATGCTATACCGGCAGAGGTACTAAGATCCAATCGGCAGGAGGAGATTGCCAAAAAACTTGCCGCAACACTTGAAATGGATCAAGATAAAATCTATGCACGCATAACCCGGCGCAGTTCTTTTGAATGGGTTAAACGTCAGATTGATCCGGCAACCGCACAGAAAATCCGGGCCATGGATCTACCCGGGATAGATTTAACTGAGGAAAGCCGACGCTTTTATCCTAAAGGCACCTTGGCCAGTCATGTTCTGGGGATATCCGGTACGGACAATACGGGCTTGGAAGGAATTGACAATTACTACAATAAACTAGTGGGTGGCACCAAGGGGCGAATTATTATTGAACATGATGCCACTGGGGCAGATATACCTGAAGCCATGCATAAGTACATTCCGCCGGTTGACGGGGCAAATCTTATACTGTCGCTGGACGAAACGATTCAATATATTACCGAACGTGAACTGGATAAAGCCTTTAAAGAGCGTCAGGCGGCCCGGGCAGCAGCAATTGTCATGGATCCCAAAACTGGTGAAATACTAGCGATTACCTCGCGTCCGACCTTTGACCCCAACCACTATAATGATTCACCTGCTCAAAACCGCCGTAATTTTGCCATCAATGATGCCTTTGAGCCAGGTTCAACGATGAAAATAACTACTGCAGCCATGGCTATGGAGGAAAACATCGTTAACGAACAGAGCCGCTTTTATTGTCCCGGTCATATAAAAGTCGGTAAGGAAACCATATCCTGCGCAGGCGGCAAAGCCCATGGCGAACAGACTTTTGCCCAAATTGTCGAAAAATCTTGCAATGTAGGTTTTGTGCAATTAGGATTAGAGTTGGGTATAGATAAGTACTATCAGTACCTTAATGCTTTTGGGTTTGGTCGGGCAACCGGTATTGATCTGCCCGGTGAAGCTCAGGGCATAACGGTTCCTAAAAGCCGCTGTAAGCAGATTGACCTGGCAACCATGGCTTTTGGGCAGGCCAATGCAGTCACTCCTATTCAGCTCGTGACTGCCGTATCTGCCGTTGCCAATGGGGGCAACCTAATGAAGCCGCATCTGGTCAAGGAGATTGTGGATAGCCAGGGCAAGATTGTCCAGAAATTTGAACCCGAAGTAGTAAGGAGAGTCATTTCTGAAAAAACGGCTCGGGATTTATGTGTTATCTTGGAAGGTGAGGTCACCCTGGGAACCGGAAAAAATGCCTTCATTGAAGGTTACCGTGTGGGCGGCAAGACTGGCACTGCCCAGAAAATTAAACCGGGCGGCGGCTATATGGCCAATGAGTATGTATCTTCCTTTATCGGGCTGGCTCCGTCAGATAACCCTCGTTTGGTATGTCTGATAGTCGTCGATGCTCCCAAGGGTTACCCTTATTATGGCGGCACTGTTGCTGCTCCGGCGGCTAGGGAGATATTAAAGGATGCCTTGCATTACCTGGATGAACCATTGCGAACTGATCCAAATAAAGCCGCTTCTGAGGCCAAACCGGATAATGCCGTACTGGTGCCTGATTTAGTTAACCTGCCTCTTAATGAGGCGCTGGCAAGTCTTAACAGGCGAGGACTGAATGCCAAGGTTGAAGGCAGCGGTGATTTGGTTTGGCAGCAAACCCCGCGGGCGCAAAGCAAATTAAACAAAGGTTCTCAGGTTATAATATATTTATCGCCATTCTCGAAAGATAAAGAGGGTGGAGAAGTAACCGTTCCTGATTTGCAGGGTAAATCTCTGAAAGAAGTTGCCAAAATACTGGCCGATCTGGGTTTGCACCTATCTCCAGAAGGTTACGGCCTGTCCTGCGACCAGTCGCCTCGGCCCGGCAAAGTAGTCAGCAGCGGATCGAATATCAAAGTGAAATTTCAACCGATTGACAGGTAGTTAAAGGAGGGATAGGCATTAGGATTCAGGAACTTATGTCAGGTATAGATTATGAAACGGTGCAAGGTTCTGCTGCTGTTGAAGTGTCCGGCATCAGTTATGATTCCAGGCTAATCAAACCAGGTTATCTGTTTATCTGTATCCCCGGATTTAAATTAGATGGTCATGGATTTGCCGGACAGGCGCTTGAAAATGGTGCCTGCGTCATCTTAGCCGAAAAAAAACTGGACGTGCCAGAAGGCGTTACTCTGCTGTTGACGGATGATACCAGAAAAGCACTGCCTTTGCTGGCGGCTAATTTTTATGGGGAACCTTCTCGGGATTTAAGGGTTATCGGTGTTACCGGCACGAACGGGAAGACCACCACAACCCATCTTATTAAGGCTATTCTGGAAGAAGCAGGCAAAAAAACCGGCATTATAGGTACACTCTATGCTCAATTCGATGAGATAAAAATAAATATGGGTCATACCACTCCGGAATCACTTGATATTGAGGCTTTTATGAACACGGTGCGGAACCTAGATGGTCAGTATGTAGTGATGGAAGTCTCCTCCCATGCACTGGATCTAGGACGGGTTGATCGTATTGATTTTGATGGGGCAGTTTTCACCAACTTAACCCAGGATCATCTAGACTACCATCAGACAATGAACCGGTACAAGGAATCAAAACTCAAACTATTTAGAAGGATGGCTGATGAAGGCAAATATGCCGTAATCAATGGTGATGACCCTTATGCAACGGATTTTATCCGTGCTTCAGGAGATAATTGTCACACATACGCTATCAAAAATCCGGCAGAAATTAGGGCTATGGATCTTAAGACAGACTTAAAGGGTAGCAGTTTCCGAGTAGTAGCCGAAAAAGAATTTGATATTGAGGTTAACCAGATCGGTCTGTTTAACGTTTATAATACCCTGGCGGCGATTAGTCTTGCCCTGCAGGAAGAGATAGATCCTTCTGCAATCAAGTCAGCCCTGAAGAAAGTAGTTGGGGTAGCCGGAAGGTTTGAACAGGTGGACTGCGGACAGGATTTTACCGTTGTGGTGGATTATGCACATACACCGGATGGGTTGGAGAATATTCTCAAAACCGGTCGTCAGCTTACCGAGAATCGCTTGATAACTGTTTTTGGATGCGGTGGTGACCGGGATCGAACCAAGCGCCCGCAGATGGGTAAAATCGCTGCTAAGTACAGTGATTTTTGTATTGTGACTTCGGATAACCCACGCAGTGAAGAACCTGAAGCGATTATAGATGATATCGTCCCAGGCTTGAATGAAATCAAGGATTCCCGTTATGCCAGGATCGCAGACCGCCGGGATGCGATTGAGCATGCTATGCGGTTGGCCCGTAAGGGCGATCTGGTAATCATAGCCGGCAAGGGACATGAGACTTATCAGTTGGTAAAAGACCGGATTCTGGATTTTGATGATCGCCAGGTGGCGCGGGAGATATTGAAAGGATTAAAAAAATGAAACTGGGTCTGGATTTTATCATTGCTGGAACCGGCGGGCAACTGCTGTCAGGATCTGAAGAGGTCGTAATAACTGGAGTCAGCACCGATTCCAGGACAATTATGCCCGGAGAACTTTTTGTTGCTTTGACCGGGGAAAGATTTGACGGACATGACTTTATCCCTGATCTTGTCAACAAAGGGGTTACAGCCGTGCTGATTGACCGACCGGATTGCATTTCCTCTGTCGCTCCCGACACGGCGGTTATACTGGTCAAGGATACCCTTGAAGCTTTGCAGAAGCTGGCGGCAGTCTATCGCCAAACGTTTGCTCTGCCGGTAGTGGCGGTCACAGGTAGTGTGGGTAAAACAACGACTAAGGATATGCTGGCAGCATGTATGGCACAAAGTTTTAATGTCCTTAAAACCTGGGGGAATTATAATAACGAAATCGGCTTGCCGTTAACTTTGCTTAAACTGAATGAAAAGCATCAGGCCGCCGTAATAGAAATCGGCATGCGCAATACTGGGGAGATACGACACCTATCCTCCTTATTGCAGCCCGCTTATGCTATTATTACTAATGTTGAGGCGGTTCACCTGGAAACCATGGGTACGCTCTTAAATATTGCCAGGGCAAAATGTGAGGTTTTAGAGTTTATCAGTGAAGACGGTTTTGCTTTGCTCAATGGCGATAATCAATTATTGTTAACCACTGCGTCAGACTTTCCCTGCCGGATCTATACCTTTGGATACCAGCCCCACAACGATATCCAGATATTATCGGTTGAAAATGATGGCAGCCAAATAAAAGTTGACTTAAAGCTTTTTGCCTGCCGGGAGTCTTTCCGTCTGCCCCTGCCGGTTAACCAACTAGCCGGGAACTTGGCTGCGGCAGCAGGAATGGCGTTTCTTATGGGGATTGACCGAAAAGAGATAAAAGCAGCCTTAGCTGGTTTTAAGACCGGTGATAAGAGGATGAACCTTATTCCGCTCAGCTCAGGGGGAGTAGCCGTTGATGATACCTATAACGCTAATCCACAGTCCATGATGGCAGCCTTGGATGCCTGCCGGGAAATGAAACAGGAAAGACGCTTTGTGGCTGTGCTTGGAGATATGCTGGAATTAGGGGATTTAGAAAAAGAGGGGCATATGCAAGTAGGCGGCCATGCTGCCCAAATGAATTTAGATCTGTTAATCACCATTGGCGACCGGGCTAGGTATTATAGAGAAGGTGCCATAAAACAGGGGATGTTAGCTGGAAAAATACACCATTTCAACCACCAGAAGGAAGCTTTAAAATGGTTAACGGAGAATATCGGCCCGGCTGATCTGGTTTTGTTTAAAGCATCCCGGGGTCAGCAGTTTGATATACTGCTGGCAGATTGGATGAGAGAACTGTCAACCAGTTAACGTATTGCCAAAATCGCCTTAAGTCTTATGGGAGGAACAGTAATGCACGATTTTATTGTTAATGGATTGTTGGCAGCAGGTATTGCTCTGTTAGTTTCTATTGCGATGGGGCCTTTTATGATACCATTTTTGACCAGGCTTAAAGTGGGGCAGAGTATCCGTGATGATGGTCCAGAGCGCCACTTAAGCAAGGCGGGAACACCTACTATGGGCGGTATTATTATAATTACTGCCATAATGGTAGCCAGTTTTGTAATGGCCGGCAGCAGCCAACAGGTGCTGGTATCAGTTTCGGTCATGCTGGCAGTTGGAGCTTTAGGCTTTGTGGACGATTACATAAAAGTAGTACTGAAACGTTCCTTGGGTCTGCGGGCTCGGGATAAACTTTTTTGGCAATCTGTCATAGGATTGCTTTTGGGGTTTATTCTGGTATATTATCTAGGCCGTGGTACCGAGATTATTATACCTTTTAGCGGATCCAGGATTGATCTGGGCTATTTTTATATTCCCTTTGTTATGTTGGTCCTGATTTCTTGTACCAACGGGGTGAACCTTACAGATGGTCTGGATGGATTGGCTTCTGGAGTTACTTTATCCGTTGTACTGGCTTTTGCCTTAATTTCTATCATGATGGGACATTTTAATATGCTGGTTTTCTGCGGTGCCTTAATGGGAGCTTGCCTCGGATTTCTGGTTTTTAATCATTATCCAGCTCGGGTGTTTATGGGGGATACCGGCTCGCTGGCAATCGGCGGGGCCATAACTGCCATAGCGGCAATTAACCGTGCGGAGATTGCTTTGATAATCATCGGCGGTGTCTACGTTATTGAAGTCCTAAGCGACATTATTCAGGTAGCCTCGTTTAAAACCACCGGCAAACGGGTATTTTTAATGGCACCGCTGCACCATCATTTTGAACTGAAAGGCTGGTCGGAACGCAAAGTGGTATGGTTTTTCTCTTTGCTGTCGCTTGGTTTTGCTCTCCTGGGATTACTGGGCTATAAAAATATTGGATAGGAAGTGCGAATATTTTGTTTAAAGGTAAAAAGATCCTGGTGGTGGGTTTAGCTAGAAGCGGTATGGCAGCGGTAAAGGCATTGCATAAAAGGGGAGCCGTTCTATTTGCATATGATGCCAAAACAGAAAAGGAATTGCCCGCTGAAGCAGCCTGGCTAAAAGATTTGGGGGTCAAAATCTTTTTGGGTACATATCCCCCTTTACATCAAGGGATAGATTTATTGGTAGTAAGCCCCGGGGTACCCCTAGATATTGACCCCGTACAAGAGGCTTATCGGAGAGGAATCAGGGTTATTGGTGAATTAGAACTGGCTTTTCTCTTGAAGTCCCCTCAAGTTGAAATGCTGGCGGTAACCGGCACGAACGGCAAAACGACCACGACTGCTTTGTTGGAGATGATTTTAAAAACAGACGGCAGGAATGCTGCAGCGGCCGGTAATATAGGCGTGCCTTTGTGCAGCCTGATAGAGGAAATGGAATCAGGATATATTGCTGTTGAAGCCTCCAGCTTTCAGCTGGAGAGCACCCAATCTTTCAACCCCCATGTTGCCGGTATTTTAAACATTACTCCAGATCATCTGGATCGGCATAAAAGTATGCAGGGATATATACAGGCTAAGAGAAACATCTTCAAAAACCATACTGCCGCTGATTATTTGATTCTTAATTACGATGATGAAATAGTCAGAAACCTGGCTCTATCTGCCAATTCGCAGGTTATTTTCTTCTCGGTGGAACAGGAATTGGCCGAAGGGTTCTATATCGCTGAGCAATCCATACAGGTTAATTGGGGCGGCGAGCATTGCAGCTTGTTGTCCCTCCCAGAAATACGCCTGCGGGGTAAACATAATCTGGAAAACATTCTCTGTGCGGCTGCCATGGCTTGGGCAGACGGGGTAAGTCCGGCTAGTATAATAAGCTCTTTAAGAAACTTTGGCGGGGTAAGACACCGCTTGGAAGAAGTGACCATTCATAACAACATACTGTATATTAATGATTCCAAGGGGACTAACCCCGAATCTACAATGAAAGCACTGCAAGCCTTTGACGATCCGATAGTGTTAATTGCCGGGGGTCGCTCTAAAGGCGGCAGTTTCACTGCCTTGGCCGAACTGATCCCGGGAAAAGTTAAGGAATTAGTGCTTTTGGGGGAGGCTCGGGAACAGATTAAATCTGCGGTAATGGAATTAGGTTACCGGAATATACATGAGGTAGAAGACTTTCCTGCGGCAGTTTACCTTGCCCAACGTCTGGCTGAACCGGGGGATGTGGTATTGTTATCCCCAGCGTGCGCCAGTTGGGATATGTTCCCTAGTTATGAACACCGGGGCGATTTGTTTTGCGAATTAGTAGGGCAACTGGTAAATGAGACTTTTGCTTAGCAGGAAAAAAGATTTTTAATAGACGCGGATTTACGCGGTTAAAATAGACACAGATTATACAGACAGATTTACACAGCAACCTTAATTATGAACGAAGTTCATATCAGTAGTGCCCGTAGGGTGCAACCTTAATTATGAACGAAGTTCATATCAGTAGTGCCCGTAGGGCGCAACCTTAATGGTGACCGTTAGGGAGCAGCAGTAGTCCCTGCAAGGGGATTTTGTCTTTGATCAACCAACCGCTATTAACAGTATCGTCGTAACGCTAAAATAAACCGGCAATTTGTAGGGGCGACCTGTGGCCGCTCCAATGCAGAGGAAGCTTCAGCTTCCGCGTCCACGCAACTATTTTCATAGGTGGTTGTGTCCTTTTCAAGATTAATGATTTTTACTAATTACAGGGGGTGTTAGGGCAGTGCGGCTAAAAAAAGGTCCTCCCGACTTTGTATTGTTTATTACCACGCTTGCCCTGATAGGCATTGGATTGGTTATGGTTTTCAGCTCCAGTGCGGTTACCGCCAATATCGATTATGGGGACTACTATTACTTCTTTAAAAAACAGTTGCAATGGACATTAATTGGTTTAGTATTCATGATTTTAGCCATGAAGATCAACCTCGAAAAACTTAAAGCTCTGGCGATTCCTTTGATTATTATTGCATTTATTTGCTTGATCGCGGTTATAACCCCGCTGGGGATTGATGCCAAAGGGGCTTCGCGACAATTGGGGTTTGGCCCGATGCGCTTTTCCCCCTCGGAGTTTACCAAGCTGGCTATGATCATCTTTCTTGCCAAAACTATGGAAATTAACTTGAATAAAATTGGTTCGTTCACCAAAGGGGTTTTACCCTATATGTTTATACTGGCTTTGGCCTGCGGACTTATAATGATGCAGCCGGATCTGGGATCATCCTTTGTACTGGCCGGAACAGTTTTCTTTATGTTGGTGGTAGCCGGGGCCAAATGGTCACATTTAGGCTATATTTCCCTGGCCGGTTTTACGGCAGTGGCAGCGGCCATAATATTGGAACCTTATCGTTTTGAAAGGGTAGTGGCCTTTATCGATCCCTGGAAATATGCCAGCGATGAGGGCTTTCAAACTATTCAGTCCCTATACGCATTAGGTTCAGGGGGGCTTTTTGGGCTGGGATTGGGAAAGAGCCGCCAAAAATTTTTTTACCTGCCCGAGCAACATACGGATTTTATTTTTGCTATTTTAGGTGAGGAGCTTGGTTTTATCGGCATTAGCCTAGTAATTATTCTGTTTTTGCTGTTTGCCTGGCGAGGGTTTAAAATAGCTTTAAATGCACCTGATAATTTCACCAGTTTGTTAGCGGCCGGGATTACTACCCAGATCGTATTTCAGGCGGTTATAAATATCGGGGTCGTATCAGGGGCGTTGCCGGTTACCGGGATAACCTTGCCATTTATTAGTTACGGCGGAACCTCCTTGCTCTTTTCCATGGCCAGTGTAGGTTTACTATTAAATATATCCAGATATAGTTCTTACAGGTGAGGTGTGTACATTGAGAGTAATACTTACCGGCGGCGGTACTGGCGGACATATCTACCCGGCGCTGGCTATTGCCGCTGAATTAAGACAAAGGGACCAGGATGTAGAACTGCTCTATGTAGGTACGGCCAAAGGATTAGAGAGCAGGATCGTCCCGGACAGTGATATAGCCTTTAAATCCATAGATATAAGCGGTATTGACCGCTCCTCGATGCTTAAAGCCAGCAAATCCATGATTAAATTTCCAGCCAGTTTTTTTCAGGCCCGCACCATTATAAAGGAATTTCAGCCGGATATAATTGTAGGAACGGGAGGCTATGTTTCTTTTCCTATAGTATTAGCCGGTACTTTTTTTGACGTAAAAACCATTATTCATGAACAAAATGCTTTTCCTGGCTTGGCTAATCGCAATTTGGCCAAAAGGGTTGATCGTGTCCTGTTAACGTTTGCGGAGGCTGCTTCCTATTTGCCTGCCCACAACCTCAAGGTTACCGGTTTGCCCGTGCGCAAAAAAATTATGACGGTTGATAAAGAAAAGGCTCGTATAAATTTGGGCCTTAATAAAAACCTGTTTACCATGGTGGCATTCGGAGGGAGTCTGGGAGCCATGACTATCAACCGGGCCATGCTGGATTATTTGGATTTAAGCCGGAACGAGGAACTGCAGATTGTTTGGATTACCGGGGAGAGTGCCTACGAGGAGATCCAAGCAGAACTGGAGCGCAGGTTTGATAGAAGCAAAATGCGTGTCAGATTAACCATGTTTCCTTATATGTATAATATCGAAGAAGCCCTGGCCGTAGCAGATTTGGCTGTTTGCCGGGCGGGTGCCGGCACAGTCTGCGAATTGAGTATCCTGGGTCTACCTGCTATATTAGTTCCGTACCCTTATGCTGCGGACAATCATCAGGAAAAGAATGCCCGGGCATTGGTCGATAAAAATGCTGCCTTGATGGTTATCGATGAGTTTTTTGATGGTTATACTCTATATCAGAAGATCCAGGAACTAAAAAATAACCCACAACTATTAAACCAAATGGGGAAGAATATACATAAAGAAGCCAAACCCGATGCCCTAAACGCCATTGTGGATGAAATAATTAGTTTAGCGAGTAGTTAACTAAAATTTTAATTAATAGACGCAAATTATTCTTGTCTATGTGATTAATTAGAAAACAATACTGACCGGGGGATTATAGTAAGGATTCCCCATAATGAACTAAATAAAAAAGTCGCAGAAACTACGTGATCTGTATCAATCACTTGTGGTGATGTTCGGTCAACTATGCGTCTGACCTGGACAGGCTTTAAACCATAAATGTAACCACTTTTGTTAATAACGCATACTATAAAGTGTATTTAGGGATTTTTTCAAATGATTAAGGAGATGAGGATATGACCACAGATTCCAGTCAATGGGTTCACATGGTAGGAGTAGCTGGAGCAGGCATGAGCGGAATAGCCAGGGTATTGAAAGAACAAGGCATTAAAGTAAGTGGTTCAGATCTGCAAAACAATGAAATAACCAAAAAACTAACCGACATCGGCGTGGAAATAAAGCAGGGTCATTCATCCGCATACCTTCAGGAGGGGGTTGATTTACTGGTCATATCCTCGGCCATTCCCGAGGACAATGTTGAGGTACAGGAAGCCAGAAGGCGCGGCATTCCCGTACTTAAAAGGGGTGAAATATTGGCCCGCCTGGCTAATGCCAGTAAAGGGATTGCCATAGCGGGTGCGCATGGTAAAACCACCACTACCTCCATGTTGTATACAGTATTGGAGGCCTGTGGCCTGGATCCAACTTTTATTGTAGGAGGAGAAATTCAGGGCAGCGAACTTAATGCCCGTTTAGGTCAAGGAGAGTATTTTGTGGTTGAGGCGGATGAGAGTGATGCTTCGTTTTTGGAATTGCGGCCCTTTATATCGGTTGTAACCAATATCGAAAACGACCATCTGGATTTTTATAAGTCTTTTGATCGTATTAAAAAAGCCTTTGAACAATTTCTCGACCAGGTTGATCCGGACGGCTTTGCTTTGATTTATGGCGCTGACCAATGCCTGCAGGAAATTCAACGTAATCTGTCCGGCAGGGTGATTACCTACGGTGAAGACAGTAGGTTTGATTATTGTCTTAAAAACTGGCAGGTGCAGGGAATGGGCTCCAGTTTTGATGTCTATCGCCATCAGGATTTTCTGGGCAAGATAGAACTTTTGGTTCCTGGCCGACATAATGCCCTAAACGCATTGGCTGCAGTTGCGGTAGCTTTTGAATTAGGTTATTCGTTCCAATCTGCAGCGGCCGGCTTGTCTAATTTCCAGGGTGCCAAACGGCGTTTCCAAGTGCTTGGCACCCTGGAAGGAAGGAGTATGGTGGTTGATGATTACGCGCATCACCCTACGGAAATAAAAGCGACCATCAGTGCGGCCCAAAGTTTAAATTATGATCGGGTAGTGGTGGTTTTCCAGCCTCATCGTTATTCCCGGACCGGTTTGTTGGCCGAACAGTTTGGGGCTTGCTTCAAGGAAGCCGATTTAGTTATCATATCCGATGTTTATTCCGCCGGTGAAAAACCCATTAATGGGGTTAGCGGAGAATTGATTTATCAAATGGCTCGTAAAGTCGGCTGCAATGCCTTGTATATTCCTACCCTGGATGATATTGAATCTTTTCTACACCAAGAGATTCGTGATAATGATCTTTTAATAACAATGGGGGCCGGTGATATATGGAAACTGGGAGTTAAGCTGGTTAATAATTATTCTCCATCAAAATTATAGACTTAATTCCTGGCGGAGGTGTTATTTTGGAAGAACGTTTGTTGGTCAGGGGGGGCCGAAGTCTAAAAGGCCAAATAAGCATAAGCGGATCCAAAAATGCTACTTTGCCTATTATGGCAGCCAGTTTGTTATCATCAGGTGAAGTGCTCCTAAACGATGTTCCTGACCTGGAAGACATAAATGTTATGTCCGATGCCTTATCAATATTAGGGGCTAAAGTAAAACGCGAAGGTAGAGGTCTGATTATAGACGGACGTTCGGTTAATAGTTTTGAACTGCCCGAGTATATTTCCCGGCGTATGCGCGCGTCCAATCTAGTAATGGGTGCTTTGCTGGGGCGTTTTAAGGAAGCCCGGGTTGCTTATCCAGGCGGGTGCGCGATCGGTTCGCGTCCCATGGATTTGCATATTAAAGGTTTCAATAGTCTTGGGTATGATATCACCGAAGGGTTTGGCTACATGTACGGCAAGGAAGTGTCAGCCCGCGGGAAAGAAATTATGCTGGATGTACCCAGTGTGGGGGCGACCGAGAATATTATGATGGCAGCCGCCTTGACGCCCGGGACTTCCATTATCCGCAATGCGGCTCGGGAGCCGGAAATAGTTGATCTGCAAAACTTTTTAAACTGCATGGGAGCTAAAATTAGGGGAGCCGGGCTCGATACCATAAGGATTGAAGGGGTAAAAAAACTCGGTGGAGTTGAACATTCAGTCATACCTGACCGTATTGAAGCAGGTACGTTTATGGTTGCTGCGGCGATTAGCCGGGGGGATGTATGGATAGAGAACGTAGTAATGGAACACCTGCAGCCGGTTGTCTCCAAACTTAGCGAAGTTGGGGTGGAGATTCTGCCCTGGTCAGGAGGAATACGCCTGATAGGTAAGAACCATTATAAACCTACCGATATCAAAACCATGCCCCATCCTGGTTTCCCTACCGATATGCAGGCCCAAATGATGGCTTTGCTGGCTACCATACCGGGTACCAGCGTAATGGTGGAAACGATCTTCGAAAATAGGTTTATGCATGTGCAGGAATTTCGAAGGATGGGGGCGGATATTAAAGTAGAAGGCCGGGCCGCCATAATAAAAGGCGGAGAACTTGAAGGGGCGATCGTGGAAAGCACAGATTTAAGAGCCGGAGCCGCACTTATCCTGGCGGGTCTCTGGGCGGCCGGCGAAACAGAGATATCTCGTTTGGATCACATTGATCGGGGTTATGAAAATATTCATGAAAAATTAAAGCGATTAGGAGCGGATATTGAAAGGAGACTGGTGCATTAAGTCACCGGTCTCATTATTTGTTAGCTATATTCTTGTCAGAAAATTTGATATAATTCTTACTGAACTCTTTAGAGAATTTGGCAACTTAAATCGAGGTAATGAATATGGCGAAAACCAATAACACTCACAAAGCTTTTAAAATTTCTCTGCTGATATTGGCGGTGTTGGTATGTGTATATATATTCCTGCACAGCTCTGTTTTCAATATTGCCACTATCAAAGTCAGCGGTAATGAAAAGGTATCCCGTAACGAAATATTGGCTTTGGCTGGAGTATCCCCTGGAACCAATATATTCCAAGTTAACCGGGAGTTAACCCAGAATTCAGTAAAGATTCATCCTATGGTTAAAGATACTCAGATAATAAGGCACTTTCCCCAAACTATTGAAATCAAGGTAACGGAGCGTCAGAGCTGGGCCATATTACCATATCAAGATATTTTTTTGCTGATTGACGAAGAAGGCATCTGTATTGATAAAATCAATGAGATGCCTAAAAATTATATACCCATTATTACTATGGATAAGTTTCCAGAACGGGTGAACCTGGGACAGGCTGTAAATAAAAAGGCCACAGATATGATCTGGGAAGTCTGGCAAGCCTTTAGCGATTCAAACCGGAAAAACATATCCCAATTCCACTATTCCAATAAAGATCAATCATTATTTATTTATACTATGAAAGGTACTGAGGTTCGTTTTGGTAATATGGATAGGCTAGAACAAAAAGCCAAGGACTTTAGTGAGGTAATCAAAATAGAAAATAATTTACAGGAAGAGGGCAGGGATATACTTGATTACGTTGATTTAAGATTTAAAGGTCAGCCCGTTGTTAAAACCAGATATAGGGGGTGATTGAGTGCGCAATAAAAGTGGACAAATTTCCATTATGATAGTATGTTTAATTCTTGGCATCATGCTGGCAGTGCAGTTTAAAAATACCCAAAATTCTGATTTACACCTCCGCGGAGCCAGGTCTGATGAACTTTTATTTACGCTAAACAATGTAACTCAGGAGAGGG
Source organism: Syntrophomonas zehnderi OL-4 (assembly GCF_000983115.1). Lineage (GTDB taxonomy): Bacteria > Bacillota > Syntrophomonadia > Syntrophomonadales > Syntrophomonadaceae > Syntrophomonas_B > Syntrophomonas_B zehnderi. The sequence goes on from NZ_CGIH01000027.1 coordinate 47,338, forward strand.
ATTCTCTAGCCCGGGAAGTAATATCCCTAAGGGAAAAAATCGCTTCTGTACAGAATAATAACGATGCTACGGCCGGAATACAGGATGAACTTAAAAAAGCCAATATGGCAGCCGGCCTGCTGGCCGTTGAAGGGCCGGGGGTTGTAGTAACTTTAAATGACAGTACACGAACGGTGCAGGTGGATGAAGATCCTAACTCGTATATCATACATGACAAAGACATTCTAAGGGTAGTCAATGAATTAAAGGCCGCTGGTGCCGAAGCTATTTCGGTTAATAATGAACGAATCATAGCCATGTCTGAAATCCGATGTGCCGGAACGACTATTCTGGTTAATTCGAATAAAATTGGCCCTCCTTTTATCATAAGAGCAATCGGCGATCCTCAGATTCTGGAAAGTGGACTAGCCATAAAAGGCGGTATTGTTGAGGAACTTAAATACTATAGCCTGCAGGTGCAAATCCAAAAGAACGATCGGGTTGAAATTCCCGCTTATGGTAGTGCCGTAAAGTTTAATTTCAGTAAACCGAAAAAACAGTAAAGGCGGAATTAAATTAATGTGGTTATTAACGTTTTTTTGTCTTTTGATAGGTGTGCTAATCGGTTTCCAGCTACCTATCCTTCTGCCGGTGATATATGTAAAGTATATGTCGATTGGGGTATTGGCTGCCCTGGATTCGGTTTTTGGCGGGATTCGTGCCTACATGGAAGATTCTTTTGATAATATTATTTTTATCAGCGGCTTTGTTACCAATACATTATTAGCCGCCGGTCTAGCTTATCTGGGTGACCGGCTGGGTTTGGAGTTATACCTGGCCGCAGTGATAGTATTTGGATCTAGACTATTTCAAAATTTAGGGATTATTCGTCGATATCTTTTGAAAAAATACTGATAAAAATTATTCGGTAAAAGAGGGATTGTATATACGTTTGTGGTATTTAATGCAAGAAGGAACTTAAGGGGTGTTTTGGCATTAACAAACGGTATATACGAGTTGGTTTGGATGTGGGTTCAAGTTCAATAAAGGCTGCCCTGGGTGAGGTAATTTCCCCCGGTAACGTTAATATTCTGGGATTATCCCAGGTGGTTTCGGTCGGCTTGCGCAAGGGCAACATTGTAGATATTGAGAATACGGCCCGTTCCATAGATCAATGCCTAAACGAGTTGGAGAGATTAACTGGTATTGAAATAGCGAGTGCTTTAAGCGGTTTTTCCGGAATAAGCCTGACTGCTGTACATAATCATGCCGTAATTGCAGTAGGCAATCCTAACGATGAAATAACTGAAGAAGATAAACAACGGGTGCTGCAATCTGCCCGGAATATCGCGTTGCCGCCGGATAAAATAATTGTGCAGGTAATTGAACGTCAGTATATTGTAGATGGTTATGATGGTGTAAAAGACCCGGTTGGCATGATGGGCAGCCGTCTGGAGGCCGAGGTCGTGATTATAATTGCCGCCGCTGCCGCAGTACAGAACCTGCAAAGGTGCAGCAACCGCATTAACCTTCAACTGGAAAGGCTTGTATACAGCCCTCTACTTATGGCCGAGTCAGTGTTGATGCCGGCTGAAAAGGAGATGGGTGTGGCGCTTGTTGATATGGGTGGCGGTACAACCGAAATCAGTCTTTTTGAGCAGGGAAGCTTATCTTCCACTGCTGTTTTGCCCATAGGGGGAGAATATATAACCAGAGATTTAGCCATTGTTCTCAGAACATCCATTGAAGAAGCCAGTCGGATCAAGGAAGAAGCCGGAGTAGCATCAACCACTTTAGCCCGTTCTGATATTACCGTTAATGTTCGAAACATACAGGGAAATGAACTAAAACAGGTTTCCCAGCATGTAATCGCTGAAATAGTTGGTGCCCGGGTTTTAGAAATGGTGGAGATGATTCAGGCCGAATTAAACCAAAACACCTGCATTGATAACCTCCCCGGAGGATTAGTGATTTCCGGAGGGGGTGCTCAACTGACAGGGATTGCGGAAATGATGGAGTCCTATCTTAATATTCCGGTTCGACTGGGGGTACCAGATAACATAAAGGGTTTACAGCGGGAGTATAACCAGCCGCAGAATTCGGTTGTCTTAGGGTGTATATGTTATGGAGCCAATTTGATCGACCTGGCTGCGACCGATAATTATCAGGGAATGTCCAACATCTTGGCTAGAATTAATTACTGGCTTAAAGATTTATTCGGTTAATAACAGAGGAGGTTTAGTAATGCCATTGGATTTTGATGTGGAAATGCAACAATTTGCAGATATCAAGGTAATTGGTATTGGCGGTGGGGGTAATAATGCGATAAACAGGATGATTGAAGCCGGCCTTAAAGGTGTGGAGTTTATTGCCGTGAATACTGATGCTCAGGCATTATTTCTTTCAAAAGCGGAAAAAAAAATCCAGGTAGGTGAAAAACTCACCAAGGGATTGGGTGCAGGTGCTGATCCCGATATTGGCATGAAGGCCGCCGAGGAAAATGAAGATGAGATCATTAAAGCCCTGCAGGGTGCCGACATGGTATTTGTTACGGCTGGAATGGGCGGAGGAACCGGTACTGGCGGAGCTCCGATTATTGCCAAACTGGCCAAACAGGTGGGTGCGTTAACGGTTGGGGTCGTCACCAAGCCATTTGGTTTTGAAGGTCGCAAAAGAAATCAACAAGCCGACCGCGGCATCCAGGCATTAAAAGATGAAGTGGATAGCCTTATAACCATTCCCAATGACAGACTGCTGCAAGTTGTGGAGAAAAATACCGCTTTTAATGATGCCTTCCGCATCGCCGATGATATTCTCCGTCAGGGTGTGCAAGGTATCTCGGATCTAATTGCGGTTCCCGGCGTTATAAATTGTGACTTTGCTGATGTCCAGACCGTAATGAAGAACACCGGTTCGGCTCTTATGGGAATCGGCAGGGCTACGGGGGATAATCGGGCGTCTGAAGCGGCCCGCTTAGCTATATCAAGTCCCTTATTGGAGACTTCCATTGAAGGGGCTCGGGGAGTCTTGTTCAACATTAGCGGTGGCAGTAATCTGACTTTGTTTGAAATTAACGAAGCGGCCGAGATTATTCATCAATCGGCCGATGTGGAAGCCAATATCATTTTTGGGGCCAATATTGACGAAAGTTTGGAGGATGAAGTTCGGGTAACTGTTATTGCGACAGGCTTTGACACACCCAAAGTAGTTGTCAATGAACCCCAGGTACGCCCAAGAAGTTTGGAAAGTCCCCATACGTTCCTGGACAAAAATGATTTGGAAATACCTCCGTTTTTAAGACGTAACCGCTAAAACGCTACTTTTACATATGATTAGATAATGGCCGAGGAAGGAATTCCTCGGTTTTTTTCATTTTCTCAAAAAAAACGTCTTAGGAAGATACCTAAAAACAACAATTTGCTGCCCCATGATTACCTATAATTTGGAATACATACTTTAAAAAAGAAATCATATAAAAATAGGAGACATAGATATGGCTTCAAATGAAAAAACATCATGAATGAACCTAAAGTTTATGCCGACCTGACCTTCTTAATCAATTTTATCCTGGATTTTTTAATCTTATGGGCCAGTGCCAGGTTAAGCCGCATACGAATAAAATATCCCCGTTTGTTGTTGGCGTCTTTTTTAGGCGGTGTATACGCAGTAGGGTATCTTTTCGACTTTCTGATGCTACTATACTGCCTGCCGGCTAAATTAACCGCGTCAGTAGTACTTATTTTATTAGCCTTTGGATTTCACAACTGGCAGAAATTTAAGCAAGTTTGTCTGTACTTTTACGGGATAAGCTGTGCAGTAGCCGGGGCCAGCCTGGCTGTTCCTTATTTGCTGCCCCATGGGAGCCAGCCGGTTTCCTGGTCGTATCTCTATTTACTGGCGGGTATTATATGTGTATTAATAATTGGTTTCTGGGCTGAGAAATACTTGAATCAGACCCTGATTCCGGCCTTGTTGAAATATCCGGTCAGCATTCGTTTTGGCGATCTGATTTGTCGGGGGGAGGGTTTTTTGGATACCGGCAATGGGCTGCGTGATCCTTTGACCCAGCGTCCCATTGTGGTGGCTGAATATGCCCTGCTTAAAACCTGTCTGCCGGAAGATTTCAAGCTGGCCCTGGAAAACCATCCGGATGAAAATGAACGTCTGGAAGCTATCAGCATGAGTACCTGGTCCAACCGGATGCGTTTAATCCCCTTCTCTTCAATCGGCAAGAAAAACGGGCTGTTAATTGGAGTGCGTTGTGATGAAATGGTGGTAAATCTGGGCAAAAAAAAGCTCCAGCATAAAAACCTGGTAGTGGGCATCTATCCTCATAAACTAACCCTGGAGGATGATTATCAAATGTTGATTCCGTCTGAAGTCGTGTATAAAGGGTAAAGATAGGGGGGCTGAGCATTGAACTTACAGGCCAGACTTGCTTCACTAAGACTCGGTATTATCAAGTGGTATATTAGAAAAAAACTACCCCGGTTTGTTCATTATATTGGTTCAGCGGAGGTTTTGCCACCTCCGTTGAAAGAAGGAGAGGAACTCAAGCTGATATCCCGGCTTGATCAAGGGGATGGCACCGTAAAATCTACTCTTATTGAGCACAATCTGCGTCTGGTGGTCTATATAGCTAAGAAATTTGAAAATACAGGCATAAATATTGAAGATTTGGTGTCTATAGGCACGATCGGTTTGATCAAGGCGGTCAATACCTTTGAACCCAAAAAAAATATTAAATTAGCTACATATGCGTCTCGCTGCATCGAAAACGAAATCCTTATGTATCTGCGGCGCAATTTAAAAAACCGGGTGGAGGTATCCCTGGATGAACCCTTAAATGTAGATTGGGATGGGAATGAATTATTGTTATCAGATGTACTGGGTACGGATGGAGATATGATTTATAAAACGATTGAAAGCGAGGTGGAAAAATCGCTGCTTTGGCAGGCAATGCATAAATTGAATAGCCGTGAAAAAACCATCATTCAATTACGTTTTGGACTAAATGACGGTGCTGAGAAAACCCAAAAAGAAGTAGCCGATATCCTGGGGATATCACAATCCTATATATCCAGATTGGAAAAAAGGATACTAAAAAGGCTGCAACGGGAGATAAGAAAAATAGAATAGACCGGGCCCGTATCGGGCTTTTTTTAAAATTGACTTAACCTATACCCCACTCCTTCGAGCTAGTTTTTTAAGAAGAATAATAATTAACAGATAAGTAAATAATTAAAAAAGAAATGCAGGAAGGGGTGAACTTTTGATAAACAAAGTTGAGATATGCGGTGTCAATACCTCCAAGTTACCTGTATTAAAAAATGAAGAGATGAGAAAACTCTTTGCCGAGATGCAGTCCGGGCAGATGGAAGCCAGGGAAAAATTGATCCAGGGGAATTTAAGATTAGTTTTGAGTGTGATCCAGCGTTTTAGTAATAGGGGCGAGTTTGTAGATGATTTATTTCAGGTAGGCTGCATCGGATTAATAAAGGCCATTGATAATTTCGATCTGGGCCAGAATGTGCGTTTTTCAACTTATGCCGTGCCCATGATTATCGGCGAGATAAGGCGTTATCTGCGGGATAATAATGCCGTAAGGGTATCCCGTTCCCTCCGGGATATCGCCTACAAGGCCTTGCAGGTAAGGGAAAAACTCTTATCCGATAATTCCGCAGAACCTACTATTGCCCAAATGGCTGAGCAGCTTAATGTACCCAGAGAAGAAGTCGTTTTTGCTCTGGACGCCATACAGGAACCGGTATCGCTCTTTGAACCTATTTATAATGATGGCGGAGATCCTATCCTGGTGATGGATCAGATCAGCGATGACCGTAATACGGACGAGCAATGGCTGGAAACCATAACGATTGACGAAGCTTTAAAAAGACTCAATGAACGGGAAAAACACATCGTTTCTTTAAGGTTTTTTAATGGCAAGACCCAAATGGAAGTTGCCGAAGAAATAGGCATTTCCCAGGCTCAGGTATCACGTCTGGAAAAGGCAGCCTTAAAGCAATTAAAGAAGTATGTATAAAAGTATGAAGGGGGAGATGGCTATGAAAAACAATCTATTGATAATGGTGTTGCTGGCAGTTATTCTAGCCATGGCAGTGCCTTTTTCCGTGTATCTCTCCCACAGTGAAACTGCTTTTACCTACGATAATATAATCCGGGTTGGCCCGTTAGATGTAAGCGGCAAAAACTACACGCACCAGTAATTAGGCCATACTGAGACAGAAAACCTGGACTAAATGTTCAGGAATAGAAATGACGATCTGCGCAGCCAGCGGGATCAGCGTCTGGCAGACCCAAAAACCAGCGGTAAAAGCATAAGCTGCTTGGCATAGGGAACATTCAATTAGGGACAACCAGTTGTATTACAGGCGCAAAAAACTGCGTATGAACTAAGTTAATAAAAGTCATCAGTGAAGTGGCTCCCCGGAAGTAGAGTGGGGAGCCATTCCCAAAAGCACCTTTGGTTAGGCTATTACTTATTATGGTTATTTTTTCGGTTAATTTTTCAAATTAATGAATCAAAGATAAAAAACCAAAAACCGCCAACGCGTTTTTTGTTGCTGAAGGTTTAATATGCTAGTATAAAATAAAGAGAAAAAGACACAGATTAACACAGTTTTTTTAGTTACTGAGTGACACTTAAATAAAATAACGTATTATGAACACTTAAGCGGTTGCCTTAATTTTAAACGAAGTATGCCAGCATTTCCCGAAAGGGAGGGTATCCCCGCCGATGCTCAAGTGACGGTTGGAATTTTCCACTCTGCCATGTCTTTAATAACTTAACTTTAGTGTCAATCATAAAAAATCAGTGTTAATCAGGGTCAAAAATCTATGTCTGAGAAAACCGCGTCAACAAGCGTCTATTTTAATCACGAAAGCAGGGATAATATCAAACCATCAGCCAATACTGTCAGGTTGATGTGGCAGGGTAAGGATTCGCCTGCACCGGTCGAAAACAAACCTGATTTTGCCCTCCTGGAAAGGGTTTTTCCCCACACCCCAGATGAACCGACTCAATCGGGCGGGGTTGATTTCAATTCCGCTGCTGATCTGGATTCTGCCATTTTGAATCAATACTACTGGGGGGATAACCTGGATGTGCTCGAATATCTTTTGGGAAGTCCGGACACCCCGCGTCCGCGAATGATATATATCGACCCCCCTTATATGAGCCAGGCCCGATATCGCTCAGTTATTAAAGGCAAAAAAGCAGGACAACCCAGTTTTGAACGAAATGCCTTTACAGATCAATGGGATATCGATGCTTACCTATCCATGCTCTATCCGCGTCTTAAACTAATGCAGCAAATACTCCACGAACATGGCAGTATTTTTGTGCATGTGGATTGGCATGTCAGCCATTATGTGAGGGTGTTGCTGGATGAAATATTTGGCCGTGGCAACTTTATCAATGAAATTGTCTGGTGCTACAGCGGTGGGAGCAATACCAAAAAACACCTGCAGCGCAAACATGATATGATTTTTTGGTATGCGCGCAGTCAAGAATACACCTTTCAGCCCCAATACCGTCCCTATACCCAGGGTACCCTGGCAAGGGGCCTTACAGCCATCAAGGGCAGCAACTACCGTTTATCGGAACGGGGCGCAATATTGCAGGATTGGTGGACGGATATCAATAAAATTCTAAGTCCTACGGCTTTTGAAAATCTGCACTACCCCACCCAAAAACCGCGTCAATTACTAAGGCGTCTGATTGATATGGCCACTAGCCCCGGGGATCTGGTGGCTGATTTTTTTGGTGGATCAGGTACAACAGCAGAGGTTTGTGAGCAATCAGACCGCCGCTGGCTGATCTGTGATAACAGCCAGCTGGCTTTGCAAACCAGTCTGAAGCGGCTGATAAAAGCCCAAGCGGGTTCATTTTTAATCTTTGCTAACCCCTTGACAAACACAATCCCGAACCAAAAACAAACAGGAGTTATTCTAATCAAAACCCCTGTTATTAAAGATTGCGGCAGTAATTATTATTGGCTGAGTGTGGGCATAGACTTTTTTAAGCCTCCCCAATTACCTGATAACTGGAATGAACGAAACTTTGCGGATTGTATTGAATTCTGGGAAATCGATATTGATTACAACCAGCCCGTATTTAATTCCTGTTATCAGGTGGTACGAAAAAAGAAACAAGCTGAGATAGAGCTTGACATTTCGTTTTATCTGCCTAAAAAAAACGCCTACACGATAGCTATCAAAGTATATGATTACCATGCCGATCAGACAATCAAGCTGCTTCATTTTCTACCTTAACCAATGTTATGATAATAAAGCGGAAATGTGTTCCTCAGGCCGTCTAGCCCTTGCGTATCCGCCCTTGAGCGATTAGGTGAGCCACATCGGCTTCCTTATCATCTCCAATGGGAAGCCATACGTCTTCAAAAACACTTTGATCCTGGATTACTTCCAGCTTTAAAACTGACGGCCTTAGGATTGATTTTTTTTGATCAGCCTCTTTCATAAATAATTACCTCTTATTCATATTCACGCCGCCCCATTTTTACACCTAAAGCATAAACTCCGGCAATAGCCGCGGCATGAAAAAGCCACCAGCCGGTTTCGCCTATACTGAAGGCTCCTGGATCGATCCTGTCGCCGCCGGTCACTTTCTTAATAACCGTATTTTTATAATCCTGCATACCATTCAACATATTAAACACCTCCGTTTTTTAGTCATTAAATATTTTCCCCTGAACCCCCGTATTTTAGGAAAGCAATATAAGACAAAAATGTAATTAAAGGGGTATATTCTATATATACCTTGCATAGTGGTTTTTTTTATGCTATCAATGGCTGTAGAGTTATTCAGACTAGCAAGATTAGAGGTGGGGGTCGATGGAACCAAATGAAATAGCCTGTCTGGTGGCTTTGCACAGCCTAGAAGGCATCGGCAGTCGCAGCCTTTGCAAAATAAAAAAGTATTTTGGCAGCTTTAAGGATTGTTTTTTTGCGCCTAGCCAGGAGTTGCATTCTTCCTTTTTAAAGGCTGAAATATGTAATAATATAGTTAAAGTTCGCAGCGAATCTGAGCCAGCGCGTTTACTGAATGAAATTACTGCCCGCGGAATTAAAATAACTACACTAGATGATAAAGATTATCCATCTAAGCTGAGCGAGATTTACGATCCCCCATATATTCTATATTACCAAGGACAGATAGAAACCCTAGAGCAGGTATGCTTGGCAGTGGTTGGTTCCCGCCAAGCCAGCAACTATGGAAGAAGCCAGGCGCGGCGCTTTGCCCGTGAATTGTCTCTTCAGGGTATGGTAATAGTAAGCGGCATGGCTAGAGGCATTGATACCGAGGCACATCGGGGAGCTTTGGAAGCAGGCGGTAAAACCGCAGCTGTACTGGGTAGCGGTCTAAACGTTATCTATCCTCCTGAAAATGCCCGCCTGTATACCGAGATAATCAGTCAGGGCGTTGTCATTAGTGAGTTTCCTCCCCAGGCACATCCTGAACCTGGTCATTTCCCGCTAAGGAATCGGGTTATATCAGGACTCAGCCGGGGCGTACTGGTGATCGAGGCTCAAGAGCGCAGCGGCGCTTTAATCACAGCCGACTTCGCGCTGGAACAGGGTCGTGATGTCTATGCCCTACCGGGACCGGTGGACAGAAAGAGCAGTATTGGAACCAATAGATTAATCAAACAGGGAGCTGAACTGGTTACCGAGCCGGAGGATATTTTGCTTGAATATCGGCCTGACTATAAGAAAATAAGCGAATTAATACAGGAGCAACTGTTTGTCTTAAGTGAAATAGAAAAAAAGATAATTAATTATTTGGATGATGCCACTGTGCATATTAATGATATTATTTATAATACTGGTTTAGATATGGGAACATTAAGCAGCTGTCTGCTGCAGATGGAATTTAAAGGCATAATTAAAGCCCTCCCAGGTAATTACTATCAAAGAACGTAAACCCGGCTATAATTGTAACCATCGTTTCCGATGGGAACTTAAGTAATAGGTAATAAATAGACGCAGATAACGCGGCAACCATAATAGCGACTTTTAGGAGAGGATCAGAAGTAACTAAATGGTGATTTGCGCAGATTTACGCGGTTCTTTTTGGACACTGAAGAACACTGGGTTTGTTATTTAGGGTTTTGCTTAATTTTCCTTTTTCCGAAATTGGCAACTTTAAACCAGGTTTTTAAGTGTATACGATGATGTTGCAGATAGCGTATAGTTAATTGAAACTAAAGTATTACTTCGGGGATTCCCCGCCACTCAGCCCGACCTTGAACCGGGTTAGAGCTACACTGCTGTTGAGTGCCGGGTGTTTGAATAAAAATTTAAAAACCGCGCAAATCACGTTATTCGCGTCCATAAAAAACAAAGAGGTGATATTTTGGCAGAGACTACACTTGTGATCGTTGAATCGGCTGCCAAGGCCAAAACTATCGGAAAATTCCTGGGAAAAAATTATAAAGTCAAGGCATCGGTTGGACATATCAAGGATCTACCAAAAAGCAAACTGGGTATAGATGTAGAAAATAATTTTGAACCCCAGTATATAACGATTCGTGGCAAAGGCGATCTGCTCAAAGAGATTAAAAGTGAGGCCAGCAAGGTTGATAGAGTTCTACTGGCTACTGACCCTGACCGGGAAGGGGAGGCGATCGCCTGGCACTTGCAAAATGCCATGAAAATACCGGACGGCTCCAATTGCCGGATTGAATTCAATGAAATCACAAAAGATGCAATAAAACAGGCTCTCAAAAAATCTCGGCCGATTGATATGGACAGGGTGAATGCTCAGCAAGCCCGCCGGGTACTAGACCGATTGGTGGGTTACAATCTGAGTCCCCTGCTGTGGGCTAAAGTGCGCAAGGGACTATCGGCCGGCCGGGTTCAGTCCGTAGCTGTCAAGATGATATGCGACCGGGAAAAGGAAATCCAGGCTTTTACGCCTGAAGAATACTGGACGATAGAGACTCAGCTTAAAACCGCAAAAAATGAAAGTTTTACAGCCAAAGTTAATAGTTATAAAGGCGAAAAACTGGAAATCAATAGTGCGGCGGCCAAAGACACGGTGCTTGAATATTTGCAAAAGAGCAAGATTAAGACGACTAACATAGAAAGAAAAGAAAAACGCAAAAAGCCCCATCCGCCATTCATCACCAGTACTCTACAGCAAGAAGCGTCCAAACGATTAAATTTCTTTTCTAACCGAACGATGCGGGTTGCCCAGGAATTATATGAAGGCCTGGCGATTGGGAAGGAAGGCACTGTGGGTTTAATCACCTATCTGCGAACTGATTCGACCCGTATTGCGACTGAAGCCCAAAATGAGGCCCTAGGTTATATTAAAGATAACTTTGGCGGGGAGTATGCGCCGGAAACACCGAACCAGTATAAAGGCAGAAAGTCTGCCCAGGATGCGCATGAAGCTATAAGACCATCGTCCGTGGGGAGAACTCCAGATAGCATCAAGGAGTACCTAAGCCGCGATCAATACCGGCTCTATAAGCTTATATGGGAACGTTTCGTGGCCAGCCAAATGACGCCTGCACTGTATGACACTATCGGGGTAGAAATACAGGCGGGTGATTATGGATTAAGGGCGCATTCATCGCAGTTAAAATTCCCGGGTTATAAAAAAATCTATACGGAGAATGACGAGGAAGAAATAAAAAATCCAATACCTCAGTTAAAGATCGGCCAGATTTTAAAACTGGATGATATTATTGCCGAGCAGCATTTCACTCAGCCTCCGCCCCGTTACACAGAGGCCAGTCTGGTTAAATTGCTGGAAGAAAAGAGTATCGGCAGACCCAGCACCTATGCGCCCATTATTGATACTATTCTTAAGCGACATTATGCCGAGCGCCAAAACAAACAGTTTGTCCCTACCGAACTGGGGTTTATAGTTGTTGAACTTTTAGATGAACATTTTGGAAATATTATGGATGTAGATTTTACCGCTAAAATGGAAGAAGACCTGGATATGGTTGAAGAGGGAGAACTGGATTGGAAGCTAGTGGTTCGTGATTTCTATGGCCCCTTCAAGGAAGATCTAGACAAAGCCCAGGAACTAATAGAAAAAATTGAGATAAAGGATGAGGAAGCCGGTAAGGATTGCCCCCAATGCGGGAAACCTATGCTTATCAAATATGGCCGTTTCGGAAAGTTTGTGGCCTGTTCCGGTTTTCCTGAATGTCGTTATACCGAATCTCTTAATGAAGAAGTCGGGGTTAACTGTCCCCTCTGCAACGGGCCGATTATTGCCCTAAAATCAAAAAAGGGACGCAGGTATTATGGCTGCAAGAATTATCCTGATTGTGAGTTTCGCTCCTGGAACAAACCTACGGGTGAGAAATGTTCAGTATGCGGTGATGCTATGGTAGAAAAAACGAACCGCGCCCAGGAAATTCAGATCATATGCCAGAACCCTCAATGCAAACAGGTCAAACAGGCGTAAAGACCAGGAAAGAGGTAGCAGCTTAATGGAAGCAGTCAATGTAATTGGCGGGGGACTGGCAGGTTCGGAAGCTGCCTGGCAGATTGCCCAGGCCGGCATAAAGGTAAAATTATGGGAAATGAGGCCGGTAGTGCCAACACCTGTACACCAAACCGACCATTTAGCAGAATTGGTGTGCAGCAATTCCTTAAAATCTGCTTTGCCGGATACAGCTCAGGGATTGTTAAAAAATGAAATGAGGATCCTGGGTTCTTTGACCCTGGCGTGCGCTGAGGAAGCCAGAGTTCCGGCCGGGTCAGCCCTGGCAGTTGACCGGGAGATTTTTTCCTCCCTGGTAACCAAACGATTGGCGTCACACCCCCAGGTGGAGATTATCCGCCAGGAAGTAAAAACCATCCCCCGGGGGGGAGTGAACATCATAGCCACCGGACCGCTGACTGCCGGGGGAATTTTCGAAGATATGGCTCAGCTGACCGGAGCGGATAACCTCTACTTTTATGATGCCATTGCTCCCAGTGTAACCTTAAATAGTTTAAATCCTCATAAAATCTTTCGGGCCTCCCGTTATGGCAAAGGGAACGATGATTATATTAACTGCCCATTAAATAAGGAAGAATACGAGAATTTCTGGCAATCTTTAGTCGATGCGGATACGGCCGCCGGGCACGATATAGATAAAAAAATGTTTTTTGACGGCTGTATGCCGATTGAAGTAATTGCCCGTCGTGGTATAGACACCCTGCGTTATGGTCCCATGCGTCCGGTGGGACTTATAGATCCACGCACGGAAAGGAGAGCCTGGGCGGTTGTACAATTGCGCCAGGAAAACCAAGCCGGGACGGTCTATGGATTGGTAGGATTTCAAACCCGGCTCAAGTGGGGAGAACAGGATCGGGTTTTTCGGATGATTCCGGGATTGGAAAACGCAGAATTCGTAAGATATGGAGTTATGCATCGAAATACGTATATAAACAGTCCCCGTACCATGCAAAAGACCCTGCAATATAAAAACGACCCCGGGATTTTCCTGGCCGGACAGATTACGGGAGTGGAAGGTTACATGGAATCAGCGGCAACCGGTATTCTGGCTGGGATTAATGCGGTTCGTTATATTCGTAATCAGCACCCGGTATCACTAAGTTCTTATACCATGCTGGGTGCGTTGGTGGATTTTATCTGCCATTCTAATCCCGATGACTTTCAGCCTATGAACGCCAATTTTGGGATTCTTCCTCCCCTGGATAATAAGGTAAAAGATAAAAGGCTTAGATATCAGCAATATGTCCAACGATCAGAACGGGAAATGTCCAAGTTTTCAGAATTGTATTTGCAATAGGTTGTCAAAAATTACAGGTTATGTTACATTTTTTATAGGAATGAAAGACAGGAGCGGAACTCCATGCTTTATCAACATATAGAAGGTTTCCTGACCCACTTGCGGGTTGAAAAAAGTGCCTCCAATTTAACCTTGGTCAGCTATAAAACTGATTTAATTCAGTTTTTTGACTTTTTATCACAGGAATACCAGATACCGCCCGAACAGGTTTCGGCCCAGTTATTAAACCATAAAACCGTCCGGGAATACCTGGCTAATATGCAGGACAATGGCTTAAGCAGAGCTACCATGGCCAGAAAGCTGGCCGCTCTGCGCTCTTTCGTAAAGTACCTGTGCCGGGAGGATTTACTGCCCGGTAATCCTATCGCTAATGTCTCCACTCCTAAACAGGAGAAAAAATTGCCCCGCTTTTTATATCCATCGGAAATAGAACTCCTTATGGATGCACCCGACCCACAAAAACCGGTCGGTTTAAGAGACAAAGCCATTCTTGAGACCCTTTATGCGGCCGGTATGCGGGTAAGTGAGCTGGTAAATATGGATGTGTCCGATATCGACTGGGATGAAGCGTATATCAAGCTAAAAGGCAAAGGCAACAAGGAGCGCCTGGCACCTTTAGGCAGCCAATCCCAGGCCGCACTACTTAATTATGTGCAGTACGGCAGACCTAGTCTGCTACAAAAAAACCAGACCCGTGAAGATAGCGATGCTTTATTTCTCAATAAATATGGAACCCGGTTATCAAGCCGCAGTGTAAGGAATATCATTAATAAATACGTTGATGAAGTGACGCTCAATCAAAAGGTGAGTCCCCATACGCTTAGGCATTCATTTGCGACCCACCTGTTAAACGGCGGGGCTGATTTAAGGTCAGTACAGGAGCTTTTGGGACATGTCAAGCTTTCCACCACCCAGATTTATACACATCTGACTAAAGAGAAAATAAAGGCCATATATAACGAAAGCCATCCGCGGAGGTGATTTTATGTTTTCTGCCACGACCATAATCGCAGTAAGAAAAGGACAAGAAACTGCGATAGCCGGTGATGGACAGGTTACATTCGGGCAAAATGCCATCATGAAAAACAATGCCGTAAAAATTAGAAAACTATACGATGGGCAAGTTTTAGCGGGTTTTGCTGGATCGGTAGCCGATGCATTTACCCTTTTTGGCAAGTTTGAAGATAAACTGCGGGAAAGCGGAGGTAATTTAACCCGTGCAGTCGTTGAAGTAGCTAAAGAATGGCGCAGTGACCGGGTGCTACGTAAACTGGAAGCCCTATTGATCGTAGCTGATAGCCATACTATGTTTATTATTTCCGGTAATGGGGAAATAATTGAGCCGGAAGATGGGATTACGGCGATAGGTTCAGGCGGCAGCTATGCCCTGGCCGCCGCGCGCTCCCTGGCTAGGTTTACTGATTTATCGGCTAGGGACATCGCGTATGAGGCCTTGAAAATTGCTTCGGAAATATGTGTTTATACTAATGACCATATAAACGTTGAAGTATTGGAGTAGTATTGCCTATAAGTGAAAACCCGGATTTTATCAGACACGATAACAAAGACTTTTCCAGTTTAATTTAACTTTCGAAGTGATTAGTTTATTTAATCCCTAAAACATGATTTGGGACAATAATGTCAGTTCCTATAGTAAATAAGTCCCCTATCCAGGATATGATTAAAGGGAAGAAACGCAAATCATAAAACATCGGTGTTATCAGTGTCAAAATTCATTTCACTTTGCCTGTGGCATGATTCTTAGCAATAGATCCTATACTTGATTTGTATATTTTTTTAATAAGATTATGATAGTCTGTCAAAATACCTTAAACCATTGTTAACTGTGCATTTTTCCTTTCCATTACCATATTTAAAGAGAGGTTATTGATTTGAAAAACAGTCTTACCCCTAAACAGATTGTGGAAGAATTGGATAAGCATATTATCGGGCAAAATGCAGCCAAAAAGGCTGTGGCTATTGCATTGCGCAACCGATACCGGCGCAAGCTTTTACCGGAGGAGCTCAGTGAGGAAATATATCCCAAAAACATTATCATGATTGGCCCTACTGGAGTGGGAAAAACAGAGATTGCCAGACGGCTGGCCAAAATGGTTAAAGCTCCGTTTATCAAGGTAGAGGCCAGCAAATTTACTGAAGTCGGCTATGTGGGGCGGGACGTGGATTCCATGGTACGGGATTTGGTTGAAACCGCCATTCGCATGATAAAACAAGAAAAACTAGAGGAGGTGGAAGACAAAGGACGCATACTTGCCGAAGAAAGGATTGTGGACTACATATTGCCCTTGCCCAAACGAAAAAATCGCAACATAAAAAACCCCTGGGATCTTTTTATGGGTTCGAACCAGGAAGCTGATTCCCGGGAAGAAGGCTTCGATCAACGTATTCAAGAGGTCGAACAAAAACGGGAAATCCTTAGGCAGAAGCTAAACCGTTTGGAACTGGAACAGGAGATAATCGAAATTGAAACGGAAGAGAAAAATCAATCTTTTATGGAGATTATCTCCGGCTCAGGGGTCGAGGAGATGGGCATAAATATCCAGGAGGCCTTTGGGGGGCTGCTGCCCAAGACAACTAAAAAACGTAAGGTTACGGTTGAGGAAGCCCGCCGGATATTAACATACGAAGAAGCCCAGCGATTGATTGATATGGATCAGGTGAAAGGGGAAGCCATCAGACGGGTGGAAGAAGATGGCCTGATATTCTTAGACGAAATTGACAAAATAGCCAGCAAGGAGAGCAATTATGGCCCGGATGTTTCCCGCGGTGGTGTTCAGCGTGATATACTGCCGATTGTTGAGGGATCAACGGTTATTACCAAATATGGTCCGGTGAAAACAGATCATATCCTTTTTATCGCCGCTGGAGCTTTTCACGTCTGCAAACCTTCGGATCTAATTCCAGAATTGCAGGGGAGATTTCCGATTCGGGTTGAACTGGAAAGCCTGCAAAAGGAAGACTTAAAAAGGATACTGACTGAGCCTAACAACTCCTTGATAAAGCAGTATGTAGCTCTGTTATCAACGGAAGATTTGGAACTGGTTTTTACCCCGGAGGCCATAGATTATATTGCGGAAATTGCCTATGAGGTGAATGCCCGGACCGAAAATATTGGTGCCCGGCGCTTACATACGATTATGGAAAAAGTCCTGGAGGATCTGCTTTTTGAATCAGCCTATATGCATGGCCAAAAAGTAGTTATTGATCGGACGTATGTAGAGCAGAGACTTAAAACAATCGTGGCCAGCGATGATCTCAGCAGGTACATTTTATAGGAGGTTATTTATGTGAAAACAATGTTAGAGAAGTCCCGAGCGATTAACCGCATACTCCAAAAAATCTCAGGGAATCCTGTTGATTTTTTTGAAATGGCCGAGGTTTTATCAGAAAACATGGAGTGTACGGTATTTATTGTAGGCAGGAGAGGCCACATAATAGGTTATGCATTTGCAGAAGGAGTACATTGTGCGGAGATAGACCGCTTGATTAATCATGCCGAGCGTTTCCCGGAGAGCTTTAATCAAGAATTACTGAATATTCAGGAAACCAAGAGTAATATTACCTTCCAGGACGGACGTAAATGTATTTTCAATATGGATAATCCCAACTGTACGGGCTGCTCCACGCGTATTTGGACTATCTGCCCCAATTTTGGCGGTGCTAGACGGATAGGGACTTTGATCCTGACTCGTGAAAACAAGCTTTTTACTGATGAGGACATAGTGCTGGCGGAATATGGGACTATAGTTGTAGCCAATGAAATTATGCGTATGCGCACTGAGCGGATTGAAGAAGATGCTCGTAAAAAAGCATCGGTGCAAATTGCCCTGGCAACCCTATCTTATTCGGAGCGGGAAGCCATAGAGAGCATTATGGCTGAACTTGATGGTGACGGAGGTTTGCTGGTGGCCAGCAGAATAGCTGACAAAGTAGGTATCACCCGTTCGGTAATCGTTAGTGCTTTGCGCAAATTTGAAAGTGCCGGGGTGATAGAATCCAGATCACTGGGGATGAAGGGTACACATATCAAAATACTAAACGATTATATTTTTGACGAATTAAGAAAATGAATTTCACAAAATACCGGGCAAGAAGCACTATTTGGTTTAGGTCAAGATATTAAATTTGGAGCGTAAATCATGTATAAATCAAAGATAATTAAATAAATACAAACCTTCAAAAATAGAAGCCGAAGGTAGGATTTGAACGATTACTGGCATTTACGAGGAGTGAGCCGGCTGCCGATTTCAAATTTACCAAGTCAATATTTTCGTTGGGTTATTTATTTGGAAAAAGCAGACTAGCCTTTAGGTTAGTCTGCTTTTCGATAAAATTAAGAGAAAATCATGATAATTTAGACAAAAAATTCTAAGCAAAAAGAGGAATTACTGTAAAGGGAGGAGAAACTATAAAAGCTAATGAGCATGAAATGGGAAGTGATGAGATGTTAAACAGTATACTAAATAACCGCACCCAGTTAATTCTAAACAAATCCATGGACGCGGCCAGTTTAAGAAACGAGGTTATTGCCCATAACATAGCCAACGTAAATACACCCAAGTTTAAACGTAGTGAGGTTTTGTTCGAGGACAAGATGAAAAAAATACTATCTGGAAACATTAACCAGGATAAGCTTAGCTGCACCAATCCCCGGCATATGCAAATTAATCAGACGGGCTTAAACCTAAAAGAATACCAGCCCGATATAAAAAAGCTAAATGATTTGAGCTATCGTAACGATGAAAATAATGTGGACATTGATGTTGAAAATGCTAACCTAACCAAAAACAAGATTTACTATGATTCAGTCAGCCAAAGTATGAGCAACGAAATCAAACTGCTGAGGATGGCAATTGTTGGAAGGGGGTAGTTAAGTGAAATTTCTAAGCAGTATAGATGTCAGTGCTTCCGGTTTGACCGCCCAACGGCTTAAAATGGATACTATCGCCAGTAATATGGCCAATGTTGAAACCACCAGGGTTAGCGGAGGTCAAGGGCCGTATCGGCGCCAGGTGGTAGTGCTGGAAACCCAGCCACCTAAAATTTCTCGTCCCTTTAAAGGGGTGCTGCAGAACGAAATCGATGCTCTTACCGGGGTCAGGGTCAAAGAAATCCGCGAGTTGGATGATAACGAGGCTCCGTTTAGGAAGGTCTACGATCCTTCTCACCCGGATGCGGATGCTGCAGGGTATGTGAACTACCCCAACGTTAATGTGGTGGAAGAAATGATAAACATGATAGCCGCAACCAGAGCTTATGAAGCCAATGCCAAGGTTATAGAATCTACGCGCAGTATGGCCTTAAGAGCCCTGGATATTGGAAGATAGGAGCGTTGAAATGATTATTAACGATGTAAGCAGTAGACCTCTCTTACTGAACGCATCCCCTCCTGAGACCCAGCCCGGTCAAAATAATCAGCCCGGCTTTATCGACTATCTGAAGGGCGCACTAGGCGAGGTGGATGCCCTGCAGAAAGAAGCTGCCGCCAATGCGGAAAAGCTGGCCTTAGGTGATGAAAGTTATCTGCATAATACCATTATTTCTTATGAAAAAGCCACCCTGGCCTTGCAATTAACGATTGAAGTTAGAAACAGGATGGTGGAAGCCTATCAGGATATAATGCGGATGCAGATGTAAATACTATGATGTGTTGGGGAGTTAATGGATGGAAACTTTTGTTGCGAACGTTAGGTCAGGAGCGGCCAAGATCCAAGCGACATGGCAAAAGCTTGGCCTGAATCAGAAATTGCTGATTGGTGGGGCTGCCCTGATGATAATAGTTGCCTTGGTTTTTCTAATCAAGGGAACGGGCACCAAATACGAAGTGCTATATACAGAATTGGATTCTAAAGATGCAGCCGCAGTGACTGCAAAATTAGATGAGTACAAAACCCCCTATGAACTACAGGATAATGGATCAACCATCCTAGTCGATCCGGACGTTAAGTACAAAACCCGTCTTAAACTGGCAGGTGACAACCTGCCCCGCAGCGAGACCGGGTTTGAGTTGTTTCAGAAGAACAATTATGGAGAAACCCAGAGTGACAAGAAAGTTAAATATCAGGTGGCTTTGCAGGGGGAATTGGCCCGTACCATACAAAGCCTCGATAAAGTAAAATCAGCCCGGGTGCATTTGGTTATCCCGGAAAAAACCCTCTATACTGAAAAAGAAGAACCGCCCAGCGCCTCGGTAGCTATAACGACCAAAGACGGCGAGACCTTGACTGGCAAGGAAATAAAGGGCATCGTCAACCTTATTGCCAATTCCGTGGCAGGTTTAAGCCCGGAAAAAGTCGTGGTTATTGATCATAATGGCAACCTTATCTCCCAAAACCTGCCGGGGGAAGGAACCTCTACCGAAACCCTGCAGAGCCAGTTGGCCATGAAAAAAGCCTTTGAGTTGGAAAAACAACAGGCTATCCAAAGCATGCTGGATCTTACCCTGGGAAAAAACAATTCGGTGGTTCGGGTAAGTGCGGAGCTTGATTTTAGCAACAAGCAGGAAAAAAGTGAACAGTACAGCCATGATCCTGATGGCCCTTTTACCCGCAGTGAGCATCTTTTAAGGGAGTCCACTACCAGTACCACTAATCCTGTTGAGGGCGTGCCAGGAACTGACACCAACATAACCCAGTATACCCAGGTAAACACAGCTCCAACCACTTCCACCTCGGATAAAAGTGATACGACCCGCAATTACGAAATAAATCGCAAGGATACGATTATTGATTACGCCGCGGGTGATACCAAATACGATTACTTAACAGTCTCGGTTCTGGTAAATAATGATGGTACCACTCAGTCCAAGTTAGGCGATACCGAGGAAGAGAAGATAGAAAAGATCAGAAATATAGTGGCCACGGCTTGCGGTCTGCGTGAAAACCGCAAAGATGAGACCGTCAGGCTAAATGACAATATTTCGGTTGCTTTTATTGATTTTTATACCGAGCCGGTTCCGGAACCGGCCCAAGGCATCAAGAAAATGTTGACATCACCATATGCACCACTGCTGTTTGCCATCCTGATACTGTTAGTTGTGCTTTTAACTTGGCTGCTTCTGTATAAACGCAGGAAAGCTGCCCAAGAGGAAGCGGCTGCCCGCGAAGCGGAAATGTTGGCCGACTTCGAATCGGTGGTACAGGATGATATAGATATGGCAGAAATCCTGGAGAAGAATCTAACCCCGGAAGAAAGAGAAAAACAACGTATCCGTAAGGAAATAGACAGAATCATAGATAACAGTCCTGAAAATGCGGCCCAGGTCATTAAAACCTGGTTGATGGAAGATCTGAGGTGATGTTATGGCAACCGTTAAACCATTAAACGGCAAACAAAAGGCAGCTAATTTTCTGGTGTTTCTGGGGCCGGAAAAGTCTGCCCGTTTATTAAAGTACATGAATGAAGAGGAAACAGAACAATTAACCCTGGAGATTGCCAACCTTAGGAAGGTTTCCACCGATAAGATGGATGAGATCTTTAGGGAGTTTTTCGAAATGTGCCTGGCCAATGAGTTTATTGGTCAGGGCGGCATTGAGTATGCCAAAGAGGTTCTGGAAAAGGCGTACGGTCAGGAAAAAACCATGGAAATTATTGGTAGAATTTCCGCATCATTGCAGGTGCGACCCTTTGATTTCATTCGTAAGGCCGAGCCTACCCAGCTACTTAACTTTATTCAAAGCGAGCATCCCCAGACTATAGCTTTGATATTAGCTTATCTGGAGCCGGAAAAAGCCTCGGCGGTACTGTCGGCATTACCCCCTGAGCGTCAGGCTGAAGTTGCCAAACGTATTGCCATAATGGACACCACCTCGCCTGATGTAATTAAAGAAGTGGAGAGGGTCTTGGAGAGAAAACTATCCTCTATTGCTCCCCAGGAAATGCGCGTGGCCGGCGGTGTCAAATCAGTTGTGGAGATTATCAACCGGGTTGACCGCGCCACCGAAAAAACGATCATGGAATCTCTGGAAGTACAGGATCCCGAATTGGCCGAAGAAATCAAGAAACTCATGTTTGTATTTGAAGATATTGTTATTATTGATGACCGCTCCGTGCAAAGGGTATTGCGGGAGGTTGAGAGTCAGGATATGGCTCTGGCTCTCAAAGGAGCCAGCAATGAAGTGTCCCAGAAGATCTATTCAAACATGTCATCTCGGGCAGCCGATATGCTGCGGGAAGACATAGAATTCATGGGGCCGGTGCGTCTGCGTGATGTGGAAGAAGCGCAACAGCGTATTGTTAATGTTATCCGCCGCCTCGAAGATGCAGGTGAAATAGTAGTATCCAGAGGTCAAGGAGATGAAGTAATTGTCTAAAATTATTAAAAACTCTGATCTAATACTAACTCACCCTAAAATAATAGAGGTGCAAATAGAAAGCCCGCTAGAAACGGCGGCATCATTAGAGCCTCAGGAAGATCCCCTGGAAAAAATTAAGGCAGAAAGCCAGAGTATTTTAGTCGAGACGGAACAAATCGTTTTGGACTTACTGGAAAAAGCCCGGGCTGAAGCCAGGAATATTATCAGCACTGCCCAGGAAGAAGCCGACCATGTGCGGGCTCAGGTCTTTGAAGAGTCTAAAGCAATACGCGAAGAATCAGCTAAACAAGGCTATGCAGAAGGTCTGAAACGAGCCCAGGAGGAGATTGAGGCCGATCGGCAAATGGCTATGGAGCAGGCTCAAATCATAGTAGAGGACGGCCGCCGTTTAAAACATGAAATGCTGAGCAATGCAGAAGGGGATATGGTGCGCCTGGTTCTGGCTATTGCCAGAAAAGTGGTGGTGGCTGATCTTAGTATTCAGCCGGAAGCCATTACCAGCATTGTCCGTGAGGCTATTACTAACCTTGATAATCCGGATTCTGTAAAGGTATATGTTAATCCCGAGGATATGCATGCTCTGGTAGAATCACTCGACTGGGAAGGCTTGACTGAGATAGGCAGCCGGGAAGTTGAGGTCGAGGTTAAAGGCGATAAAAGAATTTGCCGGGGCGGATGTGTCGTTGAATCATCCGGCGGCATGGTGGATGCCCGCCTGGAAAAACGCCTGGATGCGGTTGAAAATATGATGTTGGATGTAGTCAATGAATAATCAATACCAGATTGATACACATAAATATTTTTCAGTACTGGACAAGACCAATCCTTGCACGTTGCGGGGCAAGATTACCCAGGCCATCGGTCTGACTCTGGAGGCCACGGGACCCCGGGTGAGTATTGGCGAACTCTGCATGGTCGGAACCAACCAGGCGGATCGGGAGATGGTTCCTTGTGAAGTTGTCGGTTTTCGCAATAACCGGATCCTTTTGATGCCCTTGGGTAATCTGGAGGGAATAGGCCCCGGCAGTGAAATGATCGCCAGCGGAACCAGCCTTAAGGTTAACGTAGGCATGGATCTTAAGGGCCGGGTGTTAAATGGCATGGGAGAACCGATTGATGATGGCGGTCGCGTGAATTTCCAGACCACCTATCCGGTAATGAATCCGGCTCCCAATCCTTTAAAGAGAAAACGAATCCAGGAAATCCTGCCGGTAGGCGTTAAAGCCATTGACGGGCTTATAACCGTTGGCCGGGGCCAAAGATTAGGGATAATGGCGGGCAGCGGAGTAGGCAAAAGCACTCTTTTGGGCATGATTGCCCGCAACACTGAAGCCGATATCAACGTAATCGCCCTAATCGGCGAACGCGGCCGCGAGGTACGCGAGTTCTTGGAAAGGGATTTGGGGCCGGAGGGCTTGGCCCGTTCAGTGGTGGTAGTGGCTACCTCCGATCAGCCTGCTCTGGTAAGGCTGAAAGGAGCTTTCGTGGCAACCAGTATCGCCGAATTTTTCCGGGATCAGGGCCTGGATGTGCTTTTATTAATGGATTCTCTGACCAGATTTGCTCTGGCTCAGCGTGAAGTTGGACTGGCTATAGGTGAACCACCTGCCACCAGAGGTTATACCCCCTCGGTGTTTGCCCTGATGCCTAAGTTGCTGGAACGGGCCGGAACATCTGAAAAGGGGACGATTACCGGGTTATACACCGTACTGGTGGAAGGCGACGATATGAATGAGCCGGTTACCGATGCGGTGCGTGGGATTGTCGATGGACATATCGCTTTAAGCCGCGATATTGCCGCTTTAAATATGTATCCGGCCATCGATATTATGCAGAGTATCAGTCGGGTCATGATCGATATCGTTGAACCCGAGCACTTGGAAAGAGCCAACCGTTTTCGTTCCATCCTGGCAATCTATGAAGAAGCCCGGGATCTGATTGATATCGGAGCTTACAAAAAAGGATCCAATGCCCGTATCGATGAAGCCGTACGCCTAATCGAGAATTGCTGGGATTTTTTAAAACAGGATATATATGATCAGGCGCCTTTTACGTCTACCCTGGAGGCGTTGGCTCATTGTATCGAGTAAGAGGAGTTAAGTTTTAATGAAGCCTTTTCATTTTCGTCTGCAAACCAAGCTGGATTTATCCTGCCGGGAAGAGAGTCAGGCCCGGGAAGAACTGCATATATCCATCAATTATCGCAACCAGGTGCAGAATGAATTGGACGAAATCATGCGCCGTTCCAGGGAGACCGAAGCAGAAATAAAAGCGATGATGCAGGAAGATTTTAATCTGCCGCAGTTTTTCATCTTTAAAGATTACCTGCCGGTTTTAAAAACCCTGCAAAAATCCAAGGCTGATGATTTGCTGCAGGCCGAATCAAAGGTCACACAGGCCCGGGGCATACTGATCGACAAGATGCAGGAAAGTAAAACCCTGCAGAAATTAAGAGACCGGGAGTGGTCAAACTATCTGCTGGAACTTAATAAAGAGGAACAGAAAACGATTGATGAACTGGCGATTAACAGTCATTTCCGCAAAAATATCAAACAGGCATAGCCGGGGAGGGCAGCATGGCTAATCTAAAAACCATTTTTAAAAGCTTATTATTTATCGTGCTGGCGGCATTTTTGGCGGCAGCCTGCTATGTTCTTTTGGTAAAATTTCATGTTATTACCCCGCCGGCCTTTATGCCCGCAGTTCCCTATATCCAAGAATCCACTGGTTCAGAGAAAAATATGACTGAACTACAGAAAGTCAAGCGAGAAAACGATAAATTAAAAAGGAAACTGGTAGCGCAGGAATCGGAAATAGAGCTTTTAAAAAACGATATAAAAACCATCGAGACCAAACATCTGGCCGCTCAGAAGGCCGATGAGGAATATAAAAACGAAATCTCAGAATTAAACGAGCAGCTCCATGATTCCCGTCAGTCCAAGACAGATCAGGAAGGTGCCTATAAAGATATAGCTAAATACTTTGCTTCCATGAAAACGAAAGATGGGGCTGAATTGTTGGCCAGATTAGATGAAAACGATGCCATAGGTATATTGGAGCATATCGATACCGATACGGCCGCTGAAATACTGCAGAAGATGCCCAAAGAAAAAGCCTTAGCCCTAACCAGGAAGATGCTGGTTACCACCCCCTAGGGTGATGCCTTCATCTATATAAAAAATAGTAAAGGAGGTGAGAAAAATGTCAATGCTTGAACCCAAGGCCAGCAGCCCGTCAGCCGGACAATTTGTCGGAATACGGCCAGTCGGCCCGGGTCTTTCCAGGGGCAGTTCTACCGTTAAATCCCAGAGCTTTAATCGGGTGCTGGATAAAGCTGGCCGATTTCAATCCGCCCCCAATAAGACGCCCGGCCGAACTGATAAATCTAACCTGTCAGGTTGCGAAACCAACTTAACGCTAGCAGGCCAGGATACAGGTGCAGTAGTTAAAACCCTGCCATCACCGGAATCATTTTCAGCGGATAAGATGATTGCCGCTGTGGAAGAATCTAACCCCGAACCGAATCCCGATGGTTTTGACTGTGCCGTAGTGCCGGAGGATTACCAGTCGGTCACTTTAGCTGCCGCTTATCCTGCAACGGCTCAATTTACGGCAGTAGACGAGCAACTTTCCGCTGAGCCGGAAATTAACCCTTTAAACCGGTTGGGAAGCGAATCTGCCGCTAAAACACAGGCACTGTCAGATGCAGGGTTATTAATCAATCCGCCCTCGCCGGACAGTTTCAGTGATTCCGAGCGGCCGAACCAAACCAATCCAAGCTTCGCCTTTTATGCGCTGAAGTCAGCTGCCGAACCAGCGGATAGTCTGGCCAGGATTGAAAAAACACCCGATCAGGCAGCGCCAGGATCGTCCGGAGCGGCCATAGGCCAGAAAAATGAACTGTTGAAGCTGGACGAGTCCAGTCCGGTTAAGGATACCGAAACGAATCTGGGCAGTTTTAATACAAAACCAGCCCCTAACATAACAACTGGTTCGCCTGCTGCTAATCAAGCCAAACCCGAACAAACAGCAGCCCCGCCGCCGCTCATTTTCGGGGAAGCAGAAGCCGCAACTTCGGAATCAGGGCAGATAAACAAAGCGGTCAGCCCAGAGGATATCCGTTTCCGGTTAATGTCCAAAACCCAGGTCAACCCCGGATTAAATCAGGTACCTGTCGAAACCGATGTAAAAGCCTTGTTGGGCGAGGAAATCAAACGTTTGCGGATGGAAAAGCCCAGCCCGGAAAGTGGTGTAAATAAGGCTGCCGAGCCATTGCCAGCCAAGACTCAGCCGGAGATACACCCGCCCGAAATAGGGGTAAATCGGCCAGGCATAAACCTGCCGCAGCCGGAGCTGGAATTGGTAACGTCTCGTCCCCCGGGAGCTGGAGTCGTTGACCCCCAGGATCTGATTGAACAGATTGTCAAGAAAGTGGAAATGGTAAACAAAGCCTTTAATACAGAGATGAAAATACAGCTAAAACCGGAATTTCTAGGCAGAATGGTGATTAAAATAGCGGTTGAGGAAGGTATAGTAACGGCTCGCTTTATCACCGAAAGCCATCAGGTGAAACACCTGCTGGAAAACAACCTGGGTGCCTTAAGGCAGAATCTGGAGTCCCAAGGTCTTCGGGTAGACCGCACAGAAGTAAACGTGCAACTGCCAAACGGCGGAGCTTTCCAGGGAGATGACAGCGGCCGCCAGCAGATGTGGCAGGAATATGCCGAAAGAAACAGTTATAACCATTTGCCTAACCAAGCCGAGGACGATTATGAAACAGCCCGGGAAACCCTCCCGGAATCATATGGCGAAACCGATTCAACCCGCAGATTTTCCTTATCCGGTGAAGGCAGATTCGATTTTACCATATAGGAGGTGTAAAAAAAATGACGGTAGAATACAGCAGACCCGCTCCCATATCCTGGGGAGTCAGTTCCACTCCAACCAAGGCAGCGGAAAACAAACCTGGCCAGTTGGGAAAAGACGATTTTTTGAAACTTTTGATAACCCAGCTTAAGTATCAGGATCCCACCAATCCCATGGACAACCAGGAATTTATTGCCCAGATGGCTTCTTTTAGCGCCTTGGAACAGATGAGTAATCTGAATACCGGTTTTACCAACCTGGTGGATAGTATTAACAACCGACTGGTTCCTGGCTTCATGTTGCAGCAGTCCAGCCAGATGATCGGTCGGCAGGTCAGCTATCTAAAACCTACCACGAACCCGGATGGCAGTACCAGCTATGAAACCTTATACGGTATTGTCCAGTCGGTAGTCATGAAAGAAGGCGTACCCTATTATGTAATCAACGGTCAGGAAATTGCATTCACTGATATTACCCAGTTGGGAGATAAGTTGCCAACCGTTGGTGAACAGGTACTTTTAGACATCCTGGATGCACTAATATAGCAGTCCGGTAACCTGATCGGCAAAAAAGTCAGTTATTTAAGCCCTGTTACCAATCCGGACGGAACTACCGGCACGGAAACGAAAAGTGGAGTAATCCAGTCGGTTATCATGAAAGAAGGTATCCCTTATTATGTTATCGATGGGCAGGAAGTGGAGGCCGGCAATATAACGAAAATTGAGCCGGGCGGTTTAAACGATCAGATATTGGCGCAAATTTTAAATGCGCTGCAAGAGTTAAAAGAACTTATGGAATCACAAAGAGGGTAGATGTATGGATAATCGCATTTATTTTCCGCAGCCACCTATAAATCCGGTACCGCATAACAAGCCGACCCGGGCCAAACCGGTTAACGCCCAGACACCTTTTAGCCAGGTGCTGGATCAGAAACTGCAGGGCGAACTGAAATTCTCCCAGCATGCGCGGGAGCGTTTGCAGGCTCGCAATATTAAACTTAGCGATGACGACCTAAGCAAACTAAACGAAGCCGTTGACAAAGCCCGCACCAAGGGTTCCCGGGATTCCCTGATCCTGATGAATGATATGGCTCTGGTGGTCAGCGTGAAAAACAATACGGTCATAACAGCCGTCGATCAGGAAAATATCAAGGAAAATGTATTTACCAATATCGACAGTGCCGTTATTATTTAAGGGCTGGACCTCTTTTGAGGAAGCCCCGGGATGCAGAACGAAGGATGCATCCCCACAATATAAAAAGGGAGGTCATTAACATATGATGCGTTCCATGTACTCTGGTGTTTCAGGACTTCGCAACCACCAGACACGAATGGATGTTATAGGCAACAATATCGCCAATGTCAATACGGCCGGATTTAAGAAAAGCCGGGTGGTATTTAAAGATGCCTTCTACCAGGTCAGCCGCGGCGCGTCCAGGCCGACTGCGGAGCGGGGAGGTACGAATCCCATGGCGGTCGGACTGGGTATGATGCTGTCCAGTATTGACCAGATCCATACCCCGGCACCAACGACAACCACCAACAAAACTACCGATATGGCCATTGACGGCAACGGCTATTTTGCTGTTAATATTGGCAACAGCCGCTACTACACCCGGGCCGGTGCCTTTGATTTTGATACCGATGGCAAACTGGTCAGCACCGCCAACGGCTATCAGGTTCAGGGCTGGATGACCGACCGGGTAGTTAATCCGGATACAGGCGATTGGCGCATAGATACGAGTGCCGATCCCACCGGGATAAGCCTGCAAAATTATAAAATTCTGGAACCAAACGCTACTACAAAGATGCAGTTTGCCGGCAATCTAGACTCAAATACTGCCCAAACCCCAGCACTCAATGAAATACAGACTTTGAGTTTCGAGAATACTCCCACAACGGGTAGCTTCCGTCTACAGATCGGCGGACATACTACGGACTGGATCGCTGGAGATGCTGCAGACCCTGCTGCTGCAATTCAATCCGCACTGGAAGATTTGCCCAACGTGGGTGCGGGTAATGTAGCAGTGGTTTGGGATGCTGCCAATAACCGCTACAATATTACCTATCAAAATGCTCTGGCAAATACAGACGTGCCTCAGGTGCAGTTTGTAGACAGTAAAGACAGTTTTGATGGCGGAAAGGTTACCACCACGACTGTGGCTCCGGACTATAATGAACTGACCGTACCTACGGCAGCCAATTCAGTCGTGAAATCCCGTGATGTCTATGATTCGCTGGGTAATAAAAGAACGGTATACTTTCGTTTTATCAAGTACAATGTCGATACTTCCAAC
The DNA here is from genome assembly GCF_000983115.1 of Syntrophomonas zehnderi OL-4. GTDB lineage: Bacteria > Bacillota > Syntrophomonadia > Syntrophomonadales > Syntrophomonadaceae > Syntrophomonas_B > Syntrophomonas_B zehnderi. The sequence continues at coordinate 76,623 of NZ_CGIH01000027.1, forward strand.
CCAGGTAATCCGGTCAGCAACTGGGCCTGCGACATATCCTTAAATCCGTTGTTTGAAGCCGCACCAGGCTATGATGCCGCTAATGATTTGAAAAAAGTAGATCTGAATGCGGCTGCCCCGGCTTCCGACCTGCCTGCCAACAGCAACCGCATACTGCGGGTAACAGGTCTGGATTTTGACAAAATGGGCAAGATGTTAGGTCAACAGCCCGATCCTGATCCGCTTACCTTGACTATTGAACGGGATGCGATCGGGGCCGATGACATTAAATTTACCATTGATTTTAATTCTATCAACCAGTTTAACGGCCAATCCACGGCCTGGGCGGAAAAACAGAACGGTTATAAGCAGGGCAACCTGACCAGCTACTCCATAGGTACCGATGGCACCATCATTGGCATATATGATAACGATGAAGCCCGCAGCCTGGCCCGGGTAGCTCTATTTACCTTTGAGAATCCGGCCGGCTTAAAGCAGGCTGGCAGTAGCCTGTTTTCAGAAAGCTCTAATTCCGGTCTGGCTAATATGGGGGTGCCTGGTGAGGGTGGCAAAGGCACCATTATCCCCAGCAGTCTGGAAATGTCCAATGTGGATCTCTCGGAAGAGTTTACCGATATGATCGTCACCCAAAGAGGTTTTCAGGCTAATTCCCGGATTATTACCACCTCTGATGAGATGCTGCAGGAACTGGTCAACCTGAAACGCTAGTATAATAACCCTCCAGGGCCTGGCCCTGGAGGGTATTAGCCGAGGTGAATAAATGATTGAAATAACCCGTCTAAACGGTGAGAAGATGATGTTAAATATAGATCTGATCGAACTGATAGAAGAAACCCCGGATACGATTATCACCCTTACGACCGGCAGGAAGGTGCTGGTCAAGGAATCGGCCCGCCAGATCCGGGCAGAAATAATTAAATTCCGCAAACTGGTCTATAGCGATTTAAAAAAATAAATTAAAATAAATGGTAAAGGAGGAAAGGTGTTGACTGAGGAGAATAACAGCGAAGTAAAGCAAAAAATTGGCTTGGATTTAAAAATTATCTTAATCGGTCTGATTATATTTTTAGTCGCCATGGGTGCCTCTTATTTCCTGATGAAAAGCTTAATGGCTCCTTTGCTGCCGCAGAAGGAGGAGAAAAGCAATCCGGCGGTAGTTAGCGGGGGATTGGTACCGGTTGGAGAAATTGCCACTAATATAACCGATGTGGCAGGAAATCGCTATTTAAAGGTAGAAGTAACTATTGAAGTCAAGGATAAAAAATCCAGTGAGACAGTTGCTGAATATATGCCCGTAATCCGTGATAAGATCATAAGCATACTATCGTCTAAGACGGCGGCCGATCTCGATCCGGTTAACCGTGACAATCTTAAAGAAGAAATTAAGTCCGAACTTAACCAGAAGTTTGGCAAAGGTTGCATCCAGAGCATATATTTTAATAACTTTATTATGCAGTAGCCATACCCTAGGAGGGGCTATAATGAGTGATGTTTTATCGCAATCAGAAATCGATGCTTTGCTTTCCGCGCTTAGTACCGGAACCGTTAGTGCCCACGAATTAAAAGAAGAGCAAAGCAAAAAAAAGGTAAAAATATATGATTTCCGCAGGCCTAACAAGTTTTCAAAGGATCAGATTCACACCCTGCAGGTGATCTTTGAAAACTATGCCCGGTCTCTGGGGACTTTTTTGTCCGGTCAATTAAGGGCAGCGATACAGGTGGAGGTACTTTCGGTGGAACAGGTGACGTACGAGGAATTTATCCGTTCCATACCCAGTACTACGATTTTAAATATCTTTTCCATATATCCCCTGGAAGGTAATGCTATCATGGAAATAAACCCGAACCTGGGATTTGCTTTTTTAGACCGGATGCTGGGCGGACCTGGGAATACACTGGACAGAATTCGGGGGTTGACTGAAATTGAACAAACCGTGATGGAGAAACTGGCTCAGCGTATGCTGGACTTCATGCAGGAGCCATGGAGCAGCATAGTTGATTTAGAGCCCCTTATTGAAAGGGTAGAAACGAATCCTCAGTTTACTCAGCTGGTATCTCCCAGTGAAGTAATGATGATTGTATCATTGGAAACAAAAATGGGAGACTTGATGGGGGTTATGAATATCTGTATACCTTTTCTGGTATTGGAACCAATCATTAGTAAACTGAGTGTTCATTATTATTATTCGACTTCGAGCAAGGCATCTACGCCGCAGAATACTGCCAAAATCCAAAAAAAGCTGGAGAACAGCTATGTACCGGTCAAGGTTATATTAGGCAAAACCGTTATAACGGTTAAAGATCTGCTAGGATTATCTGTTGGTGATGTAATTCCCCTGGAACGCAATTTTCAAGAAGATCTGGAGGTACAGATAGGCCAGCGCACCAAATTTTTGGGGCGGCCGGGACTGGATGGCAACAAAGTAGCTATTCAAATAAACCAGGTAGTAGAGGAGGGAAAAGAAGATGAATGACGGTATATTGTCCCAGGAGGAAATAGACGCTCTTTTAAAGACAGACAGCAACGCTACTGAAGATGAACCAATACAAACATCCACTGTAATAAGTGATTTTGAAAAGGATACTATTGGAGAAATAGGCAATATAAGCATGGGGACTGCAGCTACTACCTTATCCACGCTATTAAGAAAAAAAGTCTCCATTACGACTCCCAACGTTTCCGTTACGACTCCGCAGCAGTTTCAATCTGATTATCCGCTGCCCTATCTGGTTATTAGGGTGAAATACATGGAAGGGATTAGTGGAACTAACGTCTTGGTGGTGCGGGAAGAAGATGCCTGTGTGATTGCCGATCTGATGATGGGAGGCGATGGTACGGATGTCGATCCGAATCTGGATGATCTAAGACTCAGTGCCGTAAGTGAAGCAATGAATCAAATGATGGGTTCAGCTACCACCAGTTTATCTTCTATGTTTAACAAGCGCATTGATATCGGGCCTCCCGAGGTAAATCTGATAGATCTGGGGGAGCAGGATTTGGAGGTAGACACCAGCTACCAGGAACTGGTGCGGATCAAGTTTAAAATGGTAATCGAAAATCTTATCGACAGTGAAATAATGCAGGTACTCCCTATAGAATCGGTTCGCGAAATGATCGATATCTTGACCGGAACCAGTGATACCAGTGATATCGAAGATATCATGGAAACCCCGTCAACCGCCCCGCCTGCTCCTGAACCTGAACCGACTTACGAGCAACCGTTGCCAGCTAGCAGCGCTCCTCAGTATGCTCCTCCTGCTCAGGAGAGGTTCGAACAGTATGCAGCAATGGAACCAGGGGGCAGAAAGGGTGGTCCGTTTTCAGTTCAATCGGTGCAGTTTGCGCCTTTGCAGCCGACTGTGAGCAGTAGCCTGCCCCAAAATATTGGCTTGATCCTTGATGTTCCACTGGATGTGTCCGTGGAATTGGGCAAGACCAGAAAAACTATTAAAGACGTTCTGGAACTATCCCAAGGTTCCATCATCCAGCTGGATAAGTTAGCCGGTGAACCGGTGGATTTGATGGTTAATGGCAAACTCATTGCCAAGGGCGAAGTCGTCGTAATCGATGAGAATTACGGGATCAGGATTACCACCATATTAAGTCCTATGGACAGAATGAATAAACTACAATAACAATTTTAGGAGGTTCATAGATGGGTAAGAGGGTACTGATAGTTGATGATGCTGCATTTATGAGGATGATGATCAAGGATATTCTCACCAAAAATGGTTATGAAATCGCCGGTGAAGCTGAAAATGGTCAGGTCGCCGTTGAAAAATATAAGGATGTCAAACCGGATTTGGTAACTATGGATATAACGATGCCGGAAATGGATGGCATAGCTGCGGTTAAAGAAATAGTAAGCTATGATTCGGCAGCCCGGGTCATAATGTGCAGTGCCATGGGTCAGCAGGCCATGGTTATCGATGCGATCCAGGCCGGTGCCAAGGATTTTATTGTCAAGCCTTTCCAGCCTGAACGGGTACTTGAAGCAGTGAGCAAAGCGCTTAGTTAAGGCATTTTCCTTGGGAAGTGAATTTATGAGATTAATAAATAAGAGACGCTGGTTTTTACTGGTGTTTCTTGCCGTATTTATAGTGATTTTGGTCGGGTCTGCTGCGGCCGTAGATGTAGATAACTTTAAGGAATTTGACCAAAAAATGAGCCAGCAGCAGCCTCAAGAAATTAAGTCTTCGAATCTGTGGCTTAGCCTTTTGCAGCTATTGTTGGTATTGGGAATAATAGTTGCCGTAGCCTGGTCAATCATACGCCTTTTTGGCAGACAGGTAAATGCCAAAATGCAGGGTACCTGGATTAACGTAGTGGATGAGGTTGTTCTAGGCCAAAATCGCGGCATATTGCTCTGTGAGGTGGGCGGCAAATTATATGCCCTGGGGGTTACGGATAAAGAGATAAGTCTGCTGTTTGAAGTAGATAACCCCAAGCTATTAGAGGAAATCAGCCAGGGCAGTTATGAATTTGCCACGGGTGAGACGAAAACCTGGCCCGACTGGTGGACGCAATTATCCTCCAGGTTTATTAATAAAAATCGCCCCTTAGCGTCTAAGAAGTTTCAAAATCAAATGCAAACCCAAAGCCAAAAGATAAGAGAAATAGCATCCCATAGTAATTACAGCAGAGAATCAGCTACAAAGCGAAGTGGTGACGATGAATAAAAAATGGATTGCCTTCTGGCAATGGCTGGGACTTATTATAGGTGTTTTAGCCTTTATAGGAATTTTTACATACCCGGTATCTGCTGAGCCTTTACAGATACCTAACATTAATTTACAAATCGGCGGTTCAGACCAACCCCAGGATATTTCCCAGACATTGCAGCTGATTATTCTGTTGACGGTATTGACACTGGCACCTGCCATACTGATACTATTGACATCCTTTACCAGGATAATAGTCGTATTATCATTTTTGAGAACTTCTCTGGGCACTCAGCAGATGCCACCTAATCAGGTTCTTATCGGCTTGGCATTATTCCTTACATTTTTCGTTATGGCTCCAACCTGGCAGGAGGTCAACCGGGAAGGTCTGCAGCCCTATATGAAAGGCGAGATTACCCAGCAAGTAGCCTTTAAGCGCGGAATGGAACCTATGCGGACTTTTATGCTAAAGCAGACCCGCGAAAAAGACCTGGCGTTATTTGTGAAAATGTCGAAGATGGAACGCCCCCGAAATTTCAATGACATACCTAATTACGTATTGATTCCCAGCTTTGTAATCAGCGAGCTGAAAACGGCGTTTCAGATAGGTTTTATCATATTCATCCCGTTTCTGGTCATCGATATGGTGGTGGCCAGTGCTCTGATGTCTATGGGTATGATGATGCTGCCGCCGATGATGATTTCCCTGCCGTTTAAGGTGCTGCTTTTCGTGTTGGTTGATGGCTGGAACCTGGTTATTCACTCTTTAATGATGAGCTTCGGATGAGGAAGGGGTTAGGAAAGTGTTTGAAGATATTGTCATGGGCATTGCCCACGAAGCGCTCTTTACCATGCTTTTGGTATCAGCTCCGATTCTGGGGGTAGCCTTATTGGTTGGGCTTTTAATCAGTATTTTTCAGGCTACCACGCAGTTACAGGAAATGACCCTGGTCTTTGTACCCAAGATAGTGGCGGTTTTTATTGTTATGATCCTGTTTGGGCCCTGGATGCTAAATATTATAACGAGTTTTACGTATAATCTCTACGCTTCCATACCCAGTCTGTTGTCGATGTAGTTGACGGCAGCGTATCCGAAATTAGAAAATAGGCGCGGATAACGAGGAGGCAAGTCAGTCACAGATTTACACAGATTTTAAAAATATTAACCCTGATTTTAGTTTTAATTTACAATACGCTATCTGCCGCATCATCGCATATACTCAAAAACCCTGGTTTTATGAGCGTCAGCCATAGCACAAATTACCGCAATGCTTCTTTTAGATCAATCATCGTAATACGTAAATTGCGCTATTTTTTTATAGTGGTTGTGGTCGGGAAAATTAACCTAGATAACACAGCTTTATTTATATATGTTGGTACCGGCAGGTGATTAAAAGGGTTTACGGGGGATTAACCCAGTTATAAGGATGGTAGAGTTGTGAATTTTGTATGGGACGGCTTTTTTATGGTTTTGGGAAGATTATCGGGTTTGTTTCTCATTGCCCCGATCTTTGCCAACCGCCAGCTGCCCGGCAGGCTTAAGATACTAATCCTGATATTGCTGGCAGCCGTCATGTCGTCCTTTGTCCCGGTCAACGTGGCGGTATCTTTAAATAACCCGGTTATTTTCATCGCCGCCTTCGTTGCTGAGATCATCATAGGTTTTGCGATTGGGTTTGTAGCCTATGTCTTTTTCGCCGCGGTTCAGTTAGCCGGACAGTTGATGGATACCCAGATGGGGTTTGGCATCGTAAACGTAATGGATCCATTGTCCGGGCTGCAGATACCTTTGATGGGAAACTTTAATTATCTTATGGCCCTGATGATCTACCTGGGTATGGATGGACATCATTATCTGTTGCAGGCAGTAGCCCAAAGTTACCAGGTTATCCCGGTTTTGGGAGCCAATTTTTCGCAGGGCTTTTTTGAACTCATTGTCTCCGTAACCGCCTATATGGTGGTTATTGCGGTAAAGATTGCGGCCCCCATTGTGATCGCCGTACTGATTACGGATATCTCGATGGGTTATATATCCCGCACGGTTCCGCAAATGAATGTATTCATGGTGGGACTGCCCCTGAAGATTTTAGTGGGGCTACTGTCCTTTATAATTATAATGCCGGTCTACATATGGTTTTTCGGCCTGCTTCTAGGGCAGAGCATGGATTATATAGATCTAGTCGTACGAACTATGGGGTTATAAACTTATGGCGGACGTAAACAGGTATTACCTTATTAATTTACAGCTTTTTGCTGATGACGGAACCGGGGAAAAAACTGAAAAAGCCACTCCCCGCCGCCGGGAAGAGGCCCGTAAGAAAGGCCAGGTATTTAAAAGCGCCGATTTGAACTCGGCGGTTATATTGATGGCCGGTACCATAGCCATATTGGCAACTTTTCCTGCAATGGTCAGCAATCTGGGAGATTTTACCCGGCTATATATTCTAGACCGCACCTTGGTTGATTTTGACAGCGGTTATGCCTTTTTTTTGCTGCTGGAAACCATGAAGATAATAGCTAAAATTGTGCTACCAATTCTAATGGTAACCTTTTTAGCGGCTTTAATGATCAGTTATCTGCAGGTAGGTTTTGTTATGAGCAGCGAGGCCCTGACTCCCAAACTGGAGCGGCTTAATCCTATCGAAGGTTTTAAAAGGATTTTTTCCAAGCGGGCTTTGGTGGAATTAGCCAAGTCATTAATGAAAATCGGGGTTACAGGTTATATCGTATATACCGTTATAAAAAAAAATCTATTTATCCTGCCGCGATTTATTGATATGGAATTAACGGCCGCCATGAGTGTTTTAGGCAGTATTATTGTCGAAGTGGCCTTTAAGATAGGCATCGTCTTTATAATTATTGGAGTATTGGACTATATATTCCAGTGGTCTGAATATGAAAAATCTATCATGATGAGCAAATACGAAGTGAAACAGGAATACAAGCAAACTGAAGGTGACCCGCTGATTAAATCCAAACAGAGACAGATTCAACGGCAGGCTTCTATGCAGCGGATGATGGCCGAGGTACCTAAAGCCGATGTCGTCATTACCAATCCCACCCATTTTGCTGTAGCCCTGCAATACCAGGCTGATGTCATGGAAGCACCGCAGGTTATTGCCAAAGGACAGGATTATTTGGCCTTTAAAATACGGGAAATTGCTCAAGCCCATGATGTTACTATAGTAGAAAACCCACCCCTGGCTCGAACCCTTTTTTATACGGCCGATATCGGGGATCTGGTGCCGGAGGATCTGTACCAGGCTGTTGCTGAAGTATTGGCATTCGTTTACAAACAGAAGAAAAAAGCTTTTTAAACCTTGCTTGGAGGTTGTTTAAATGCAGAAAAGAGCCAAGTGGCTGGAATTTATATTAAACAGGAGTGACGCGTTAATAGCGGTAATCGTAATCGTAATCGTTATGATGATGGTTATCCCTGTCAAACCGGCTATGCTTGACGTCCTGATAACGTTTAATATCAGTTTTGCCCTAGTCATCTTGCTGGTTGCCATGTTTAATACTGATCCTCTGGATTTCTCTGTATTTCCGTCCTTGCTGCTGGTAATGACTCTGTTCAGGTTATCCCTTAACATATCTTCGACCCGGCTGATTTTGCTTAATGCCGAAGCCGGACAGGTGATAGCCTCATTTGGACAGTTCGTAATCGGAGGCAATACGGTAGTTGGCTTGGTAATATTCCTCATCCTGGTTGTAATTCAATTTATCGTAATTACTAAAGGCGCGGAGAGGGTATCCGAGGTCGGGGCCCGCTTTACACTGGATGCAATGCCGGGCAAACAGATGGCGATTGATGCTGATTTAAATGCCGGTTTGATTGATGAGGACACAGCCCGCCTGCGCCGTCAAAAGATTCAGGATGAAGCTGATTTCTATGGGGCCATGGACGGGGCCAGCAAGTTTGTAAAAGGCGATGCTATTGCCGGGATAATAATTATCATTATAAATATTGTGGGCGGTTTGATTATCGGTATGGCCCAGAAGGGAATGGAACTGGCTCAAGCCGGCCAGATTTATACCATTTTGACGGTTGGTGACGGCTTGGTTACCCAGATCCCAGCCTTGTTAATCTCTACCGCTACCGGTATCGTTGTGACCAGGAGTGCTTCTGACGACAGCCTGGGGCGGGAAGTGTCGGAACAGTTGCTTGGCAACGTAAAACCCCTGGGTATTACCGCTATTATTCTTTTGGTTCTAGGAACAATCGGCTTGCCTAAGGCACCCATGTATGCACTGGCTGTTTTCTTCGGCATACTTTACGCTGTATTTCGTTTTACCACCATTGAAGAGGAAGAAGATACAGTTCTGGAAGAAATGCGGGAAGCTGAAGCCATTAAAAAACCAGAAAATGTTGTAGAACTGCTGCAGGTTGAAAAAATGGAAATGGAATTAGGATATGGCTTGATACCTCTGGTAGATGCCGACCAAGGTGGTGATCTGCTGGAACGTATCGTCATGATTCGGCGTCAATGCGCCATTGAACTGGGTTTTATTGTCCCGCCCATACGTATCCGGGACAATATGCAGCTAAAGCCCAACGCTTACGCCATTAAGATAAAAGGCATGGAATTAGCTGCGGGTGAATTAATCCTGGACAGCTACCTGGCAATCGGTCCGAATATAGACAATGATACGGAATTACCGGGTATAGATACGGTGGAACCCGCTTTTAACCTACCGGCTCGCTGGATCGAGGCTACTGAAAAAGAAAGGGCGGAAATGAAAGGTTATACGGTGGTAGATCCGCCTTCTGTGGTAGCCACGCACCTTACAGCGGTGCTCAAGTCGCATGCCTTTGAACTCCTGGGACGCCAGGAACTACAGGGTATAATTGACTTTGTCCGGGAGCAGAATCCCGCGGTAGTCGATGAATTACTGCCGGATCTGATGAACTTGGGTGATGTCCAAAAGGTTCTCTCCAACCTGTTAAAAGAGCAGGTGTCAATCCGGGATATGGTCACGATTTTAGAGACTTTGGCTGATTATGCCAAGATAACCAAAGACACCGATGTTCTTACCGAATACGTTCGCCAGGCTTTAAAAAGGCATATCAGCCGCCAGTATGCCGGAGAAGACAGTCGTTTGTCGGTATTAACGCTTGATCCGAGCCTGGAAGAGATTTTGCGCGATTCTGTGCAGCAGTCGGAATTTGGCTCATATCTGGCCTTGGATCCGGGTACGGCGCAATCCATGATAGATAAACTGGTCAGTCAGTATGACAACCTGACCCGCAACGGGGTCGTTCCCATCATACTCAGTGCTCCGGTTTTAAGAATTTATTTAAAACGATTGTTGGAGCGTTTTATCCCTGGGTTGGTGGTTCTTTCTTATAATGAGATAGAATCAGGAGTTGATGTTGAAGTGATAGGGATGGTTACAGCATGAGGGTAAAAAAGTATTTGGCAGATGATTTCCAAACGGCTATTTTAAAGGCCAAAAATGAAATGGGTCGGGATGCGATTATTCTTAATTCCCGCCAGATAAACAAAAAAGGCTTCATGGGTCTTTTTAAAAAAAGTCAGGTGGAGATAACGGTTGCCCTGGATGATGATCTGCGCCTGGAAAGTGATAATTTAAGAAGAACCGCCCCGGTTTTTCCTACAAACAATCAAAAATCGTTTGCGGTTGGAGAGGTCAGTCCCCAGGAAAACCAATTATTGCTGGAAATGAGCCGGGTGCAGGAATTAATGGCCGATATTAAAAACAAGATGTATGAAGTCGAAATGCTCAAAGGATTTAATGAATCGGTGCAGGATTTTTATAATCTGTTGCTTAAGAATCAGGTGGATAAGGACATCGCTTTAAAAATAGCCCACAGTGTTGAGACCCGCCTGCCTGGTGAAAAATGCGCAGACAGTAACTGGGTTAGGGATGTCTGTCTACATACCCTGCAGGATTATATAAATGAAGTTAAACCGATTAAAGCAGATGGAACCAAAAGGCCGCAAATAATTGTTATGGTAGGGCCCACTGGAGTTGGCAAGACGACTACCATTGCTAAACTGGCGGCGAATTTTACCTTTGTTGAATTTCAAAAAGTCGCTTTTATCACCTTGGATACTTACCGGGTATCGGCCGCAGATCAGTTAAGAACCTTCGCCGAGATTATCGGTATCCCCATCAAGGTAGTATTTAGCCCGGCTGATTTGGATGAAGCCATAAAAGGCTTTAAGGATTGCGATCTCATATTTATCGATACCGCCGGGCGCAGCCCATACAATCAAGAGCAAATGCATGAATTGGCTCAGTTTTTGGATGTGGCTCAGCCGGACGAGACGATTCTGGTTTTAAGTGTGAATACCGAAAGCAATGATTTAATAAATATTTATGAGCGCTTCAGCCGGGTTAATATTGACAAGCTCATTTTTACCAAATTTGACGAGACGATTTGCTACGGTCAGCTGCTAAACGTATTTAATAAAATCGATAAGCCGGTTGCCTATATTACCAATGGACAAAGCGTACCTGAAGATATTGTTGTTCCTGATGCACAGCATATTGCCGGTATGATGCTGGGAAAGGATGAGGTTATATGAGGGATCAAGCCGATAAACTTAGAGAAATGGCCCTCAACTTAAAGAACCAAATCGAAGCCGAAATTGGCAAAGATAATAAAAAACAAACCCGGGTTATCGTGGTGTCAAGCGGAAAAGGAGGAGTAGGCAAAAGCACGTTGGCGTTAAACCTTTCCCTAAGTCTCAGTATTCTTGGGAAAAACGTTATTTTATTGGATGCCGATCTGGGTATGGCCAATATAGATATTATGCTGGGTCTGGTTCCCCAGTATAACCTCTACCATATAATTAAAGGAAACAAAACCTTAAAAGATATCATAGTAAACGGTCCAGCCGGTCTTAGAATTATCCCAGGCGGATCCGGCTTAGACGAATTGGCCAATCTTAATGATGAAGAGCTAAACCGGATATTAGTGGAAATGGGTAAGTTGGATGGAGAATGCGATTTTATGATCGTTGATACCGGGGCCGGTATTTCCAATAATGTAATTCGTTTTCTGTTGGCCGCTGATGATGTAATTATATTAACCACCCCGGAGCCTACTTCCTTAACCGATGCCTACGGTACCGTAAAAAGTATCGCCCGTAATGGATTTAACGGCAGCGTGTTCCTGGTTGTAAATCGTGTCAGCAAGGAAACAGAAGGTGTATTGGTGGCGCAAAAGTTTAAACTGGTGGGCGAGAAGTTTTTGGATTTGGATATTAAAATCCTGGGGCATATCCTGCATGACCCCCAGGTTGAATCAGGAATCAGGCGTCAGGAAGCCTTCATTCAAGCATATCCTAATAGTATAGCGGCCAAAAACATTATGTATTTGGCTGAAAAACTCATTGATGAGGACAACGCGGATAACGTGGTTAAGCCCTTACCGGTTAAAAAAGGTGGTATCCGCGGCTTTTTCAAAAAAGTAACATCATATAAGCAGCCATAATTACCCAGGAGGTAGCGATGCAAGCGAGTGAACTAAAAGTTAATCAACGTATTGAAATAACCGTTGATGAGGAAGGAACTGAATACAAAAACCTGCCCAGCCGTATTGAAGAGGTTACCGACCAACATCTATATATTGCCATCCCCATGAAATGGGGTCAGCTCATACCTGTGAGGGTCAGGCAAAAGCTGATTGTTAGCTTTAATCAGCAAGGGCGTTTTTTTCAATTTGAAACCGTAATTATGCATAGACATCTTAAGCCGATTCCAATGCTGGCAGTTTTAAAACCGGACAGTATCCGAGAAATACAAAGACGTCAATGGGTCAGAGTGCCGGTCAGCATTCCGCTTAAATTTGGATTACTTAATGAGGATGAGAGTACCACCGTCCATGAAACGACCACGGTAGATATCAGCGGCGGTGGGGTTTGTTTTCTGACTCGAAATCCGCTGGCCGCAGGCCAATTGTTGGACGCAGAGATTGATTTGCCTAATCGAGAACCTGTATACTGTCAGCTAAAGGTTCTGCGGGTGTTGGAAACCAAGACAGAAGGTTCGGTAAATAAAGCGTTTAGCGAATACTATGATATTAGCGAAAGTCAACGGGAACGCATCATCGCTTACGTATTTGAAAAACAACGTGAATGGATAAAAAAAGGCCTTATATAAAGGGGCATACATATAAAGAAAGGAGCGCATTATGCAGCCTATAAAAGTGCTTGTTGTGGATGATTCAGCATTTATGAGAAAAGCAATAAGTGATTTGATCAACAGCGATTCCGCGTTACACGTAGTTGGAACTGCACGTAATGGGCGAGATGCTCTGCTTAAAATTGGGGCCCTGCAACCGGATGTCGTTACCCTGGATATTGAGATGCCGGAATTAAATGGCCTTATGGTTTTGGAAAGGGTTATGAACTCCCAACCGCTTCCCATAATTATGTTGAGCAGCCTGACCCAGGCTGGTGCTGAACAAACGGTTCAGGCTTTGCAGTTAGGGGCGGTGGATTTTGTTGCCAAGCCTTCAGGACAGATATCCCTGGATATTGATAAGCTGCGGGATGAAATTATTAGAAAAATTAAAATGGCAGCAGGTACTAAGAATAATTTGGAGAATTTTAATATAAAAAGCGATATTAATACAATAACGGTTCCTAAAGAAAAGATAGCTCCCCCAGCCGATAGAGTGGGAAACGTTGCCAGAAACACAAAAACGGTAAAACCTCTGCCCATTGAAAGGCAGCTTAACAAATTAATCGTCATTGGTACGTCTACGGGAGGACCTAAGGCTTTAAATCAGGTTATACCGAAATTACCGGCCAACCTGGATGCCGGTATTCTGATTGTGCAGCACATGCCGGCTGGTTTCACTAAATCCCTGGCCGAACGGTTGGATTCCATATCGCAGGTCAAGGTGAAGGAGGCGGAAGACGGGGAATATATACTGCCTGGATGTGCGTATATTGCACCTGGAGATTACCATCTTAAGGTATTGGGACAGAAAACCGGCCCTACTCAAAAATTGCTGGTAAAGCTGGGTCAAGATCCCCCCCGAGGTGGGCATCGGCCTTCGGTGGATGAAATGCTGGTTTCTGTTGCAGAACAATTCTGGGGTCAGATTGTAGCAGTGATTATGACCGGTATGGGTCATGACGGAACGGCGGGTCTTTCCCCCTTGAAGGCTCTAGGAGCCAAGGTAATAGCTGAACACCAATCCACTTGTGTCGTCTATGGTATGCCCAAATCTGCAGTCGCATCAGGTAATGTTACCAAAGTAGTACCTTTGCAGGAGATTGCGGATGAGGTTTTAAAAATGCTATAGCTTCCCCGTAGGTGGTTTATTTTTTAAGGAGGTGGTCTCATTTGAAGATGGACATGTCGCAATATCTGGATGTTTTTCTCGAGGAAAGCAAGGACCATTTAAGGAATCTTAACGCAAGTTTATTGAATTTGGAGAAAAACCCGCGCGATAATGCCGGTTTAAATGAAATATTTCGGGCTGCGCATACCTTAAAAGGTATGTCTTCGACTATGGGTTTCAACGATTTAGCTGACTTAACCCACCATATGGAAAACGTCTTGTCGGATCTAAAGGAAGGCCTGCTGGAGGCTAATTCCTATGTGGTTGACACTCTGTTTGAGTGTGTTGACCGCCTGCAGATTATCATAGACGGTATTGAGAGCGGCACAAGAGTAGATGCGGATAACAGCGAACTGATCATGAAGCTGGAGACGATTAAGTCCGGAAATTATGAAGCAGCCGCCGTACTGGAAAATGAATTGCCGACTATAGAGCCGGGGGAATCAACATCAATTAATGATGATAATGTCTTTTCTTTCAACGAATATGATATCACCGTTATGAAAGAAGCTCTGAGTAATGGATATAGTATTTTGCATTTTAAAATCGGCATTGACCCGGATTGCATGATGAAGGCAGTACGAGCTTTTATGGTATTTAAAACCCTGGAAGAAGACGGGGAGATTATCAAAACCAACCCCTCCGCTCAGGATCTTGATGAAGGCAAGTTCGACAAAGAGTTTGATCTGGTCTTGCTAACTCGGGCGGATGTCAGCAATTTGGCGGATAGAATCAACAATGTATCCGAAGTAAAAGTAATGGCGAGCAAAACGCTGAACCTGGATGCTCTGCTAACCTCCGGCACTTCTCTCCGAACGGAAAATAAATCTGAAGTGGCTTCTTCGGCTGCCACTGCCAATGATGCGGACAACAACAAAAAGGCCCACAAGATCAAACAAACGGTACGGGTTGATATTGACCGTCTGGATAACCTTATGAATCTGGTCGGCGAATTGGTCATGCATAAAGGACGTCTGGAACAAATCGGGGCTACCCATAAAGTGACAGATTTAAATGAGACTATTGAACAGATTGATCGCATCAGTACGGATTTACAGTCAGTCGTAATGAAAGTTCGAATGGTTCCAATAGAGCAGGTATTTAACCGCTTCCCGCGTATGGTCAGGGATCTGGCTAAGGAGCTGGACAAGGAAGTAGATTTCTTGATCGAAGGCAAGGAAACCGAGCTGGATAGAACGGTGATTGATGAAATAGGGGATCCTTTGGTACATCTGTTGAGAAATGCCTTGGATCACGGTCTGGAGTCCTCCTCGGAAAGAGTTGCCAAAGGCAAACCTCGCCAGGGTAATCTTATCCTTAGAGCCAGACACGAAGGCAATAATGTTTATATAGAAGTTGAAGACGATGGAGCCGGAATCGATCAGGACAAAGTTATTGGCAAAGCCCTGGAAAAAGGACTGATAACCGCCAAAGAGGCCGAAAACTTAACCAGGGAAGAAAGTATCAACCTGCTCTTTTTACCCGGGTTCAGCACCGCCAACAACGTAACTGATGTTTCCGGGCGAGGAGTCGGGCTGGATGTTGTTAAAACCAAAATCGAATCCTTAAATGGCGAAATAAACGTTGATTCCCGTCCTGGACAGGGAACCATGTTCAGGATAAAACTGCCGCTGACCCTGGCAATTATTCAGGCCCTGATGGTGTCTGTAAAAGATGAAATATACGCTATACCGCTGACCTCGGTCGATGAAACCACCATGATTACCAAACAGGATATTAAGATGATTCAGAGCCAGGAAGTAATCATGCTAAGAGGAAACGTTTTACCCCTCTTCCGTTTGGCCCGTTTAATTGACTTGCCCGATGATCTGACTGAGGATGCGGAGATGTACGTTGTAGTAGTTCGCAAAGGTGATCGTCAAATCGGTTTGGTCGTTGATACCTTGATCGGACAACAGGAGATTGTTATTAAAGCCCTGGGGAAAATATTAGCCGGCATTTCCGGTATTGCCGGGGCCATCGTAGCCGGGGACGGCAACGTACGGCTTATCCTTGATATTACCACACTTTTTTAGAAAGGGTGAAGCATATGGATACTGCGATAGATTATAAAGACCAAGAGCAACAGGTTACAGATGATGTCGTTCAGGTTGTTGCTTTTCAGCTGGGCGACGAAGAATATGCCGTAGATATTTTGAATGTTCAAGAAATAAACCGTCTGCTTAACGTTACCCGGGTTCCCCGTTCCCCGGACTATATTGACGGGGTCGTCAACCTGCGGGGGAGTATCATACCGGTTATAAATCTGCACACCAAGTTTAATCTTAACAAAAATGGTGAAGATGAGGACACCCGCATCATTGTTTTTCAGTTTGAGGATGTCAAAGCCGGTATTATAGTAGACAAGGTTTCAGAGGTTTTGCATTTACACCGCAGCGATATAGAAGAAACTTCCAAGGTTTATAATTCCATGGATGCAGAAATGATTAAGGGCGTAGCCAAAGTTGAGGATAGGCTGCTTATTTTGTTAGATCTGCAAAAACTGCTGGGTATTGATATAATTTAATAGGAGTGAAGCAGTGTGGTGGAGGATTTTAGCAAGCTTTCAGGAATCCAGGTAGACGCCCTACGGGAAATTGGAAATGTAGGTGCCGGGAATGCAGCCACAGCTTTGGCGCAGATGATAAATTCCAGAATAGACATGAGCGTCCCCCGGGTTAATATCCTGCCCTTTGCCGAGGTTCCCGACCTGATAGGCGGTGCGGATTTGCACGTGGCCGGAATATACCTGCAGGTTGATGGACCTGCTCCCGCCAGTATACTTTTTATACTGCCAATCGAACAGGCCAGTCGACTCGTTCAGATGTTGATGGGCTTACCGGCCGGGGAGAGCAAAACCAGTGATTTTTCGGAGATGGAAATGTCAGCCATGATGGAACTGGGTAATATCATATCGGCAACCTATTTAAATGCCTTGTCGATGTTTACCCAGCTTGATTTTATTCCTTCCGTACCAGCCTTGGGAATGGACATGGCCGGCGCGTTATTAGATGCAGTATTGGCTCAGTTTGGAGAAATAGCAGATCATGTTCTGGTATTGGAAACTGTGTTCAAAAAGGATAACGAAGATGTGGTTGGAAATTTCTTTTTAATGCCGGAACCGGGAGCATTAAATACCATACTTAAAGCGCTTGGAGTGAGTATTTAATGAGTAAAATAATTCAAGTAGGAATGGCAGATCTAAAGGTGGCACGACCTCCGGATAAACTTGTAACGGCTGGACTTGGCTCGTGCATAGGGATCTGTATTCTGGATAAAAGCACCCAAATAGCCAGTTTGACACATATTATGCTACCTTCCAGTCTGCAGGCAAAAAACACAGATAATAAGGCCAAATTTGCCGATACAGGCATCGCCATGGTAATTGACGAAATGCGCAAAACAGGTGCCAACCTCAATGGGATGGTTGCTAAGATTGCGGGTGGCGCTCAGATGTTCAAGTTTTCAGGAGAAAATGACATTTTAAAAATCGGCGAACGCAATGCTGTGGCTGTCATGGAAAACTTGGAAAAACACAAAATACGTCTCCTGGCAAAAGACGTGGGCGGAAATTACGGCCGTACCATTACTTTTGATCCGCAAACTGGTCAACTTTTAGTACGCACTATCGGCCACGGAGAGCAGGTAATCTAAATGGAAACCAGCATCAGCAGTCTTTGGATTCAGTACAAGGAAAAAAATGATACCGAGGCGCGCGATAACCTGATACTGAACTATGCCCCTATGGTAAAATATCTGGCTAATCGTCTGGCTATTAGTCTATCCTCGGTCGTTGAAACAGATGAATTGATTTCCTATGGCATCGAGGGACTTATTGATGCGATTGAGAAATATGACCATAAGAGAAATATTAAATTTGAAACTTATGCCATCACCAGGATCAGAGGCTCTATGATAGATGGCCTGCGGGCTATGGATTGGGTTCCGGTATCCCTGCGCCAGAAGGGCAAGGAACTGGAAAAAACCTATGCCGTGCTGGAAACCAGGTTGAACCGGGCGGTCACCGATCAGGAACTTGCCGACGAAATGGGAATTAGCCTGGATAACCTTATGGTCCTATTTAGGGAATTAGCGGCAACAACGATAATATCATTAGACGACTTTATAAGCGGAGACGATACCAATAATAATAAGAGATTTATCGATATGCTGGAAGACGAGGCGGCGGCCGATGCTTTGGATATGGTAGAACTGGCCGAAGTGAAAAACCTATTGAAAAACTCCATCGAGCGTCTTCCGGAAAAGGAAAAAAGGGTCGTATATCTTTATTATTATGAAGGTCTAACCTTAAAAGAAATCGGTGCTGTACTCAGTCTGTCGGAGTCGCGGATATCCCAGCTGCACACCAAGGCAATTCTTAGGTTACGGGGCAGCCTTAGCAAAAAGAAATACCTGCTGCGCTAATCAAGCAGCCGCATTAATGGCGAATTACAGATAACCTTGATAATTCAAGAGGTTATGTAGATTAGTGACAAAGTTCACATAAACGGTTCAAAAAGAGTCGCAACGACTCATTTTACCAAGGGAGGGGTATGTGTGGCAGAAATAAATAAAGACAATCCAGCGGAAAGCAACAATAATGAGAACCCAACTGAAAGCACCAACATTGTAAGTTCTGATGGAAGTGCCTATATTTACCTGGACAAGGATAAAATGAAAGCCTATGTGGAGATTAGCCCCCCCACCGGGGAAGGAATCCCCTGTGACCTGGAAAAAGCTAAAGCTGCCCTCCATGAAGCCAAAGTAGTGTTTGGAATTGATGAAAGCCAGATAAAAAAAGCGCTTTTGGAAGAAAACTGGGGCCGCAAAGTGCTTGTTGCCCAGGGTGTGCCGGCTATAGATGGAAAAGATGCCATCTTAAACCTGAAATATTTTGCTTCCGATAAAAAGCTGGCTCCCCGGGAAGATGACAAGGGTAACGTTGATTATCGGGAATTGGGACTCGTACATAATGTAAAAAAGGGAGAAGTATTAGCCGAGAGAATTCCTCCCCTGCCTGGCATCAAAGGAACGAATGTCCTGGGCAAAGAACTAATGCCGCGCAATGGCAGGGATTTTCCGCTTCCGCGGGGTAAAAACACCGTTTGTAATGAAGACAATACCAAACTGTATTCCGTTATTGACGGACATATCACCATGGTGGATCGTAAACTGCAGGTGCAGCCTGTTTTTGAATTGAACGGGGATGTCGATTATTCCTCCGGCAATATTGATTTTGTAGGTAATGTTATAATACGCGGCAGTGTCATGAGCGGCTTTACCGTCAAAGCTGCCGGAGATATCGAAATCACCGGATTTATCGAGGGTGCTGAGGTTATAGCCGAAGGCAATATTCAAGTTAAAGGCGGAATAAAATCAAGTTACAAGGGGCTTGTCAAGGCGGGGCAAAATATTTCGGCTCGTTTTGTTGAAAATTCGAAACTGGAAGCCGGCCAGGATATCCTTATCAGAGAAGCGATTATGCAATCCTTCGTTCGGGCAGGCGGCAACGTAATGGTTAGTGACCGCAAGGCCACTATAGTTGGAGGAGTTATTCAAGCCTCCCATACAGTGGAAGCAAAGATTATCGGTTCGCAGTTGGCTACCCAAACCATTATTGAAGTGGGTGTGAATCCTTATCACCGCGAAGAATACCAAAAATTAGTAAAATCCAGGAATGAAACCAAAAAACATCTCGATAATTTGAGCAATAATTTGCAGATATACCAACGGGGAGGTATTAATCCACAGGATATGCCGGAAAGGAAAAGGCTTACGATAATTGCGATGCTGGATGAATACAAAAAGGTTAGGCAGGAATTAGGAGAAAAGGAAGCCAGGCTCAAAATCCTGGAGGAAGGATTTCAGCGGGTCAGTACTGCTCGAGTAAGGGCGCTGGAAGTAGCCTATCCAGGTGTTAAAATTAGCATCGGTTCATCTGTCTATGCAATTAATGATACCACCAGATTTGCCCAGTTTATCCTTGAAGACGAGGAAGTGAGGTTAACTTCCTTGACATGATTATAGACGGGTTGGATTTTGAAAAACAAATATTTGCCCAGTTAACTTACTTCCTGCCCAGTCTAACTGCTGTTATCAAAAGACTTCTTAGGATGGGGGGTCAAATATGAGCATTAGAACCATGGATATGCAGGTACTTGTACAGAAAACAGGCGATGTAGCCAAGATTCAGCAGATCCAGAATCAAGGAAATAATCTGCGGCAGCAGGAAATAAGCAGTAATATCCTGCAAGATACCAATAAAAATACCCATACCGTAAATAAAACCCAGGCTAGTGAAGGGAAGCAGGTCTATAAGAAACAGGACAAAGAAAAAAATCCCCCAAACGATAAAAATAAAAAAGGAAATAGTACTAAAAAAGAGAATAAAGAAGAAGATCAGCAATTAGATCCACATCGCGGAACTAATTTGGATATACTAGCTTGAAAGTTGGTGAACGGCAATTACCTCTTTTTTCATATCATTGGCAATTTTGCTGCTGGCTGCGGCTTTAATCAGTATCAGCAGGCAGAATAATCTTATGATCCGGTGTTCACAGGAAATAAATGAGGCCGTTAATGAAGCCCTCAGTGTTCGCCAGGAATTGGAAGATATTATGCAGGAAGCGGTGGGGATATCTACAACGATCGTTAACGGTTTGGAGGATAAAATCAGCGTGACTAATAACCCTGATTTTAAAGCCGGGAATTTATCCCCTGAAGAAAATATAGCCGGACAGGCAGTTGCTGCAGTTAGAGCCGACACCTTTTCACCTGATCCGGGATTATCACCTATTAAGCAGAAGAAAACCCGGGTCTACGAATTAGCCCAAGACCTGGGTATTACAAGCAAAGAGCTGCTGCTAATTCTTAGGGATCTTGATATCAAGGCTAAAAGCCATATGAACATACTGGATGAAAAACAAGTGGATCTTATTAAAAAACATCTTGACTACCCGGGCAGTAATGTTTCCGGCGGACTAGACGAGAAGCTGGCTGTCAGTCGCCCGTTGCCCTTGGAATCCATCAGTACCGGTATGGTTTTAGATTTTTTGGCCGGTGATGCTGTTAGCAGGGAGGATATTTTTATAGACACCTGCCAGATGGATAATTGTGATATTCGGGTGACTCCAGATAAAGACAGTCAGTTTATAGATAACGTTGCTGATTTCAGTTTAACCAGTATTCAGGCGGCTCACCCATACATTGCAGTCAATATGCTGCATGAAAAAGGCTATTCGATAAGGGAGATAGCCAAACTCCTGGACAAAGGCCAAGGAGAGGTAAGCCTGATTCTAAAACTGGCCCAGAAAAAACAGTCCGCTATATGAACGACAAGACCGGGGTATAGACACAGATAACACAGATCGTACGGATTTACACTGATTTTTTTATTACTATAAAACCGAACAACGTTTATTTTCTTGTTAGCAACCTTAACTATGAACTACACTTTATGTTTATAGTTAAGGTTGCTTTGTTATATGTGTATATTTTCCTCCCTGCCGCGTCTACTGGTGCTCCCTTCCAATTGGAATTAAGACCGCAGTGTTAAACAAACAAAAAATAGTGACTAATTAATACAGGTCTATTTTAATTAAAATTGTTCAAATCTTGCCAAGGTCTAGGTATTTGTGATATATTATGCAGTGGTGATTACACACGTTGCTGGATCGGTCGGGATTGTGCTTAAAGGTCTCCCGCCGGGATGATACAACGGAGGAATAAAACGAAAAAGGAGGTATTTTGATGTCAGTGATTACCATGAAACAACTGCTTGAAGCAGGTGTTCACTTTGGACATCAAACCAGAAGATGGAACCCGAAAATGGATACCTACATTTACATGGAGAGAAATGGTATCTACATTATTGACCTGCAACAGACCGTAAAGAAATTTGACGAAGCCTATGCTTTTATTAAGGAGGTCGCAGCCGAAGGCAAAGGGGTTTTGTTTGTAGGAACCAAAAAACAGGCCCAGGAAACCGTTAAGGAAGAAGCTATTCGCTGCGATATGTACTATGTTAACCAGCGCTGGCTGGGCGGGATGCTGACCAACTACAAGACCATCAAAGACAGAGTGATGCGTCTTAAAGAGCTTGAAAAAATGGAAACAGATGGAACCTTTGAAGTTCTGACCAAAAAAGAAGTAGCCAAGCTAAGAAATGAAGCCGAAAGATTGGAAAGATTTTTGGGCGGTATCAAGGATATGGATAAGTTGCCGGGTGCCATTTTTGTAGTCGATCCCCGCAAAGAGCGGATAGCGGTGGCTGAGGCTCGCAAGCTTAATATCCCGGTGGTAGCGATAGTTGACACCAATTGTGATCCGGATGAAATTGACTATGTTATTCCCGGTAATGATGACGCGATCAGAGCCGTTAAATTAATTTCGGCTAAAATTGCCGATGCTGTATTGGAAGGCCGTCAAGGAGAACAGGTTGCTGCCGAATAAGTTGAGACCAAAGGGGTGAATAGGTTTTCCTGTACACCCCATTTTTTGTATTAACCATCCTGGTCCAGAGATTACAACAGCCTGTGAAAATAGTAGCCGGGTTACGAAATTTAGAAAGCTAAATCAGAACCCATCGGGTAATTCCGATACCGACTTCGTTCATAATTAAGTTACCGTTGCGGAATATTGCCCGGTAACTTATGCTAAAGCTCCTGCACAAATTACCGGTTTTTCAAGTATATTTGCTGATGCCGCATATAGTAATTTATTAATTTGACTGATCCCCCTTCAGGCAATACTGATATGAACTTCGTTTATGATCAAGGTAGCACCCTTCAGGTACTACAGATTTGAATTTCGTTCCTACTTAATTTAAGGTAGCCGTGTACCTGCGTCTATTTTATTACTAAAGAGTCAAAGATTAATGATAAGCGTTTAGGAGGTTTGATATTATGGATATTACTGCTGGAATGGTTAAAGAATTGCGAGAGAGAACCGGTGCTGGCATGATGGATTGCAAAAAGGCTTTGGTGGCTACCGAGGGAGATATTGAAAAAGCCATTGATGAATTAAGAACCAAAGGGCTGGCCAAAGCAGCTAAAAAAGCTGGCCGCACTGCCAGTGAAGGGGTCGTTATATCATATATTCACGGCGGCGGACGGATTGGTGTTTTAGTTGAAGTTAACTGTGAAACGGATTTTGTTGCCAAGACTGATGATTTCAAACAACTGGCCTATGATATAGCCATGCAGGTTGCGGCCTCCAATCCTGATTACGTTAGCCGGCAACAGGTACCGGCGGAAATTCTGGAAAGGGAACGTGAGGTGCTAAAGGCACAGGCTCTGGAAGAAGGCAAGCCGGAGAAAGTGATTGAAAAAATGGTAGAAGGGCGTATTGATAAATATTTTAAAGAACATTGCCTATTGGAACAGCCCTATATTAAAGATCCTGACAAGAGTGTTGAGACTATGATCCATGAAACCGTTGCCAGAATTGGTGAGAACATATCGGTTAGAAGATTTGCTCGTTTTGAAGTAGGAGAAGGAATCGAAAAAGAAGCAACTGATTTCGCTGCCGAGGTTATGTCGCAGATTAAATCGTAATAACCCGCAGATTTGAAAACGATTTGGGAGGTCTTCCACTTGCAAAAACCCAAATATAAGCGTGTAGTTTTAAAGCTTAGTGGGGAAGCCCTGGCTGGTGATAAAGGGTACGGTATTGAACACACCACCATTTCATCTATCGCCAGACAGATTATTGAAATTGTCGGTAAAGGTACCCAAGTAGCCATAGTGGTTGGTGGGGGAAATATTTGGCGTGGTGTAGCCGGCAGCCAAAGAGGTATGGATCGGGCGACTGCCGATTATATGGGTATGCTGGCTACAGTAATAAACGCCTTGGCATTACAGGATGCACTGGAGAATATCGGCATGGATACCCGGGTTATGTCGGCGATTGAGATGAAAGAGATCTGTGAACCCTATATTCGCCGCCGGGCTATTCGTCACCTGGAAAAAGGTCGGGTGGTAATCTTCGCAGCCGGAACCGGTAATCCGTATTTTTCCACCGACACTACTGCAGCTTTGCGTTCAGCTGAAATTGAGGCCGAGGTAATTCTTATGGCCAAGAAAGTAGATGGAGTATATGACTCTGATCCTATAAACAATCCGGATGCCATAAAGTTTAATTACCTTGATTACATTGAAGTTCTTAACAAAGGGCTGGCGGTAATGGATTCAACAGCCGCCTCCCTGTGTATGGACAATAAAATACCGATTATAGTGTTTAACTTAACCGAAGAAGGTAATATACTTAAAGCGGTAATGGGTGAGAATATCGGTACTTATGTAGGGAGGCAAGAGCATGCTCAATGATATTATTGCTGATTCTGAAGATAGAATGAAAAAAACAATTGATCATTTGACGGGAGACTTTGCCGCTTTGCGGGCAGGACGTGCTAATCCTGCCTTGCTGGAGAAGGTCATGGTTAACTATTACGGCGAACCAACGCCAATCAATCAGCTGGCCAATATTAGTGTTCCGGAGGCTCGGCTGCTCGTAATCCAGCCTTGGGATAAATCAAGTATAGCTGAAATCGAGAAGGCGATCATGAAGTCCGATCTGGGGATTACCCCCACAAATGATGGCAATGTCATCCGTCTTGCCATACCTATGCTTACTGAGGAGCGCCGCAAGGATCTGGTCAAGGTCGTAAAGAAACGGGCTGAAGAAGCCAAAGTGGCCATTCGCAATATTCGCCGTGATGCCAATGATCTGATTAAGGCCGCTGAAAAAGACAAAATGATACCCGAAGATGAGAGTAAAAAGGGAATGGATAGTATTCAAAAGGTGACTGATAAGTTTATAAAAGATGTTGATGTGCTTTTACAAGCCAAAGAAAAGGATATCATGGAGGTCTAACCGATACTATATAGCCCGTTACACTTAAAAAGGATTTTTGGATAAAAATTTGTTAAAAAATTGCCCCCGTCAAGGGGGTTTTGTTATACTGGCATAGATAAATAAATACTTTAAAAATCAGACTAAACCCGAACCCCGCTCCCAGCTGTGTGGTTTTATAGCTTGGTTGTTGTCGGGGGGGGCGTGCACGGGGGTAAATTACTTTAGCAAAGAGAAGTGTAAGCATGGCAAACTCAACTCGAGATATAGTGGATATAGAGAGACTGCCCCAACATGTCGCCATAATAATGGACGGAAATGGGCGCTGGGCCAAAAAAAGGTTTATGCCCCGAACCATGGGGCATCGAGCTGGCATGGCTTCCCTGAAAAAAACCGTTCAGGCCTGCAATGAGTTAGGAATCCCTATACTGACGGTTTTTGCATTTTCGACTGAAAACTGGAAAAGGCCTCAGAGCGAAGTTGATTATTTGATGCAGCTGTTAATTGAGTTTTTACATAAGGAAATAAATGAATTGCATGCCAAAAATGTTAGAATAAAAATGTTCGGTGACTATAAAACCATACCCCCTGAATGTCAAGTGGAGATTAAGCAGGCTATCGATCTGACTAGCAACAATAACGGCCTAAGGTTTAATATCGCCCTGAATTACGGGGCGCGTCAGGAAATTATAGATGCGGCTAAAAAGTTAGCCCTAAAGATACAAAACCAGGAAATAGCCGTATCTGACCTTGATGAGGAAATTTTTTCCGGTTTACTGTATACTGGTGGTATGCCGGATCCAGATTTATTGATACGTACCGCCGGGGAGATGCGCGTAAGCAATTTTTTGTTGTGGCAGATTGCTTACGCAGAATTAGTAGTAACCAACACCTTGTGGCCTGATTTTACCCCTCAAGATCTTCGGGATGCGATCATAGAATATCAGAAAAGGGATCGTAAGTTCGGCGGTCTATTAAACAGACAGGATGGTTAGAAAATGCTAAAAACCAGAATAATAACGGCTTTGATTGGGATTCCTTTATTGTTGGGGCTTCTGTATTGGGGTGAAATTTCCTGGATTATTGTTTTTACCCTGATGGGGATGATAGCATTATATGAATATCTGAATATGATGAAAGCCGCAGGCTTAACTCCCCTTGTTTTAACTTCTTACGGCCTTTTGGGCGTCCTTATGTTCCGTGAACAGTTGGCGGCTCTTGGTTTGCCCCTAATGTTTGCAACTATGTTTTTAATGATTGCATTGTGCGTGCTGATGTATCCCCGGAGCAAATTTGATGATCTGGCTCTGGGCTTTTTTGGTGCCTTTTATATCGGATTTATGTTGAGCTTTGCGTTGGCAATGCTAAGTTTTAGCCAGCCCTTTATAGTAATGGTTTTGACTTTTGTTTTGACCTGGTCTGCTGATATCGGCGGTTATTTGTTTGGTCGTCTGTGGGGACACAGCCAGCTGACACCCTATTTAAGTCCGAACAAAACCTGGGCCGGCTCCATTGGTGGCTTGGCATTGACTGTAATCATGGCCTTGCTTTTTTGCCTGGGCTGGCCCAAGCTGCCTCTGAACATTAATCAAATAATAGGCTTGGGATTGATGGCAGGTATTGCAGCCCAATTCGGTGATTTGTTCGCCTCGGCAATGAAAAGATATTTTAGGGTCAAAGATTCCGGGTTTATCATTCCTGGTCATGGCGGAGTCTTGGATCGGTTTGACAGTTTTTTGCTGGTTCTGCCGGTGGTTTATTACTGGGTAACGTTCCTAGGCTAAGCGGTCTTATTAAGGGAGTTAAAAGAGGCAGTTTTGTATGGCAAGACGTTTACACCAATACCGAACGTATCAGCAGTTCTGCGGGAAAGTTTGCCAAATTATAGTACAGGATCACGAATTGTCCATATCACCCTTAACCGGATCTCCCTCATTAAATTCGCAAGCGATGAATAAAATAAAAAGCGAGGTGAATTAATTGGATGCCGACATAAAAAGAGGCCTTAATATCCTGATTAAATTGAGTATTTTCGTGATGGCTCTGGTAGCCTTTTATTTGCTGTTTACATATGTTCTGCCGGTAATAGGTAGATTTTTGGCCTATATTCCGGTTTTATTCATGCCCTTTATTTTGGCCTTGTTGCTGGCACTGATTGTAGAACCAGTGGTGGGATTCTTCGAAAAAAAACTGCGTTTAAAAAGGGTTCCGGCAGTTGTAGTGAGTCTGCTTCTAGTGATAGGCGGTTTTATTTATATTGTATCTTCCCTTATCATAGTAATCATAAGACAAATGACCTCCCTTTATTATATGGCTATAAAACATTCCGATCAAATCGTGGGAATGCTTATGTCAACTTTAACTAATATGCGTTTATACTATGTTCGCTTGGATCTACCTCCGCAAGTTCAGGAAACGCTGCATACCAACCTGCAAAAAGCCCTGGGGTCTGTGCAGTCGTTAATGGACACCAGTATTAAAGGTTTGATTGAAGCCTTGAGCGCTCTGCCGGGTTTGATGATTTTTCTTATGATTGCTACGGTAGCGACCTTCTTTATAATCAAAGACCGGGCATTATTAAGGAGCTTTGTGTTACATATTCTACCTGCCGATGCCCAATCAACCGGACGTAATGTGATAGGGGAATTGTTTAATGCTTTTGTCGGTTTTGTGAAAGCATATGGCATACTAATCTTTATTACTTTTGTAGCTACCCTGGTGGCACTTAAGATATTGCAGATCAAATATGCCTTAACCATTGCTTTGATAATTGGTTTGCTGGATATATTACCGGTTTTAGGCCCGGGGACGTTTTATTTACCCTGGATACTATGGGAATTCATTGCCGGTCGAACCGGTTTGGCAATTGCCTTGCTGGTGGTCTACATTACGATTTCCGCTATCAGGCAGTTTTTAGAACCCAAGATCGTTGGAGACAATATCGGCTTGCACCCCCTAGCTACCTTGGTATCCTTGTATGTGGGCTTGAAGCTGGGAGGAATAGTCGGTATGATATTAGGGCCGGTTTGTGTAGTAATTTTAATTGCTATGTATCGGGCTGGCTTGTTTGCTCGTTTTGACTGGAGGAAAAAGAAAATTGAATAAGACTGTTAATCATCTGGTTATTCTCGGATCAACCGGATCTATTGGGCGCCAGGCCCTGGAAGTCGTTGATCAGCATCCGGATCAATTCCAGGTAATGGGTTTGGCAGCCAAGGATGAACTGGATCTTTTGTATGAACAGGTGCAAAAATACCGGCCCCAGGCAGTTGCTTTAGGAGATGATAAGGAATATAGAAAATTCCAGGAAATGGTTGGTAGCACGCTACAAGTAATGTGTGGACTGGAGGGAATGTGCGAATTAGCTTCCCTGGACAATGTGGATACGGTTTTAGTGGCCCTAAGCGGTGCCGTTGGGATTGAGCCGACCCTGGCCGCTATTAAAAAATCGCGTCGCATATCCCTGGCCAACAAGGAAACCCTGGTAGCCGCCGGAGATTTAGTCATGCAAGCGGCTTGGGAGTATCAATCTGAAATCATCCCGGTTGACAGTGAACATTCAGCTATATTTCAGTGTTTACAGGCTGATAAAGCATATGTCAAGAAAATTTGGTTAACGGCCTCGGGAGGACCGTTTCGAGACTTTAGCCAGGAACAGTTGGATGAAGTAACTGTGGAAATGGCCTTGAGCCATCCGAATTGGAGTATGGGACCCAAAATTAGTATCGACTCGGCGACCATGATGAATAAAGGGCTGGAAGTTATAGAAGCCCATCATTTGTTTGGCTTGGAATACGATCAAATTCAGGTTCTGGTACAAAAAGAGAGCGTTATCCATTCCATGGTGGAATTAATAGACGGTTCATTTCTGGCTCATTTAGGTGTGGCGGATATGAGAATACCTATTCAATATGCCTTGACCTACCCGCACCGTTATGTATCACCCGCTGCGCATCTGGATTTCACCCAATTAGGTTGTATACATTTTGCGGCGGCTGATGAAAAGCGTTTTCCAGCTTTGGCATTGGCAATCGCCGCCGGACGTCAGGGCGGAACGATGCCAGCCGTTATGAATGCCGCCAACGAAGTGGCTGTTCATGCTTTCCTGGATAGAAAGATTGCCTTTCGGCAGATACCGATACTGGTGGAACAGACTATGCTGGCTCACCAGAATATATATGTACCGCAGCTTGAGGATATTTTGACGGCGGACAGATGGGCTCGGGAGTATTGTCGGCATTTAATGCAGCAATAGACACAGATAACATAAGTTTTAAGGATTCGCCCAGATTAAATATTACTAAATCTCAGCTACTGTTGGTGATTGTTTTTAAAAGGGGGTATTATGTTGGCTATAATAATTGCGCTAATAATTATAGCTGTTTTGATCCTGGTACATGAGTGGGGCCATTTCATTGCTGCCCGGCGCGTTGGAATTCCAGTGCATGAGTTTAGCTTGGGGTTTGGTTACCTACTGTTTTCTACAACCCGGGACGGTACTCAATATTCGCTGCGCCTAATTCCTTTGGGAGGATATGTGCGGATGGCTGGCGAGGAGCCAGGTGACACAGAAAACCCGGAGGGTTTTAATACCCGTACACCACTGGAAAAAATGCGGGTTGCATTTGCCGGGCCTGTAATGAATTTCGTTTTAGCCATTATTATCTTCATCATAACGTTTGCGGTTATTGGTGTAACCAAACCTATTGACGAAGCTGTTATCGGTGAAGTTATCAAAGATAAACCGGCTTATACAGCGGGATTAAAAAGCGGCGATAAAATCCTGGCCATAAATGGTCAGGACGTTGCCAGTTGGAATGAATTCATGACCATAATTCAAAAAAGTCCGACCAATAAACCTCTGCAACTTAAAATCAGCCGGGGTGAGCAAACTAAAATCATGGTAATGACCCCGGTACTTAATGAATCCACCGGCAAACCTATTATCGGTGTGGTGAACAAGTATACCTTTGAACGGGTGGGGGTTATTACGGCCGTTAAAATGGGGTTTGTTCAGACCTATCAGTTGACCGTGGCCCTCTTGAGCGGTCTGGGTATGTTATTTACGGGTGCGGCCTCCACCGCTGATCTGGCCGGGCCAGTCGGTATAACCAACATGATCGGGGATGCTGCACGAGGCGGAATGGTCTATCTATTAAGTTTTACAGCTTTCTTAAGTATAAACCTGGGAATTTTAAATCTGCTCCCTATTCCCGCTCTGGACGGAAGCCGGATCGTATTTGCAATGGTGGAAGCCATCCGCAGAAAACCTATGGATCCAGAAAAAGAAGGCTTTATCCATTGGATAGGTTTCATGTTCCTGATGCTTTTGATCGTAGTAGTGACGTATAACGATATCCTGCGACTTATCAAAGGTTAGCCGGTGGCAGATAGAATCGGACAGCTCAGTCTTGTTTTTTTGGATATTGCAGGTTATGGATTAACCGGATTGTTGATATTAACTTAAGAAGCAGCCGCAGGGTAAGGGGCTTTGGTCTTCCAGGGGATTCTTCAGTCGGCTTATATAGGCTGCATAATATAACGCTTTGGGTTTCAAAGTCATTAGTGCACATTATGTGTCTTTTTTAAAAATGGGGTATATGTGTATGCGCAGAAAAACTCGGGTGGTGAAGATTGGTTCTTGCCTGGTGGGGGGAGACAACCCTATTGTGGTACAGTCGATGACCAGCACCGATACCCGTAATGTTGAGGCAACGGTTCAGCAGATTCTGGACTTGGAAGAGGCAGGCTGCGAGATTGCTCGCGTAGCTGTAATCGATCAGGAAGCCGCTCAGGCTATAAAAAAAATTAAGAGACGGATATCCATACCCCTGGTAGCCGATATCCATTTTGATTATAGACTGGCCCTTGAGAGCCTGGCCGGGGGAGCTGATGCCCTGCGTATCAATCCAGGCAATATCGGTGACAAGAAAAAGGTGCAAACGGTCGTCAAGGCCTGTCAGGATAAACAGATACCCATACGAATCGGTGTTAATGCCGGCTCCCTCGATAAGGAGATACTTAGAAAATATGGAGCCGTTTGCAAGGAAGCCCTGGTCGAAAGTGCTATGGAAAATGTAAAGATCTTGGAAGATATGTATTTTCAGGATATCAAGATCTCCTTAAAAGCATCTTCAGTCATGCTAAGCGTGGAGGCTTATCGTCTAATGGCCAGCAAGGTTGATTATCCGTTGCATATTGGTATTACGGAAGCCGGTACTAAGGATCGGGCTTTAATCAAGTCGGCCCTGGGTCTGGGAATGATGCTCAATGAGGGTATAGGTGATACTATCAGGGTCTCCCTGACTGGCAATCCTGTCGATGAAGTATGGGCCGCCTATGAGATTCTGCGTAACCTGGGGCTGCGCAACCGGGGAGTGGAATTAATCTCCTGTCCTACCTGCGGACGGTGTGAGATAAATATGATACCCGTAGCTGAAGCTGTTGATCAGGCCATAAGAACGATACCTGATCCACTTAAAGTTGCGGTAATGGGCTGTGTCGTTAACGGTCCCGGAGAAGCCCGAGAAGCCGATGTGGGTGTGGCGGGCGGACGAGGTTTCGGGCTGATGTTTCGTCATGGAGAAGTAGTTAGAAAAGTACCCGAGGCTAACATGGTGCCGGAACTGTTGCAGGAGATTAACAGGTTAAGGGAAAAATAATTTTTTTATTTCTTGGCGGCCGATTTTAATTGGCAGGCAATTATAAGCTGCAATTAACGGTCAACATGCCAAAAACAAGGAGGATGGAATTTTGAAGGCGTCACAGTTGTTTTTTCCGACATTACGAGAAGTGCCCAGTGAGGCCGAGATCATTAGTCACCAGTTGTTGCTCAGGGCAGGTTTCATGCGTAAAACCAGCGCCGGTGTCTACACGTATCTGCCCATGGCCCTACGGGTTTTGAAAAAAATAGAAAATATCGTGCGTGAAGAAATGGATAAAGCCGGTGGACAGGAGATATTGATGCCGATTATCCAGCCGCAGGAAATCTGGGAAAAATCAGGGCGCTGGTCGCTGTATGGTAATGAAATGTTCAGATTGAAAGATCGCCACGACCGGGGATTTGCCTTGGGGCCTACCCACGAAGAGATAATTACCACCCTGGTTGATGGCGAAGTCCACTCCTACCGAGATCTGCCTTTGCTGTTATATCAAATTCAAAACAAATACCGGGATGAGATCAGACCCCGCTTTGGACTTATGCGGGGTCGGGAATTTATTATGAAGGATCTGTATTCCTTTGATCTGGATGAAGCAGGCCTGGATGTTTCCTATAAAAAGATGTATAAGGCATATAAAGCGATATATGATCGTTTAGGTCTTGATTATAGAGTGGTCGAGGCAGACAGCGGGGCCATTGGCGGGAATGAGAGCCATGAATTTATGGTGCTGGCCGAGAGCGGAGAATCGGTTATCGTTTATTGCCAAAAATGTGATTATGCCGCCAATGTTGAAAAAGCCGAATGCGGTTTGGAAAAGCAAGAACCGCCGGTTAATAATCAGCAGGAAATGATAAAAATATCTACCCCCGGTCAAAGAACGATTCAGGATTTGGTGGATTTTACCGGCCGTCCCGCTAGTGAACAGATCAAGACCCTGATGTATGTCGCCGATGGAGAATTAGTGGCGGTTATATTACGCGGAGACCGGGAACTCAATGAGATTAAATTAAAAAACGTCTTGCAATGTCAGGATTTGTTTATGGCAGATGAGATGACTGTTCGGGAGAAATGTCAAGCTGGATTTGGCTCATTGGGCCCGGTAGGCCTGAATGTACCGATCTATGCCGATCTGGAAACAGAACGGCTGCAAAATTTCACCTGTGGGGCCAATGAAGATGATTACCACTTCACTAATGTTAACCTGGGCAGGGACTTTGTGCCGGAGATAATTGCGGATCTGCGCAACGCTGAAGCCGGAGATATCTGTCCGGTCTGCGGAGAACCCCTCTATACCATACGCGGTATTGAAGTAGGGCATATATTCAAGCTGGGAACCAAGTATTCCGATGCCCTGGATGCAACCTACCGTGACCAAAACGGACAGGATCAAGCGATCGTTATGGGTTGTTATGGTATAGGAATTTCCCGTACCCTGGCGGCGGCCGTTGAACAGAAAAATGACGCCGATGGCATCATCTGGCCCCTGGCAATTGCTCCCTATCAGGTTATTATCATACCAGTCAACAATAAAAAAGACGATCAGGTAGAGGCCGCCAATTACTTGTATAAGGAACTTTTGAACCAAGGCGTGGAAGTAATCCTGGATGATCGCGATGAACGCGCCGGAGTAAAATTCAAAGATGCCGATTTAATTGGTATCCCGCTTAGAATTACCATTGGCCCCAAATCCTTGCAGGAAAATAAGGCCGAAGTGAAGAAAAGATGGGATGAGGAAATATTACTGGTAGAGATGGATCACGTCGTCCAGCATGTACTGGATACGATAAAGAACGTTTAAACCAACCATAGCCGTCATCTATACCCAATAATAATAACGAAGTGAACAAGATAGTCGTTGTTTTTGATTTGCCCTCTACCTCATACACATCTTTTTAAAAGGGTAAATCTGTTTATATACGTTGAATCAGTGTTATAAGGGGCTACTCCTCTTCTCCCTAAGGACGGGATAATTTACTTGCAGGTGAGTGATTCATGCAGACTTTTGAAATCGTTTTTAAACTGACTCTGGCTTGCATCCTGGGAGGGTTGATTGGGCTGGAAAGGGAAAGCCTTAACCGCCCGGCGGGTTTTCGCACCTATACCCTGGTTTGTGTCGGTTCTGCCCTGGCGATGGTGGTGTCCATCGACATGTACTATCAGTTCTATAAATCGGTAAACGCTGACCCGGGACGTATCGCCGCTCAGGTTGTCAGCGGAATTGGTTTTCTTGGTGCCGGCACAATTCTGAGAGAAGGGGCAACCGTCAGGGGTCTGACCACTGCGGCCGGACTCTGGGTGGTGGCCTGCATCGGTCTGGCTGTGGGTGCCGGAATGTACATACCAGCTATAACCACCACCGTATTAATTCTCTTTGTGCTTATTTATTTTTACAAACTCGAAGAAAGATTTACCGGGATGCGTCTTTATAAAGGGCTTGTTATGGTGGTTGACGATCAGCCCGGGCAAGTCGGCGTAATTGGTTCCATTCTAGGGGATATGGGGGTACTGATAAAAAACATAGAGCTTAACCGGCTGGATCTTGAGGATCAGTTGGAAGTGGAATTACTTTTGCAATTACCCGCCGAGGTGACGATTGAGCATGTTATGGATATGCTTACCAGAGTCAAAGGCCTGCATCATATTGACCGCCTGAATTAGATTTGATGTACGGAGGTTACCATGAGCATTTCTTTTCCTGCCTTTTTGGCCGACAAGGTTGAGCCTGGACTGGCTGAAGCCTGGGGAGCAAGCTATATAGAAAAAGTCGAAGTCTTTAGCCTGAACAACTGGTGGAAATTATACATACGCTTGTCTGAACCTATTCCGGCTGCCGTTATTCTGGCGACTGAACAAGCCTTAAAAAACCGCCATACCTTTTTGGAGCAGGTTGACCTTATTTTACGTCTTAATAACGATATCGAAAGTCTAAACAGTATTTTGGCAACTCGCCATGATGATATATGCTCCCGGTTTTTCGCCGACCTCGATTGGCCAAAATCCGGAGAACTGCCCCGCTGCCAGCTAGCCCCTAACCGTATAGATCTCATCGCCGAAAGTGCCAGACATTATCAGCTGATTTTGGACCAGGAGGTTTGTCCCAAACTGGCCGACTGGTTTTGGCAAGAATACCGCTTGCGGGTGTTAATCAGGGTTTTATGTCAGGAACAGCTACAGTTACCTCACGAAAAAACCATATTTATTCAACGTCAGGAGGTTGAAACCATAGCACCCCGGATCGAATCAGGGGTTAAGAAGAAGTATGCTTCCCAGCGCGACAAAAAGCCCCGGGAACAGATCATCAATTCCCCCTCCCTGGCGGTTAATGAATTGCAGGAAGGACTAAAAACTGCGGTCACCGCAGGCGAGATATGGCACAAGGAAAGTACCCTTCTCAGGGACGGACGGCTGGTAATCAGTTATTATTTGACCGATTTTTCTGATACAATTGTGGTCAAATCCTTCCTGGATGCCAATGAACAAGATCAGATTAATATAGGAGATCGTATCAAGGTAAAGGGCGGGGTGCGTTATGATCCCTTTTTAAAAGAACCTGCCATGTTTATGGATGCTTATACAACCCTGCCGAATATACCACGCCAGGAAGAAAGCGCTGAAAAAAGGATCGAATTGCATCTGCATACCAAAATGAGTGCCATGGATGGACTAACTGAAGTCAAGGAACTGATAAAAAGGGCGTCTGATTGGGGTCATCCTGCAATTGCGATAACCGATCACGGCTCCACCCAGGCCTTTCCGGCGGCCTTTGAGGCAGTTCAAAGTTTAAAAGGCCATAAACCTAAAATCATCTATGGGGTAGAGGGTTACCTGGTCGATACAGATAAAAGAGGGAAATCACATCATATTATCCTTCTGGCCCGTAACCGGGTGGGTTTGAGGAATCTCTACAAACTCGTAAGTCTCTCCTATATGGAGCATTTCTATCGTAAGCCCCGTATGTTAAGGGCTGATATTGAAACTTATCGCGAGGGAATACTACTGGGAACGGCCTGCGAGGCCGGGGAGTTGTACCGGGCAATTTTAAACGGAGCCGATGAAGATATACTGGACACCATCGTGGATTTTTACGATTATCTGGAAATCCAGCCCTTGGACAACAACCAGTTTTTAGTCAAAGAGGGGCGGGTAGATTCGATTGCCCACTTGGAGGACATTAACCGCCGGATCATCGCCCTGGGAGAAAAGCATGGCAAACCGGTGGTTGCCACTGGGGACGTCCATTTTTTGGAACCCCATCATGATATTTTCCGAACCATTATCCAATCCGGGCAGGGTTATGATGATGCAGAGAACCAGGCTCCCCTCTATTTCAAGACTACAGCGGAGATGCTGGCCGATTTTGCTTATCTTGGTGAAGAAACGGCCTACCGGGTAGTTGTTGAAAACACCGCTTTGATAGCCAATCTGGTGGAAGAATTACAACCGGTGCCCGATGGTTTCTATCCACCTAAAATAGACAGTGCCGAACAGGAGATTATAGAATTGACCTGGCAAAATGCCCATAACCGCTACGGGGAAAACCTGCCTGCCTTGGTCGAAGAAAGGATTCAAAGGGAATTGGATTCAATTACTAACCATGGGTTTTCGGTATTGTATTTAATTGCCCATAAGCTGGTCAAAAAATCCAATGAGGATGGCTACCTGGTGGGTTCCCGGGGATCGGTAGGCTCATCCTTGGTTGCTTTTTTTACCGGGATCACCGAGGTCAATGCCTTGGCTCCCCATTACCTTTGTAAAAATTGTCATTACAGCGAATTTTTCACTGCTGGAGAAGTTGGCTCCGGGGTGGATTTGGAAGACAAGGCCTGCCCCAACTGCGGAGCCGATTTATCTAAAGACGGTTTTAACATCCCCTTTGAAACTTTTTTAGGTTTTGACGGTGACAAAACTCCGGACATCGATCTGAATTTTTCGGGTGATTACCAGAGCCGGGCTCATCAATATGTGGAAGAGTTGTTCGGTAGTGAAAATGTCTTTCGGGCCGGAACTATTTCAACGGTTGCCGAAAAAACCGCTTTTGGATTTGTGAAAAAATATGCCGAAGAAAAAGAACTTCAGCTCAAAAACTCCGAAGTCAGCCGTCTGGCCCGAGGTATTACCGGGGTTAGGAGAACCACGGGGCAGCATCCGGGAGGGCTTATTGTGGTTCCTAGGGATCATGATATTCTGGAATTCACACCTTTGCAGCATCCCGCCGACAACAAGGATTCCGGCGTCATAACCACCCATTTTGAATATCATGCCATCGGTGACCAATTGGTCAAATTGGATATTCTGGGCCATGACGATCCCACGGTTATTAAAGAACTAGAAGATCTAACCGGGGTGAAGGCTCATAGTATAAGCCTGTCCGAAAAAGAAACCATGCGAATTTTTTCCGGGGTTGAACCCCTGGGGGTAAAACCCGAGGATATTGATTCATCGGTCGGGACTTTCGGAATACCGGAATTCGGCACCCGCTTTGTACGCCAGATGCTTGAGGTAACCCGGCCGGATACCTTTTCCGGGCTGGTACGTATTAGCGGCCTGTCACATGGTACGGATGTCTGGCTTAATAACGCTCAGACTTTAATCGAAGACCGGGTTGCAACCCTAAATGAAGTGATCTGTACCCGGGATGATATAATGACCTATCTGATTAATAAGGGTTTGGATAAAAAACAGTCCTTTAAAATTATGGAAAACGTCCGCAAGGGCAAAGGCTTAACTGAAACAGAAGCAGGTTTAATGCTTGATAACCAGGTACCTAATTGGTATGTGGATTCCTGTCAAAAGATAAAGTATATGTTCCCAAAAGCCCATGCGGTTGCCTATGTTACCATGGCCTTTCGTATTGCCTGGTTTAAGGTCTACTATCCCCTGGAATTTTATGCCTCCTTCTTCGGCATCCGAGCGGAAGATTTTGATGCCGAGACTATCCTGGGCGGTTATGAGCCGGTACGTCAAAAAATCAAGGAGATTGATAAAATGGGTCATACCGCACCGGCCAAAGATAAAAAAATAGTCAGCATCTTAGAAGTTGCCTTGGAAATGTATGCCCGCGGATATCATTTTAAGCCGGTGGATATTTATTCATCCGATGCCCATAAATTTAAGGTAGCAGGCAACGGCTTGCTGTTGCCTTTTTCGGCCCTGCCGAATATTGGTGCGGCCGCTGCCCAGGGAATAATAGAAGGACGCCGGAAAGGGCCGTTTATTTCCGTGGAAGAATTCCAGGTACGCACCCGGCTGAACAAAAGTGCCATGGAATTATTGCGTCGGGAGAACTGTTTCGCCGACTTACCTGAAAAGAGTCAGATGAGCCTTTTTGCATAAACCTCCGTTAAAAACCTGCATTAACTTGTATATATTATTATCTGTGTGTTATACTCTTATTGTAGCGAACTAATATTGCCGAAAAAGAGTGGGTAAGCGCCCACTCTTTCTATTGTAATATCTTAAAGATTTACAAATCGGAGGTGCAGCGAATGGCAAAATCTATAGCCAGGCGGATTGAGTACCTTATCAGCGATATACTTCAGGAAAAAGGCATTGAATTACTTGAAGTAGAGTACAAAAAGGAGCACGGCGATCAAATGCTAAGGATTTATATTGACCGGGATGAAGGGGTTGATCTAAACACCTGTACCATTGCTACCAGGGCTGTCCAGGATATAATTGATCAGGATAATATAGATTACGACCACCTGGAAGTATCATCACCTGGGATCGACCGACTGCTCAAAAGGGATAAAGATTTTATAAAACACCAGGGCGAAAGGATCAGGATCAAAACACTAAAACCGCTGGATGGACAAAAAACATTCGTGGGCATACTACTTGATACAAGTAATGACGTTTTAAAAATTGAAATAGACGGTAATAGCAGATCCATACCCAGAAACATAATTTCCCAGATCCGCTTACATCCAGAGATATAAGGAGGAAGTGCAATGTCTAACGAACTTATG
Organism: Syntrophomonas zehnderi OL-4; assembly: GCF_000983115.1. GTDB lineage: Bacteria > Bacillota > Syntrophomonadia > Syntrophomonadales > Syntrophomonadaceae > Syntrophomonas_B > Syntrophomonas_B zehnderi. Next base: position 115,091 of record NZ_CGIH01000027.1, read on the forward strand.
CAGGCATTGGTGGAATTGGAAAAAGAAAGAGGCATACCCAAAGAAGCTCTGATTGATGCAATCAGAACTGCCTTAAACACTGCCTATAAAAAGAACTATGGGACGTCTCAAAACGTAAGCGTAGAATTGAATGAAATAACCGGGGAATTCCAGGTTTATGGTCAGAAGCGCGTGGTTGAGGAAGTAAAGGATAAGTTTCAGGATATATTGCTGGAAGAAGCTTTGGAATTGGATCCCGATGCTAAAACCGATGATATTATAAATATTGAAATAACACCATCCAATTTTGGCAGAATTGCTGCGCAGACCGCTAAACAGGTAGTGGTGCAAAAGCTTCGCGAAGCCGAAAGAAGCATGATTTTTGAAGAATTTTCGGAACGTGAAGGCGAAGTTGTGACTGGTGTCATCCAGCGTATTGAATCAAAAATCGTTATAATCAATCTGGGTAGAACCGAAGGTCTTATGTTACCATCAGATCAAATCGCTACGGAACGATATGAAGTTGGGCAAAGGGTCAAAGGTTACATATATGAAGTAAAGAACAGTTCCAAAGGCCCCAGCGTATTTGTTTCCCGATCCCATCCTAATTTTTTAAAACGACTGTTTGAACTCGAAGTACCAGAAATATATGAAGGATTAGTGGAAATTAAATCTATTGCCCGGGAAGCAGGAGCCCGTTCCAAAATCTCGGTTCATTCCCTGGATGATAAAATTGATTCCGTAGGAGCCTGTGTCGGACCTCGGGGGATAAGGGTGCAGAACATTGTAACTGAGTTAAATGGGGAGAAAATTGATATAATCAAATATAGCAAAGATCCGGAGAAATTTATTGCCAATGCTTTAAGTCCCTCCAAGGTGGTTTGGGTAGCGGTCGACGAAGAAGAAAAAAAGGCTCAGGTAGTGGTACCGGATTACCAGTTGTCTTTGGCGATCGGTAAAGAAGGTCAAAATGCCCGTCTGGCGGCTAAACTTACCGGTTGGAAGATTGACATAAAGAGCGAAAGCCAGATGGAAGAGGAGCAGGATCAGGATGGCGAAAGTTCGTAAAGTACCGCAGCGTATGTGTGTAGGTTGCCGGGAAATGAGGAATAAAAAAGATTTGATCCGTGTGGTTAGAACTCCCGAAGGCAATATTGAACTGGATCCAACCGGTAAAAGATCAGGCCGGGGTGCCTACCTGTGCCCCAATTCTGAATGTCTTAACCAGGCGGTGAAAGGTAAACGCTTGCAGAAAGCATTGGAACAAGAGATATCCAGTGAAATACTGGATATAATAAGGACACAATTACAAACATAGGTGGTTGCCACAAGGCGGGTGATAGCGTGAAAAGGGTTTACAATCTGCTGGGGCTGGCCCAACGAGCCGGCAAAATATCTTCAGGAACAATGGCTGCTAAAACCAGTCTTTTGCGTAAAAGAGCCGTATTATTGATTTTAAGTCAAGATATTTCGGAAAATACGAAGGAATCCCTGATCTCAACCTGTACCAGGCAAAAAATACCCTGCATTATCATGGGTAATAAATACGATCTGGGAACTGCAGTTGGGGAAGCCTATCGGGTAGCTATAACCGTAAATGATACGGGCTTGGTAAAAGCGATATTTGACACGATTGAGGCGAGCGGAGAAAATGTAGAAAGTATGGGGGTGGTTGAATGGCCAAAATAAGAGTACATGAATTGGCTAAAGAACTGGGGATATCGAGCAAGAATATGGTTAATACGCTGCAGGAGTTAGGTCTGGATATAAAAAACCATATGAGCACCATGGAAGATTCACAGGCCAACTGGGTGAGAAAAAGACTGAGGGATTCAAAAACGGCTGAGAATGCCAAGCCAACCCCTGCCAGCGAACCAAAAGCGGCTTCGTCCAAGCCGGAAATGCGTTTTGAACCACAACCCAAACCCAAAACTGCGCCTAAAGAAGCAAAAGCCTCGCGTGACGTCGGAGTTGACCGCAACGTTAAGCCACAGCCGAACCAAAGCAAAATTCAACAACAAAACAGGCCTCAGCAGCCAAATAAGAATCAGACAGCGAGCCCAAGTCAGGATGTGCGTGCGCGCAGGAATGATACTACCCGGGAGACGCTTTCACCTGACCGATCGCCGCAACGTGACCAAAGTGCAAATCTGAGACCCGCTAGAGCGGAAAAAAAACCGGGCGCAACCCCAAAAAACCAGAGTCAACCGGTTGCCTCCAGACCTCAGAATAGAACGGCCGGACAGGCACAGGATAACCGACCCCGACCACAAAATGCCTCCCGTCCTCAAGACAATCGCACCCATGCAGGGACCGAAGCTGACAAACGACCGAATGCAGTTTCAGGAAGAAAAGATTATCCTTCCCGGGACAATCTTAATGGCCCGGATAACAAACCGGCCCCACAGATAAAAAAAGGCCGTTCTCCTGGACAGAAAACTGCGGCTGCGAACAAGAACTTTGGACAGAATAAAGGCATACCGCCTAAAAAGGATTTCAGCCGTCCACAACGCAAAGGCAAACATAAACGCAAAAAAGAGGATGCGGTAATGCTTACACCGGAACTCATTCAGGTAGGGGAGTCCATTCAGGTCAGGGATTTGGCTGAAAAAATGGGCAAAACTCCGGCTGAAATAGTTAAAAAACTCATGGAACTTGGCACCATGGCCACCATAAATCAGGAAATAGATTTTGATACGGTAGAAATTGTGGCTAGCCTGTTTGGTGTTGATGTTGAACGTGAAATAAGTGAAGAAGAAAAAATCTTGGAGGAAATAATCGACACCGAGGAAACTTTGCAGCCGCGCTCACCGATTGTCACCGTTATGGGGCATGTAGACCACGGCAAGACTTCCCTTTTGGATAGAATCCGCCAAGCTGATGTGGCTTCCGGGGAAGCGGGGGGCATAACCCAGCATATAGGCGCGTATCAGGTAACGGTTAACGGAAACCGCATTACCTTTATTGATACACCCGGCCACGCTGCATTTACCGCTATGCGAGCCCGCGGAGCCAACCTTACCGACTTGGTTATCCTGGTAGTAGCAGCTGACGATGGGGTTATGCCTCAGACGGTGGAAGCCATAAACCATATAAAAGCCGCTGATGTTCCCTTTGTGGTGGCCCTGAACAAAATGGACAAAAATGATGTCAACCCCGACAAGGTTATGCAGCAGCTAACTGAATATAATATTGTCCCCGAAGAATGGGGAGGCGACACCATGTTTATTCCGGTTTCAGCCAAAACCGGCCTGGGGATTGAAGACCTCCTGGAAAGGGTGCTATTGATTGCCGAAATACACGATTTGCGGGCCAACCCGCACCGCTTAGCGGAAGGTGTGGTTATAGAAGGGGAATTGGATAAAGGCCGCGGAGCCGTTGCTACGGTTCTGGTACAAAAAGGAACCCTGCGTACCGGAGATTATTTAATCTGCGGCACAAACTGGTGCAAAGTCAGGACTATGACAGATTACCGGGGGCGCAGGGTGGAAGAAGCCTATCCATCTATGCCGGTCGAGATAACGGGCTGGTCAGATGTGCCTGAAGCCGGTGAAAAAGTTCAGGCCTGTGACGAAAAAATAGCCAAGGAAATTACTAACCTGCGCTTAAACGAAAAGAAACTGGAAGAACAAAAGAAAAACAGCCGAATATCCTTGGATGATTTCTTTAAACAGATGCAGGATGCAGATGTAAAAGAACTTAACCTGATAATAAAAGGTGATGTTCAGGGTTCGGTCGAAGCCTTGGCCAGTTCTTTGCTGAGATTAAACGCCCTTGAAGTCAAAGTAAACGTGATTCATTCAGCCGTAGGTGCGGTTACTGAAACAGATGTCATGCTGGCATCGGCTTCTAATGCAATTATAATTGGTTTTAACGTCCGCCCGGATGTTAAAGCCCGCAGGTATGCTGAAGAAGAAAATATTGATGTCCGGCTGTATCGGGTAATATATGAGGCAATCGAGGATGTCAAAAAAGCTATGGAGGGTCTGCTTGACCCTGAATACAAAGAGAAATACCTGGGCAGGGCTGAAGTAAGGGCAACATTCAGAGTTCCCAATATCGGCACGATTGCCGGCTCATATGTGATTGACGGAAAAATGCAAAGAAATGCCCATATGCGGGTTTTAAGAGATGGAGTCATAATATACGATGGCAAACTGGAATCTTTAAAAAGATTTAAAGATGATGTCAAAGAGGTCGTCAGCAACTTTGAATGCGGTATAGGTATCCAGGATTTCAATGATGTCAAAGAAGGCGATATTATCGAAGCCTATACTATGGAAGAAATAAAAAGAACCCTGGATTAAACGTTGCACATGACGGTACAGACTCCCTTGATAGAAAGCAACCTCTAATCTGACAGAGCTGTTATCCGCAGAGATTCAATAAATATATACGGGGGTGTTATAAATGGGTAAACGTAGACAGGAAAGAATGGCTGAAGAAATTAAAAGAAGTCTATCTTCCATAATTCAGCACGAAATCAAAGATCCCCGCATTGATTTTAGTACTGTTTCAGTGACCCGGGTGGATATTCCCGCAGATATCAGTCATGCCCGAATCAATATCAGCGTTCTGGGTGATGAAGTCAAACAGGCTGAGACCATGAAAGCCCTGCAAAGCGCTCGGGGGCATATACGCACGGAATTGGCACGGATGCTTCAAATCAGACATGCGCCCGAATTGGATTTTAGATTGGACAAATCCATCGAGCACGGTATAAAGATGTCCTCCTTGCTGGAGGAATTAAGCAAGGAAGCCGAGGAAAAAAAGGATCACAGTGATGAAAAATCTTAAAAAAATAGCCCGGGAGATACAAAAGCGTGATAATTTTTGGCTAATAAGTCACGCTATCCCAGATGGGGACAGCATCGGTTCATTACTTGCCCTGGGCCAGGCTCTCACAGCCATGGGCAAAAAAACCGGCATGGTTTTGAAAGATCCAGTACCACATATTTATAATTATCTACGGGGCAGCGAACAGGTATTGTCTCCCGATCAGGTGAACGGTGAGTTAAGCCAGGTTATTTTTCTGGATTGTGCTGATAGGGAAAGGGCCGGAGAAGAGGTATTAAAACTAATAGCCCCGGATTGTTTCAGTATAAATATTGACCATCATGAAAGCAATACCTGTTTTGCGGATCTTAATTGTATTCAGCCGCGGGCGGCTGCTACCGGAGAAATAATCTACCAACTGTTAAAGGTTTTAGATATTAAGATTGAACCCGCAATGGCAAATGCCCTATATGCAGCTATTATTCAGGATACCGGCAGCTTTCAGCATAACAACACAACCCCCGCAACTTTTCGTATAGCGGCTGATTTGCTGGAATGCGGGGCAGATTTAGAGCTTACGAAAATCAAGCTGTTCGAATCCAAAAAACGTGAGGAGATTTGCCTTTTGGGCCATGCGCTGAACGGTATTCAATTCAGCCCGGACGGGAAACTTGCCTGGATGTCGATTAGTTTTGAGGATGCCAAACGCCTGGGGGTTATTGACCTTCACCCCGAGGGCATCATTAATCACACCCTTAAGGTGGAAGGAGTAGAAGTTGGTTTATTGTTTCGGGAAATCAGACCAAAAGAGATAAAAGTTGGTTTTCGTTCCAAAGGTGCATTCGATGTCTCCCGAATGGCTGCTCTGTATGAGGGCGGTGGGCATAGACAGGCGGCCGGGGCTCAGGTAAACGGTGATCTTGAAGCATGCATAGAAAATGTAGTACAAACAGTCAGGGATGTGATCACTTAATTGGATGGATTTATTTGTATAAATAAAGGCCAGGGGCCGACTTCTTTTGCAGTATTAAAGAAACTGCAAAAGATTTTCCCCCCCACCAAAATGGGTCATTTAGGTACACTAGATCCCATGGCCGAAGGTGTATTGCCCGTGGCTTTGGGACAGGCCACCCGATTAATTGAGTATATACCTGATTCTGATAAAACATATTGCGCTCGCATGACGATAGGAGCGGTATCGGACACCCAGGATGCCTGGGGGAATATTGTTGCCACCGGCCCCAGCTACTTTGATTTAGCTGATCTTACCGCTATATTGCAGGATTTTACCGGCATCATACAGCAAGTACCACCGATGTTTTCCGCCGTCCATCATCAGGGTAAGCGTCTCTACGAGCTGGCACGACAGGGAATTGAAGTAGAGCGCCCGTCCCGTACGATTGCGATTAAGACCCTCGAATTGCTGGATATCGGTCATGATGAAGCGGGTCGTCCGTTTGTTGACCTTGAGGTGGAATGCTCTCAGGGGACCTACATCAGGACATTGTGCCATGACATAGGTCAGAGACTGGGAACGGGTGCCTATATGTCCAGGTTGGTAAGAACCAGGGCGGGTATATTTAGGCTCGAGGATGCGCATACCTTGGAGGAATTAGAACAGCTCGCTGGTTCCTTTAAGGATATAATCAAACCGCTTGATTATCCGCTCAAGAGCCTGCCGGCTATATATCTGCGTGAACCGGCCGATATATTCCGGATTCAAAATGGCAGCCAGGCGGCAGTTGACTCAGATATCAACGCTGACCTGGTCAGGGTTTATATGTCAGCGGAAACCGAACCAGCCTCCTTGCTGGCCATAGGCAGAATAATAACCCAGGCAGACAGCCGATATATCAAACCCCAAAAAGTATTAAAGACGAATTAGAACAAAACCTAACACGAACTCGGATAATGGATTTACACAGATTATTTTTATCATTAAGGATGCTATCCTAGCTGTATAGATTGGAATTTAATAAGTTCAAGGAGCGTTGGCATGCAAATAGTATTAGGAATGGAAAACTATCGGCCCGCGGAAAAAGATCTTTTTCTGGCTCTGGGTAATTTCGATGGAGTACACCGGGGACATCAGAGTTTAATCGATCAATTGTTAAAAAGGAAGCATGAGGCCCAGGGTATGGCCGGTGCCTTTGTTTTTGAACCGCATCCGACTCAAATTCTCACCCCGGAGCGGATGCCTCCGCTTTTATCCAGCCCGCAGCGCAAAGCCCAGCTTTTGGAGAAATTCGGTCTGGATCTTTTGATTTACAGTCCTTTCAGCCGAGATATAGCGGCCTGGACTCCTGAACAATTTGTTGCTGATTTCCTAATTGACAAGCTGCATGTAAAAGGTGTCTTCGTTGGTTTTAACTATTCATTTGGCCACCGGGGCATAGGAACACCCCAGCTTTTGCAGCTGTTGGGTCAAACCCATGGCTTTGAGGTACACATAATTCCTCCGGTCAAGGTTGAGGATGAGGTCGTATCAAGCACGCTTATCCGTCAGGCCCTGGAAAAAGGTGATTTGACGAAAGCCCGCCGTATGCTGGGTTATCGTCCGGTAATGGACGGCATAGTGGTGGAGGGTGATCAGCGCGGCCGACAATTAGGATTTCCCACTGCCAATGTAGGAATCGACCGTATTTATAGCATCCCGGCCCGAGGTGTTTATGCCGCCAAAGCCTGGTTGAACAACCAGGAATACAGTGCCGTAGTCAATATCGGCAGCAAACCGACTTTCTATAATGAATATCCCGTTTCCATTGAAGCCCATCTTATAGATTTTACCGGAGACATATACGGGCAGGAAGTTAGCTTGAGTCTGATTGAAAAACTGCGAGATGAGGAGCGCTTTGCGAGTGTGGAAGAACTAATTGCGCAAATTGGCAGGGATAGGGATAGGGCTGCCGCCATCGCCAAGGACTATCACTGGGATCTATAAAACGCGGCCCAGAGCCGTTTGGGGGGCATAATAGCATAATTTACTTTTCCAAACTGCTGTGATAAAATAAACCTTAGTGTTTTTTAGGTTGTATAATTAAGGCAAACCGTGGAAAAAATAACTGGTAAGAGCGGCAAAATATTGCTTTGGAATATAATACATGCCATGCTGCATATTAATGGCAGGCAAAACGTTTGAACCATGGCTAGGCTTTACGATTTTCACCGACGTATGGCTTGGTTAATGGCGATTATGACTAAGGAGGTGAAAAAATGCTGACACCGGAAAAAAAACAGGAGATCATCAAAGCATTCCAGATTCATGAAAACGATACCGGTTCCCCTGAAGTACAGATTGCAATTCTCACGGAGAGGATCAACTACTTAAATGAACATTTGAAGGCCAATAAGAAAGATCATCATTCCAGAAGAGGCCTGTTAAAGATGGTTGGACAAAGACGTTCTCTTCTGGATTATCTTAAAGAAAGTGACTTTGAACGTTACCGTTCCATCGTTACCAGACTTGGTCTACGCAGGTAAAGAGCGGATTGCCGCTCTTTAACTTTATATGTTACGAAACCTTGTTAATATAGAAAGGAGGAGGTTAGCATCGTACACAAATACCAAACCGATATAGCCGGTCGTCCGTTGGTAGTTGAAGTAGGGCAGGTGGCCAAACAAGCTAACGGCGCAGCTATTGTCAGATATGGGGAAACCGTTTTGCTGGTCACTGCCACTGCGTCCAAAGCCCCGCGGCCGGGTCTGGACTTTTTCCCTTTAACGGTTGATTATGAAGAAAAGCAATATGCGGTTGGTAAAATCCCGGGCGGGTTTATCAAACGTGAAGGACGTGCTACAGAAATAGCTACCCTATCGGCTCGCCAGATTGACCGTCCCATAAGACCCCTTTTCCCCAAAGGATTTAGAAACGATATCCATGTGGTCGCCACTGTATTGTCTGTAGAAAAGGATAACGCCCCGGATGTCACGGCGGTAATAGGCGCTTCTGTTGCCTTGGGGGTATCTGACATACCTTTTGCCGGGCCGGTAGCAGCCGTCATTGTAGGCATGGTAGACGGACAACTTATAATCAATCCGACCGTAGAACAATACCATAAAAGTGATTTGCACTTAGTGGTGGCTGGAACTAAAGAGGCTATCATGATGGTTGAGGGAGAGGCCAATGAAATCCCGGAACAGGATATGCTGGAAGCAATATTTTTTGCCCATGAGGAGATTAAACGCATCGTAGCATTCCAGGAGCCTATATATAAAGAACTAGCTAAAGAAAAAATGGAGGTTCCCGAAGTCTGTATAGACCCAGAAATTGAAACCGCAGTAAATGAATATTCGTTAGCATTGTTGGAAGAAGCGGTTAAAAATCCGGATAAAAAGACACGCGAAGCCCACATGGATGAAGCCGCCGAGTCCATTCTGACTCATTTTGAAGAGATCTATCCAGAAAATCTGGACGATATCAGCAACCTGATTGACAAGATCATGAAAGAAATAGTCCGCAAGATGATTTTGGAAGACAGAGAACGCGTGGACGGAAGGAAACTGGACGAAATCAGACAGATATCCTGTGAAGTAGGCTTCCTGCCCCGCCCGCATGGCTCAGGACTGTTTACCCGAGGACAGACCCAGGTATTATCGGTGACCACCCTGGGGCCTATCAGTGAAGAACAGCGTCTGGATGGACTGGGTATCGATGAGACCAAACGCTATATACATCACTATAATTTTCCTCCTTACAGCGTGGGTGAAATAAAACCGATGCGCGGACCCGGCAGAAGAGAAATAGGCCACGGAGCTTTGGCAGAAAGAGCATTGATGCCGGTTATACCTTCAGCCGATGAATTTCCCTATACCATCCGGGTAGTTTCTGAAGTATTAGAATCCAACGGTTCCAGCTCCATGGGCAGTGTTTGCGGCAGCACCCTCTCCCTGATGCATGCCGGAGTGCCTATCAAGGCCCCTGTATCGGGAATTGCAATGGGTTTGGTCAAATCGGAGGATCAGTTTGCCATCCTCAGTGACATTCAGGGAATAGAAGATGCCTTGGGTGATATGGACTTTAAGCTTACCGGCACTGCTAAAGGCGTTACCGCCTTGCAGATGGACATTAAGATCTTGGGCGTAAACCGTGAAATAGTGTCGGCAGCGTTAGAGCAGGCACGTGAAGGCAGAATGTATATTATGGACAAAATGCTGGAAGTTATAGACAAGCCTAATGAAAAACTATCCCCCTATGCTCCCCAGATGATCAAAATGCAGATCAAGCCTGACAAGATTAGGGAAGTTATCGGGCCGGGCGGCAAGACTATCCATAAAATTGTGGCCGAATCAGGCTGCAAGATTGATATTGAAGATGATGGCAGCCTGTTTATTATAGCGACCGACAACGAAGGCGCCAATCGTGCTAAATTCCTGATTGAATCAATTATAGCTGAAGTTGAGGTAGGTAAAATCTACACTGGAACGGTTAAACGCATTATGGACTTTGGAGCCTTTGTTGAGATCATACCCGGAGTGCTGGGCTCATCCGGCAAAGAGGGGTTGGTACACATATCCCAGTTGGCGGAAGACAGAGTCAACAAGGTGAAAGATGTGGTTGATATAGGTGATCAGATTACGGTCAAGGTTACGGAAATAGACAACCAGGGCCGCATCAACCTTTCCCGTAAAGCCGTTTTAAAAGCAGCTAAATAAAACCAGTCCAGGCAAGGGGTAATCCTTTGCCTGAGAGTTAACCATTAAATAGACACAGATCACGCAGTTTTAATAGACCCAGATATTGACATTGCGGGTAACGACCTTGGGTCGTTCCGTAAAACGTTTTTTCAGAGGTGATTGCCCCCTGCGGGAACTACATATGTTACATGGCAATGATTATTAAGGTTGTGGCCTGCAGCCACGTTGAATTGGGATTAAAAATTAAATTTAGAAAAACTGAATAGTAGTGCTCACTGCCGAATATTATTTAAAAGTTAAAAAAAAGGCGGTGGGTATTATTTTTTAAAAGAGGGTTTTATTCTTTCAAAATCAACGGTAGAACCCTTTTTCTTGTGACCTTTTTGATTAGCCTTAACATAGTAAACAGTTGGCTTGATAAGATGGAGCGCGATCATTTGGGGGTCAAGAAAGGCGTTACTATCGAGGGAGTACAGGTTGAGCGGTTACTGCCGGGGGAACTGCGGGAAGTAATTGAAGAAATTGCAATTCAGGTGCAAAAATTACCGGTAGAACCGAGTATCGACAAACAGACTGGAGCCATCCTCCCTGAAAAACCGGGTATGGTAATCAACGTTGAGGATAGTGTAAATCAAATCTTGGCCGCCGCTGAAGGAGATACGGTCAAACTAAAAAGGGTAAAAGTGCAACCCCGGTATAAAAAAGAAAGCCTGGAGCAAGCCCGGAATTGTCTGGGAAACTACGCCACCGGATTTCGCGGCAGCGGCGAACGCTATAAAAATATCAGTGTAGCCTGCTATAGCATTAACCATACTATTATCTGGCCCGGAGAAGAATTTTCTTTTAATGAAACTACCGGACCCCGTACCCCGGAAAGGGGGTATCTCCCTGCACCTGTGATAATTGGCGGGTCTTTTGGGATGGATTACGGGGGAGGCGTATGCCAGGTATCCAGCACCCTTTACAATGCAGCCTTAAATGCACACCTGCCTATCGTAGAAAGGCATGCCCACAGCAAACCAATCCATTACGTACCCCCCGGCAAGGACGCTACAGTCAGTTATGGAGATCAGGATCTGCGGTTTCGCAACAACCGAACCGGACCGCTTATAATCAAGGCTTCCATGTATAGAGGACGGATATCGGCAGAAATATGGGGAGGAAATAATTAATATGAGGATTTATTTTTTTTCCAGAAAAACCCTGCTGACGGCTGCAGCCGTAACCTTGTTGGCGGCAGGATTTTTAACGTTTGCTTTGATTTATTACAATCATACCGGCATTGCCTCGAATGCCATCGATTTTAAAAAACCCATATTCCAGGGCAACAGCGGAGAAAAAGCGGTGGCCCTAACCGTTAACGTAGACTGGGGCGAAGAATTTATCCCTGCTATGCTCAAGAGTTTTGCTGCTACCGATGCCCGGGTAACCTTTTTTGTAACCGGAAAATGGGCGGAGAAAAACCCGGAGACGTTAAAACAAATGCACAAAGCAGGCCATAGCATACAAAACCATGGTTATAAGCATTGTCATTTTAATAACCTCACCGCAGAAGCAGGCAGCGGCGAAATCAAAAAAGCCGAGGCCATAATCAAAGAGATAACCGGACAAAAAAGCCGTTTTTTTGCCTCTCCTTACGGGGAATACAGTCCCAATGTAGTTAAGGCAGCCTCTGACATCAATTATCGGTTAATCATGTGGAGCGTTGACACGATTGACTGGCAGCGTCCAGATCCGCAAACGATCGTTAACCGGGTGATGAAAAAGATACACAATGATGCCATAATCCTCATGCACCCTACCGAACCAACCGTTAAAGCTCTGCCGGATTTGTTAAAACAGATTAAGGAAGAGAACTACAAAATGGTAACCATTGACAAGATCATTATTGAAAAGGAAAAAAATCTGGATGAAGGATCAAATTCGCGTGAGAGCCATTAGAATAACCGGGGCAATCCTGTTGGCACTTGGGCTGCTGTTGGGGCTTAAACCTTTGCCAGTTTGGGCGGCACCATCCATAAACTCCCGGTATTACTGTCTGGTGGAAGGAGCTACAGGTCAGCCCATTCTAGCCAAAAATGCGAACCAGGAGCGTCCAGTCGCCAGCACAACTAAAATCATGACCGGCATACTGGTCTTAGAGTATGCCGATCTGGATGAAATTGCCACAGTCAGCCAATTTGCCAGCCGTACCCCCCAATACAGTATCGGGCTGCGCCGTGGACAGGAGCTGTCCCTGCATGAGTTAATGAAGGCCAGCCTTATCAAATCCTCCAATGATGCCGCTGTGGTGCTGGCGGAACATATAGCTGGGGATGAAGAATTTTTCGGTCATTTAATGAGTAAAAAAGCCTTTGCCCTAGGGGCAATGCGTACCCATTTTCGCAATGCTTCCGGACTGCCCCAGGAAGGGCATTACAGCACGCCTTTTGATCTGGCGCGTATCAGCCGCTATACCTTGACCCAACCTTATCTGGCTAAAATGGTTGCTACCCGGCAAAGCAGTTTCAAGCATCCCGGTTATCTTCAGCCTCTGACAATTAATAATACCAACAACTTGCTGGGAAGTTATCCGGGGGCCGATGGAATAAAAACCGGCACCGCCAATGAAGCCGGGAAATGCCTAATAGCTTCAGCGACTCGCTCAGGTCGGCAATTAATAGCCGTTGTACTAAAATCATCCGACCGCAGCGGGGATTGCGCCCGCCTGTTGGATTATGGATTTAAACAGACCGCCCGTAGTCAGATCATTGATTCCGGGGAAGTATTCAAAAACGTCAAGGTCAGCAAAGGCCAAGCTGCCTATGCTGAAATAATGCCCCGCAGTGATCTATGGCTGTGGCTGGGAGAAGATAAAGCCGATATAGAAAAAAGGATCAGGATGAATTATCTTTTGGAAGCTCCTTTAGCGGCAGGCTATAAGGTAGGAGAAATGGATGTTTTCATGGAAGGTCAATATGTAGAAACGATCGATTTGGTTACCCGCAAAGATATCCCCCGGGAACCACATCCGCTTAAACGGATCATACTAAAATTATTAAGCCGCTCCGGGCAATAGGTTTTAATAGACGCGGGAAACGCGTATTAATTAGTCACAGATTTACACTTATTTTATCTTTAATTAATAATAAGCTATCTGCAGCCTCAGCGCATATACTCAAAAACCTGGTCTTTTGAGCGGAAGCTTTAGCCCCAATAAACGTAGCGGATGCTTCAGTTTCCGCAGGCAAGACGAGCTTTTCCAGTTTGTAACACAGCAGCTATTTCATAGGTGGTTGTGGACTGCGATTATGACTGGTCGATATAAAAATAACAAAGACAAGTTGCCGGACTTGACATTTTTCCTGCGGCTTAAAAAAGGAATAAGCTTTTTAGCAAAGAATAAGACTAACTATTGTAAGTTTTATATATCACGAATATAGAATTTAACCAGATCGCTTATTCAGCACGGAACATTTATATGCAGGAGGTATCAGTTGTGATTAATTGCTGGCGTCTAAGCAGTGGTGGGAAACTGGTAGTAGAAGAAATTCCTTATCTAAAATCAGCGGCTATCGGTGTATATATAAAAGTTGGCTCCCGGAATGAAACCCCGGATATAGCCGGAGCCAGCCATTTTGTTGAGCATATGCTGTTTAAGGGCACCGCCAAGCGGACGGCTCGTCAAATAGCCGAAACATTTGAGGGGATGGGCGGTCAGCTAAATGCCTTTACCTCCAAGGAATATACCGGTATTTACGCTCGTACCTTGGACGAGGATATTTATAAGGCCATAGAAATTATCTGTGATATGCTGTTTGATTCCCAGTTTAACGAAAGGGACTTTTTAACCGAAAAAGGGGTAGTTATAGAGGAAATCAACATGTATGAAGATACCCCGGACGAGCTTATTCACGATGTGTTTGCCCAAAAATTTTGGGAAGGACACCCGTTGGGATACCCGGTTCTGGGCACCTTGGACTCCATTACTGGGATGGAGAGGGAGGTCTTGTACCAGTATTACCGGAAAAATTATTTACCTTCCAATATGGTCTTTGCCGTTGCTGGCAATGTGGATCATCAAAAAATCCAAGAGGCTATTGAAAAACTGACCGGCAGCCTGAACGGTCAGTTGGTTCCTAGCCTCCTGGAAATACCGGAACCGGCCGCATCATTTATTAACCTGCTGCCCAAAGACGTTGAACAGGTGCAGATATGTATGGGCGTTCCCGGCCTTTCCTACCATAGTGATGACCGCTATGCGCAGAATGTGATGAACAGCATACTAGGTGGCGGCATGAGTTCGCGGCTTTTTCAGAGTCTGCGCGAAGAAATGGGGTTGGCTTACTCGGTCTACAGTTATTCTTCCAACTATGCAGATGCAGGCATGTATACGATCTACATCGGAACCGGTCCCAGCAAGGTAGCAAGTTTTTATGAAGCCTTGAATGAACAATTAAGTAATTTCGTTAACCAGGGAGTGAGCAGCGAGGAAGTCGAGCGCACCCAGAAGCTGATTAAGTCCAGTATATATCTGGGTTTGGAAAGTGTCATGAACCGTATGACCAGGGTGGCCAGATCCCTTTTGATGTATGATGAAATAGTAACTCCAGAGGAAGTCATTGATAGAATCTATGCTGTGGACGTGGATAAGGTAAATGAACTGGCCCGCCAGATGCTCAGACCGGATTACTTCTCCCTGGCCGCAATTGGGGATAAACAGGCGCTTAAATCAGTCGAACAGGAATACATGAAATGGTGGAGGTAAATAATATGAAAGTAATGATAAAACGCCTGCATTCTCCGGATTTGCCCCTGCCCCATTATCAGACCCCCGGTTCGGCAGGAGTCGATCTCTATGCCGCCAACGAGCAGGATATCATTATCCCGGTGGGAGGAAGGGCTCAGATACCTACTGGCATTGCCGTGGCTATGCCGACTGACTACGAGGCTCAGATTAGACCCCGCAGCGGATTGGCCTTAAAATACGGCTTAACCTTGCTAAATACCCCCGGTACGATTGATTCGGATTATCGCGGCGAAATCAAGCTCATTGTTATAAATCTGGGGGACAAAGAGTATACATTAAAAAGAGGCGAGAGAATCGCCCAGATGGTTTTCTCCCGAATTATGCAGGTAGACCTGCAGGAAACCGATGAGCTCGAGGACACCATACGAGGCTCGGGCGGCTTCGGCCATACCGGAAAATAAAAATGACGTCAGGCGTTAACTGGCAGTGATTGACGGCTATGATAAGTTAACCCCTAAAGTCACAGGAGGGATGGGATTTGCGTTTAAACGATCTGGTTGGCAAGGAAATGGTCAATATTTATGACGGAATGCGGATGGGCACAGTAGGAGAGTCGGATATGGTAGTCGATCAAGAGACCGGCAAAATAGTATCCATTATTCTCCCTAACCGCGGTAATATGCTAAACTTCTGGACAGATCGCCAGAAACTGGTGATACCTTGGGAATCAGTAAAAAAAATCGGCCGGGAAGTCATCGTAGTAGATATCGACCATACGCATATGCGCCTGAAAAACAACTCCATGTAACCGCTACATATTTTCGGGTCAGGTTGATTAAGAAGACCGGGGTTGTTGACAGGACGAGGTCAAACACTCCGGATCTTTTTTTAAGGGAGGCGAATATTATGCCGGTTTTACTCCCTCCTGTATTCAAACGGCGCACTTCAGCTTTACTGCTGAGAAAGCCGCTTTTGGTTGGATAAGGACTGCCCCCCAAAAACTACTTGACAACGGGATTCATTATAGTACCCTTTTTTACAGATTATACATTAGCCAAATAGGAGTATATTATGAGCAGATACTTAAAGCTAATAGCAGCCGGGCTAATTGTCGCAGTAGTTTTGTATGGCGCATATACTGTCAGACAGTCGCCTCAACCGTTCCCATCCCAACCCCCGCCAATTTCATCTGATGATAAAGGCTTTAAACCCCCTCTAGAAACCGCTCCGGAAATAAATCTTAAAGATCTTGATGGTCAAACCGTCAAACTGTCGGATTACCAAAACAGAATAATAATCTTGGTCTTTTGGTCCAGCTGGAGCTATGCTTCTAAGGCTATTTTGCCAGAACTGAACGAAACGGCCACCGAGCTGAAGCAAACCAATGAGGCGGTGTTGTTAACCGTGGATGTGCCCCGCGGTCGGGGAACGGCCACAGCAGCCGAAAAATATATCCGTGACCACCAATATAATTTCAAGGTTTTGGTAGACAGCAAAGGTAAGGCAGCCAATGCTTATAGTATCATGAACCTGCCGACCACCTTCATTATTCAAAAAGACGGAAAAATCTATGATCATCGCGTTGGCACACTTTCCAGCGCCGAAATCATGGATTACGTTCACAAGCTAAAATAGGCGGGTCTCTTTTCCCCGCGCTCCGCGGAATAATTAGCCTGATTCGGGATATCCTAAAAATCAGACAGCCTATTAATTCAAGCTGGGTTTAATAGCATTTGTGAATGAAACCAGGGGTGATATAGATTGAACCGATTGGGATTAAAAATAGCTGTTATAGTGATTATGATAGCGTTTGTTGTAACCTTGGCCGGCTGTTCCGGCCTAGAGAAGGATTCGGCCGCAAAAAAACCGGCCCCGTCTGATTCTAAAAATGCCCCGGTGGAGATGGAGAAAATCCATAAAGACTTGGAGAAGATTATGGCCAGCCTGGGCCAGAAAAAGAATCTGGCTCAAAAATCCAAGCAGCAGGGCGAAATGAGCCATTTTTCCACGGAACCAAAAAAATCCGGCCCCGAAAAAAGCCAAGCCGATGAGCAGTCCAAGTCCAAGGGGGGACGATCTGAATCAGATCAGGAATCAGAAAAAAAGCGGCCGGATCAGGCTGCGGCCAATAAGCAGATGATAAATGACTGGCAGGCTGAAGAAACGAGCCTAATCAATATTCATAGCAGTTGGAACGCACTTGAGCCCAAAGCTGTCAAGGACGGTTTGGGTATGACTGAAAGAAACGACTTTGAACAGATTCTGGACGAGCTGACTGTGGGAATAAGTCAACAGAACATAAACAGCAGTCTAATGTCGGCCATCGCGCTGTATGGACAGTATGCCAAACTGACCAGGATATTCAAAATGCCGATACCACCTGATTTTTATGAAACCAAATATCAGTTATTAGCGGCCGCAGCCGAGGCGGGCAACGCTAACTGGGAGCAAGCTGAGGGGCGAATAGCAGATATTAAAGAAAGTTGGCATCGTTTTAAGCTTCAGTCAAAGATCAAAGATGAAAATCTGCTCAATAAAAGTGAATTTGCCATAGAAGACGTGATCCGAGCCCTGGAAAACCAACAGATGGACATTTTGGTGATTAAGTCCGCAATTGCCTTAAACAATCTGCAACAGATAGAAAAAGAGCTTCAAAAGGTTCAATCTACCATTTCCCCTAAGTAAGGCTCTACTATTTTAAGCGCCTGGTTTAATTAATTCATTTACTTCGCAATCAATATGTTTATCTGCACATAAAAACAACCACTGCCTCTGTTAATATGCTAACACCTCATAACCTGTTTCTGTAACCAGGACTGTATTTTCCCATTGGGCCGAAGGCATCCCATCGACAGTGCGGATAGTCCAATTATCGCTTCTATCTGTTACTACTTTGGAACTACCCATATTTATCATAGGCTCAACGGTAAAAACAAGTCCCGGAACTAAGAGCATGCCCGTTCCTTTTGAGGCCACAAAACCGACCCAAGGATCCTCGTGAAATCCCAAACCGATACCATGACCGCCAATTTCACGAACTACAGAATAACCATTTTTACTGGCATGGTCATTAACTGCTTGCCCAATATCACCGAGAAATCCCCATGGCTTGACCTGCGCAATACCAAGCTCCATACATTCTTTCGCAACATCAACCAGGCGTTGCTTTTCATTTGAAACAGTGCCCACGCAAAACATGCGTGAAGAATCCGAAAAAAAACCGTTGTAAATCGTGGATACATCAATATTTGCAATATCGCCTTTGCGCAGATAGACGTGATTAGAGGGTATACCATGGCATACAACATCATTGATTGAGATACACATACTTTTAGGGTATCCGTTGTAATTAAGTGTTGCCGGAATCCCTTTAAGCTCCTTAGTTTTTTCCAGGATGAGCCGATCAAGTTCTACCGTAGATACTCCATCAACCACAAAATCTTCGATGTAATTCAGTAAAGCTATGTTTCGTTGGCAGCTTTCCCGAATACCTTCAACCTGCTGCCGGGTCTTTAGTAATCTACGATGGGGTACAATATATCCGATTGAACGGTAATTTGCCATTCGATTCTCAATAGGGGCATGGCATTTTTTATATTTTCGTCCGCTGCCACACCAGCAGACATCATTTCGCTCAAGTCTGTCAGTCACGTTTATTGTACTCACTTTCAAAAAAATCAAAAGGAAGCATTCTACCCTATGGGTTAGGTGTGGCCTGAGAAATACCGAAAGCTTTCCGATACTGGCGTGGCGAACATTGAAACGCTTTAGAGAAAGCCCTCGTAAACGCTTCAGATGATGAGTAGCCATAGCGGAGGGCAATATCGGTTATTTTGTCATCGGTTAAACAAAGATCACAAGCGGCAGCCTTTAACTTGCATCGGGCTAGAAATTGCTTATATGTCATTCCCATGTGCTGTCGAAACTTTACAGAGCAGTAAAACGGTGAATAACCAACGTATGCTGACATATCCCTAAGATTGGGGTTTTTCGTAATGTTATTCTCTACCCATTGCACCATTGTTTCAATTGTTTGAACGGACACTTGCGTCACTCCTTTTTTCTAGTATACACACCTGCTCAGACAATTACTTGATATAAGTTGCAAACATCTAAGTCAGTTTTGGATGCGGTTTCTTTGCAAAAGCCAGAGCAAGTTACAGGGCAGGCTTTATCATCAATACCCCACAGGTAACCGTTCCCCCAATATTTTTTTCGGTAGATGCAAGCAAAAATTCCTTAAAGTGGTAAGATTTAAGCGGCGCAAACGTACATATTAAGTAAACTTTTATTAATCAAAAGGAGGTGAATTATCTAGGGAATATTATAAAAAAACTTAAGGAGGATTGGAAAAGGTGGAAGAAAGCAGTCGAAAATGGGCAGTTATTTCGGTAGCGGGGATTCTGGCACTAGGAATGATATTATCTTCTCTTATTGTCAGCAATAGTATGGTAAAACTTAAAATGGCCAACAATACGATTACCGTAACCGGTTCAGCCAAGCAACAGATAAAATCTGACCTGTCTGTATGGACGGGAAATTTCACAACTCAATCACCGCAGTTAAGTACTGCCTTTAACCAGATTAAAAGTGATCAGCAAAAAATAAAAGATTATCTAAAAAATCAGGGAATCAATGAAAAAGACATGGTTTTTTCGTCAATCAATACCGAGGTCAGATATGCAACCCTTCCTAACGGTCAGTATAGTACCCAGGTGGAAGGCTACCGGCTGCACCAGCAGGTCGAAATACGTTCCCCGGATGTGGATAAAATCACCGAGTTATCTCGCCAGACTACAGATTTGATTAATCAGGGAGTTGAATTTCAGTCCAATCCGCCCCAGTATTTTTACACTAAAATTGCCGACATGAAAGTGAAAATGTTATCGCTGGCTACTAAGGACGCTATGGTGCGTGCAGAGCAGATAGCCAGCAACGCCGGCAGCAGGGTTGGTGCTTTAAGGGCTGCTCGAATGGGGGTTTTCCAAATTACTCCGTTGTATTCCAATGAAGTTTCTGATTATGGGATAAATGATACCAGTTCTCTGGAAAAAGAGATAACCGCCGTAATGAATTGTGAGTTTGAAATAAAAAGATAGGAAAATAGCCCCCGCCACTAACTGCATAGAGTGGTGGGGGCTATAAAGTTTATTACCTCTTACTTCAAGCCCATATAAACGTTAACAGGGCAGCTACTGTGGTAAATATAAGCGCGATGGGAATGGCTATCTTGATAACTTTAGACTCAATCCCCAGGGCATCAATAGTAGCGGCTGCGTTTTGCAATTTGGCCGGGGAGATAACACTGGCCAGACCTGCTGAAATCGCCATGCCTGCTGTTACTACCAAGGGGTCAATTTTCAATATTTCGGAAGTCATAATGTTGTATTTGGTAAAGAGCGCAATGGCCGAGGCTTCACTCCCGCTTACAAAGCCACCCAGCAATCCCAGGAAAGCGGCTGCCGCAGGGTAGAGCCCATTGAAAAAGTCAGCCGAAGTAACGGCCAGCACAGAGATCATGTTATAATCCGGCTTGATCAGTGCCCATCCAGAAGCCGTTGGCGCATAACCAGAGAACATCATCACATAGGCGATTGCAAAGAAGATTGCCGCTGAGAAAGTCGGGCGGGGAGCACGTTGCCACCACTTGGATAATATTTCCTGCCACTGGGCCCGGCTTGGTTTTAAAAACGGTACTGCCAGCAAGGTGCTGATAATTACCCAGGTGTAAGCGTTCCATAAAAACCTAGTGTTTACAGGTTTGCCGCCAGGAATAATCTGCAAGGGAAAAGCCAAATCGTTAAACAGCAGATTAAAAAGAGGCGGCCAGAAGTTGATGATGAGACAGCTAATTATCAGGATCAGCCAAGGTCCCAAGGCTTTCCGCAAAGGCAGTGACTCTTCTATGGCTTTATCCTGGGCAGTAAGGCAGGAACGATCGAGTAACGGTTGGCGGCGCAGTTTTAAATAAACAATCATCACCAGTACCGTTGCCATGCCAGCGATAACCCCGGTCAGAACAATACCTTTGCCGATATGGGCAACTGCCATGGCAGTTAAACCCATAGTCATACCCGCTAAAAGACAGGGTAGAAAGCCCTCCTTAACTTTGTTCAAGCCGCCCACGATGAACAACATCCCGAATCCGATCATGGTTGATATTATGGGCATAAACTGGGAAAAAACCAGAGCTGAATCCGTTAGGGAGGTGCCGGTCATGTCCGAAAAAACGACCAACGGCGCACCCAGTAGGGCATAAGTACAAAGGGAATCAAAACCTAACGCCGGCAGAGCAACGGCCACGAAGGTCGAATAGCCCAAAGCCAGCATAATCGGCGGCAGGATCGAAACAGGGGTTGCCCCTACTGACACCAGCAAGGTACCTATACCCATGTTAATTATCATTATTTGCACAGCCTGGTCATTTTTTGCCAAGGTTTTTACGAATACCACGACTCGCTTTAAAGCCCCGGTGGATTCAAGAAAGGTGATCTGAAATATGGAAGCCGCGACCATCAAGGAGACAGGGAATGAAGCTACTATACCCGCCAAACTTGCGGTTAACCCTACCTGCAATGAAGTTTGAAAAAAAAGCCAACCGATCAGCACTACCAATACCCAACCTACAAAACCACTTAGGTCGGCCGGCCATTTTGCCAGGATCAGCAGTGCAAGCACAGCAATAATTGGTACTAAAGTGAGTAGTACGCTCAATTAAACCATCCTCCAGTCCTACAATATAAAATTAAATGAGACTGTAACAGACAGATTGCACTATACTGCCGTACTTCCGAAACCAGAAAAAAATGCAATGGCCTGATACAACCAATATGGTAACATAATTAAAAGAAATTAGGGAAAAAATTTTCGGTTTGCTTACCAGAAATAAAATCTATTTGCGCATTAATTTGGCCAGCCATCCGGGTTTTTTATCTTCGGAATCATATTTAATTAGGGCTATTAGTTCAGTTATTTTTTCTTCTCTTTTTTGCTCGGCAGCGCTCATTTTTTTCTCTAATTCCTGTAAACGTTCCTGCATTTGTTTATTCTGAACCAAAATCTCGTCATTTTGTTGCATGATAGTTCGGGCCACGGTAAATATTTCTACAAAATCAACGTGATTGTATACCTGCGGGCTGGCATTAGGTGAATCTGAATTTTCATTCAGGTTTTCCAGTGCTAACTTTATAGCCGTTGTATTCAGACCCTTTTCGTTTTTAAGCTGCAGGATTAAACGCAGGGTATCCAGATCAGCGTCTGAATAAAGCCTTTCCCCTCGTTCATCCCGCCTGATTTTCAGTTTCAAGGTGCTTTCCAAATAGCGCAGGGTATAGGGCTCAATACCCAACATATCCGAAACCTCACCGATTTTGTAATAAATATCATGCATTTTGTAACCTTTCCTTTCCTCGCTTCATAATTTGTTATTAGCCGGTTCAGTAAGGCACAATAGCTGATTTTCAGGTATAAAAGCATCCCCAACAATTTATTAACCGTACCAAAAAACCGCCCGATTTGTTAACTTTAGCATTAACCTTATTGGCAGGCTGAAACTTTCCCCTCTATTTCTGCTCATTAAAGAAGCAGGCAATAATAGTTTAAGTGTACTTAGCCAGCTATTGGCTCCTGATTCTTATATATGAGCAAAGCCGTCCATACATGAATGGACGGCTCTCTTTCTAAGCACAGACGCAAGGAGACTATTTTTTAAGTGTTACCACAACGAGTTCTGGGCAATTAAAATATCGAAAGCCTTCATTACCGATGCCCAATCCGCGGCTGACAATCATCATTTTATCGGAAGCAGAAAACTCACCGGCATCATATGGAGGGAAAAAGATTTTTTCCGGGGAAAAAATTCCGCCGCACCAAGGCAGGCGAACCATTCCGCCGTGTATGTGTCCGGCCAGGGTCAGATCTGCTCCCCATTTTAAATAGGTTTCAAAATAAGCCGGATTATGTGTCAAAAGTATGCTAAATACCTCGGCATCTTTTTTTCCTAGCACCTGATTCATTTTATCAATGCTAAAAAAATAGTTATTAACGTTATTTTGCACGTATTTCATGTTCAAATTGCTGTAATAGCGGAGGTTAAACCACATTCCGTAAAGGGCAATATTATCGTCAGCCTTTACGATGGTCGCTTTATTATTATCTAAAACATTGACGCCCATTGCCGTCAGTTTTTGGGTGAGGGATTGCAGGTTGTTTTTGCCTAAACATTGTTCATGATTGCCAATGACAAAATAGACATCATATTTAGCTGCCAACGCTTGAGACAGGGAGATGAAAACGTCATAGTTTTCATCCTTGGAATTAACCATATCACCAGTCATTACTACGATGTCAGGGTTTACCTTGTCAATTTTGTTTATTAACTTATAATTGTTTTTTCCAAATTCCCGGCTGTGTAAATCTGATAACTGCAAGATCTTGTATCCGTCAAAGGCAGTGGGGAGATCTTGAGAGGCAACAAAATAATTGGTGGTGGTTATATAATTATTGCTGATATTGAATGAAACCACGATAAAAATAACCAATATCGCCACAATCGCTAAAATTGTTTTCATTTTTTTATTCATCATCTATCACCAACACAAGGAGCGGCTGCGAACCTTACCCAATATTAAGTGGTTTAAATATTATCTCTTTTAATCAAAAAAAGCGAGGTGTTTTCTCGATTTGGAACGTTTGCCTGAATATTTTAATATAATATGTCAGGAATGGTTTGCTAAATTTGGAAAGAGGTGATTATTATGGCAACTATAAATCCGATAACTATTCAAAAGTATGTCAATAATATTGGAGGACCTCCGCCGGTGCATATTCCATCGTATTGCGGACATGAATACATGGTAGATATTCTGGAATTCCAGCAGCAGATTCTCCCGCCTGGTTTTCCGGCCACAACAGTTTGGGGTTATGGGGGGCAGGCAAAAGACGCTGTTACCGGCAAACTTTTAGGCTATATCAAACAATCTCCTGGCGCCACTTTCGAAGCTACCAGGAATTGTCCCTTAACTGTCAAATGGATAAACAAGCTATCAAGTCCACATCTACTGCCGGTGGATCCGACATTACATTGGGCAGACCCTAATAATTTGGGCATGGTTATGTGTCCTTGTCTACCTTTTCCCCCAGGATATAAAAAGGCCCAGTATCCTGTTCCCGTTGTGACACATTTACATGGCGGGGAAGTACCCTCTGCTTTTGACGGACACCCTGAGGCATGGTTCACCCACCTTCATAATTGTTCTTCATTAAAAGGAAAACCCAAAACAGGACCTGCTTACATCACTGACAGATACATTTATCCTAACAGACAGCAAGCAACCACCCTCTGGTACCATGATCATACTTTGGGTATAACCCGTTTAAACGTACTTATGGGGCTGGCCGGCTTTTATCTATTAAGGGATCCCAATGACCCCGTTGCCCATTTGCTGCCTAGCCAGAAATATGAGATTCCACTAGTAATCCAGGATAGAACCTTTAATAGTGACGGCAGTTTCTTTTTCCCCAATGTAGGAATCGATCCAGATATTCATCCATATTGGGTTCCGGAATTTTTCGGCGATACTATTATGGTAAACAGCCTGGTCTGGCCAAATTTAGACGTTGAACCGACAAAATACCGTTTTAGGCTATTAAATGGGTCAAATGCCCGCTTCTACACGCTAAGTCTTTCCAATGGTCAGACACTTACCCAAATCGGAACTGACGGCGGCTATCTACCTATGCCGGTTACTCTCAGTGAACTTACTATTTCTCCAGGTGAACGGGCCGATATTTTGATCGACTTCTCCGCCCTTAGTCCCGGTACAAAATTAATCCTTATGAATACTGCTCCAACCCCTTTCCCCAACGGAGATCCAGCTGATCCACAAACAACCGGGCAAATTATGCAGTTTACCGTAGTATCTCCAGCCGGTTCATTGCCGGTGCTTCAACCTTTACCGGAAACGCTGAATATAATACCGACCTTGACCCCCAACGCACCCAAAAGAACGTTGACACTTGTTGAAGTAATGGGACCCCAAGGACCTCTTGAGGTATTGCTTAACGGACAGAAATGGAGTGCCCCTATTTCAGAATTCCCCGAACTAGGTACTACAGAAGAATGGGAAATCGTTAATCTTACTGGCGATACCCATCCAATACACTTGCATCTTGTCCAATTTCAACTCTTTTCCAGACAGCTGTTTGATACCGATACTTATATGGCTGACTGGATGGCTGCCAACGGTGGTATGATGCCGCCTTTTTCACAACCTACTAAACCATGGCCGGTGGATTCATATCTTATCGGAGATCCGATGCCGCCTAGATTAAACGAACAAGGGTGGAAGGATACCGTTCAAATGAACCCAGGCGAAGTTACAACGATTAAAGTGCGTTTTGCCGAGCAAAGTGGGAGTCCATTCCCCTTTGATGCCACCAAGGGTCCAGGTTACGTGTGGCATTGTCATATTCTTGATCATGAAGACAACGAAATGATGAGACCATATAAAGTTGTAGGCAACAAAAAATGCCCCTAGGAAAAAAAGAAAACAGTCCGAGTATTGTAAAAAAAGAAATGGGAGGACTATTTTAGATTATGGCTTGGGCAGAGAAATTACGATAAACTAGCGGGAAGGCTAAACTAACGAAAAATAGCTAGTGTGGCGGGGAACAGCTAAAATATCTCATTTAAGTCAGGAAGCCCCCAAAAGTCCTCCTGCTTCTTGGAAGGCAGGGTATTTGGTGGAGACGATGGGATTCGAACCCACGACCCCCTCGTTGCGAACGAGGTGCTCTCCCAGCTGAGCCACGTCCCCACAGCATGAAGTATTATATCATATTTATATATGCTACGTATAGTTATTCCCGCGGCTGACAACAAAAATAAAAATCCCCCCTCAATAGACAAAGTAAATGCAGCCTTTCTGCTTGATTCTGGCAAAGGCTGCATTTGCCTGGACGGTGCTCCTACAAATTAAAATCAAAACCCCAAAAACACAGTCAAAGCTAAGGATGTAAAGTTGGATGTCGAGCAGCTTTTATTTAAACAAGTATTATATGAATGCGGTAATTCAAAATACCTATATAAAATGTATAAAAGAATCGAAATATGTAGTACAATATAATCGAGTAAAAATTTCTCAAATTTTATGACGAACAAATAGGTGGGGAGCTGCAATGTTATCAGGTAATCTGGATTTATCAGATGAAGCGTTAACCAGGATTCAGCCCAAAGACCATCTGTGTCTAATCCACAAAAACCAGGAAGAATTAGAAAACGTTATAATACCGTATATAGTCATCGGATTAAAAAACAACGAGAAGTGCTTATATATAGGTGACAGAGACAGTCTGGATTCAGTTCGCTCCATGCTCTTAGGGGATGGTTTGCAAATTGAGTTATATGAGGCTGCCGGTCAATTGCTGATGCTGGACAGTGCGGTTTTATTTCATAATAATGTAGATCAGCTGGACTTTAACAAAGTGCTGGATTTGTATAAACAGGAATGCCAGAAGGCTTTACAGGAAGGCTTTAACTGTTTGCGGATAAGTGATGATTTGAGCTGGGCCATCACAAAACAGTTAACCTACGAAGATGTCTTTCTTTATGAAGAACATTTAAACCGGGATATCATTTCCACCTATAGTTGTATTCTGCTCTGTCAGTATAATCAAAGAAATTTTGATGCGCGAACCATTAGGAGGATAGTGGCTGCTCATCCAGTAATCATTCATAACGGGAAAATACATTTGAATATTAGTTATCTGCCCACTGAAACCCAGCATGGAAATAATGCTGATTACCAGTTGCAGGAATGGTTCAACAAAAAGGAAAGTATGCGGTTGTTCCAGGAAAACCAATTAGAAGAGCAGATGTTTTTTTGCCGGGACTATATTGATAATATCCCTGCTCCGATTTTTTGCCGAGATACCAAGGGCAGTTTTCAATATTACCCTCAGGTTTTCCCTAGTTTTGAGCGTACGGAAGCAATTGAGAATTTACAGTTTATTGTTGACGGCGATCTGGCACCTCTGGATTTACACCTGGCGGGTATTAGCAGGGAGCAATGTTATAATTTAAAATGGTCATATTCAAACAGGGAACGCACCCGGGAAACTTTCCAAAATAATACATTTTTTGGTGGAGAAGATTTTTCCGAATGTACCGACACCAAGGCAAATGATCCCCGACGCAAATCAGACCAAGAAGCCTTGCGCTTGAGCGAAGAACGCTTTAAAAGGATATTTACCCAGTCTCCTTTTGGCATGGCCATTTATGACTATAATGGGGCTTTGGTGGAAATGAACCGGGCCTGCCGCGAAATAATAGGAATCAAAAATATTGAGGATATGGAAAAATTAACTCTGGCGAATATTGACGTTCCCAAAGAAGCCAAGGAGAAGCTTAAAAGAGGCGAGACGCTTCATTTTGAGCAGGAGTTTGATTATGATCTGCTCAATGGTTTGGTTGCGACAACCAAGTCCGGTGTGCGCTACCTGAACTGTTTTATCAGCCCTTTAAATTACAAGCCAGGGGATAAACTGGGTTCCTTGTTTCAGATACAGGATATCACCGAGCAGAAAAAAACTGAACTCGCTTTAAAAAGAAGCAATGCCTGCCTTAGGCGCCTCACCGACAATATGGTGGAGATAATCAGTCAGGTAAATATTGAAGGGGTTTACGAATATGTGAGTCCTTCCTGTAAAACGATACTTGGTTATGAACCGGAAGAGCTTTATAACACGTCTATATTTAATCTGCTCCACCCGGATGATATCAATTTGATGATGAACTATATTACCGCAGGTTTGAAAACCCGTTCCTTCAAGAAAACGGATTTTCGTTTTCGATGTGCCGATGGAACCTATCTGTTTCTGAATACGGTCGGTAATCTATTCTGTGATGATGATGGCCGGATCGGTGGGGTAATTCTCAGCAGCCATGATGTCAGTGAGAACAAAAAGGTAGAAGGGGAACTGGCTCGTTTGGATCAACTGCGGATGGTAGGGGAAATGGCTGCCAGTGTTGCCCATGAAATCAGAAATCCCATGACCACGGTGAGGGGATTTTTGCAGGTGTTGGGTGATAATGACGAACATGCCAATTTAAAAGAGTATTTCGATTTAATGATTGAAGAACTCGATTCGGCCAATGCTATTATTTCCGAATATTTATCTTTAGCTAAAGAAAAGACAGTATTTTTTGCCAACCAAGACTTGAATAAATTAATAGAAGCCATCTATCCACTTATAGTGGTTGATGCAATTAAATCCGACCAGCGGGTTATCCTGGAATTAGGGGAAATCCCCAGCCTGTATATCGATGCCAAGGAAATCCGCCAGTTGGTTCTTAACTTGACCCGCAACGGCTTGGAATCCATGGGGCCGGGGGGCTGTCTAACGATTCGCACCACGGCCGATGAGCAAAACATAATCCTGTCTATTGAGGATCAGGGACATGGCATCGATGATAATAATCTGGAAAAGATCGGCATTCCGTTTTTTACGACTAAAGACCAAGGGACGGGACTGGGTTTGTCTATTTGTAACAGTATCGCGGCTCGGCATAAAGCGACCATTGATATTAAATCAAACCAGAATGGCAGTACTTTTTCAGTAGTTTTTAGACGTTTTGATATGCCCACCCTCATATAAATGTCCCCGAAACTGTCAGGCAACGGTTTTGTCAACTGGTGAACTGATAATTGCGGACAATAAAACTAAATGAGCAGATCCATCTGCTCATTTACTCATTTTATAGGGAAAAAATTATTTAAGCGGCCCAACTTCCATCTGTTCTTGACAGTTGGTGGCTATCTGTTCCAGCCAAGGTATGCTGTCGGTCTTAAGGTAAGGTTCACTCCCGGCCCGGATAGCTGCAATCGTTTCGGGAATGGGAATTACCCGGAATTTCTGGCGGCCGTTTTGATTATAAGTATGCGAGTAGGTTGGTGTATAATGGTAGCCTGTCAGAATAGTTTTCCCGCTTTCGAAATCCTTGGTATAAGCCAGTTTAATCACAACGCCGCTATTACGCTCCACACCTCTTTGGTTACCGATACAGTTTCCCATGGAATAAATAACAAATTTTTTTTGACCGGATATGTTAATGATGTGAGCCGGTTGGATAACGTGGGGATGTCCGCCTATTATAGCGTCTACTCCCTGAGCCAGAAACTGCTGGGCCAGCTTTTCTTGCTGAGCGGTTGGATAGGGACTGTATTCCACACCCCAGTGCAAAAGCAAAACTAAAACATCTACCTGTGGGCGCAGGGTGGAAATATCTTCAAGGATTTTATCCGGATCAATCAAATTATAAAAATAGGGTTTGTCTTGAGGGAGGGGTATACCGTTAGTATCATAACCATAGGCCAAAAATCCGATTTTTATACCCCTAATATCTTTGATCAAATACGCATCTTTTTCAGCTTGGGATCGATAGGTGCCGATTGTGTCAAGTCCGTTTTGATTAAGGACATCCATGGTGCGCATCGCCCCGCTAAGACCTCGATCCAGAATATGGTTGTTGGCTGTCGTTACTAAGTCAAAGCCGGCCTCTTTAATGCTTTGAGCGAGACTGTCCGGTGAGTTAAAGGTAGGGTAACCTGTATATCCTGTTTCCGGACCAGCCAGGGCTGATTCCAGGTTAATGATGGAATAGTCAGCTTGGCTGACCAGGCTTTTTATGGGAGCAAAAAGGTGGTCGAATTGATAGCTTTCTCCCATATCACCTGAAGCTATTACGGTATTGTGCATCAATATGTCTCCGGTTGCCAGCAAAGTAATGGTCTCTTTATCTTTTACCGGTTGATGGACAACTGTGGAGGGGGATTGGTTTTCTTTTTGAGTCAAATAATAATAGATCAGCGACCCGGTCAGGATCAGAGCTATCAAGGCGACCACCGAAGTTGTTTTGCGCAAAATACCACTCCCAATTGTTAGTAGACTAGGATAAAGCGGAATTTACCCGCAGAGTAATGCTGCAGATTTCACTTTAAACCCGTTAGCAAGCAGACGATTATCTTCCCTTATTTTTCCTCGCAACAATATTTTATCACAGTAAAGTAAACAAGGGGTTTGATTTTTTCCATAAACCTCACATAAGTATTGAAAATAATGATAGAATACTTAAAAACGAAGAAGGAGGTTTATCCGTGTCAAAATATAGGTTAAACAAGGAAGATGCCGTTTTAGTAGTAATCGATTTACAGGATAGACTGATG
The DNA here is from genome assembly GCF_000983115.1 of Syntrophomonas zehnderi OL-4. Lineage (GTDB taxonomy): Bacteria > Bacillota > Syntrophomonadia > Syntrophomonadales > Syntrophomonadaceae > Syntrophomonas_B > Syntrophomonas_B zehnderi. The sequence continues at coordinate 145,433 of NZ_CGIH01000027.1, forward strand.
AACGCCATGCCGGATAAGGAAAAAGTATATAAGAATACCGGTATATTACTTCAAACAGCCCAGCAATTAAATATTCCGGTAATCGTCTCGGAGCAGTACCCTCGGGGGCTGGGTTCTACTGTAGCAGAGATTAAAGAACATCTAAAGGATTATGAGTATATTGAAAAGACTTCCTTTTCCGTCTGTGAAGCCTTACAGGCTAAATTGGCCGGATTAAAGCGTAAGACCCTGATCATTACCGGCAGTGAAACCCATGTGTGCGTATATCAGACTGTAAGGGATATGGTTGCAGAAGGTTATCAGGTTCATGTAGTGCAAGATGCGGTGTGTTCACGTTTTCCCGCCAACTATCAAAACGGAATTGAGCTGATGCGAGATCTGGGAGCGGTAATAACCAGTACAGAAACAGTTGTCTTTGATTTGTTAAAAGAGGCCGGGACTGCAGATTTTAAGGCGCTGTCCCCCTTGATTAAATAGTATGTTCCGGTCGCACATATTAGTCGCGCATACTCCTATGTTAGGACAGGTTAAATGCCGGGAGAGCAATTTGACATTATTTAACTGTGTCGGTATATTACAAGTAGATGTTAGCGGAAAAATAAATGGATGGAGGTTTAATAATGAGCTACGGAAAATACTTTAATTATGTTAAGGAAGATAATATTGGCATTGTAACCTTATGTAATCCTAAAGGCTTCAATTTAGTAGCAGGTGAACCCTTCTTCAGAGAATTATACGAAATTCAGGAGATTATCGCAGAGGATAAAACCCTGCGGGCAATCGTAATAAATGCCGAAGGCGATCATTATTCAGCCGGTGTTGACCTGAATTTCCTCCTACCCGCTACTTCCCAGTGGATAATGGAGCATCTGCCTTGGCTGCAAAGATTGTATGGGCGCTGGCAGGAATTTCCAATTCCGGTTATCGCTGCTGTGCAGGGTATATGTTACGGTTCAGCAACCGAATTAATACTGGGGTGTGATATTCGGATTGCAGCCGATAATGCACGTTTTTCTATTCCCGAGGTAAAATTCGGTCTTGCTCCAGACATGGGAGGCACTACCCGATTGACCCATCTGGTCGGGATCGGTCAGGCCAAGCGATTGATTATGGGATGTGATGAAATCGATGCCGCAGAAGCATTAAGAATCGGCTTGGTGGAAATAGTTGTGCCCAAGGATGAACTGAACTCCCGGGCAATGAAGATGGCTCAGAAGATGGCCGGCCTGCCGCCTGCAGCCATGCGGTTTGCTAAAAAAGGCATTAATCTGGCCAATGAAAGCAGTGTGGCGGCTAGCTTGTTGTTTGAAGAAGTTCAATCTACCTATTGTTGTGGGACAGAAGATCAGAAGGAAGGAATTAGGGCATTCTTTGAAAAACGTACCCCGGAATTTCATAACAAATAGCCGCCCAGGCGAATTATAAATAACGAATGCGGGAACAGCCGAATTTGAGGTTCTGTTCCCGTTTTTATTTTTTATTTGACAAGGGAATGATTATGTAATATGATTTATCATCAGGTGCGAAAAAAATACGGCCAATGTTTATCGGCACTACTATTTTTTAGTAATGCCGTTTACTTTTTTATCTGACAAGAGGAGTGAAGCATTCCATGCTGAGTAGTTTGAGAAACATAGGTATTATTGCCCATATTGATGCCGGCAAGACAACCACTACGGAAAGGATTTTATATTATACCGGACTGACCCATAAGGTCGGCGAGACACACGATGGCGAAAGTGTTATGGATTTTCTGGATGTGGAAAAGGAGCGAGGGATTACCGTTTCTTCCGCGGCTATCAAGTGTATATGGAAGGACTGCAGCATAAACATTATCGATACTCCAGGTCACGTTGATTTTACGGCTGAGGTGGAAAGAAGCCTGCGCATACTTGATGGAGCGGTCGTTATATTTTGCGGCAAAGGCGGAGTCGAACCTCAATCCGAAACGGTCTGGAGACAGGCAGACAAATATAATGTGCCCCGTATAGCCTATATCAATAAAATGGATGCGGTGGGTGCGGATTTTTTCAAGGTGGTAGATCAGATAAAAAACCGCCTGGGGGCTCAGCCGCTGATTTTAACCCTGCCCGTTTTTAATGACGATAATTTTACCGGCATCATTGATCTGATAAGCATGAAATATGAGAGTTTCACAGGCAGCATGGGCGATCAGATCGTGCAGACGGATATACCCGCTGATTACCTGGCTGAAGCAGAAAAGTGGCGTTTGGTTTTACTGGAAAAATTGGCGGAAGACAGCGAAAAGTTGATGGAACTCTACTATGATGAAGCCCCCATACCTGAATCCCTGCTATTGGCTGAGATCAGGAAAGACACCATAAATGGCAGTGTCGTCCCGGTAATATGTGGTAGTTCCTATCGCAACATAGGGGTACAGATGCTGTTGGATGGTATCGTGCAATACCTGCCGTCACCACTGGATATTGAACCAACCAAAGCATTGGATCTTAATACGGATGAAGACATTATAATCCGGGGAGATGCTCCGGAATTCTTCTCTGCCCTGGTTTTTAAAATTGTGAGTGATCGTCATGTTGGCAAGCTGGCCTTTGCCAGGGTCTATTCAGGCTCAATTGCGGCAGGCAATTATGTCTTAAACAGCTCCAAAAACAAGAAGGAACGCATTGGTCGTCTGGTAAAAATGCATGCCAATCATCGGGAAGAAATTCAAAAAGTGACGGCTGGTGACATTGTGGCCTTTATAGGCCTTAAGGAAGTTGGCACAGGAGATACCATTTGCGATGAAGACCACCCGGTGCTGCTGGAATCGATTGATTTTCCGGAACCGGTTATTCAGATAGCGATTGAACCCCGAACCCAATCTGATCAGAATAAAATATCTGAAGCCTTGGCTAAGATATCTGCTGAAGATCCAACCTTTAGAATTACTTATAACAGCGAAACTGGTCAAACCCTGTTATCCGGAATGGGTGAGCTTCACCTAGAAGTCATCAGCGAACGTCTGGCCAAGGAATTTAAAATTGATATTAATATTGGGCAGCCCCAGGTAGCTTATAAAGAGACTATCACCAAAGCAGCCGAGCAAAACACGCGCTATGTCAAACAAACCGGCGGCAAGGGGCAGTTTGCTCATGTGGTGCTTAAAATAGAACCGGGGGAAGGGTTTGAATTTGTTAATAAGATCGTAGGCGGGGCAGTTCCCCGTGAATATATCCCGGCCGTAGAAGCTGGAGTAAAACAAGCCCTGGAGGAAGGCGTCCTGCAAGGCCACCCGGTTGTTAATGTTAGGGCAACTTTATTGGATGGCTCCTATCATGAAGTGGATTCATCCGAAATGGCATTCCGTATAGCTGCCATGCAGTGTACAAGAGACTGTCTGAAAAAAGCCGGTCCTAAGATGTTAGAACCCATTATGCGTGTGGAAATAACTTCACCGGAAGAATATACCGGCGGTATAATCAGTAATATCAGCAATCGCCGGGGCCGAATGGATTCCATGGATATGCAGGGCAGTACGCAGGTGATTAGGAGTTATGTGCCTTTGGCAGAGATGTTTGGTTATTCAACCAGCCTGCGTTCAGCCAGCCAAGGCAGGGCAGGTTTTTCGATGGAATTCTCTCATTATGAGGAATGCAATCATATTTAGCAAAGACTCCGATTGCGCGTTAACCTTAATATCGGCCCGGCGCTCAATTATTATTGTCCAGCCATATAAAGCCAGTATTTTTTGGTGACGACCACGAGCGCTTAATTATGGTAAAAAGAGTAGAATAAAGACCGGAACTGTGTCCTGGATGAGGGCAAGTTCCGGTCTTTTATTTTGAGAATCCTGTTTAATGACCCGGAATTATTTCAATATGGCTGGCAATTTGGGTCAACTCCTCGTAGCCTAGATTTCCGGACAAGGTCAGATTGATTATATTATTGCCGATTTGAGTTTCACGGCTGACGCTGGCAGGAGCCTCAAGTTGCGCAGATAAAGAATCCGGGGGCGGAGTCTTAAGACTTGATATGCTCTCTTTTTTGTTTTGAGCCGAAACAGACACTATTTTAACCGTCAGCTTTCTGGTTCCATCTGCAGTCAAGTAATTATACTCCGACTGATATTCGTTCGCATTGGTAATGTATTGCAATTGATATTGAGCGGGAATATTTTTCAGTGACCAGCTGGGTGGGGCATATGAAGCTATTTTGCGTTCACCGCGCCCTACATCGAAGCTTTTGGGCGGTACGACACTGCTGACAAGCAAAGCTGTGTCAGGCGCCGGATTAACGCTTAACCTTAAATCCTGTTCGTCCGGAAGCGGGGCTTTAATTTGGGCTGCTGTATTGACGACCATCCCAGCGTCTTTTTGGTTGGTTTCACTCACCGCAACCGTATTCGCAGAGAAATCTGCAGAACCAGCCGGTAACTTGAGCTGGCATTTAGATTCTGCAATGATCCGGTCAGATTTTTCCTCTATTTTCTCCTGACCGGGCAGCAGTATCCCGGGAATGGAGATACATAATGCCAGCAATACTACTGCAGCGGCAGCCCTGGCAAAAAGCGGCAGGTTATAACGTCTGCTTAGGGAGGGCTTAGACAGCATCTTTTCTTCGGGCGGCAATACGGGTTGTATTTTAATGGCGTTTAATACCCGCTGATCAAAATCAGGGGATAGGTCGGGTATATGACTGACATCCTGCAGAATTAGATTTTCCTGGCGGGTTAGTTCATACTGGAAGCGGCAGGACGAGCACCTGGCTATATGGCGGTCAATATCCTGTTTTTCCTGGGCAGAAATCTCACTGTCAAAATAGCTGTACATATGTTGTTTACAAAGCCGGCAGTTCATATTTTTGCCCCCTTTCATCCCAGTGTTTGAGTATGGTTTTGCGTAGCGCTTTGCGGGCACGATGGACTTTTACTTCCACGTTTTCCCGACTTATTCCCAGTATGTCAGCAATCTCTTGATTAGTAAGATCCAACTGGTAGCGCAGAATAATAATAGTTCGATAGCTCTCCGGCAGTTCTAACAGGGCCTCCTCAATTTCTCTCCTTAGTTCTTGGTTTTCCAAGACCTGCTGGGGATCGGTTCGATTTGCCCTGGGGTCAGGTTCGTAATAAGGCGTAAAACTCTCATCGAAATTAATAAGGACGACTTTGTTATTTTTACGCATAGAACTTATGCAGGTATTTACTGCAATTCGATGAATCCAGGGGCCGAATTTTTTACTTTGGTCAAACTGATACATTTTATGATAGACGGTAACAAAAACCTCCTGAGTAATATCTTCAGCTTCGTGGTAGTTACCAATCATTCTAAATATAATTGCGAAAACTGATTTTTTATAACGATTCAGCAACTCTTCAAAAGCCGCAATTTCGCCGTTAAGAGTTTTCGCCGCCAGCATTTCGTCCGTAGGCAAGACAATTATCCTCCCTGTTCCGTACCAATAATACGGCAAAAATATAGATAGGCTTTCACAAATACTATAGAATAATAATACATGAAAATTGTGGAACTATATACAGTGTACAATGCTTTTATCCATATTATATAGTTTAAAGCCATACAATGGCAGAAACCCAAGCTAAAAAAGGAGATATACTATTGAAGATTATTGTTGACGCAGATGCCTGTCCAGTTAAGGGCATTATTGAGGAAATGGCTGCCGGCGCAGGGCTTGAACTTATTATGGTATCTAATTATCATCATATGATTAGGAGTAATTACGCGCGAGTGGTCATCGTAGATGGTTCGTCCCAATCTGCTGATATTACTATTGCCAACCTTACCCAAAAGGGGGATATCATTGTAACCCAGGACTATGGATTGGCAGCTTTGGTTTTAGCCAAAAATGCCCATTGTATTCATCCTCAGGGCCAGATATACAGCCTGGATAATATTGACGGGTTGCTGAGCCAGCGTTATGTTCACCAAAAAGCGCGCCAGGCCGGAAAACGCATTACAAATCCCCGCAAGAGACAAGCGCAGGATGACATTCGTTTTAAGAAAAACCTGGGCAGACTTATGGTTGAGGCGAATAATAATTAGTGGCCCATGGTTATGATGGGTGGAGCTGTAGATTGATTGCAATCTGGCGAGGTAAGTTCTAAAATTTATTAATAGTTGTTAAATTAGAAAGGGGTAGTAAAATGTCGGAAAAATGTAATACTTGTCCATCCCAGGCAGGATGTTCTGTAGACCCAAACGAATGTTCAGGTTCAGAAGCCACCCAGGCTCTTTTAGGTGCTTTGAACGATATCCGCAACGTAATTGTGGTTATGAGCGGTAAAGGTGGCGTGGGCAAATCTTCGGTAACCGCTTTGATTGCTAGTGCTTTGGCCCGCGCCGGAAAAAAGGTGGGGGTTCTGGATGCGGATATCACTGGTCCCAGCCAGCCTAAAGCCTTTGGAATCAGCAAGGAGCAAGGCCTTATGGCCAATGAATATGGAATAATTCCGCTTGAAAGTTCCAACGGAATTAAAATAATATCCATTAATTTTTTCCTGCCCAATGAAGATGATCCTGTAATCTGGAGGGGGCCAATGCTGGCAGGGGCTGTCAAACAGTTTTGGGGAGAAACGGATTGGCGCGATTTGGATTATATGGTGGTTGATATGCCTCCAGGTACTGGGGATGTACCTTTAACCGTTCTGCAAACCTTGCCGGTCAGTGGTATTGTAATTGTATCTTCGCCTCAGGATTTGGCTTTCATGGTAGTAAAAAAGGCGATCAAAATGGCACGGAAAATGGATATCCCTATTTTGGGATTAGTAGAAAATATGAGCTATGCTATCTGTTCGCATTGTAATGAAAAACTCGAACTTTTTGGGAAATCTCAGGGTGCCAAGGTAGCACAGGATTCCGGCATCGATTACCTGGGGGGACTGCCTTGGGATGCCAATTTAAATACCCTTTTAGACCAGGGAAGAATAGAAGAATATCAATCTGCAGATATAGAAAACATAGTCGCTGAAATATTGGTAAAACTCCCCTAATTATAGGGATTGTAAATGAGTTGAACAGCTCCACATTATTCCATTTATCTGTCTGGTTTTAGGAATTCTTTCATGAAAAAGAATTTGCATAAAAAATAAATTTATACTTAAAAAAATCTTTAAAGTTGTATATAATCTAATAAATACTAGCTACCTTGACTTGACTCAGAATATATTGGCTTGAATTTGGGGGTGTAGTATTATGGCAACCAAACTTTTTATGGATCTGAGACGTATTTTTGCTGAACTTGCTTCAACGTTGATTCTGGGTAAAAACAAAGATGCTGCTAACATTGCCATGGCACTTTCAGAAAAAAGCAAGGCACTGGCAGAAGAACTAGCCAAATAGTATGTGCTGGAAGAAGAACCAGTATATACTTTACATGTTCGATTCTGATCAAGTATAAGACCTAGTTCTAATTCCGGCAGGTAAGGCATGTCGGTTGGGAATTACATGGCTCCACTTGAAATAAATATACAAATAGACAAAAGGCTTTCCGTATGGGAGGCTTTTTTATTTGCAAAATTATCATTAATAGAGAGAAAACAGGGGATATATTAAAGATATCCCTTGGTTAATTTTCTCTTTGCAGAGAATAGAAGAAGATTTGTTAGCATCTTACCATATCAAAGCTTTCATTTTTATAGACAAAGATATGTTCAGGCTGAGAAAGCGTGAGACGGTTTGAGGTTTAGTTTTATTTCCGTTAGACTAAACGCATTAACTACCTGCTAAACTGCTTATCCAAGCATTGCAGTAGTAATCAGCTTAGAAAGGAGTTAAGGATGTATATTATAAAGAAGACATTTGCCCTGCTATTTGTAATGGCACTATTGGTTACCGGTTTTATTTTAAGTACGGAGCGAAAGGTTTTGGCTGCTGATAACATTGCTTTGGGAGCCCAGGGACAGGAAGTAGAACAACTGCAAGCGGCCCTCAACAGCAAAGATTACTGGTGCGGCGAAGCCAACGGGCTTTTTGGGCCCAGAACTTATAATGCTTTGATAAGATTTCAAAAAGACCACAAGCTGACCGTTAATGGTCAAATCGATGAAGCCCTTAAAAAAGCCTTGGATATGCTGCCTCCTCTCTCCAATTCATCTGAATCCCAGGAATCTGCCACTGTACCCCCCACGGCCGTTGCAGATAAAAGCAAGGCTAAATCCAGCCCTACAGTATCCCGCGGTGGGGGTAGAGTAATTACTATGGTTGCTACCGGATATACGGACGCACCAGAGGAAAACTGGCCGTATGCCGGGGCACCTTCCTACATTGGATTGCCTTTGGCAAGGGGAATAGTAGCAGTCGATCCGCGGGTAATACCAATGGGCAGTAAACTTTACGTTGAGGGTTATGGCGAGGCTATTGCTGCTGATCAGGGCGGAGCAATTAAGGGCAATCGCATTGATCTGTTTTTCGATAGTAAAGCCGAAGCTCATAATTGGGGGATGCGCTCCGTTAAAGTTACCGTGTACTAGATTAGCCCTAAAGAGTTTATACAGAAAAACAAATACCGGCTCTGCGTTTTTACTGCAGAGCCGGTATTTGATTTTATTAAACGTGTATAACGCAGCAACCTTAGTTATGAACGAAGTTCGTAATTAAGGTTGCCGCCGTAAAACCCCTTATCAGGCAGGCAATAAAACACGATTATCTGTACTGGCAGGGGGATACTATAGCTTCCCTTAATAATCGATATCGCAAACCTTGACGATCTTGTTTTCCCAGGTTCTCAAGTAGGTGGTATTGCCTTGGCGGTTCATCATATAATTTGGCATTACCGGAATTTTACCGAGACCACCCGGGGCATTATATATATAAGTTGGATTGGCTAATCCGGAAGTATGTCCGCGCAAACTGTTCATTATATCAAGGCCGGTTTGGAGATCGGTTTGCCAATGATTGGTGCCGATTACATTTTTGGCATGGAATATATAGTAAGGCCGCACCCTGATTTTTAAAAGCTCATGGTTAAGTTTTCTCATGGTGTGTGCATCATCATTAATATCCCGTAACAATACGGCTTGATTACCAAGCACCACCCCAGCGTTGACTAAACGATCACAGGCAAGTTTCGAATCAGGTGTAATCTCCAACGGATGATTGAATTGGGTGTTAATATATATCGGCGGATAAGCAGCCAGTATTTCACATAAGGCCGGGGTAATTCGCTGGGGCAGCGTTACCGGAACCCTGGTGCCGATTCGAACTATTTCCACATGAGGCAGATCATATAATTCCGCCAAAATCCACTCCAAGGTTTTATCGCTAAGGAGCAGAGCATCTCCGCCCGTGATTAATACATCTCTTATTTCCGGATGGGAAGCTATATAAGTCAGGGCAGCTTGTATATCTTCACGGCCGGCATTTTTATCAGTTTCACCAATATTTCGGCGTCGCTGACAATGTCGGCAATACATGGCACATTGATTGGTAGCATTTATTATCAATCTGTCAGGATAACGTCTGGTTATAAGCGGTGCCGGGGAAGTGTGTTCCTCATCCATTGGATCAGGAATGCCGCCAGGCACAAGTTCCCTAATGTCGGGAACCCCCATTTTGAAAATGGGATTATCGGTATGGTTTTTAGTTATAAGGCTTAGATAATAGGGCGAAATGGCCCAACGATAGGTTTTGGCGGTTTTCTCGATCTGATGCTTTTGGGTTGCGCCAAGATCAATAATACTGCTTAAAGTATCTGCATCACAAATCCGGTTTTGCATTTGCCATTTCCAATTGTTCCAATCACTTTCGGTACCATTTAATACGCCCAGCAGCCGCTTTTTAATAATTTGCGTATATTCGTAATTGCTAAAACCAGTCTCTATTTGCGCAGCTGCAGCCATATATTCTTGAGTATCACTGGCCAGTTCTTCACTTCTTAATACAGAGTCGACAATAGAAAGACTCCTTTCTGGGTATTCCCTCATGGTATCCCTCCTTAGCTGATAAACGTTTTATTTGGAAGCACAACATTCGAAAAGGTACGGAGGGTAATGCCCCTGTCGGCATTAATGTCCCTGGTTCCCTTTCCCGCTTACGAGGTTAGCTGACGGATTCGGGCTAAGGGATAGCCCTACCGATAAATCGGATTCACCCCAAAAATGGTTCCCCCGTTCTCCTTTGAGATTCAGCGTTATAATAATCTATTCTATTTTACGTATAACAAGTTCCTTATCTTGCATAAAATCACCTCCAAAAAAACTGAATAAAAAGCGGATAACCTGATTGCAGGCTACCCACCCCAGTAAGCCGATCCTCAAAGAAACGAGCCGAATAAACATCTTTGACCGCTAATGTGATTAATTGTAAAAAGAATATCATAATTGTTTTCTGAATTCAATAATGTAAAATATGGGGAAGAGGCAGTCTTTACAGAATAACGGAGGTATTTAATGCTTTATAAAATCAAGCTTCAGACCCATCATCATGCCCAAATGATTGATATTACATCAGAAATTCAAGAGATACTTAACAATAATAGCATAACAGAAGGTATGGTTTTGGTCTACTGTCCGCATACCACTGCGGCAATTACCATAAACGAGAATGCTGATGCAGACGTTACCCACGACATTTTAATGAGATTAGATGAAATGTATCCCTTAAAACATCAAAAGGACCGCCACCAAGAAGGAAATTCGGCCGCCCATTTAAAAGCCAGTACCATAGGTGCATCCCAGCTGCTCCCCGTAACCGCTGGCCGTCTGGTATTAGGAACCTGGCAGGGCATATACTTTTGTGAATTCGATGGCCCCCGTCAACGCACATTTTATGTAAAGGTGTTACCAGGGTAAAGTGTCAAAGGGACAGTTCTTCTGACACTCTTGACCTGCTTAGGTATACGGCGAAATTACCTGGTTTTTGTTATTTAGAAAAAACCTTTGCCACCCGCTTAAAAAAATGCAGAAAAACAAAAACCACGCAACCTGCGTGGTTATTTGCTTATTATGGTGGGCCATACAGGAATCGAACCTGTAACCTTCTGATTAAGAGTCAGCTGCTCTGCCTGATTGAGCTAATGGCCCATGTCGCAAGTATGATTATAAACCCTGGGCCAGCAGAAATCAATAGTGAGTGTGAAGGATTGCCGCAACCCTTCCTGGTGGCCTGTTTACACGGTGTTTTAACGAATTGGATAAAAGATTTGGGCGGGGCTTATGGAATCTTGGTAAATTGGCAATTATAACTATATGGTTGCTGAACTATATGTTATGCTGGGAGCAGACAAAAATTTTTAAGGAGGGGTAAAAATGAATATTTTTGATAGAATGATTAACCTGGGTTTGGGAACCTTTAGTCTGACCAAAGAGAAGATTGAAAAAACCATGGATGAAATGGTGGAGCGCGGAGAAATGAATCGGGAAGAAGCTAAAAGAACGATGGAGGATCTGATTCAAAGGGGTGAAGAACAGCGGGATCAACTTCGGGTTATGGTTAGGGAAGAGATGGACAAATGGAGTCCAGATTATTCTACAACCAAAACCCAGATAGAAAACCTTGAAGCCCGCATCAATGAATTGGAGGAAAAACTAAACCAAGCCAGCCAGGGCTAACCAGCAGCCAGCCCAAAGGTTCAAGGAAAATCCTTGAACCTTTGCAAATACGGAGGAGATCAATTTGCATCTTAAAAGTCCATTGACGCAGTTAAATCACATATCCAGATACCGTGAAGTAGCAAATGTAATGATCAAGCATGGATTTGGTTTTTTGTTTGACAAGGTCAGCTTACGCTATATCTTTGGATTTTGGAATACCAAGCAGATGCGGGAGGATAAAGCCAACCGTTTTACCCGTCCGCAGCGTTTGCGGATGGCGTTGGAGGAACTGGGGCCAACCTATGTCAAACTGGGTCAATTACTTAGTATCCGACCCGATCTGCTGTCGGCGGAATACATTTTCGAGTTGGAAAAACTTCAAAATAGTGTACCGCCGTTTGCTTTTTCTGAGGTTTTAAAGGTTATCGGCGACAGTGGTCTGGAAATTAATAGAGATTTTAAGTCCTTTAATGAGATACCGATAGCTGCCGCGTCAATAGCCCAGGTTCACGAAGCTGTTCTGAACGATGGGCAGCACGTGGTGGTAAAAGTGCAAAGACCTGGCATTGATAAATTAGTTGCCACTGACCTGGAAATTCTGATGGATCTGAGCGGCTTGTTAGAAAAACACACGGCTTGGGGCGAGTTCTACCATATTACCGAAGTGATTGATGAACTGGCTGAAGCAATACGTAGTGAGCTGGATTTTTTACAAGAGGGTCGTAATGCGGATCTGTTCAGAAAAAACTTCCGCTATGATCGCAGCATTAAAGTACCTAAGATTTTTTGGCAACATTCTTCCCAGCGGGTTTTAATTATGGAGTATGTGGAAGGGATCAAAATATCGAATTTTTCTGCTCTGCGCCAAGCGAATCTAGAAACTAAAACAATTGCCCAAAAACTGGTTAATGCACTTTTTAAACAGATTTTCGAATATGGATTTTTTCATGCTGATCCTCATCCCGGCAACCTAGCTATTTCTACGGAGCAAGAATTAGTTTTTTATGATTTCGGACAGATGGGCATGGTCGATGAAGTATTGAAAGAGAAATGCGTAGATCTTTTGATAAGTATGATGCGCTATGACGTAAATGGGGTAACCCGGGCGCTGCTGGATATTGCCATCGGCAGCCAAAGTGTGAACCGGGAGGAGTTGCGTCAGGATGTAGCTCGCCTGGAGCAGAAGTATTACGGTCTGCCTATGTCCCAAATCAAGTTGGGGGAATCCCTGGCTGAATTACTGGAGTTATCTGTCCGTTATCAAGTGCGGGTTCCCCCGGAGCTTTCCCTGATGGTTAAAATGCTGATGACTATTGAAAGCTTGGTAATGCAACTGGATCCGCAGCTTAGTATCGTTGATATTGCTGAGCCCTATGGCCGCAAAGTAATGCTCAAACGCTACTCGCCTAAAAACGTAAGCAGCAGCGCCATTGAAATTGCCCTGGATTATGGACGGATTTTCAAACAGTTTCCCCATGATTTTGAAAATATACTCCGCCAGATGCAGGAGGGCGAATTTTCGGTCAACCTGCAGCATAAAAATATAAATCGGATAACAGCCCGGCTGGATATTATGTCAAACCGCTTGTCGGTTGCTATCATCGTAGCCAGTATTATAATCGGCTCAGCCTTGATACTGGATAAAAGCAAATCCGGTTTTATCAACCAGGTTCCCTTGGTCGAGATCGGTTTTATAACGGCTGTGATATTGGGTCTGTTTCTTACATATTCAATATTAAAAAGCGGCAAGTATTAAAAATGTTAACAAATTCCTTTCTTAACACCCATGGCCGTAGGATACAACCTTAATAGTTACCCCAAGGTATCATATGTATTACCTGAAGGGGCAACCACCTATGAAAATGGTTACGTGATACGGATGGGGAAACTCTGTTTCCCACAGGCAGCTAAAGTCTCTACTAGGCTGGTTGAAAAATAAAATAACCGCAAAGATCCTCGTGATCCGTGTCTATTTACTTACTAATGTTCGGCAATGTTTATATGCTCTGCTAGTATAAAATACCTCTTCTAAAAATATAGATGGGTAAGGAATGTTTAGGGGGGGTTAGATGAGCAGGGTTTATTCTTATATACTGGTATGGTTTGTATTGTGCTTGACATTTACTTGTTTTTTGGCAACTGGCGGAAAAGCAAGTGCCGAAGAAACATCACCTGTCAAACACGTCTTTTTAATCAGTGTGGGAGGGTTAAATTCGGAAGGTTTTGCCGATACAGCTACGGTAAACATGAACTATTTGGCCGGGGAGGGTGTATTGGATCGCCACACCATGGCAGTACGCGCAGATACGCTGGAATCAGCCGAAACATCATTGTTGACCGGGGCTGAGCCGACCGACCACAAACATTATACAGTCAATGATTCTGTAGAAGTGGAATCAATTTTTGATGTTTTAAATAAAAACAAACGCAGCATTTTGGTAGTAGATGGGTCTGGCGGAAAGCTACAGTCTTTTGCCTATAGCAACCAGGGATATAGAAAAATAAAACTTACTGCCAGCAGCAAGGTGATATTGGAAGAAGCCTATAACAGTTTTCAAAAATCCAAACCTTTTTTTAATTATATATATGTAGATGATTGCAGTGATGTATTGCTCAGACAGGATCAAAAGTCCTATTATGCTGCGATACGCAAATTTGATATAGAGCTAGGGGAATTTTTGAAAAAATTGCAGGCCAGTGGGGTATACAAAGAAAGCCTTATTATAGTTACCTCTGCCCGGAGTTCCTCCCCTTCCCACCAAGTGCCCCTTATCATGTCCGGGCCTGGGGTAAAAGTAAATACAATCATTAGCGGCTCGATGATAATCGATGTGGCCAGCACGGTCTGTCAACTGGCTGACCTGAAGGTGCCGGCCAATTCGCGCGGAATTCCAGCCTATACTGTATTTAACGTGCCGACAGATCAAAAAGAAAAAATGTATGAAGATTGGATAAAGGATCTAAAGAAAGATCGTCTGGCGAATTGGGATATGAATTACAAGCTAAATGATGAATTAGGCAGAACTATACGCCAGATGACGGATATCAAGGAAGAAAAGCAGAGTATATTTGATTTTGCCGGTGAAAGGGAACAACTCATTGCATCCCTGAAGAAAAAACTGAGTCTTGAAAGGGGATTGTGGGGCGGGGTTGTTATACTTATGCTTCTGGGATATGGGGCAGAATATATTTGGCTGCGCAGGAAATTCCTTTTGTTTAAATAGTAAATGTTAATATTTAAACGTTGCCGGTGATACCTGCAACTGGAAGAGGTGTTGATTAAACACGGGGGGCTTAAGTTTTTATTTTTTGCAGAAGGCCATCTAAGACGTTTTTGAACTGCACAATTTTATTCCTTTCATTTTCATTACTAAAGTTTTCTTCATCGAGTTCCAGTTGAGCAATAAGCAGTGCATTAAAAAGCTTCTCATGAATCGTCATGGAAGGAGATTTAAAGTACTGATCTACCCGGTATGCTACCTGTTGCTCCTCACTCGTTAAATCCTTTGCTGATAACAATTTTATCGCCCCCCGGTAAATTCCTAAAGAAATCATATGCGCGTATTTTAAAAATAGTTCAACAAAAACGTAAAACAAAGATTAAATTTAGGAACTTGACTCCTTATATAAGCTGGTGATAAAATATTGGGCAATTAAACATTTTAAAGTGATGATCAGAAGACAGTTATTAATGTGATAACAGAGAGCCGGATAAGCTGAAACCCGGTATCAGATTGATAACCTAAGCCACCTGTGAATGCCGGTGAACTGCCTTAAGGGCCTTAAGCCGGACGGGAACCAGCCGTTATTGGAAATTAAGTAGGGCATTTGTTTTAAACATATGTCAAGCAGGGTGGTACCGCGGGAGACAGCTCTCGTCCCTTTTAAGGGATGAGAGCTTTTGGTTTTTATTCTCGGATTAGTTTTATGAGTATTAAACTAAGGTTGCCCCCTGCGGGGACTACCGATATGAACTTCGTTCATGATTAAGGTGGCACCGTGATCCGCGTTAATTAAAATTCAATTTTTTAATTAAAAATGGAGGTATAATTATGGATTTGGAAAAAAGAATCCTCAAACTGATTGAACGTGATGCCCGGCTTAGTGCCAAAACCATTGCCGCTATGATTGATGAGGACGAGGAGAAAGTACAAGAAATTATTTCCGGATTGGAAAAAAACAGAACCATTTTAGGTTACCATGCTATCGTTAACTGGGAGAAAAATGGTTGGGATGGCGTGACTGCCTTGATAGAAGTCAAGGTTAGCCCGGAACGTGAAGTAGGGTTTAACAATATTGCCGAAAGGATATATAGGTTCCCGGAGGTAAAATCAGTTTATCTGATGAGCGGCAGCTATGATCTTTCCGTAATTGTTGAAGGGGA
The DNA here is from genome assembly GCF_000983115.1 of Syntrophomonas zehnderi OL-4. Classification (GTDB taxonomy): domain Bacteria; phylum Bacillota; class Syntrophomonadia; order Syntrophomonadales; family Syntrophomonadaceae; genus Syntrophomonas_B; species Syntrophomonas_B zehnderi. Next base: position 161,326 of record NZ_CGIH01000027.1, read on the forward strand.
TAGCCTAAAAGATGTTGCCCGCTTCGTCTCACACAAGCTTTCGGTGATTGACCAAGTACAAAGCACGGTTACGCATTTTATTCTTAAACGTTATAAAGAAGACCATATTATTTTTAACGAGGGAGAGGAAGACAAAAGGTTGGTGGTAAGCCCATGAATAATATGAACGATTATCTGTCTGCATCGGTAAAATCGATTGCCCCCTCCGGGATCCGCAAATTTTTTGATCTGGTATCCCAAACCGAGGGGGTCATATCCCTGGGTGTTGGCGAACCTGATTTTGTAACTCCCTGGCATATAATCGAAGCCTGCCTCTATTCCCTGGAGCAGGGTTACACCATGTATACTTCCAATTCCGGATTGCCGGAATTAAGGGAGGAAGTGTCTTACTATGAACAAAGAACCATCGGGGTGGAATATGCGCCTGCCGACCAGATTCTGATTACGGTAGGTGTCAGTGAAGCCATCGATCTGGCCTTGCGTGCACTCCTTGAACCTGGGGATGAGGTATTGATACCTGAACCGTGTTTTGTCAGCTATGCCCCTGGTGCGGTATTGGCTTACGGGAACCCCGTTCCCGTGGAAACGTATGACATTGACCAGTATCGCCTGCGTCCGGAGATACTGGCAGGGAAAATAACGCCTAGGAGCAAGGTGCTGATTTTGCCCTACCCCAACAATCCCACCGGAGGCATAATGACCAGACAAGACTTGGAAGATTTAGTCGACATTATCGTTAAAAATGATCTGATCGTTATTTCAGATGAAATCTATGGGGAGCTTTCCTATTTTGAAAAGCATGTCTCCATAGCTTCCCTGCCGGGGATGAAGGATCGCACCCTGGTAATGAATGGTTTTTCTAAAGCTTTTGCTATGACCGGCTGGAGGATTGGATATGCCTGTGGCCACCCCGATATTATTGCCGCAATGACCAAGATTCACCAATATACCATCATGTGCGCGCCGATCATGGCACAGAAGGCTGCCGTTGAAGCTCTGCGTAATGGCGAAATTGAAATGCGCAAGATGATAGCTGATTATAATTATCGCCGCAAACTGATGCATAAAGGTCTAAACGAAATCGGTTTAAGCTGTTTTGAACCCCGCGGAGCCTTTTATTGTTTTCCATCCATTAAAAGTACCGGCTTAAGCAGTGAAGACTTTTGTGAGCAACTATTATTAAAGGAACAGGTGGCGGTAGTACCCGGCAATGCCTTTGGGCAATCCGGTGAAGGGTTTATAAGGTGCTGTTACGCTGCCAGTGTAAATAATATTGAAGAAGCACTGCGGCGGATCAAAAATTTCCTTAATCAGATAGAATAGTCATTATTTCCCAAATAGCTTCCAGAATTTTTATAAATTCTCGAAAAGTACTGAATTTACAGATAATTATACGATATAATTGTAAAGGAATTTTACCCTTTAGCTAGAACCTCTATAACATCAAGTAAAGGAGGTTTTTGCTATGTTTGGAGAGATTACTGCAAACGAAATAGAACTTCTGAATGCATATTATTTACTTGCACCCAATGCCCAAAAGGAAATAAAGGATTACCTGCGCTATCAACTTTGCAAACAGTATAAAAAGGAAGTAATGCTGGCTGTATTTAACAATCAACTTCTTCACAGTCTCTTACACAGTCTCTTGCATATGGTGGAAAGAGATGAATTCGACATCAATCAGGTGCAAAAAAGGGTACTGCAGATTAAAGAGCTATATTTTGGCATATTTGAACATATTCACTGTAAGTACAGTGAACATATCGAAGAATTGGACAGCAATGAGATCGTGAAAGAATTTGGCAGGATCAGCTTTGATAGTATTGATCGGGCCTGCAGATCGGGAAATCACATTACTATTCGCCTGGAAATAGTTGAATTTTATGAAGGATATAACAAGCTGGCCAGAAAAAAAGACGCCCGCAAAATAGTTGCTGTATAATATAAGACGTAGATCAATAGTTGCAGTATAATAAATAATATTTGTAGCAAATGGGGGCAAAAGAAAAATGAAGATCAAATTCCTAGGCGCGGCGCGAACCGTTACCGGTTCGTTTCATGTCATTGAAACCGACCAAGTGCGTTTTGCCATCGATTGTGGTCTCTTTCAAGGTAGTAAAGAAGTTAGGGAAAGGAACTATCAAGATTTTAAGATTGACCCTAGGTCATTACAGTTTTTAATCCTCACCCATGCACATATTGACCATTCCGGACTTATACCCAAACTATATAATAGCGGTTTTAGGGGCCAGATATTTTGTAATACGGCTACTGCTGAGTTGTGCGAAGTAATGCTCCCCGATTCCGCCTACATACAGGAATCAGAGGTAAAACGTAAAAACCGTAAGCTCAGCAGAGCCGGGCAAAAGCTGCTGAATCCAATTTACACCGTTGAAGATGCTACTAATTGTCTGGCACTATTTCGCCCTATTAACTATGATGAAATAATTGAACTGGCTCCCGGAGTAAAGGCGCGTTTTCGGGACGCCGGTCATATTTTGGGCTCATCTATCGTTGAGTTATGGCTCAAAGAAGGTAGCCAGGAGATTAAAATCGTATTCAGCGGCGATCTTGGTAATTTTGATCGGGCTTTCGTAAAAGACCCCACCACAATTGAAAGTGCCGATTACGTAATTATGGAATCTACCTATGGAGATCGTTTCCATAAGGAAGTATTTAATCGACAGGAAAAGCTAAAGCAGATTATAGATGATACCATGAAAAAGGGTGGTAATCTTATAATTCCTGCCTTTGCTGTAGAAAGAACCCAGGATCTTATCTACGACTTTAACGAACTTTACCTAAAAGGGGATCTTGATCCCGATATAGATATTTACATTGACAGTCCGCTGGCTATCGCTGCCACGGAGATATTTAAAAATCATACCTCCTTGTATGATGCCCAGACTATGCAGCATGTCAAAAATGGCAATCATCCTTTGTATCTGCCCAATCTTAAATATTCCCGTACCCAGGAAGAATCCGTTCAGTTAAACAAGATCGAAGGCGGTACCATCATTATTTCTGCCAGTGGTATGTGTGAAGCTGGCCGCATAAAACATCATTTAAAGCATAATCTGTGGCGGCCTGAAGCAACTATTTTAATAGTTGGTTTTCAGGCTCAGGGCACCTTGGGCCGCAGAATAGTAGACGGGGAGAAAACAGTTGTTATTCATGGTGAACAGGTAAGTGTCAAAGCCGATATATGCAATATGGATCTATACTCTGGACATGCTGACCAGGCCGGTCTGTTTGCCTGGCTAAAAAAATTCAATTCTCCGCCCAGCAAAGTATTTCTCGTACATGGAGACGAGCAGCCGCAAAAGACTTTAGGTGCTTTAATCGAGCAGGAATTAAAAATGTCGGTTGAAATCCCCAGATGGTTGGAAGAATATGAATTAACAGCTTCAGCTCCTGAAATAGTCACTGCCGCCGCTTTAGAAGAAACAAGCAACGATGCTCTTAAAGCCGAAGAATTATATCTGCAGGTTCGCACCAAGCTCAATGAACTTTTCCAGGCAGGCAGTCGCACCCAGGATTATGCCCAGATTATTGAAAAATTAAATCAAATCAAAGCAAATTTATAATTTACAAAAGCGGGATTCAAGGAGCAGGACCTATAGTTTAATTATAATCAATGAATCTTCCACAATGACATAGGACGATGGGGCAATCTTTAGAGATATGCCTCTATCGTCTTTCCCATTTTTATATCCCCTGCAAATCTATATTTTTTTTATTTTTTAAACAAAGCGCTTTATTAAGGCGTTGCCAAGATTTTAACAAAGTTTAGATATCAGTCAAACCCAGTTTTATGTTATGACGTAACGTTACAAATGTATGAAAGCAAATGAGGAAACTTTTTTATATTTTAGATAGTTTTTTTGCCAACAAGCTACTTCTCATCTCACTTGTTATAAATCATAAAAATGATATAATTTGTTTACTTCACATTTGGAGGCTGGAATAATATGCCACAGGAATACGCTTCAATTGAGATACTGCGCTGGGGTTTTGCCCATCTTCCCGGAGCGGTTTTATATTATGCCAAAGAATTAGACATAGATATGGAGGATATCGGTATATTAGCCGCTATTATCTATGCCTTTGAGAAAACCAAACCGCTTTTTCAATCCGGAGTAAGGACTGGACAGGTGTTACAGGCCTGTTCTAATTTAACCGCCCAAAAACTGTCGCGCAAACTAACCCGCTTATCAAAAATGGAACTGTTGGAGGTTGTAGATGGGGATACCAAGAGTTTTACTGATAAAACGGTTTATCTGGAACCCTTGATGGAAAAACTGCAGCAACTGATCCTAAGAGATCATCCCCGTATTATTTCCAGCCAATCTGATAAACAAGCTGAAAAAATACAGATTCAAGAGTATGAGGACAGGATACAGCAGTTGGAAATATTGTTGGAAGAAGAAAAACATAAGAATTTGCCGCTGCACAACAATGTCAATACCGCCATGCATAATAGTATGCACTATAAAAGAGTAGCTGATTTTATTGCCAAAAAAAGCGGTAACTTGCTTAGTGTAAAAATGGAAAATGAACTGCAAAAATGGCTGGATGATTTCGGCTTTACTCCGGAATTTTTGCTGTGTATGCTGGAATTGACTTTTGAGAGAAATATAAATAATCCGCGGGACATTACCAGAATTGCCCGGGATTTAAAAGAATATTCGGTAAACACCGTTGAAGGTCTGGAACTCTACTTTAAAAACTATGTAGACACCAACCAAAATGCCCCCCTGCGCGTTAATCAGTTTGATCCGGATATTGCGGAGTTTGGCAATTTTACAGGTATTGATATGAATGCCGAGGCCCGCAAAAAAGTGTACTACAAGTGGAGATATGACTGGCGTTTTTCCCATCAGATGATTATGAAGGCTGGGGAAATCATGTGTCAGCGCACCAAAAACGGCGGGCTGGAATACATAGATAGTGTGCTTAACAACTGGATGAGTAAGGAGATTAGATCAGTTGCGGATGTAGACAAAGAGATAGCTGAATTTAAAGCCCGCACTAAAGCTGCCAAACCGGCCGGCTTGGCTAATTCTGAAAAAACCGCCGGTAAACGTGCCGGCAAGGAATATGAACTATATGTTCCGCCGGAAGTGCTGGAGGAATTAAAAAGCAAGGCCTAAACCCTGGCGGTAATAGTAAAAGGCCTTTTCCACGGGAAGGATCAGTATAAATATGCAAGAAACCAATTATAACGAAACTTTATTTGACCTGGAAAGTGAACGGCGGGTGTTGTCCGCTATGTTGCATTCGGAAACAGCTTGTATTGAAGCCTTTAACCAGTTGTTGCCCGCGGATTTTTTTTCTCCCCAACATGCAACTGTCTTTGAATTATCCTGCAGTCTCTACGAACGCGAGATAAATCCCACGCTGGTCGAGCTAATCAAAGAAGGTCATAGTTTAGGTATTTTCACCAATCCCCGGGATATTGAAGATATAAGTTATATTGCCGAACAATATATTGATGATGAGAATATTAAGTACTGGATAAAAAGGGTCAAGGATAAAGCCCGCCTGCGCCGCTTTGAATTCTTTCTGCGCAGGAATTACCAGTTGCTGAATGAAGAAAATGAGCAGGATGTCGAGCAGATCCTTATGTCGGCCGAAGAAGAACTTACGAATTTGACGGCCTTGGAGATAGATGATCATATTGATACCCCGGCGGATATGGCCAAACTTGGCTATGAAGAAGTAGAGAGGCGTTTTTTACGCTACAAGGAAATAAAGGAACAGCACAAGGGGGTAATCCCCCTGGATGGGCTGCCCACCGGTTTTAGTAATTTAAACAAAATCACCCTGGGCTACAAACCCGGCGACTTAATAATACTTGGTGCCCAGACCGGCCACGGCAAGACATCTTTTGCCCTGCATACGGCCAATGCCATAGCGGTTAAAAACCAATCCAACCTGCTCTATCTTAATACGGAAATGAGCCGGGAACAGATTGCCTTGCGCTGGGGATCGATTCTGTCCGGGATTGAACATGAACGGGTGCGCAGCGGAGAAATAAATGAATCGGAATTATCACGTATACTTAATGCTTATTCCCAGTTAGGCAACAGCGGCTTTTATTCTTACCCCTGCCCTAACCTCACCCCGGAAAAGACTATTTCCATCGCCCGCAAATTCAAAGCTCAGAAAAATATTGACATGATGATAATAGATTATGTGGGACGCATGGACAAGCAAGATCCCAAACTGCAGGAATGGCAAATCCTGGAACAGATCGTCAAGACTCAGAAAATGCTGGCTCAGAATTTAAAGATGGTGGTTATGTGTCTGGTGCAGTTAAATCCGGATGGATCGTTGCAGGGAGCCAAACGCATGAAAAACGAATGTGATCTGATGTTAAAATTAAGCCCCATACCCAAAGAAGAACTGGAAGAAAACGAAGAATTTAAGAAATACGATATAGTGCCTAATTACACTATTTACGTGGATAAGAACCGCGATGGGCAAAGCGGGATTAGAATTCCCATATATTTTGATCTGCAGCGGCAGTTAATGATGGATGTTAAAAGGGTAAGCATATAATGAGCCGTCAGGAGAATATTAAAAAGGTCTATGACCGATGTTCAGCAATGATTACCAATCTGCATATAAAGAAAAGGGCTATCAGTCAAGAGGAGATGTACAGCCTTTTATCTGTGCTGGATATGGTGGTTCTAAAAAATGATTTCTCTGACTTTATTGATTTATTGCGATCCTGGCAGGAAGGACCCCGGGATGAGGAAATAGATGCCATCATAAAAGCCACCTTACTACAGATTGATTATACCAGCGAGCAATCTATCCGCCAAAACCAAGCTATTCTAGCAGATTTAATCAATTACCAGTCCAGCCAGAGCTAGAACTGACAACATTTCTATAGTGCACTTCAACTGTTTCTGGGTTACAATAAAGAATGAATTTAATGCCTTGCCGAAAAACTGAAGAAGGATGGCAGTATTATATTAAACCGGCATACCTCGTGTGGTAATGCTTGAATTTACTGTTTACAGGCATTATTTTTTTGCCGGCAAATATATATAATTTTTAACCCCAAAATATGTAGAACAGCAGGATAGGAGAGGATATCAATGCCCATATGGAACCCGGATATGGAGTGTATGCCCCGGGAAGAGATTGAAAAGCTACAATTGCAGAGATTAAAGAAAAATCTGCAATATGTTTATGAGCGTTCCGAGGTCTACCGCGAAAAGTTTGCCTCAGTTGGTTTTACTCCCGGCGATTTAAAATGTCTGAACGATTTAAGTAAACTGCCTATGACGGTAAAAGATGATTTCCGGGAAGGTTACCCATTTGGCATGTTCACTGTTCCCCAGGAACAGGTAGTCAGATTACATGCGTCTTCAGGAACCACCGGCAAGCTGACTGTTGTCGGTTGTACTCATAATGACTTAAACAACTGGACTGAACTCGTTGCCCGCATGGTATCCATGACCGGAGTGGATTCCTCCGATGTAGCCCAGATAGCTTTTGGTTATGGATTATTCACCGGAGCCCATGGTTTGCAATACGGCCTGGAAAAAGTGGGGGCCACTGTTATCCCTATTTCCGGCGGCAATTCCGAAAAGCAACTCATGCTCATGAAAGATTTTGGGAGCACGGTTCTGGTCAGTACGCCTACCTATGCCTTGCATTTGGCGGAAATCGCTATGGAGGCAGGAATTGACCCCCGCACCGATTTAAATATCAGAATAGGACTTTTTGGAGGAGAGGCATTTTCCGAAGAGTACCGCCAGGAGATTCAGAAATATTGGGGTATGCTGGCGACTGATAATTATGGTCTGAGTGAAGTGGGCGGCCCTGGTTTTTCCGGTGAATGTCATTTACTTTGCGGACAGCATGTGGCAGAAGACCAGTTTATCGTTGAAATCGTTGATCCCGAAACACTGCAGCCATTGCCTGCTGGAGAGCCGGGTGAAGTTATAATTACCACGCTCTGCCGGGAAGCGGTACCGGTTATCAGATACCGCACCAAGGATATATCTTCCCTGAATTATTCGGTTTGTGACTGCGGGCGCACCACCGCGCGGCTCAGCAAGATTACCGGCCGCAGTGACGATATGATGGTAATTCGCGGGGTCAATGTATTTCCTTCCCAGATTGAGAGTGTGCTGGTCAATATTGATGGTCTGGCTCCTCATTACCAGATTGTCCGCTACAATAAAGGTTATCTTGAAGATCTGGAAATACGGGTGGAAATAGCCGAAGATGCTTTTACCGACACGTACCGCGATCTGGAAGCGATTGAACAGAAATTTAAACAACAGCTTTACAAAGTACTGTCTCTAAACCCCAAGGTCAAACTGGTTGAACCCTACAGTATTGAAAGAACAGCCGGAAAAGCCAAGCGGGTGATTGATATGCGAGACAAGCAATAAAAGGAGATTTAATCCCATGCCGGATTTTATAAAATCAAAAGCCAGACGGGAAATATTCACCCTAAAACCTTATATTCCAGGTAAGCCGATTGAGGAAGTCAAACGCGAATTAGGCCTTACCGATGTAATCAAGCTGGCTTCCAACGAAAATCCCCTGGGTTCTTCCCCTAAGGCCATGGCAGCAGTAAAAGCAAGTATTTCGGATCTGCATTTATACCCGGATGCCAATTGCCACGATCTAAAAAAGAAACTGGCTTCCGTTTACGGAATGCCCGAAAAAAGTATTTTAATCGGTAACGGCTCCGATGAGCTGTTTAGGTTGCTGGCCGAAACATTTTTAGAAAGCCGTGATCAGGTCATCTTCGCCCAGCCGACTTTTTCCGAATATGAATTCGTTTCCCGAATAATGGGCGCCGAATGCATCCAAATACCCTTAAAAGATTATACCCACGATCTGTCGGCTATAATCAATGCTATATCCATAAAAACAAAAATTATCTTTATTTGTAATCCCAATAACCCGACCGGTACCATAGTTAACTCCAGACAGATCAACGAATTCATGGAGCAGGTGCCTGATGATATCCTGGTTGTCTTCGACGAGGCTTACCAGGAATATGTAGAAAGCCCTCAATATGCAAGCGGATTGCAATTTGTCCGGGAGGGCCGAAATGTCCTGGTATCCCGGACATTTTCCAAAATATACGGTCTGGCCGCTCTGCGGATCGGCTACGCTTTAACAACCCCGGCGATTGCCCAGGCGGTCGAACGGGTAGCTGAACCTTTCAATGTCAATATGCTGGCACAGGTCGCAGCTCTGGCGGCTCTGGATGATACGGAATTTATTGATAAAAGCCTGCAAAATAATCGCCTGGGCAAAGAGTATCTATATAAAGAGTTGACCCGTTTAGAGATAGAGTACATTCCTACGGAAACGAATTTTATCTTCCTGGATACCGGACACAACTGCCAGGGAGTCTTTAAAAATCTTTTGCAGCAGGGGATTATTGTGCGTGCCGGTGACAGCTTTGGCTGCCCCAACTATATTCGCGTAACGATAGGTATCCCTGAGCAAAACCGGCGCTTTATTAGAAGCTTGCAAAAAGTTTTGGGGTTATAAGTAGATGATTAGAATCAGCTACCACGAACCGGATGCCGAAATAATGTTGCTAAACGCTTTAAGCAGCAGCCTGCCGCCTTCGCCGGAGCAACTGCTCCTGCTTTGTATCGGCTCAGAGCGGCATATACTGGATTGCCTGGGCCCCTTGACCGGAACTATGCTTAAAACGCGCTTGCCTGGTCTGCTGGTATATGGAACCTTGGATCAGCCTTTACATGCCAACAACCTAACCAGGCAGATGTCAGAGATTCGTAAAAAACATCCCGGTACTATTGAATTGGCTATCGATGCATCGGTTGGTACAGAGGAGGAAATAGGGCAACTGCAATTTTGGCAGGGGAGTTTAATCCCCGGCAAGGCTCTGGCTAAAAATCTGCCGCTTGTTGGAGATTTCTCCTTAACCGCAGTTGTAGATGCCCGTCCCCGGACCAGATATCAAGATACTGGGAATAAACGTGGCTTAGCCCATGTATACCATATGGCCAGGCTCATTGAAGAAGCCATGTACCTATGGTATAAGGCCGTCAAATAAGCTTTCAAGCAAGATTTAACGCTTACACTTTTGTCCTTGATATGTTATTATTTTTTTTAGATATTACTATTAAGGGGCAGAATTCACTTGTTGTAACCGGCGCATTCCTAGCCTCTTGTTCCGTTTGTGAATGAGAGGCTTTTACTTGTGTATACCCAGGAAATAAGGAGGATTAATAATGAAGCAATTAATGATAGGTAACCAGGCTATTGCGCGTGGTGCGTATGAGGCCGGGGCTACTGTAGCCACTGCGTATCCGGGAACCCCCAGCACTGAGATCGTAAGCAGTTTTGCTGAATACGAGGGTGTTTATGCTGAATGGGCCCCCAACGAAAAGGTTGCCATGGAGGTCGGAGCCGGTGCTTCCATTGCCGGGGCTCGTACCCTGGTGGCCATGAAACATGTTGGCGTCAATGTGGCCGCTGATCCTCTGTATACCTTGGCCTACACCGGCGTAAACGGTGGATTGGTGATCGTTTCCGCCGATGACCCTGGAATGCATTCCTCCCAAAATGAGCAGGATAATCGCGGTTATGGACGTTTTGCAAAATTAATCGTGATTGAACCTTCGGATAGTCAGGAAGCACTGGATTTTACCAAAGCCGCCTTCGAACTGAGTGAAGAATTTGACACACCGGTTATGCTGCGGGTTACCACCCGGTTGTCCCACTCGCAGACCATGGTTGAAATCGGTGAACCGCAGGCGTTTAAGCTTAAAGAATATGTTAAAAACCCGGCTAAATACGTAATGTTACCTGCTTATGCGCGGGGTCGACATGTAGAAGTAGAAAAAAAATTCCTGCGTCTTAGAGAATACGCAGAAACAACCCCCTTAAATCGGATTGAGTGGGGAAATAAATCCCTGGGTATAATCACCAGCGGAGTGGCGTATCAGTACGTAAAAGAAGCTTTGCCAGAAGTGTCGGTACTAAAACTGGGCATGACCAATCCTGTGCCGCAAAAACTAATTACTGATTTTGCCGGACAAGTTGACCGGTTGGTGATCGTTGAAGAATTGGAACCAGTCATTGAAGAACAGGTTAAGTCCTGGGGGATAAAAGCCGAAGGCAAAAATATATTTAGTTTGCTGGGAGAATATAACTCCGAATTAATCGCTGAACGGCTGGCCCATGTTCCCCTGCCGACCGGTTTCGGGTTGGAGGGTGATGTGCCGGCGCGTCCGCCGCTACTTTGTGCCGGCTGCCCCCACCGCGGGGTTTTCCATACTCTTAAAAAGATGAAACTTACGGTTATGGGTGACATAGGTTGTTATACTCTGGGGGCTTTAAGTCCCTTGGACGGGATGGATGCCTGTATCTGTATGGGGGCCAGCATCGGCTCGGCCCTGGGGATGGAGAAGGCCCGCGGACCTGAACAGGCTAAAAAAACCGTGGCGGTTATCGGGGATTCCACCTTTGTTCATTCCGGTATTACCGCTTTGATTGATGTAGTCTATAATCAGGGGCATACAACGGTTTTGATTCTCGACAATGATACCACCGCCATGACCGGTCATCAGGATCATCCGGCTACCGGTAAGACTATTACTCGCCAGGCGACCCGCAAGCTGGATCTGTTGGCATTAGTAAAAGCCATTGGGGTAGAGCATGTCCAGGTGGTTGATCCTCTGCAATTAAACGATTTGGAAAGCTCCCTGCAGGAAGCTTTAAATCGCCAGGAACCTTCGGTGATTATCGCTAAACGGCCTTGTGTTTTGTTACACCCAGTCACACTTGCCAGCCGTTATTATGTAGACGATGAGCTGTGTACCGGCTGCAAGTCCTGTATAAAATTAGGATGCACCGGGGTGAGTTTTGATGATGAAAACAAAAAAGCCATTATAAATCCTGGCTGTACTGCTTGTGGGCTCTGCCCCCAGGTATGCAAATTCAATGCTATCAAGAAAATGGAGGTGTAACAAATGCCTGATAAGACCACTAATATTTTAATTGTAGGTGTCGGGGGGCAGGGAACTCTCCTTACCAGCCGCATAATAGCTCAGGTAGCTGTGCAAATGGGTTATGATGTAAAGGTGTCCGAAGTCCACGGAATGGCTCAGCGTGGCGGCAGCGTAGTATCACAGGTGCGTTACGGAAACAAAATCTACTCGCCGATAATCAAAAAAGGAGATGCCGACATCATTCTGGCCTTTGAAAAAGTCGAAAGCGCCCGCTGGCTGGATTTTTTAAAACCAGACGGAATGGTTATCATAAATAATGAGCGGGTCAATCCGCTGCCGGTCTTAAGCGGTAAAGTAAAATATCCTGACCAAATACATGAAAAAGTGGCAGCCTGCCTAAAGGATACCGTAATGGTGGATGCCACTGATATTGCATCTCAATGTGGCAATCCCAAAGCCGCTAATGTAGTCCTGGTTGGTATGCTTTGCAAAGCCATCGGATTACCGGAAGAAGAGGTCGAAAAAGCCATTCGCGATATCGTTCCTGCCAAAGCGATTCAAGTCAATCTGCTGGCCTTTAAAAAAGGTTGCGAGTTAATGGCTGGTTAACCCTTTAAGGAGGGCTCAAAATGCTTAAAATAGGTTGCCATTTATCAGTTTCCAAGGGTTATGCCCATATGGCACAAGAAGCCCTTGCCATAGGTGCCAATACCTTTCAATTTTTTACCCGCAATCCCCGCGGCAGCAAAGCCAAAGCCATCGATACTCAGGATATCGCAGCCTTTTTAAATCTGGCCGCAGAGCACAAATTTGCTCCTATTTTGGCCCATGCCCCATACACCTTAAATCCTTGCTCCGCTGAAGCCAGGGTTAGGGAATTTGCCCTAGAGATAATGGCTGATGATTTAAGACGGATGGAATATACTCCTGGTAACTACTATACTTTTCACCCTGGCAGTCATGGAGGACAAGGCATTGAGACAGGCATTGACCTGATTGCCGAGATGCTCAACCAAATTCTGCTGCCCTCCCAAAGCACCTTGGTTTTGCTCGAAACTATGGCCGGCAAAGGTAGTGAAGTCGGCCATAGTTTTACACAGCTACGTCAGATTATAGATAAAGTAAAATTACAGGAAAAGATCGGTGTCTGTCTGGATACCTGTCATGTCTATGATGCCGGTTATGATATTGTCAATGATCTAGATGGTGTTTTAGAAGAACTTGACCACATTATAGGCCTTGACCGCCTCCATGCCATTCACTTAAATGACAGCAAGAACCCCATTTCAAGCCATAAAGACCGTCATGAAAAGATCGGTCAGGGATCCATAGGACTGGAAACCATTATTAATGTCATCAACCATCCTTTGCTGCGCGATTTGCCTTTTTACCTCGAAACCCCCAATGAATTAGAAGGTTATGCCCATGAGATAAAAATACTGCGAGATGCTTATATATAATACTCAATTCCGTAAACACGTTCAAATGATAATTTCTACGAATGGACAGGGAAAACCGCTGTATGATCTGCTGGGGCAGTATGTTTGCAGAAGGAAAGGCAATTGAGCCCTCTGGCGCAGAGTTATTGCTTTTATAGATGATTGGCACTGCCTAATCAGGCAGGTTTTAATAGAGGAAGCAGAAAGAATGCTCCGTTGCTTCCTGCAACAAAGTATACATTATACCTTGTTGCGGGTCATTGCTTTCCTGGTTACTATATGGATTATAATGAACATAGAAAATAAAAATAAATAGTTTGTTAACAAACGGCCAATGAAGTCCCTGCGTTAGTGGAGCAGGGACTTCTGTCTTTATGAAGCCTGTAAAAATGCTCAAAAATTAAAGCTTGGCGGTTAGCCGCGGCTGCAGCCCGCCTGGCAGGTTAGGAGGGGTTTTATGCGTATATTGGTGATTCAGCATGTCGCTTGCGAAGGACCGGGATTACTGGGAGATGAACTCATCGCCAATGGTTGGGAATTAGACATCCGGTGTATGGATATACCATCAACCGTATTACCTGATGATCTGGATGAATATCAGGCCTTGATTATTTTAGGCGGTCCGATGGGTGTCTATGAAGAAGACAGGTTTCCCTATTTCTTTAAAGTCCAGGGACTAATCAGGGAATCGGTAGCAGGTAGTATCCCTTGTGTAGGTATATGTCTGGGCGGACAGCTCATTGCCCGGGCCTTGGGAGCAGCTGTATATAAAAACCCGGTAAAGGAAATCGGCTGGACGCCCATTCGCTTGCTCCCTGCAGGGAAATCAACTCCGTTGTTTCGCCTTATGCCCAATGGTTTTTCTGTCTTTCAATGGCATACCGATACTTTTGCTCTACCGGAAGGAGCAGTCCTGCTGGCATCAAGTGAGGACTGCAGGAATCAGGCTTTCGTCTATGGTAATCATGTTTGGGCGCTTCAATTTCATTTGGAAGTAACACCCGAAATGATCGCCGATTGGTCTGAGATATACCAAAATGAATTAATTGCTTTTGCCGGGCCGGGAGGAAAGGATCGACTACTGAACAACACTCGGGCGCGCTGGGAAGCTATGCGTTCAGGACGGGAACAGTTCTTAAGCAATATATGTGCCATACTCAGGAGTTAAGGCTGCCTGAGTATGGTAACTGTGCAGTAGTATTTTCCCGGGGGAAGGGATGCCCAGGAACCCTCTTTGGCCTGCCTGGATTCCAACCGACCTTTACGGTAAAGCTGCTTAACTTGATTCTGACGCGATGGTTAGCGGCAGAATTCGTCAGGCGCTCTTAAACTGTGATTTAGCGATGTATGGTTACCCTGAACTCATTTGAGGTGATTTTTTCTATCGTTCCTTCCAATTCGCCGCTGATCAGCTTGATTTCCAGCCAGGGAGGAATATGGGAACATATTATCTCCAAGTTGCGAACCTGCTCATTTTTTAACAGCGGAAAAAGAATCTGCTTGGAAGTAATCTTGGTGTTACGATTTTGAATATCTTTTAAGGAAATTGAATAACAACCGTGAGAAGTTTCCGCAGCTTCCGGAATAGATGGATCATTTAACTGCCGGGGAACTTCTGTTTGGGTTTCGGCTGCCATTATATGAGCGATTATATCGGCCGGATGTCCGGTCATTTCCCAGACAGTAAATCCGGCTTTTTCCAATTCATAGAAAGGCAGGCCAACTACTGCGCTGCCTGCCAGGATTCTGCATCCGTTAAGAAAAGAAATTATCCTATCCATATATTCCCGCATGGCCTTTAACCCCTGTATAGCTTGCAGGTTATAAAGCATACGGCGGCTCAACTCCCAACTGAATCCATCATACTTAAAGACCTGGATTTCCTCCGCTGTTTGAATCGGAGCAGCTGTTCCATCGGCTCCTATCAACACCGCTATTTCCATGATGCACCCTCTCTTTCTAAATTTCTATTCAAACTGCCTTTGAGTCGGTTTGGATATTGCATTTAGGTTCGGTTAACATGCCTACCGCGTCAGCCCTGCATTGACGGCAGTGCAACAGCTGGAGCATTTCAGTCTGACAGGTGCTGCGTATTGTATCCAGCTTGTGCCGGTCAGTAGGTGAAAGTTTTTCAAATACACTGCCCCGCACCGGAATGAAAGGCATAATATTGGTGATATAAACCCCTAACTCACTCATTTTTTGCACCACGGCCCTAATTTCATGATCGTTAATTCCCGGAATCATAACCGTGTTTACCTTAACCATTATCCCGGAGCTGACCAGCAGACGGATTCCTTCCAATTGATTATAAAGCAGCAAGTCGGCTCCGCTGTTTCCTGTATACCTTTTTCCTTGATAGTTTACATAACGGTAAATCTTGGCTCCCGTTTCCGGGTTGAGGGCGTTTACGGTGACGGTGACATGGCTGACTCCCAGTTTTACAATATCATCGGCCATACTGGGCAGCTTCAGACCGTTCGTGGACAAACACAGGATAACCTCGGGATCATATTTGCGGATCAAACGAATCGTCTGGCTGGTTTCCTCCCAATCGGCCAGCGCATCTCCAGGACCGGCAATACCCACCACACTCAAATTGCTTAATCGTTGTTTATGATATTGATAACGACGCAAGGCTTCCGCCGGACTGATAATGGCACTGGTTACCCCTGGGCGGCTTTCATTCAAGCAATCATACCTGCGGTTACAGTAGTTGCAGTTAATATTGCAATGCATGGCTACCGGGAGATGAATGCGGGCATAGTGTTGGGCAGCGGACGCTGAAAAGCAGGGATGTTTTTGGTTTTTAGAATTGTCCATCATCGCTTACCTCCCCTTTAAACATTATTGTTTTTGGTTGGAAGGGAAAATGCTTAGCATACATATTTTCCCGGTAATGCTTAAGTTTGTTTGCCAGCAGGGTATTGGTTATCAAATCAAGCAATTGCGTCGTACCTGTATAGCCAACCGTCAGAATCCGCTGCCCGCCGATGCGATCGTGAACAGGAAAACCCATTCGTACCAGGGGAATCCCATCTTTTTCCGTAAGAATACGCCCGTCAGAGTTGCCGATAGCCAGATTGATTCGTTTATCGGCACAGTGCTTGCGAATCTGGGCGAAGTCACTGTCTATTAAAATGAGAGGTTCTTCATCATTGTCTGCGGTCAGATCTAAAAGTAATTCCTTAAGACGAGGAGATTTGCTCCCGGTGGCAAGGATGACAGGGGTTATGCCGTTTTCTGCCAGCACTTGGCCAAGCGCATATACCATTTCCGGTTCGCCGAATACGACCGCCCGTCCTTCGCGATTATATTTATGGGCATCAACCATGGCATCCAACAATCGTCCTCTTTCATCCAGAAGCTGTTTTGGAATTTCGTTGCCGGTCAAGGTTTCCAGAAGGTTCAGAAACCGGTCGCAGGCAACGATTCCCATCGGTAAAGATAGATTGTATAATGGCACACCATGATTGATCTCCAGATATTTGCCCGGAGAAAGCTCATCCTCCACGGTTGCCCCAAACTGAATCGTGGCCCGGGCACCCGGCATGGCCGCAATATCTGCCGGTACGGTTCCCCCGGCCGGGATTTTTCTGTATATCTGGGTATAAGGGGCGTCCAATGTTGCCGATACGTCAGGCAACAGGGTATATTGAACCTGCATCAGTTCCAAAAGTCGTTTGATCTCCCTGACATCTGCCGGACTTATATGCGGAACCAGCACATTGATCCTATCATGTCGGCGGGTCGGTTGGGCCAGGGCTGTCACGATGCCGGTTAGAGCTAGAAAATAACCCTCAAAATGCGATCCTCCATATCCGGGGGTGGGAACAGGAATCATCGCCGGTGTTTCGGATCCTGCCTGTTCTTCCTGAAAGACCCCAGCTATACGCACGATATCCTCACCAATGGTTTCAGCCAGGCAGGTGCTTAATATACCCACCACGGCCGGCTGATATAATTGAATCAGATTGTTTAACCCATGTTTAAGGTTGGCTTCGCCGCCATAAATCGTTCCTCTTTCTGTAATAGAACTGGATGCAATATCAACCGGCTCATTAAAGTGTTCAGCCATATGCCGGCGCATATAAGTGGCACACCCCTGAGATCCATGAATAATGACCATGCAGTTTTCGATCCCTTTAAAAGGGATAATGGCACCCAGCGGCATACACATATTGCAGGGATTTTCAGCAACGCTTCGAACCGGATTCGGGTCATCTTTCATCATCATTACCTCCTGTTGTGTTAAGTTCATATGGAAAATAAAGCAAGCGTCCCGCTTTATGGGTTGATCCTCCCTGTATGAATCGGCCCATCAAGATATTTCCATACCGGGGAACAGACCGTTTGCTCAACCTCCCGGGCAAAATTGGCAGCGCCCGTAAATCCGCTTAAGGGATGTTTGCGTTCATGATTATGATCAATAAACGACAATCCCAGTTTATATGCCAACGGCCTTTCCTTCACGCCGCCTACCAACAAATCGGCTCCCTGTTCCAGCATAAACCTTTCCAATTCAGACGGATTAGCGTCATCCAGGATCACCGTACCTTCAGCAACCAGCTGGCTGATGGCATCATATTCCTCTTGGCGGCCGGTTTGGGTTCCTACCATAACTACTTCCATACCTAACTCTCGAAACTGTTTGATCAAGGATATAGCTTTGAAGCCTCCTCCTACAAATACCGCCGCTTTCTTTCCCTTAAGGTGTTGACGGTATTGTTTTACGATCGGGCCATATTGAGCTAATTCGCGCTCAATTAAGGCTTCACATCTTTTGATAATATAAGGGTTAGCAAAAAAATCAGCGATCCTGCGCAATGACTGCATCGTATCCTCCAATCCCAAAAAGGACACGTTTAGAAAGGGTATCCCATAGATTTCTTCCATGCGTTTGGCCAGGTATCCCATAGAACCAGCACACTGAACTATGTTTAGCGCTGCCCCGGGTGCGGTAAGCAGGCTTTCGCAGCGCGAATCCCCTGTAAAAGCAACGTTAACATTAATGCCTATCTCCTGCAGATAGCCGCAGATAATCCAGGCTTCGCCGGCCAGATTATAATCGCCTAAATAGTTTAGATGAAACGGTTGATAGAGTATCCTTTCCTGTGATGCAATCATGCGCAATAAAACTTCACAGGCGATCCGGTAACCGTCCGATTTGTTGCCGGAAAAGCCGGAAGACTGAACCGGGATCACCTTGATTCTATGACGTTTTGATGCCAAACGACATACGGCTTCCAGGTCATCACCAATCACGCCCACGATACAGGTTGAATAGACGAGCATCACCGGAGGATGATACCGTTCGGCTAATTCGTCAATACAACGCATTAATTTACGTTCGCCGCCAAAAATGATGTCTTCTTCACGAAGATCGGTAGAAAAACTATGCCGGTATAAATCGGCGCCGCTACTTAGACTGCCGCGGATATCCCAGGTGTAGCTGGCGCAGCCGATCGGGCCGTGAACCAGATGAACCGCGTCAGTAATGGGGTTTAACACGACTCTGGCTCCGCAGTAAACACAAGCCCGCTGACTGACACATCCGGCAACACTATCAGCCTGACATTGAATGGCCTGCATTTGCTGTCCTTTAGTGCGAATCGATTTTTCCCGTTCGGGAATAAAACTAAAATCCGTTTGGTTGATTGCCATATCCATCACTCTCTTTCCGAAATAAGACATTATAAATAGGAAAGCGCCCTTCATAAAATTAAGAAAGGCACCTTTACCTATTGCTGCTCTGTGTTTATAGACTGGCCGGCTTTTTTGGCAATCGTTACAAAATCAATTCAAAATCCTCATCGGCAGCCTCTCGATCTTGTTTATCCAAAAGGGCATTGCTGATCATTTCAATTAAGCGCAAGGCCCCTTTATAACCTACAATCGGCAGATAGGAGTGAACCCCCCGATCAAGTATCGGGAATCCTACTCTTACCAGAGGGATGTTTTCGGCTTTGGCAATATATTTGCCGTACGATGTTCCCATCAGGAGGTCAACGGGTGCCTCCTTAATCCATTGGTGCAGGGTGAATAAATCACCGCCCGCTTTAACTCGGCCCTTAATACCTGCTTCATCCAGCATTTGTTCTACTTCTTTGGCAAACGCTTCGCTGGGTGTACCTGTAAGTACATAATTAGGCACCATGCCTAGTTCCAAAAGGAAAGATGTGAGGGCGATAACGATATCTGGGTCACCAAATACAGCCACTTTTTTATCCTGATATTGGTCGTGCAGATCTACCATAACATCTATGACTTGGCCCCGTTCCTCCTCCAGTTCGGCACTTATCTCTTGCCCGGTGGCCCTTGAAACCGCCATTAAAAAATTATCGGTTGCCCTGATGCCGATCGGATTACGCAGAATCAGAGGGCGAACCTTGGCCTTTTTTCTCAGCTCCTGGGCTGCATCTTCCGATGCAAAGCTGCCTAAGGCCAGCGTGACCGTAGAGTTTCCGGCATCAATAAGCTCTTCTATTTTTGTTCCTCCCGCCGGATACATTTCATACTTGCCAGTTAAAGGGGCATCCAGAACCCCGCTGGTATCAGGAAACATAATAAACCTTACCTCCATGGCCTTCAGCATCCTCTTTATTTCCCGCATATCCCCGGGGTTTACAAAGCCGGGGATGATATTTACTTTGCCATTGGGATGATTGTTGTTTACACTCAAACCTTTAACCATACCCTTGACCATATTGGAAAATCCGGTAACATGGGAACCAACATAGCTGGGAGTGTTGGCATAAATAACTGCTTTTCCCGGCGGTACTTGTGCCTGGTTAATATAAACCTGGATATCATCACCGATGGTCTCCGATAAACAGGTCGTATGCACGGCAATGATATCTGGATTATAGATGGCAAAAACGTTTTTGAGCGCCGTTTTTAAATTAGCCCCTCCGCCAAACACGGCTGCTCCTTCGGTGAAGGAACTGGTCGAGGCCGCGATCGGATCTCGAAAATGTCTGGATAAATGCATACGGTGATAAGAGCAGCAACCTTGAGAACCATGACTGTGCGGCAAGCACCTGTGAACACCCAGAGCAGCATACATCGCCCCAATTGGTTGACAGGTCTTGGCGGGGTTTATCACGATCCCATTGCGGGGTATAATCTCCGGGGGGGTGTAATCCCACATCTATATCACCTCCTTAATCAAGCTACCTTCAAGCATAGGCTCGGTTTTCCAGGGCGGCCGAATCATATTCCATACTGGAGCAGTCAATCCCAGGGCTATATCCCGGGCGAATGCAGCGGCTCCTTTGAAGCCGGCATATGGGCCGGTATAATCATAGGAATGCAGCTGCTTGGAAAATACCCCGCTTTTATGGATCTGATATTTTTCTTTAATGCCGGCACAGAATATATCAGGCTTTAGGAGCTTTAGAAATTCGTCTATTTCATAGTGATTGATATCATCAATGACAACGCTGTTGTTCTTCATGACCTTGATCATGCCGCCAAAATAGTTAAGCGGTATCTGTTTTTTAAGCGTTTCATATTTTTCCCGGGAGAGAACTAGACGATAGTGCTTCTCATCAGGCTCCAGGTGCAGGGTTTCAATATTTTTACTGTCGGCATCTTCTTTTATAAAAGGGATGACCTCACTCCCTTCATAATCATCCCGATGAGCAAATTCAAACCCGGCCAAAACGGTTTCCATGCCCAGATCCTGAAACAGGTATTGGTAATGCAGGGCTCGGGAACCACCCACGAACAGGGCGGCAGTTTTGCCGACACAAAGTGGCTGGTAATGGTTTATAACCGGCATGATCTCATCCAGTTCCTCGGCGATAACTTCTTCCGTTCTAGCTATAAGAACCGGATCATCAAAATAGCGGGCCATATCTCGCAGTGATTCAATGCAGCTTTGAACCCCAATAAAATTAACTTTGAGCCAATCGGTTCCATATTTGGTTTGAATCATCTCGGCGATATAGTTGATGGAGCGATAGCATTGCACCAAATTAAGGTTGGCCAGATGAGCATTTTTAATTTTGGCAATAGAACCGTTGCCGGTCATTACCGAGACAACTTCATAGCCGATGCGGGTAAGGACGCGTTCAATCTCCCATGAATCTCCGCCAATATTGTATTCGCCCAAAAGGTTCACCGAGTATTTCCCTGTTACGGTGTTTCCGGTTCCTACCACATTTTTAATCAGGCCATTATTGGCAATATGATGACCGGCAGATTGGGTAACGCCCTTATAACCCTCACAACTAAAGGCCAGCACTTTAATATGGAATTCTTGTTCCGCCCAGGCGGCTACGGCATTGATATCATCGCCAATCAGCCCTACCGGGCAGGTGGAACAGATCATAATGTTCTGGGGATGAAAGATTTCCACCACTTCTTTAATGGCCCGCTTTAATTTTTTCTCCCCCCCAAAAACGATATCCCCTTCCTGCAAATCGGTGGAAAAACAGTAATTTAAATAATTATCTGTTTCACCTTCCTCCAGCCTGGCCTTGTTGCGCCGGGTGGCCCAACTGTAATAACCACACCCGATGGGGCCATGGGTGATCGTAATCGCGTCTTTGATGGGGCCGATAACAACGCCCTTGCACCCGGCATAGCAGCAGCCCCGGCTGGTGATGATACCCGGAATGGTTCTGGTATTGGCCGTTATCGTCTGGGGATTTTCACTGTCATGATCCACCAGCACTATATGCTCTTTGCGGTTTTTAAATATATTGGCCGGATATTTGTCCACAATCCTGCTCAAATGATCTTTCATAGTGTTTCACCTCTTCCTATAAAGCTGCTTCCCCGTATTCTTCAGTTCTGACCTTAATCGTGTCGACAACTGGCATAACGAAAATTTTTCCGTCCCCTGGATGGCCTTTTTGATTCACGGATATAATCGTCTCCACCAGCTTTTCAACGTCTTCATCCTGAACCACAATAGACAACAGTCTTTTTGGAATCAGGCGCTGTCCTTCAGAAATGGCTTCGGCCAGTACCGGTGAACCGATTTCATGGCCGTTGATCAGGTTTTCGACCAAAGAAAAATCAACTTTTTGTTTGCCGCGGCCCATAACCTTAAGACAGGTTAGGGCGGGAAAATCAGCTTTGAGCAAGGCCTCCTTAGTCTTACTAATCATGTCCATACGAATGATTGCCATTACTTCTTTCATAGCCAAACCTCCCGACTACAGCTCTCGGTTGCCAGAGCTTATGGTATAGGCTTCCAAGACCGGACTGACAAAGATCTTGCCATCGCCAAAAGCTGCTTTCTGTCCGGTTTTAGCGTTTTTCATGATTATTTTTATGACATCATCCTTATCCTCATCCTGGACAACCATCATTATCATTTCTTTAGGAATCTCATCATAAAAAACGTCCCCCACCTTTACTCCTTTTTGTTTGCCGCGGCCCATTACATCAATTTTGGTTACGGCAGGAAAACCGCCGTCACTTAATTCTGACAAAACCACCCCGGTTTTTTCAGGTCTGATTATGGCTCTTATCATCAACATAAAAAACCCTCCCCGCAATCTTTACAGTCCCAGGAAACCGTATTTCATCATCAATTCCTCAAGCCGATCCTGATCCATCGGTTTTGGCACCACAAACATTTTGTTTTCGGATATGGCCTTGGCCAATCCCCGGTAGGCTTCAGCCTGGGGTTCGTCTGGGGCAAACTCAATGACCGTCTTTTTATTGATTTCGGCTCTCTGTACCAAATTGTCCCGGGGTACGAAGTAAATCAACTGGCTGCCAAGCTCATCGGCAAAGGCTTCCAGTAATTCCCGTTCGCCGTCCACTTTGCGGCTGTTGCAGATAATGCCGCCTAAACGGCATCCGCCGGAGTTGGCGAATTTTAAAATCCCTTTGGAAATGTTATTGGCCGCATAAAGGGCCATTAACTCACCGCTGGCGACAATATAGATTTCCTGAGCTTTTCCTTCCCGGATAGGCATGGCAAAGCCACCGCAGACCACGTCTCCCAGAACATCATAGAAAACATAATCCAGATCTTCGGTGTAAGCCCCTAAACTCTCCAGCATATTAATTGAAGTGATTATCCCCCGGCCGGCACAGCCTACTCCGGGTTCAGGCCCTCCTGATTCCACACAGCGGATACCAAAAACCCCTGATTTCATAATGTTTTCGAGTTCGATTTCCTCACCTTCCTCTCGCAGTGTGTCCAGTACACTCTTTTGCGCCAAACCTCCCAGGACCAGCCGGGTTGAATCCGCTTTAGGGTCACAGCCCACGATCATAACCTGCTTGCCCATCTCTCCTAAACCGGCGGTTAAGTTTTGGGTGGTCGTGGACTTGCCGATACCACCTTTGCCATAAATCGCAATCTGTCTCATCATTATTTCCTCCTTTAAATATTTTCCGATGCCCTGTATCCAGTTAATCCAGGGCACGATGGCTGACAGACGAGGTTTTGTGATTAAGAAAGCCAATATAGAAAAATGCCCGGAACGTTTTCGTCCCAGGCACCTTTACCACACATTTTTATGAAATTTACCGGTTAAATGAAATGGCCCCCAGATTTACGGGGGCCTCATTGCCGAAGTTAAATTTATTTTAATTAGTATAAATACTAGCTGATATTAAATCAATAGAAAAACGACAGGTATACATTATAATTTTCAATGCATTTCTTTTTTAAGTATGCATAGCCATTTTTTTCAACCTTATGTTATACTGATCCGTAAAAAAGCAAACTCCATTCTATTGCCGGGGATTTACTCTTTGGCATAAGCAGAGTTGTCGAGTGGATATCACCATCGAGATATTAGATCTGGGCAGGGTTTTAATGGTTTAAGCAGGACAAGGAAGGAGGAAAGTAAATGAGCAAATATGTAATTAAGCAGGCAGCGTCTCCCAATCATAACCAGGGCAGGGGAGGCAAAAAAATAATAGCCATTGTACTCCATATTACAGCCGGCTTGTTCCCCGGTTGTCTGGGTTGGATGAGGAATCCGGCAGCCAAGGCCAGTGTACATTACTTGATCACCAAGACCGGAGAAATCTACCAACTGGTTCAGGATACGGATACTGCTTGGCATGCCGGTATTGTAAATAAACCCACCTGGATACTGTATGATGGCTCTAATCCGAACCGTTATACGTTGGGTATTGAATTCGAGTGTTTAGCCGGCGGGGAATTAACCGAAACGCAATATCAAGCCGGGTTATGGCTGATAAGCTCATTGACGGAAAAATATAAAATCCCGGTGGATCAAGAACATATCATAGGCCACTATCGGATAGACAGCGTAGACCGGCCGAATGACCCTGGCCCCTACTTTCCATGGGGCAGGCTGTTTCATGATCTAATAGGAGAGAAGGACGTGTTGTCTGAGGCCAAAATCAAGGTTGATGATCAGGTGTTCACCGGTTTTATTTTGAAAGATAATCTTAGCTATGCGCCGGTCAGAGCCCTGGCGGAAGCTTTGGGATGTAAGGTGGAATGGGATGATAAAACCAAAACAGTGCTTATTGAGAGGAGAGGATAAGATGAAATATGTATTATTGGTTATATCTCTGGAGGTTCGTAAACGTGGATAAAAAAGCAGGCATGTATGCTGCCCTGTTAACACTTGCAGGGGTATTAGGATTTGCCTTGTCGATGATCACAGCCAGCAGTTTTGGAAACTATCTGGCGAGTATGCTTATCGCCTGGGGATTTGTCCCTATGATCTGTTCATTTGCTGCATACAGTAAAAAAGGAGCGAAAGCTATAAGCTACACGGCCATTGCCTTTGCAACTGTATATGTCACCTTAATCATGATGGTATATTTTGCCCAGCTAACCACAGTCCGTCTGGAAGTCCTAAATGAGCAAACCAAACGTATATTGGATTATACCGAATTTGGATTATTTTTTAACTATAATTTATTAGGATACGCCTTTATGGCTTTAGCGACTTTCTTTATTGGCTGGACAGTCAATGCCCAGAAAAACAGAGACAAGTGGTTAAAAGGGCTTTTATTGGCGCATGGCATATTTGCTTTCATCTGCGTTATACCTTTGCTGGGGGTGTTTCATCCCAATATGCAAGGGGGCGAATGGATAGGGATTTTGATTTTAGAGTTGTGGTGTTTATATTTCACACCGGTCTGCATCTTATCCTATCTTCATTTCAAAAGTCAATGAAGTTAATAGCCCTGGTATTTCGGCGTATTCAGTACAGCCAGAAAAAAACAATCTTGACGATTATCACGTATGAAAGAGGTGGGCCGGTTCCCCAAGCAATTGATATAATTTGGTTAATACATAATAAAATGGAAAGAAAGGATTTATAAAAATGATGAAGACGATTATTTTTGGCTTAATTGGTTTTATAGGTGTCGCTGTTATAGCTTTGCTGACCTTAAGCGGCGCTTTTGTAAAACCCGCCTACCTGGAACCATGGGAAAAAGACTACCCACAAAAATTTGCCGATCCTAGAATCCAGCTTGCGGCACATGGGCTGCTGGCAGCCAACGGTCATAATATGCAGCCATGGAAAATACGTCTGAAAGAGGATGACCCCAGGGTATTCTACTTATATGCCGACAGTGACCGCTTAACCAAAGAGGTAGATCCTTTGGCGCGGCAAGCCATGATTACACAAGGCACCTTTTTAGGCTATATCAATATGGCCGGAAAAAAATTGGGTTATAAAACGGATATAATACTGTTTCCGCAAGGCGGCTATGACGAGCAGAGATTGGCGGAGAGTATGAGTGCCATGCCGGTTGCCCAAATTACGCTTGCCAAGGAAACTCCCGCAAGCGCACCTTTTTATGATTATATGTTTTGGCCGGAAACCAACCGGGCACCCTATCAGTCAACCAGGTTGAGTGCGGAACAGATTAAAGGGCTGAAAAATATTAATAGAGATGACGATATGTCTATAAGATTTTTTCAGGATAAAGAAAACCTAGACAAATTGAGAAGTTATGCCATGCAAGGAGCCACCATAGAAGCAGGTGTGAACCGCGTTATGCAAGAATCAGAGACTATCTTTCGTGCCAATGAATACCAGAAAAACCAATATCGTTATGGCTTTTCCATCGAAGGGCAGGGTAATTCTGGAATTATGAAGCATCTTATGCAGGGTCTGGTCACGCTTTTTCCCTCATTGAACAGCGGCAAACCGGCAGCTGATTTATTTATTCAGTCTACGCAGACAGCCGTAGATAACACGCCCGTTTATACCATGATTATTTCCAAGGATAATACGCGTGTCAATCAGGTAAAAAGCGGAATGCTTTACAGTGAAATGATACTGGCAGCGCATCAGCAAGGTCTGGTTATGCAGCCGCTTAGTCAGGTTTTGGAGGAATACCCTGAAATGAACGAGCTCTACCAAGGCATTCATCGAGACTATGCCCCAGATGGAGGAACGATACAAATGCTCATGCGCGTAGGCAAGCCCACCAAGGAAGTTCCCCCAAGTATGCGACGTGATGTGATGGATTTGATTATCAAAGAATAAGCTGCCCGCCGGGTGCGTATAAATTTTTTGTCGAAACAAATATAGTTTATTCCAGCATACCTAAGCGGCTTAAAAAGGAGAATTTTTCAGTCTAACAGTTCACTTGTAGTGCGAACTAACCGGGGTTGATTGAAGCTATTAACCACGGCTATCGAGTAAGTTTCGTTCAATGGCAGAACTATGATCCCGGCTCGTTACGTGGCTGAAGGATTAGGTTATCAGGTGGGATGGGATCCTTTAAATAGAATCGTATTGGTATCCAAGTAATTTAATACGAATAACAAAAACGAAAACCCTTGTTATCAGGTCTTGAAACCCGATAACAAGGGTTTTCCATTAATATATGATCTGGCATGTAATTCTTAAACTAATAATTCGAAATTCTTATCATATCGATAAAAATATGCGATTTTACAAAGGTTGCGGCTTTTCTTAAACTAAAAGACAGTAAAAGTTTTGTGAAAAACTTCATTATTATAGAGGGAGGCGCAGAAAATTGATATTGGGGCTTTCAGCTTATGTAGCACTGCTTTTGTTTATTGGCCTGTCAGCCAGGAAAGCTATTTATTATGGACGAATGCCATTGCATGGAAGGATGGAACTATACCCGGTGCCCCAGGAAAAGGAAAGGCATACATATGGGGGATCATACATGGAAGAACCGGAATGGTGGAGTAAGCCGCGGCAGATATCCAAAGCATCAGAGATTAAGGATATGCTCAAAGAAATGTTGTTTATTAAAAAGCTTTTCCAAAATCAAAGATCGTTGTGGTGGATTTCCTATTTATTTCATTTAGGCATCTATATTATGATTGCCTGGACAATCTTATTGGTTGCCGGGGCAATTACGGATTTGGCCGGTATATCCGTAAACTCACATGCTTCTGTATGGCCGGCGCTACTTTATTACTTAACCATATTCACCGGGTTGGTTGGTTTTATCATAACCACGTTCGGTGCCGCTTCTCTTTTACTGCGCAGAATTTTTGACCCAATACTTAAAAAGTATACAACCCCACAGGAATACTTTAACTTAATCCTCCTTGTAGCTGTTTTAGTGAGCGGAATCATAGTATGGAGTCCAGACTTGACTTTCGGTACTGCTCGGCAGATAACTGCTGATGCCATTACGCTTTCAATTGTACCGAATACGGCCTTGCTTATTCATCTGCTTTTATGGGAAGTAATGATGGTTTATATTCCCATCAGTAAGATGGGACATTATGTAGGAAAATACTTTACTTTCCATAAGATTCTTTGGGAAAATGAGCCGAATGTAGCCGGCAGTAATATTGAAAACCGTTTAAAAGCTGAGACGCGCACCCGGCCCACAACTAAATGGTCTGCGCCGCATATGCAGTAGCTTTCAGAATCAAAGCGTGAATCATTAGGGTGAAAGGAGACTAAACTGTGAATCAAAAAGATTTAAGACCACAGGAATTGGGTAAACCGTGTGAACAGCTGATCCAGTTAAATGACTTAATGCCTTTGAGTTTTCCTTATGATCAGCCGGGCATGGAACCTGATTTTCCCGATGTTAAACCTGAATGGAGAGAGAAGTATTGTACTTCTTTAGATGGTTGTGCAGGCATTGACACACTACAGCGCCCTAAAACAGAAGCCGAAGAAATAGAATTTGTTCAGAAATTCCTGAACGGGTTGGAAAAAATATTTTCGGATGCCAACAATGGTGTTTTGCAGCCTTTGAAATTGTCCTTTGAATATTGTGCCAAGTGTAATACCTGCTCAGATGCCTGCCATATATATAAAGCTTCTGGCGATAACGAGTTATACAGACCGATTTTCCGGGCAGATGTTTTGAGAAAAATTTATAATAAGTATTTTACCTCCGGCGGAAAGCTATACAAAAAATTTATCGGCGGAGATATTGACGTAAATTGGGAAACTATCGCCAGGTTAGGTGAATTAGCTTATCGTTGCAATCTGTGTCGCCGCTGTGCGCAAACCTGCCCGTTGGGCCTGGATAATTCACTATTTGCAAAAGAAATTCGCAAGATATTTAGTCAGGAGATGGGAATTGCGCCTACGCCTTTACATGACAAAGGAACCATACTTCAGCTTAAGACCGGCTCATCTACTGGCGTTGGCAAAGCTGCCTTTGTAGATATGGTGGAATTCATGGAAGAGGATATTGAGGATAGAATCGGGCGTAAGATAAAGATTCCTATAGACAAGAAGGGTGCCGATATTCTATTGGTTCATAATACAGGTGAATTTGTTGCCTGGCCTGAGAATCCAGCTGCTTTTGCTATCCTGTTTGAGGAAGCCGGGGTTGATTGGACTCTTAGTAGTGACATGATAGGTTATGACAGTGTTAACTATGGTATCTGGTATGATGACGCACAGGCCAAAAAAGTTGCCTTGCAACAAATGCAGGCGGCCAAGGAACTAGGGGTAAGAAGAATTGTCATAGGCGAGTGTGGACATGCACATAAAGCTGCCGGAGTTGTAGCCGACCGTTTTTTATATGGAGAAGATAAGGTGCCGGTTGAAAGCTGGCTACCCATTATGTGGGATCTGGTAAAAAACAAAAGGCTAAGATTCGATCCAAACAAAAATAACTTCCCGATAACCTTGCATGATCCTTGTAATATGGTTAGACAGATGGGAATCGTTCAGCCGCAGAGAGATATATTAAAAAATATAACTCATCAATTCAGGGAAATGACACCCCACGGAGTAGATAACTATTGCTGCGGCGGAGGTAGCGGATTCGCCATAATGAACAGCTTTAATTTTGATAAGTTCCGAGATAAACTGAGTGCCCGAGTTAAGTTCGAACAAATTTTAAGGGCATTTTCCGATACTATCGATGACAGTAGCATACCTAAGTATATCTGCGCCCCATGTTCCAACTGTAAGGGAACCATGAGGGGAATTTTAAAATATTACGATGCGACTGAGAAGTTTAATGTTCAGTACGGAGGCCTGGTCGAGTTAATGGTTAATGCACTAGTAAGTGTAGATAAGCCATACCTGGAATTTTTAGACGAATAACAATTTATTAATATCATATCTGTCTGAATTCTTAAGCTGTACTGAGTATTACGTAAAAAACTTATAATCTGTCCGGTTCGTTTACCGAAGCAGCCTAATTAGTTCGCCGCCTGTTCTCAAATACTCCCCGCAATGTAGAACTCTTGCTAGGCTAACGTTATAGAATCTTTTACTTAGCTTAGGTTGAACCTACCACAGGTAATCTTAATTGTAATATTTGCTTGTACCCAGCGGGTATGGGAGGTTAGCGAGGAAAGAGGTCAAGTATATGAAAGTTATTATAATTGGAGGTATGGCTGCAGGTCCGAAAACAGCCGCACGGCTTCGCAGGCTTGTACCTGATGCTGAAATTACTATAGTCGAACAAGGTGAGTTTATATCCTTTGGGTCATGCGGCATGCCATTTTATCTGGCTAATCTGGTGCCGGAGTTTAGCAGTCTGTATGCTACATCTTATGGTGTTGCACGTGATATAGAATTTTTCCGTACCAGGAAGGATATCAGGATTCTAGCCGGAACCAGGGCGACAGGCATTGACAGGGAGCGTAAAAGGGTAAGTATCATTCACTTAGAGAGCCAGATTCAATCTGAACTAGAATATGATTATCTGGTTCTGGCAACTGGGGCTGTAGCTATAACTCCACCGATAAAGGGACTTGAAACGCCTGGTGTTTTTACGATGCACCAACCTAATGACGCACTTCGCTTGCAGGAATATTTGCGGACGAAAAATGCTCAACATGTGACAATAATCGGTGCGGGAGTAATCGGAATGGAGGTTGCTGATGCTTTAGCAGGACGTCGTATTAAGGTGACTGTCTGTGAAGCACAGAATCAAGTTCTGCCTAAGCTTCTGGATCCTGATATCGCTCAATTGGTTGCTGCGCAAATGAAGCAATATAAGGTTGATTTACAGCTTAAATGTCGGGTGAAAGCGATAAACTGCGGTGAGGATGGGAGTGTCAACAGCATCACAACCAACCAGGGTGAGATTATCACTGATGCAGTGATTGTAGCTACCGGGGTACGGCCTCGAGTCGACCTGGCTCAAGTTGCCGGCTTAGAGCTGGCTAGCAATGGTGCGATTAAAGTAGATGCTCATCTGCGTACCAGTGACCCTCACATTTTTGCCGCAGGAGACTGCGCATCCCAAATTAACAAGGTTAGTGAACAAGAAGTATATATTCCGTTGGCATCTACAGCGAATAAGCAGGGCAGGGTAGTAGCAGACAATATTGCCGGTCTTGATACTGAGTTTTCTGCAGTAATGGGTACTACAGTTCTACAGGCATTTGATTTAAATATTGGCAAAACAGGTTTAGGAGAATTTGAAGCTGTTAGCTTGGGAAATAACGTTATTTCTGGAATTGTATCTGGGCATGACTCACCACATTATTATCCTTTGCACAGCTCTCTGACAATAAAATTAATTGCTGATCGGAGTACAGGACGTTTATTAGGGGCGCAGGTTTGCGGAGCAGGCGAGGCGATAAAGCGTGTAGATGTTTTTAGTGTGGCGATTAAATTTGGTGCTTCGTTAAAGGATATAGCCAATCTGGATCTTGGATATGCACCTCCTTATTCAGAAGCAATAGATATTGCCATACATGCAGCCAATACCCTGGAAAACAAACGTTGTGGACTGTCCAGGGGGATATCACCGCTTGCTTTAGACTTACTGAAGAATACCCAAGTGCCCATTTGCTTCCTCGATATACGAGAACCGGATGAAGTCAAGGCTAAGCCACTTAGTGAAAAGGATGTATTGCTGATTCCTGCTGGTGAGCTGCGAGAAAGATATCACGAAATACCTTGTGACCGGCCAGTTGTGGTGGTTTGCGGTTTGGGTATCCGCAGCTACGATGCTGTCTGTTTTTTGCAATCAATGGGTTTAGAGGAGGCCGTGTATTTGGAAGGCGGCATATCTATTTGGTTGTAATAAGGGTTTTTGATAGTGCTATAAAGTATTGATATTTTACAGGTTCATTATACAATGTTTTACTTATATCAAGGTAAGTGAAATTTATTACACAATCAACAGCATCCTGCCTTAAAAAGGTTCAGATAAAGAAATGGAGGAGGAAAAGTGTTTATAGTTGCTATTGACGAGGAAATATGTACAGGCTGCAACGAATGCACCGAAGGATGCCCTGCTCGAATTTTGGGTTTTAATGGCGAGAAGGCATTTGTGTCTGGAGATCCCACCGAATGCATGGGTTGTGAGGCTTGTACATCAGTTTGCCCTAGCGAGGCTATCTCGGTTACGGAGGTTTAATACAAACAATATTAACCGACAGGAGGATTGACCATGGCGGAAGATAAAAAAACACCACAGTTAGACGAGTTGGAAAAAGGTCCTTGGCCAAGTTTTGTTACTGAAATAAAAAGGGCTGCCGTAAAGAGTCCTGCTGCTAATGAGTTATTAGGTCTCATGGAACGTTCTTATGAGGATAACAAGGGACATTGGAAACATGGTGGCATCGTAGGAGTGAGAGGATACGGGGGAGGTGTTATCGGTCGTTATACTGACTTGCCGGAGGAGTATCCGAATCTGAAAGAGTTCCATACAATGCGTATTAATCAACCCAGCGGCTGGTTCTATTCAACAAAATCGCTACGGGAGATATGCGATATCTGGGAAAAGCACGGCAGCGGTTTGACCAATATGCATGGATCTACCGGTGATATTATTCTGTTGGGAACCACAACTGATGAATTACAGCCTACTTTTGACGAATTTAGCGATGCTGGCTATGACTTAGGCGGATCCGGCTCTGATTTACGATCCCCTAGCTGCTGTGTTGGGCCCGGCCGCTGCGAATTTGCTTGCTATGATACTCTGGACATGTGTTATGATATCACGAACGAATTTCAGGATGAACTACATCGTCCCATGTGGCCATACAAATTTAAAATTAAAATGTCTGGTTGTGCCAACGACTGTGTTGCAGCAATCGCCCGTGCAGACTGTTCAGTAATCGGAACATGGCGTGATACCCTTATTATTAATAATGATGAGGTAAAGGCTTATGCTGAGAGTGGGATGAATATCCAACGTTTAGTATGCGACAAATGTCCAACTCGTGCCCTGGAATTTGATGCCATAAACAATGAGTTAACTGTAATACCTGAAGATTGTTCACGGTGTATGCATTGTATTAATATGATGCCCAAAGCTATACAACCTGGTAAAGAGAAAGGGGCATCAATCCTTTTGGGAGGAAAATCCACTATTGTTAAATCAGCCTTCATGTCCTGGGTAATCGTTCCCTTCATGAAAATGGAGCCACCTTATACCGAATTTAAGGATCTGATGTATCGTATCTGGGATTGGTGGGACGAGAACGGTAAGACCCGCGAAAGATTGGGTGAACTGATATACCGTGTAGGAATGGGAACGTTTTTACGTGAAGTAGGATTACCGCCTGTACCGCAAATGGTTTTCCGACCTCGTGCTAATCCGTATGTATTCTGGCAAGAGGAAGAAATAAATAAATAGATATCCTTCCGAATGCAAGATGATTCATTTATAAAGCGGTTAAATACAACATACAAGAGGTGAAGATTAATGGCTAAAATTGACATTGGCCCCCCAGATTATAAAGAAAATCTTCCGCCGGTAATTCGGGAGAACTACGGACAATGGAAATACCACGAAAAAGTAAAACCAGGTCTTTTGAAGCATGTAGCTAATTCTGGAGATGAGCTGTACACTATTCGGGTCGGTTCTCCCCGATTGGTAAGTGTTGATTTCATTCGCGACATCTGTGCCCTGGCGGATGAATATTGTGACGGTTATCTGCGGTTCACTAGCCGTAATAATATTGAATTCCTAACCGGAGACGCATCTAAAGTGGAACCTTTAATCGAAGCATGTAAAGCTAAAGGATTGCCTGTCGGCGGAACCGGTAACTCACTGAGTAACATCGTACATACTCAGGGCTGGATTCACTGCCATACTCCGGCAACCGATGCTTCCGGTATAGTTAAGGCAGTAATGGATGATTTATATGAATATTTTGGACGTGATGACCTACCGGCTAAACTGAGAGTTGCCATGGCTTGCTGTCTTAATATGTGTGGTGCAGTACATTGCAGTGATATTGCAATATTGGGTGTACATAGAACCGTTCCCACCATAAAACATGAAATACTGCAAAAAGGTGCGGAGATTCCAAGTCTGGTTGCCAGTTGCCCAACCGGAGCTATTCGTCCGGATCCTAAAAACAAGAGTGTTGCCCTTAAGGATGAAAAATGTATGTATTGCGGAAACTGTTTCACCATGTCCCCGGCTATGGATATCATGGATCCCAAAAACGATGGTGTGGCTATCATGATTGGCGGGAAGGTTTCCAACGCGCGTACTGCGCCAAGTTTTTCACGTCTAGTTATTCCATATCTGCCTAATAATCCGCCCCGTTGGCCTGAAGTAACTGAGGCTGTGCGCAATATTGTGGAAGTTTGGCTTAAAAATGCCCGGAGTGGTGAGCGGGTTGGTGAATGGGTTGAACGTATTGGCTGGGAAAGATTTTTTACCCTTGCGGATATTCCCTTTAGCGACAAATGTATAGATGATTATATATTTTCGCGTGAAACATTCCGGACAAGCGCAGCATTTAAATACTAATAAGCGATGAGCAGCAGTAAGATCTTTTCCAACCTCAAATTGAAAGTGAGGAGGAATACAAATGTCAAAGGAACCAGCAGACCCCAAAATTAAAGAGAAAGTTTTAGCTTATTTGGAAACTGTTGAAAAAGCCAAAAGCAAAGACATTGCCAAAGCTATTGGAGAAGTTAAGTCTGACGTAGACAATGCCATTAAAGAATTGGCTATCGAGGACAAGATAGAATACCTATACATTACAACAACCTTTGTGGCGCTTAAAGGCAAGGTAGGAGCTCCTTAAAAAGGGATTGGTAAGGACGAATTGAATAACAAATCGTCCTTACTAACTCAAAAAGGACTTATTTTTCCTAATTATAAGGGGAGTAAAGTAAGAATGGAATTGTCGATCTACACAGCAATTAGTGAAAAAAAACCTAAAATCCTATCAAAGTGGCAAGCAAGTGCATCCACTTCTCATGCGAAGCAGGATCCTTTAATTGTAAATACCAAGAAGGGCCGCTTTACCAACCCCATGGCCTACATAATAGAAAAAAATGCTGAGGAAATTTTTGAGTGGCTGATAAAGCCTGACGATAATCTGGATTTGCTTACTCCACTTCAGGAGATCTGTAAACTCAGGGCAATTCAGGATTTCAAACCTGCGGAAGCATTGAAGTTTATATTCACACTCAAGCAGATTATAAGAGATGAACTGGCAGAAGGGGATCAAACCAATAATTGGTCTATAGAAATATGGGATGTTGATAAGCGTATAGACGAAATCGGTCTACATGCCTTTGATATTTATTCAGACTGCCAAGCCAAGATTTATGAAATCAAAATGAATGAAATTAAACGTTTGTATGGGAGAGATGCGGGATGAAGGTTTGGTTCTCTCTGCTTGCGGTAATAATTTTAGCTTTAACGGCATGGGTTGGTGTTGAAATTCTACATCTGAACACTTTGTTTGGAATTATTATTCCTTATACTGCCATCGCAGTATTTATCGGGGGATTTATCATTCGAGTGGTTAGGTGGGGAAAGTCACCGGTGCCGTTTTGTATCACAACAACATGCGGACAGCAGCAATCCTTGCCCTGGATAAAGCAGAATAAAATAGAAAATCCCACAAATACATGGGGCGTTATTTGGAGAATGGTACTAGAGGTTACCCTTTTTAGATCACTGTTTAGAAATACAAAAACAGAAAAGATCGAGGACAAATTAGTTTTCGGTTCTGCTCAATGGCTTTGGTTTGGAAGTCTCGTCTTTCACTGGTCAATGCTGATTATTCTATTAAGGCATCTGAGGTTCTTTTTAAACCCGGTTCCCGGTCTGATAATTGGGTTGGAATCATTGGACAGTTTTCTGCAGATCGGTGTTCCTCTGTTATATATTACAGATGTGCTGCTTGTGGCTGCTTTAACTTATCTTTTCTTAAGACGGGTGATGATTCCCAACATCAAATATATCTCTCAGATTGCAGATTACTTTCCGGTACTATTGTTACTGGGAATTGCTGCCAGTGGTATTTTGGGAAGGTACGTTTATGGTGTAGATGTGGCAGCAGTAAAGGAACTGACTATGAGTCTGGTTTCTTTCAAACCAACTACCTCTACGACTATTGGCACAATCTTTTATATTCATATATTTCTTGTTAGCAGTCTGGCAGTTTATTTTCCTTGTAGCAAATTAATGCATGCTGGGGGAATATTCTTAAGTCCAACCAGAAATCTGGCCAACAACAGTCGCATTGAAAGGTACATTAATCCCTGGAATTATGAGGTGGAAAAACACCATTACTCAGAATATGAGGATGAGTTCAGGGATAAGATGCGTAAAGTCGGCCTGCCGCTGGAAAAGGAGTGAGGAGATAATGGCCAAGTTACCGAAGAAAGACGAATTGCTCCAACATAAGTTTGATGTCCCCAAAACAGATTGGATGGATACACCAGTTGAATTTAAGCCAGGTACATACTGCTATGGAGCTAAGGCGAAAAACTTGGAAATTGTCAATTTCCCGAATGCTCGCGATTGGTCGCCAGAAGATGAAGACTGGAAACTTCCCGAAGATTGGAAAGGGACTATAATAGAAGGAATCTCAGATTATATGTCCAAGTACCGTTCTTTTAGATTGTTTATGGATGTGTGCGTGCGCTGCGGTGCTTGTGCAGATAAATGCCATTTTTACATGGGAACAGGTGATCCCAAAAATATGCCGGTATTGCGGGCCGAGCTTATGCGGTCAATTTACAAGAGATATTTTACAACTTCCGGTAAAGTCTTTGGTCGTTTAGCCGGTGCTCGCGATCTTACAGAAGATGTTATTAAAGAATGGTGGTACTATTTTTTCCAGTGTACAGAATGCCGCCGATGTTCAGTTTTTTGTCCTTATGGCATAGATCAAGCTGAAATAACCATCATGGGAAGAGAATTGCTGAACCTGCTGGGTCTGAACACGGACTGGATTTCCGGACCGGTAGCGAATTGCTACATCAAAGGAAACCACGTGGGTATGGAACCACAGGCAATAATGAGTAATATTGAGTTTATGATTGATGATATTGAGACTATAACCGGCAAACGGATTAATCCTTCTTTCAACCGCAAGGGAGCAGAGATTCTATTCGTAGCACCCTCCGGAGATCTGTTTGCTGAGCCGGGCATATTCACTTGCATGGGTTATTTAATGCTTTTCGAACAGCTGGGCCTTGATTACACCATGAGTACATATGCGTCTGAGGGAGGAAACTTTGGATTCTTTACCTCCAATGAGATGGCTAAACGGCTCAATGCGAAGATTTACGCCGAGGCCAAAAGACTTGGTGTCAAATGGATCCTGGGGGGGGAATGTGGTCATATGTGGCGGTTGGTAAATCAGTATATGGATACCTGGAACGGTCCGGCGGACTTTTTGGAAGAACCAATTTCTCCAATAACAGGAACAAAATTTGAAAATGCAAAATCAACCAAAATGGTTCATATTACTGAATTTACAGCGGATCTTATTTACCACAACAAATTGAAACTTGATCCGAGCCGCAACGATCATCTGCGGATTACCTATCATGACTCTTGTAATACGTCAAGAGGCATGGGACTACTAGAAGAACCGCGCTATATTATCAACAAAGTCTGCAATAATTTCTTCGAAATGCCTGAAGAAACAATCCGCGAAAAGACTTTGTGCTGTGGGAGTGGTTCTGGGCTTAACGCGGGAGAAAACATGGAATTGCGTTTGCGGGGAGGCTTCCCTCGGGCGAATGCAGTAAAATACGTGCAGGAAAACCACGGGGTCAATGTATTAGCTAATATATGTGCGTTGGACAGAGCTTCTTTCCCATCACTGATGGATTATTGGGTTCCGGGAGTTGAAGTAATGGGAGTTCATGAATTAGTTGCGAATGCTCTCGTAATGGATGGTGAAATTGAACGAACATTGGACTTGCGTTGTGAACCACTACCTGAAAAAGGGGTAAAGAGTGATGTATAACAGCAGGAAGATTATTATAGGTCTTGTTATTTTTGTATTAGTGGCCGCTTTTCCGTTTTTTATAAACGTTGGGAAGACAGCTCAGCCGCTCCAATTAAGTTTGAATACACCAACTATTAATCAGTTAGAAAAAAAAGAATGTATAGAAAGTGCTGATTATATGCGTGCCAATCATATGCGTATGCTTAACGAATGGCGTGACCAGGTAGTACGCGAAGGCAATACTGTCTATACAAGCAGCTCTGGTCAAAAGTATGAGATGAGCCTGGAAAACAACTGTTTTCAATGCCATTCCAACAAAAGTAATTTTTGCGATAGTTGCCATACCTACTCGCAAGTTGATCCATATTGTTGGGATTGCCACAATGGAACGAAAGGAGCTGGTCTAAAACAATGAACAGACGAGATTTTCTTAAAGTTATTGCGGCAGCAGGTATTGGCGGAATAGTTGTTATGGAAGGTCTTGACGATTTCAGGGTTGAGGCTGCGGAAATGAATAAAGATAGTAATGCTCTGCAGGCTAAACACTGGGGGATGGTCATAGATATCAGTAAGTTTCAAAAACCAGAAGATATTCAAAGGGTCGCCAATGCTTGTCATCAATATCATAACGTACCCGATATTAAAGATCCTAAGCATGAAGTTAAATGGATTTGGAAAGAAGATTTTGAGCATGCATTTGCAGAAATGGAGAGCAAATACTTAAGTGAAAAAATAAAAACCATGAACTTCCCGGTATTGTGCAACCACTGTGAAGAGCCTATGTGCGTAAGGGTTTGCCCAACCAAGGCAACCTTCAAACGCCCTGATGGAATTGTAGTTATGGATTATCATCGCTGTATCGGCTGCAGATACTGCATGGCTGGGTGTCCTTATGGTGCCAGAAGCTTTAATTTTATTGATCCAAGGCCGCACATAGGTATGATGAATCAT
The DNA here is from genome assembly GCF_000983115.1 of Syntrophomonas zehnderi OL-4. Taxonomy (GTDB): domain Bacteria; phylum Bacillota; class Syntrophomonadia; order Syntrophomonadales; family Syntrophomonadaceae; genus Syntrophomonas_B; species Syntrophomonas_B zehnderi. The sequence continues at coordinate 200,244 of NZ_CGIH01000027.1, forward strand.
GACTACCCTACCAGAGCTATAGGTGTTGTTGAAAAGTGTACTATGTGCGTTGAGCGATTGAACAAGGGGTTAAAACCGATTTGTGTTGAAGTCTCCCGTGGAGGCATTATATTTGGCGATTTAAATGACCCTAACTCGGAAGTGAGAAAAGTATTGCGGAGCAATTTTGCTATTCGCCGCAAAGCAGAACTAGGAACTGGACCAAGTGTGTATTATGTGATCGGGGGGGACGAAGAGGGTGCTTGAGAAGGTCTTGTACGGAAGTAAACGTTACTATACCTGGATTGTTTTTCTAATGATTATAATAATCTTCGGATTCACAGCTTACCTCGAACAATTTAATACCGGCTTGGGTATTACTGGAATGAGTAGGGATGTTACCTGGGGTTTATATATTTCTCAGTTTACCTTTATGGTAGGGGTAGCAGCATCTGCGGTAATGGTAGCGATACCTTATTACCTGCATGATCATAAAACATTCGGGCCAATAGTTATCTTAGGTGAATTCTTGGCAGTTGCGGCAGTAATTGTCTGTATGCTGTTCATCCTTTGTGATATGGGACAGCCAACCCGTTTCCTCAACATTGTTTTACATCCAACCCCCAATTCCGTTATGTTTTGGGATATGTGTGTACTTCTTGGTTATCTGTTGCTTAATTTAATTATTGGATGGACCATATTGGGTGCTGATAAAAAAGGAATTTCTGCCCCTCATTGGACTAAGGTACTTACTTATATTGCAATTCCGTGGGCAGTGAGCATCCATACCGTTACTGCTTTTCTTTATGCGGGACTGCCGGGAAGATACTATTGGTTAACGGCAATAATGGCGGGACGATTTTTGGCTTCGGCTTTTGCTGCAGGACCAGCCCTCCTAATAATCCTTTGTCTTATACTGCGCAAGTATACGTCCTTTAAGACTTCAAAGGAGGCTATTCAGTCGCTGGCGGTAATCGTAACCTATGCAATGATTGCCAATGTTTTTTTCTTTCTTTTGGAGGTATTTACAGCGTTTTACAGTAATATTCCGGGACATATGGCTGCGCTCCAATATCTTTTTGTAGGATTAAACGGACATAATAACCTGGTTCCGTTTATGTGGACAGCGGCAATACTGGCTTTCTTAGGTATTGGTCTGCTTCTGGTGCCGAGTATGCGGCGCAATGAGAAGGTTTTAACTATTGCCCTGGCAGCAGTTTTTATAGCTGCTTGGCTAGACAAAGGGATAGGCCTGGTACTGGCAGGGTTTGTACCCAATTCATTTGAACGGGTTACAGAATATATACCTTCAAGTACTGAGTTGGCTATAGTTTTAGGAGTATACGCTATCGGCTTCTTAATCTTAACTATTTTGTATAAAATGGTGGTCGCGGTCAGGGAGCAAAGTATGGTTGAACATTAAAAACCTTGCTCTGAAAATATATAATAATAGTAAATTGTGCTTGTAGCAGCCTGAAAGGAATGCTGCAGCATAATTATATATATGATAAATAAGGAGGATTTAAAAATGGCAGAACTAAAAGTAGGAGATCGTATTTTGCTTTTAGATGAAGATGGTTTTCTTGATAATGCTGCGGACTGGGACGAAGAAGTCGCTCATGTCCTGGCTACCACAGAAGAAGTTGAGTTGACACAGGAACACTGGGATATCATTAACTATCTGCGTGAATATTATGCGGAGTTTGGTGTAGCCCCAATGGTTAGAAAAATGTTAAAGGATACGGGTAAAAAACAATCAGAAATCTACACCTTATTCCCAAGCGGCCCGGGGAAAGGCGCGTGCAAAATTGCCGGACTACCGAAACCTACTGGATGCGTATAATTTGAAAAATAGCGGCGCTCTTTATTGGAGCCCGCTATTTTAGAAAAACGACTAATCTTCTGTACATACTATATGCTAAATAGTATTGCAGTAGGTGCTAAACAATATTGCAATAAGACCTGTGTAACCGCTAAACTAAATTGGACAGAAAACAACAAATAAGAATGAACAGTATTTACCACAATCCTCCAAAAAGGCTATGATTGAGCTGGAAATAAAAACAGCTTTGATCATAGCAGAGGAGGAAGAAATGAACGTAGCAGAAGGGTGGAATATGTATTTAGATATCCAGGACCTAAAAGCCAAACATTTTAACATAAGTCAGATATCCCGGCGTTTGGATCTATCCCGAACAACAGTGTATAAATACCTGGACATGACTCCCGAGGAAATGGAACAGTTCCTGGAG
>NZ_CGIH01000027.1:202484-204956 GCF_000983115.1 Syntrophomonas zehnderi OL-4
GTTTACTTATTACTTACATGGAATTAAACGAAGACAGCCAGTCTCAGTTGGATACGCAAAACGCTTCCTCCATTGAGACGGTCAATATCAACGGACATGAAGGAAAGCTTATTATCAAAAATGCTATGCTTACAATCATATGGCCCATGCATGACCATATGTGCATCATTCGGGGACAGATGGAAAAAGACACGGCAATAGAAATAGCCGAAGGAGTAAGATATATAGATTAGCTAAGGAAAATTTGAAAAAAGTAGAAAAAATTTGTTGCAGGAAGCCTTCTTAGTTGTCTTTTATTTATGAAAGACATTTTAAGGAGGCTTTTTTAATGAGAAAAATGATATGCATGGGAATTCTTATCCTGATGACCGTATTCTGTTCCGTTCCAGCACTGGCTACAGAAGGTGCTGGGTGCACAGGGAAACAAAACGTAATAACACCCCAATTTACGTACATTTCCTTGTTAAATGCGGGCTTGTCGATCAACTCATCGGGCAAAGCTACCTCTATAGGACATGCTTCAGCTTATGACCGTTCGCATACCACCCGATTGACAGTTCAACTAGAAAAATCCACCGGCAATGGCTGGAGTACAATTAAGTCTTGGTCTGCATCATCAACCGGGCAATCCGTTGCTGGTATAGAAGAAGCTTATTACGTTGTCCATGGCACCTACCGGGTATGTGCTACCGCTAAGGTGTATAATGCTGCGGGCAATCTGCTGGAAAGCAAATCAGCTTATTCTGACGTAAAGATCTATTAACTGTAATTATCGTTGGTAGGGAAAGCAATATACAATGATCCAGCTGATGGACTAGGGCACTCTTGTACTTATAACTATTATGTAAACACATGGGGATTCTGTGCTTGCGTATTTTGGAAATAATGTGGAAGGTGGGTATGAGTGTGAGGAAAAAGTTATTAATTGCATGTATTATGATAACTATAGTTATTGCAGGACTACATATTGAGCAAACATATGCAATGAAAGATAAAGTATCACAAATAATGCTAGAAGATACAATTGATTACGATAACGAAAAAAATAGTATTACCAATCAAATTGAACCTGGAATAGATTGGGCTGTAGAATGTATTGCCAAAGATAAAAGTATATGCAATCCGGAGATCATTGGCGATAATTCACCAAAAAAGGTAGGAGTACCATATAAAGTTTATTATGTTGATATGAATTCTATCACTGACGGAAGAGGAAATTTACAAGATGCTTTATTAAACTATTTCTGGGAATATCCATTAATGAATAATAACGGTGAAATTATTACGACTTGTACGATTGGTAAATACAATGGAAAATGGGAGCCTTGCTTGCTAAACTCAGGGTTATCTGAGGATATGATTAGAATGTCGTCTAATTTTGATAGCATATCGGACGTAATTTTGAAAAATGATATTAAAGATCCTCTTGAAATACAACACATACGATTTATAATACCATTCCAGTTTGATGCTTTTTATGTACGTACGGCCAGCAACCAAGAGTTCATTATTCCAATATCATTAAGACCTGGATTCATGAAAATGGATAACCTTAAAGCCTATGAACTTTCAGATGTAATGAATAAATTAACAGAACAGCTTGATGCGTTAAAATACACGTTGCCGTTCGATGATAAAAGCTCGGGAAAACCGATGATACCTTAAGGTTTGGCGAATATTAGCTTAAAATCAAAATATATGCGGGAGGAAACTGGTTAATTTCCTCCCGCATGGGTGATCTTGAAAAACCAATATACGGGATTTCATAGGGGATGCACATTAAGGGCGAATATACAGGAAACGTTGACTGTGACGATCTGTACTGGCCCTTGGTTGATACGAGAAGCCTAACATTTTAATGCTTGAAAGGAGGTTTCAAATGAATATCAAGAAGCGTTCTCTAGTTATTATGGCCTTCGTGATTTGCCTTATTGCGTTTGGAATAAAACTCCCTGCGGTCTACGGTGGTATTTTTGATAATATAAAGGGCTTTTTATCAAAAGACCGAAATGAGGTACATTTACGGTTGGGACAGGAATTAAGTAAGGCAGTCGGGGTCAATGACATGAACATCACTATTGCCACTGTAAACCAGGAAAATGGGAAATTGGATGAATTGAATTATTACAAAACTTGTTATTCTCAGAAGGCAATAGAAATGCAAAAAGAACCACCAACTGACAGGTGTAACCGCTAAACTAAATTGGACAGAAAACAACAAATAAGAATGAACAGTATTTACCACAATCCTCCAAAAAGGCTATGATTGAGCTGGAAATAAAAACAGCTTTGATCATAGCAGAGGAGGAAGAAATGAACGTAGCAGAAGGGTGGAATATGTATTTAGATATCCAGGACCTAAAAGCCAAACATTTTAACATAAGTCAGATATCCCGGCGTTTGGATCTATCCCGAACAACAGTGTATAAATACCTGGACATGACTCCCGAGGAAATGGAACAGTTCCTGGAG